>JAFBAO010000046.1 GCA_019247715.1 Caulobacteraceae bacterium
ACGCCTTGAAGCTCGCCACCCCCTCGCGGCCGACGATCAGGTGGTCGTGGACGCCGATCCTGAGGCTGCGGGCCGCCTCGATCACCTGCCGGGTCATGTCGACGTCCGCCGCCGACGGCGCCGGATCCCCCGACGGATGGTTGTGCACCAGGATGAGGGCGCTGGCCGCCAGCTCCAGCGCCCGTCGCACGACCTCGCGCGGATAAACCGGGGCATGGTCGACGGTCCCCTCGTTCATCACCTCGTCGGCGATCAGCTGGTTCTTCTTGTCGAGGAACAGCACCCGGAACTGCTCGCGCCTCTCACGGGCCAGGCCGGCGCGGACATAGGCGATGAGCGCGCTCCAGGACGAGATCAGCGGGCGCTTGGCCACCTGGTCGCGGCCGATCCGCAAGGCCGCCTGTTGCAGCAGCTTCAAATCGAGAGCGGTGGCCGCGCCGATCCCCTTGACCGTCTGCAGCTCTTGCCTGCCCGCGCAGAGGACGGCGGCCATGCCGCCGAACCGCTCGATCAGCGCCTTGGCGAGGGGCTTTACGTCCCGCTGCGGCAGGCTGCGGAAGAGCAGCAGCTCCAGCAGCTCGTAGTCGGGCAGCAGGTCCAGCCCGGCCTGGGCGCGCTCCCTCAGCCGCTCGCGATGGCCGAGGTAATGAGGCTTGTCGAAGCCCGGCTCGGGAGCCAGGCGAAACGCCGAGGGGCTCGGGATTTCGCGGACGGCGGCGGGAAGGCGGGGCATGACGCCCACATTGTTCACTATATGTTCGAGGCGCGCAACTGGCGGCGCGCTAGGCTTCCACCCGCGGCAGGACGAGCTCCACCTTGAGGCCCCCCATGGTCGAGTCGGTCAGCGAGAGCGCGCCGCCGTAGGCGCGCGCCAGCTCGTCTACGATGGAAAGACCAAGGCCCGAGCCCGGCGCGCTCTCGTCCAGCCTCGCGCCCCGGCGCAGCATCTCGGCCCGGTCCTCGCGCGCCAGCCCAGGCCCGTCGTCCTCGACCGTGAGAACCAACCGGTTCGGGCCCTGGGCCTCGGCCTGCGCCCGAACCCGGGCCCTGCACCACTTGCAGGCGTTCTCCATCACATTGCCGGCCAGCTCCTGCAGATCCTGACGCTCCCCGTGGAAGAAGAGATCCTCGGCGGACCGCCAGTCCACCTCGACGCCCTTCATCTGGAAGATCCGCTCGAGGGTGAGGCTGAGCTCCTCCAGCACCGGGGCCACGGCAGTGCGCTCACCGCCGCCCTGGGGCCGGGCGGCGGCCCGCGCCCGGCGCAGGTGATGGTCCACATGCTGGCGGATGAGGTCGGCCTGGCGGCGCACCACTTCGGCCAGCGGCCCCGGCGTCGCCTGGGCTTCGGCCGCCATCACCGACAGCGGCGTCTTGAGCGCGTGCGCGAGATTGCCGACGTGCGTGCGCTGCCGCTCGATGACCTCCTGGTTGTGGGTCACGAGGGCGTTGAGCTCGGTGGCGAGCGGCTCGAGCTCGGCCGGATAGTCGCCGGCCACGCGGTCGGTCTTGCCGGTCCGCACCGCGGCCACCTCGCGGCGCAGGGTGAAGAGCGGCTGAAGGCCCACCCGCACCTGCAGGATGACGCCGCCGATCAGCATCGCCGCCAGCACCAGCAACGACAGGCCGGTGGCGGTCTCGAAGGTGCGGATCTCTGCGTTGATCGGCGATCGGTCGGCCGCCTCCAGGAAGACCACCGGCGTCGCCACGCCGGGCAGCTGGACCTGCTGGGCGGCCACGCGCAGCGGCTCCTTCACCGGCCCCAGGCTGTTGTAGAAGACCGGCTTGCCGCGGCTCGCAGCCAGGGCGGCCGCCCCGCCCGGCGGCGGCGAGAGGCTCGGTGCGTCCCAAAGCGAACGCGAGCGGACCAGATCCTTCAGGCCGTTCTGCGCTGTGGGCGCGGCGATCTCCCAGTACTTGCCGGAATAGGCCCGCAGCGCACGCTC
This sequence comes from Caulobacteraceae bacterium, assembly GCA_019247715.1. GTDB lineage: Bacteria > Pseudomonadota > Alphaproteobacteria > Caulobacterales > Caulobacteraceae > Acaudatibacter. The sequence continues at coordinate 1,947 of JAFBAO010000046.1, forward strand.
GTCGGTGAGGGCGGGGGCGACCACCTGACCTGTCTCGTCCACAGAGGTCCCGGCGATGAGGTCGAGGATGTCCTGCGAGAGATCGGTGTCGAACTGGGTGGTGGCCTGGCGGGTGAAGAAGGAGGAGAGCGCCACGCCCCCAGCGGCCAGCACCAGAATGCTGAGCACCGCGTGCAGAACCACCAGGCGGCGGACCAGCGACAGGCCCGGGCGGGCCTTGGCGGCCGGTCGGGTCGCCTCCTCGCCCGGCGCCGCGGCGGCCTCGCCCGAGGTGGTGGCGCTCACCTCTCGGTCGCCTCGCCCTCGAGCGGCATGAGGCGGTAGCCGAGTCCGCGGACGGTCTCGATGCGGTCCGGACCGATCTTCTTGCGCAGCCGGCCGACGAAGACCTCGATGGTGTTGGAATCGCGGTCGAAATCCTGATCGTAGAGGTGCTCGACAAGCTCGGTGCGGCTGATCACCCGGCCCTGGTGCATCATCAGGTAGTGCAGCAGGCGGTATTCCAGCGAGGTGAGGCGGAGCGGCTCGCCATTGACCGTCGCCCGGGCCGCCCGGGGGTCTAGCCTCAACGCGCCGCACGAAAGGCTGGGAGCGGCGTGGCCGGCCGAGCGGCGGAGCAGGGCGCGAAGCCGCGCGAGCAGCTCCTCGGTATGGAAGGGCTTGGCCAGATAGTCGTCGGCGCCCGCGTCGAAGCCGGCCACCTTGTCGCTCCAGGCGCCCCGGGCCGTGAGGATCAGCACCGGCGTCGCAACCTCGGCGCGCCGCCAGCGCTCCAGCACGGTGACGCCGTCGATCTTCGGAAGGCCGAGGTCGAGCACGATGGCGTCGTAAGGCTCGGTCTCGCCGAGGAAATGGGCCTCCTCGCCGTCGGGGGCGGTATCCACCGCATAGCCGGCGTCGGCGAGCGCGCTCTTCAGTTGTCGGGAGAGATCGGGATCGTCCTCTACGACCAGAATCCGCATCGCTCTCGCCCCCTAATGATCGCTCAGGATCGCGCCGGTGACGGCATCGGCGATGTAGTCGATCCGGCGGCCGTCCGTCGTCATCCAGCGGATCCGGTAGACCTGCCGGTCGCCCCACTGCTCCAGGCCGGCGTCGAGCTGCCGCCCGGGCGTGCGCTGGCGGATCTGGTTGATGATCACGGCCAGGGGCGCGAGGCGCCCCTGGCGCACAGCCTCGCGCGCCTCGTTCTGCTGCTCGCGCCAGCCGGCCCCGAGCGAGTCCCCGCCCGGCGCCTGGGCGAGGGCCGGCGCGTAGAGAGCCAGGCCGAGGACGAGCCCCGCCGTTGCCGGAAACCACTTCATGGCCCGCACCATGAGGGAGGCGCCGTGAATAGCGGCTGAATGCTCCGGCTCAGCTTGGCCCCGCAGCTCAAGGCCGGCGCCGGGGGCTGTAGGGACGCTCGGCGCGCCAGCTCTCGGCGAACGCCTTCAGCGATGGATCGGGCGTCTCGGGCAGGGTGACCACCAGCCGGGCGAGAAGGTCGCCGCGCCGGCCCTGCGCGTCGGAGAGACCCTTGCCCTTCAGCCGCAGCGTCGAGCCGGAGTTCGCCCCGGCGGGGATGCTGAGCGTCACCGGCCCGTCCGGCGTCGGCGCTTCGACCTTGCCGCCCAGCACCGCGTCCGGCACCGAGATCGGCAGGTCCATGACCAGGTTTTCGCCCTCGCGCCGAAAGACCGGATGCGCGCGCACGGCGATCTCGATCAGCGCGTCGCCCGCTCCGCCGCGCCCCGGGCCGCCCTGACCCTTGAGGCGGAGGATCTGACCGTCGAAGGCGCCCTTGGGAATGGTGATGTCGAGGGTGCGCCCGTCGGAGAAGGTGATCCGCTTCTTGCCGCCCCGGATGGCCTCCTCGAGGTCGATCTCGAGACGGGCCCGCACATCCGATCCCCTCGGCGGCGGCGCATTGAATCCGCCGCCCCCGAATCCGCCGCCGCGCCGCCCCCCGAACATCTCTCCGAGGATGTCGCCCAGGTCCACGCCCTCGAAGTCGCCCTGGCGAAAGCCGCCCGACCCCTGGCCGAACGGGCCGCCGCCGGCGAAGCCGCGCATGATCTCCCGACCGTCGGCGTCGATTTCGCCCGCGTCGTACCGCTTGCGCTTTTCATCGTCGCCCAGCAGGTCGAACGCCGCCGAGACGCGCTTGAAGCGCTCCTCGGAGGCCTTGTCTCCCGGATTGGCGTCGGGGTGGTGTTTCTTGGCGAGCTTGCGGAACGCGCGTCGGATCTCGTCCGCGCTCGCGGTGCGCGCTACGCCTAGCTCCTGATAGGGGTCTTGCGCCAAGGGCTCTCCGTCCAAAGTCGCCGCACCGTTTACGCCGAAGGGCCGGGGGGGCTCAATCGTCGCTGCAATCGCGCAGCAGTTCCGGCGCCTCGAAGTCGAGCGCGTCCTCGGGATCGGCGAGCGCGGCTTCCGAGATGGTTTTTCCCCGCACCGACACGCCCGCCCGATGCACGCTCTCGGGGTCTCCGGTGATCAGGGGGTGCCAGCGCGGCAAAGGCTTGCCCTCGGCCAGCCGCCGATAGGCGCAGCTCCTGGGCATCCAGGACATGGCCTCTATATTGCCGGGACTGAGCTTGATGCAGTCGGGCACGTGCTGCTTGCGGTTTTGGTAGTCGTGGCATCGGCAGCTCGCCGGATCGAACAGCCGGCAATGTACGCGGGTCGGGATGATCTCGCCCGTCTCCTCGTCCTCGAACCGCACCAGGCAGCAAAGACCGCAACCGTCGCAAAGGCTCTCCCACTCCGGCGCGGTCATCTGCTCGAGAGTCTTGGTCTTCCAGAACGGTCGCTCGTCCATTAGGGAATTCAACCTGCGGCGCTGGGGCCCAGGGCCGGAGGACCCGCCTGCGCCGGATTCGATATCTGGGGACAACCCTGGCGAAATTTAAGCGTCGGAACCTGGACGCATACTTCCTCAGGCGAACCCGTTGTCCACAGCTTCTGCACCATCAACGCTCAAGTGCTGCACATCACTTCGCCGGGCCGCGGTTGTCAGGGGGGGAGGGGAGGCGCAGTCTCCTCTCGTTGGCGTCGGCGGACGCGGCCCCAAAGGGCAACCTCGAAGGGCCGCCCCGCCAGAGGAGCCAGAAGCCCGTGCAACGCCGGGGCGACCCGGAGTGGGCGAAGGCTCCTTGTCCGAAGGCGACCGTCCAGGGCGACCTGTTCGGCGTCGGAGGCCAAACGCCGGCGCAAGTCCGGCAAGGACTTGGGTGAGAGGGCGAGGCGCGGGGCGACCCGGGCGTCGCCCTTCCGCTCGTTCCGGCTCCCCTTCGATTGTGGGTGAGACGATTCGCCGTTAGGGCCGACGCAGGAACCGGACGACAATAGAGTCGTCTTCCCGGGGCAGGCGAGGGACATGGCCGGCGGCGACAGACCGAAGCGCGTGACCCGCGCCGTCGTGGCCATTTGCCTGGCCTCAGGGTACCTCGCCAGCCTGACGTTCAACCTCAGGATGGGCGAGAGCGCCGGCGTCTGGACCTCACCTGGGTTCCTCGCCGGAGCGGTGATGTTGCTGAGCGGGCCGTTGCGCATCGCGACGCTGGGGGTCTGCCTCGGCGGCAACGTCGCCATCGCACTGTGGCTCGGCGGCGCCCTGGTCCCGTCGGTCCTGTTTCCGCTGGTGAACCTGGCGGAGGCGGTGATCACCGCCCATCTCGCCTGGACCTTTTGCGGCGCCCGCTCGCGCCGCTTGTCGCTGCGCGCCCTGATCCTCATTCCCCTGGCGGCGATCCTGCCGGCGGCCATCGTCGGAGGACTATTCGGCGGCGCGATCCTGGCGGCGCAGGGAGGGCGGCCCTTTCTGGAGGCCTGGGCCGAATGGGTGCTGCCGACCGCGCTAGGCCTGGCGATCGTGGTCCCGGCCCTGCTGCTGGCGGCCAGATGGCCGCAGTACCCCGACTTCCGGCGCGGACGCACCGAGACGGTCGGTCTCTTGGCCGGGTTCGCAGCCCTCTGCTCGGCGGTGACGTGGCAGACGGAGTTGCCGCTCTTCTTCGCGATCTTCCCGGTCTTGACCCTGGTGGCCTTCCGGCTGGGCCCGCCGGGGGCCGCCGTGGCCGGGTTCCTGGTGGGCGTGGTCTCATTGCCGATGGCGGCGCTCAGGCACGGTCCGGCGATGCTGGCCAGCGGTCTCGACATGGGCGGGCGCCTGCGCCTGGCCCAGCTGTTCGTGGTCGCGGCCCTGTTCACGGGGCTGGCGACGGCGGGCGCGCTGGCCGACCACGCGCGGCTGAGGCGGCTGATGCTGTGGCGCGATCAGGCGGCCCGGGCGGCGCGCATACGGGCGCGGGCGGCCGAGGCGCGGGCCGGGGCGCCGCGCGATGTCCAGCCGCGCACGGTTCGCGAGCGTCAGACCGCGGGTTGACGCCAGTTCCCCGATGACTTGAGCCGGCGTCGGAATCCTCTAGGTTTCCGGCGCGATCGGGGGAGCGCGCGCGCATGAAGCTGAGAGCTCTGTGGCTTGCGGCCCTGGTCGCACTGGCCGCCTGTTCCCCCGCCGGCCGCAAGCCGGCCGCCCCTGGCGCCACGCTGATCCGTTTCGCCACCGACTGGCGGGCCGAGGCCGAGCATGGGGGGTTCTACGAAGCCCTCGCCACCGGCGAGTACGCCAGGCGCGGGCTCGACGTCCGCATCATTCCGGGCGGCCCCGATTCCAACGTGCCGGTGATGGTGGCCTCGGGGGCGGTGGAGCTCGGCGACGGCTCCAACAGCTTCATCGTCATGAACCTCGCCAACCAGCATGCGCCGGTGAAGGCGGTGGCGGCCTTCATGCAGAAGGACCCGCAGGTGCTGATCGCCCATCCCGACGCCGGCATCCGCTCCATCGCCGATATGAAGGGCCACCCGATCCTGCTTTCGGACGCCTCCAAGACCGCCTTCTGGCCCTGGATGAAGGCCAAGTACGGCTTTTCGGACTCGCAGGTGCGCAGCTACACCTTCAACAACGGCCCGTTCCTGCTCGACCGCCGGGCGGTCCAGGAGGGCTATCTGACCTCCGAGCCCTACACGATCGCCCGGCAAGGCAAGTTCGAGCCGGCGGTCTTCCTGCTCGCCGACCAGGGCTACCCCAGCTACGCGGCGATGGTGCTCGCGCCCCGGCGGCTGATCGAGACCCAGCCCGCCGCCATCCGCGCCTTCGTCGAAGCCAGCGCCGTCGGCTGGAAGAACTACCTGAGCGGCGATCCCGGCCCGGCCGACCGGCTGATCCTGAAGGACAATCCCGAGATGACCGAGGACATCCTCGCCCAGGCCCGGGACAAGATGCGACGCTATGGGCTGGTGGACGGCGGCGAGGCCAGGCAACTGGGCGTGGGGACCATGACCGACGCCCACTGGCTCGCCTTCTTCAAGGTCGCCTCGAGCCAGGGGACGGCGAACTACAAGGACGCCTTCACCCTCGATTTCTTGCCGAACCCGCCGGTTAAGTGAATGGCGCCCGTCGCCGCCCTCGAGGCGGTCGAAGTGGACTATCGGGGGCGCGGGCGCGCCCTGGGCCCGGTGGATTTTCGTCTGGATCCGGGGGAGATCGTCGCCCTGGTGGGGCCTTCTGGCTGCGGGAAGTCCACCGCCCTTCGCCTGCTGGCGGGCCTCGAGGCGCCGAGCCGCGGTGAGGTCCGACGCGCGGCGGTCCGCGGGGAGACTTCGCTGGTGTTCCAGTCGCCCACCCTCGCGCCCTGGCTGAGCGCCCAGGCCAACGTCGCCCTGCCGCTGGAGCTGGCGGGCGTCGCCCGGGCCGAGGCGCGGGCGCGGGCGGCCGAGGCGCTCGGCCGGGTCGGGTTGGCCGGGGCCGAGCGGGCCCGCCCGTCGCAGCTTTCCGGCGGCATGGCCATGCGCGCTTCGCTGGCTCGGGCGCTGGTGACCCATCCCAAGGTCCTGCTGCTCGACGAGCCGTTCGCGGCCCTGGACGAGATCACCCGCCGCAAGCTGGCCGACGACGTGCTCGGACTTTGGGCCGCCGAGCGTCCGGCCATCGTCTTCGTCACCCACAATGTGGAGGAGGCCGTCTACATGGCCTCGCGCATCGCGGTGATGAGCCGGGGGCCGGGCCGGATCGCCGGGGAGGCGGTGGTGGAGGCGCCCGCTCCGCGCCCGCCGGGTTTCCGGACCATGGCGCTCTTCCGCGATGCGGTCGAGCGGGTCTCCGATCTGCTGGCCGAAGCCATGGCGGGCGAGGCCGCATGAACCGGTTCGCGGGTCTCCTCGCGCCCACCCTGTTCGTGGCCGCGATCCTCGGCGTCTGGGAGGCAGCCTGCCGGCTGTTCTCGGTGCCGCCCTATTTCCTTCCGGCCCCCTCGGCCATCGTGGTCGCCCTGGCCCGGCATGCGCCGCTGCTCTTCGTCTCGGCGGCGCGAACCCTCGCCACCGCGCTGACCGCCTTCGGCCTCGTCTGTGTCGTGGCCGGCGTGACGGCCCTGGCGGCCGCTTCCAGCCCCACTGTCGAGCGCGCCTTTCGGCCCGTGGCGATCGGGTTGCAGGTGACCCCGGTGGTCGCCCTCGCGCCGCTGTTCGTGATCTGGGCGGGGGTGGAGCACCCGGAGCGGGCGGTCATCGCGCTGGCCGCCATCGTCGCCTTCTTCCCGATCTATTCGGGGGCGCTCGCCGGCCTGAAGTCGGCAGATCCGGAGCTGGAGCGGCTGTTCGACCTCTACGAGGCGAGCCCCTGGCAGAGGCTGGCGCGCCTGCGGGTCCCGTCCTCCGCGCCCCATGTCCTGGAGGGTCTGAAGGTCGGGCTGGGGCTGGCCCTCGTCGGGGCGGTGATCGCCGAGCTGGCGGCCGGCTCCGGCGGCTCGGAGGGGCTCGCCTGGCGGATCAGCGAAGCCAGCCATCGGCTGGAGATCGCCCAGAGTTTCGCCGCCCTCGCCGCCCTGATCTTCCTGGCGGCGGGCCTCCATCTGCTCTTCCAGGCGGCGGAACGGGCGGCGCTGGGCTGGTGGAAAGGCGGGCCACGTTAGCGGGCGATTAAGTCGGCAGGGTTATGACCCTGGGGTTGCAAACTCATCGGGACTGCCCATGAGACTCCTTCCGGCCATCGCCGTCGTCGCCCTGACGGCGGCCGTTGGCGATCCGGCCGCGGCCCAGGAGGACCGCTATGGGCCCTTCCGCCCCGAGCCGGCCCCCACGGCCGGGACCTACGACGGCCCGTTCCTGAACTGGCCGGGCAAGGGCGCCGCGCCCGTCGGGACCGCGCCCGCGCCGCCGCCCGCTCCTACACCGGCGCCGGCCCCCGCGCCGCTGGCGGCCCTCCCTCCGCCCGAGGCCGCGCCTGCGTCCGGCGCGCCCCCTTCGACAATCGCTGAGCCTCCCGCGCGCGCCGCGAGCCCGGCCCTGGCCCAGAACACGGCCGCCCCAGCTGCGGCGGCCGGGCCTGCGCGGCCGTCAGTGGGGGTGCGCTTCTACTCGGTGCTCCGCGACTACGGGATGCAGCCGGATCGGGTCGAAACCCCCGTCAACCGCCCCCTGGTCCTGATCGGACCGCCCGACGGCGGCGCCGGCGCAGCCGGTTCCGGCGGCGATGCATCCCCCAGCCGCGACCAGGATCGGCGCTCCGACCGATCCGACACCGATTCAAGCGGCGTTTACTGATGTCCAAGCTCAGCGACCTGATCGCCCTCGCCAAGGAGCCCTCCAGCGACAAGCGCCGGGACCTCCTTCGGGAAGTCACCGACCTCTTCTTCGAGAACCCCGACTCGCGCAGGGGGGCCGAGCTTGCCCTGTTCGACGACGTGATGAGCCAGCTCGCCGGCGAGATGGAGGCGGCGGTGCGCGCCGAGCTCGCCCAGCGGATCGCTCCGGCCCAGGACGCGCCTCGCAAGCTGGTGAGGGGCCTGGCGTCGGACAGCGCCATCGAGGTGGCCCGTCCGGTGCTGGAGGCCTCGAACGTGCTCTCCGAAGAGGACCTGCTTTTCCTGGCCGCGCACCGGGGCCAAGACCACCTGCAGGCCATCTCGCGCCGCGAAAGCGTCTCGGAGGCCCTCTCGGAGGCCATCGTCGGGCGCGCGGACGACGAGACCCTGGGCGTGCTGCTGCGCAACGACGGCGCCGAGCTGTCGCGCCACGCCCACGAGACGGCGGTGGATCGGGCGGAGGCCAATCCCGCGCTGCACGAGGCGGTGGTCAACCGGCGCAGCCTACCGGTGGACCTGCTGAACGAGATGTACTTCGTGGTCGAAAGCCGGCTTCGCACGAAGATCCTGAAGCGCAACGCCGAAATGGACCCGGCCGCCCTCGAGGCGGCGCTGACCACGCAGCGCAAGCGGCTGGCGGCGCGCGACGGCGCGCTTCCTGCGGACTACGAAGCGGCCGAGCGCGACATCCGCTCGCTCGTCGCCCGCAAGGCTTTGACGGCCAAGGCGCTCGCCAACATGCTGCGCGCCCGCGAGACCACCCGGTTCATGCTCGCCCTGGCGGAGCTGGCCGGGATCGACTTCCACACCGCCCGGCTCATCCTCGAAAAGCGTGAGCTCGACGCCCTGGCGATCGTCTGCAAGGCCGCCGCCTTCGAGCCTTCGCTCTTCCTCACCTTCGCTATCCTGGTGCTCGACCGCGACGCCGACGCCATGGGACGCGCCAAGGAGTACGGCCAGCTCTACGCCGAGCTCCCGCGGGAGGCGGCGCAGCGCACCTTGCGGTTCTGGCGGATGCGCCGGCAGACGCCGGAGATGGCCGCGGCCTGATCCCCTTCAGGACCTCACCTGGGCCGCGCCGAGGCGGGCCAGACCGTCGGCGGCGATGGCGGCGAACGAGCGCAGGCCCTCTTCGCCGAAGACGTCGAGCGCCGTGGAGAACGCCAGGGCGGCCGCGGCGCGCTCGCCCCGGTCGCGGCCCGAAAGCGCCAGCCGCGCGGCGTAGACCTGTCCCAATTGCACCTGCAACACCGCCCAGCCCACGGGATCCTTGTGGTGCAGCCCGCCGGCGAGCTCGGCCTTGAAAGCCGCCTCGGCGGCGTCGAGCCGGCCGCGATCGCCGGAAAGCTCGGCGGAGCGGGCCAGCGCCACACCGCGGCCCGTCGCCGCCTCGGCCCGCAGATGCAGGCCTGGAGCGCCCTGCAGGACAAGCGCCGCGCGATCGTAGGCCGCGATGGCCTTGTCGAACGCCGCCTCCGCCTCGGTGGCCTCGCCCAGTTGGGAGAGGGCCTGGGCCAGGAGGATCTGGCCCCGGGCCCAGTCCAGGGGGCTATGCTCGCGCCCCAGCCGGTCGAGCGCGGCGGCGAGGTCTCCGACCGCGCTCACCAGGGCAGCCACGTCGCCGGTGAGCTCAGCCAGCGAACCCCGGGCCCCGGCCCGCGCGAGCTGGGCGCGGGCGAGGGCGAGCGGCTCATAGGCGCCGTCGAGACGCTCACCCGCCGCCGCCAGGTCGCCGATGGCTGCGCGAATGAGGGTTTCTTCCTTGAGGCGCAAACCGGCGCAGACCAGCATATCGGCACGGGCGATCCGGCCCTCGGCGGCCGCCAGCTTCAGGGCCGTCTGTCGGCGCCCCGCGGCCTCCAGGGTGGCGATCGGTTCGTTGAAGGCGCGCGCGGCCAAGCGCACCGCGGTGAGACCCCCGGCGCGGGCGGCGCGGCGTCCGCGGATTTGCGCCAGGGCCTGTTGCGCCAGCAGCCCGACGGCCCCGTCGCTGGCCCTGGCCGCTTCGGCGGCGCGCTCGGCGGCGGTCTCCAGAGCCTCGTCGCCGAACAGCTCGGCGCCCAGCAAGGCGCAACAGGCCTGCTCCAGCCGGGCCCTGCCCCACCCTTGCGGGCGGCGGCTGCGGTCGAAGGCCTCGGCCGCCCGCGCCGCGCTGGCGGCGGCGCGCTTCAAGGCGACCGCGTCGCCGGTGCGACGGGCAAGTTCGCGCCAAATCACGGCCGACTCCAGCATTCGCCGCGGCCGGTCCCTGGCCCCGATGCGGCCGGCGGCGACCTCGGCGGCCTTGGCCTCGCCGCGCAGCATCTCCAGATCGAGCAGCTCCAGCAGGCTCGCGTCGCCGCCGCAGAGGCCGTCCTTCGCCGGACCGGCGCGGACGCCCCCGAAAAGGCGGCGGAGCTCACGGCCGAATTCGAACATGCGGGGTCGCTCCTCCAGGGTTGCGCTGAGCCGGATCGGGACGCCGGCCTTCTTCCAACACCCGAAGAGCAAACCCGAAGCCGGATGTTTGCAAGTAATTAATCTTAAGGAGTGGTTAACACCTTCGCGCCCGTCGACGGCGGGCTAGGGGCGGCGAGCCTGGCCTAGGCCCGATCCTTGACCCGGTCGAAAGCGACCTTGGGGAACCGCTCCCCCAGATAGCCGATCTCCCAGGCCGATTTGGCCAGGAAGACCGGGGCCGCATCGATGTCGGCGGCCATGGCGGTGCGGTGCTTGCCGGCGAAATCCTCCACGTCGGCCTTGGCGCCGGCGAGCCAGCGGGCTTCGGCGTAGGGGGAGGCCTCGAAAATCACGTCGAGGCCGTATTCGCCGGAAAGCCGGTCGGCCATGACCTCGAACTGCAGCTGGCCCACCGCGCCCACGATGAAATCCGCCCCGATCTGCGGACGGAAGAGCTGGGTGACGCCTTCCTCGGCGAGGCCCTCCAGCGCCTTCTTCAGGTGCTTGGCCTTCAGCGGGTCCTTGACCCGTACGCGCCGCAGGATCTCCGGGGCGAAGTTGGGCAGGCCGGCGAAGCGCAAGGCGCCGCTCTCGGAAAGACTGTCGCCGACCCGCAGCACTCCGTGATTTGGGATGCCGATCACGTCGCCGGCGAAGGCCTCCTCGGCGAGCTCGCGGTCGGAGGCGAAGAACAGGATCGGGGCGTTGATCCCGAGCTGACGCCCGCTCGCCTCGACCTTCAACTTCATGCCGCGGACGAACCGGCCGGAGACGAGGCGCAGGAAGGCGATCCGGTCGCGGTGGGCGGGATCCATGTTCGCCTGGATCTTGAAGACGAACCCGGCGACTTCCGCATCGCCCGGGGCGACATGGGTGTCCTGGCCGGACCGGCGGGCGGCCACGGGCTTGGGCGCGGGAGCGTAGGCGCCCAGCCCCCCCAGCAGCTCGGCCACCCCGAAGTGACGCAGGGCCGAACCGAAGAAGACCGGCGTCATGTGGCCTTCGAGGAAGCTTTCGGGATCGAAGGGCTTGGCGGCCTCCTTGACCAGCATTGCGCCTTCCTCGAGCTCGGCCTGCTCCTCGGGGTCGAGATGCTGCACGATGGCGTTGGAGCGGAAGGCGACGGGCGCGGGCCGCTCCCCGGCCTGACGCGAGAACGGGAGGAACTGATCGGTCCTGAGTTCGAGGACGCCCTTGAACCGGTTGCCGGAGCCGGCCGGCCAGTAGAGCGGGGCCGGGTCCAGGGCGAGCTTGGCGGCGATCTCGTCCAGCAGGGCGAACGGATCCTGCGCCTCGCGGTCCATCTTGTTGATGAAGGTCACGATGGGGATGTCGCGCAGCCGGCAGACCTCGAACAGCTTGAGCGTCTGCGGCTCGATGCCCCTGGCCGCGTCCAGCACCATGACCGCCGCGTCGGCGGCGGTGAGGGTGCGGTAGGTGTCCTCGGAGAAGTCCTCGTGTCCGGGCGTGTCCAGCAGATTGAACATCAGGCCGGCGTGGTCGAAGGTCATGGCGCTGGCGGAGACCGAGATGCCCCGCTCGCGCTCGATCTTCATCCAGTCGGATCGCGTCCGGCGCTGTTCTCCCCGGGCCCGAACGGCCCCCGCCGCCCGGATCGCACCGCCCGCCAGCAGCAGGTTCTCGGTCAAGGTGGTCTTGCCGGCGTCGGGGTGGCTGATGATGGCGAACGTGCGCCGGCGAGCGGCCTCGGCGGCGGGGGAGGAAGGCATGGCCGGCAGGTAGTCAAGGACGGGCCGAATGGCAACGCGCGTCCGTCGCTGCGGTCCCGTTTGCTCGGGTCCTGGGGCGAAACGGCCTTCTTTTCCTACGCGTGCCGCAGGCGCAGGAAGGAGGCCGTTGGGGCGGGGGAGGGCGCGGCCAGCGGGGTCTGGGCGACCGGGGCCCGGCCGAACGGCGTGCGCATCGGGTCCAGCTTCACCCCGTCCAAGCTCACCTCGAAGTGCAGGTGCGGACCGGTGGCGAGGCCGGTCTCGCCGACGAAGCCGATCACCTCGCCGCGCAAGACGCGGCTTCCGGGCGAAAGGCCGGGTGCGAAGGTGAGCAGATGCGCATAGCCGGTGGCCCAACCCCCGGCGTGCCTGAGCCGCAGCAGGTTGCCGTAGCCCCCTTCGCGCGCGGCCTCGGTGACCACCCCGTCGGCCGCCGCCAACACCGGCGCGCCCACCGGCGCGGCCAGATCGATCCCCTGATGCATGCGGGTGAAGCCCAACAGCGGATGGCGGCGCAGCCCGAAGCCCGAGGTGACCTTCAGGAATTCGAGCGGCGGCCCGAGGAGCGTTCGCGCGGGCGTGGGAACGTCCAGGAGCGGATCGGTCGCCGGCAAGCGCCAGGTGGGTGAGGCGTCCCGCGGCACGTAGTCGGCTGGCGGAACGTCGGCGGGGGACGACGCCGGCGCGGAGGCCTCGGCGGTGAGCCTCCAGCCCAGGAGGAGAAGGCCGACGCCCGCCGCCGTCAGAAGGAGGCGCGCGGCGAGCTGCGGCCGGCGGGTGGAGAACGGACCCAGCATGGCGGACCCGCAGCTTTCCACGCCGGGGTTAACGCCCGATGCACCTTCAGAGCAGCGGCTGGACCCGCTCGGCGGGACGGCAGAGCGCGACCCCCTTGGGGGTGACCACGATGGGACGCTCCACCAGGATGGGGTGGCGCACCATCGCCTCCAGGATCTCGGCGTCGCCGACGCCGGGCCGCGTCAGGCCCAGCTCCTCGGCCGGGGTTCCACGCACCCTGAGAAGGTCCCCCGGCTTCGCGCCCATCCGCGCGAAGAGGTCCGCGAGCTGATCGGCCTTCCAGCCCGCCTTCAGATATTCGACCACCTTGGGCTCGCGACCGGCCTCGCGCAGCGCCGCCAGCACGTTGCGCGAGGTCCCGCAGGCGGGGTTGTGGAAGATCACGACTTCGGCCTGGCTCATGGGGCCCCCCATCAGGCCGCGGCGGCCTTCACCCTGGTTCATAGTGGCGGGGGTGAGGCCCGATTGTCTATGGCTTCCTGCCGACCGCAGCTTGCGCCGGCGCTGCTTTCGCCTTCTTCTTGGCCCGCGATGACGAGGCTGGCCGAGGTCGCCGATCTGCTCCGCGGCCGGCGGCCGGGCGCCGGGCCGTTCGTGGTCGGGGTGACCGGCGGCGTGGCCGCGGGCAAGAGCGCCTTCGCGAGCGAGCTGGCCTCGGCGCTGGCGGCCTGGCCGGAGCGGCCGGCGGTGGAGGTCGTCGGCACCGACGGCTTCCTCTTCGACAACGCGACCCTGAAGGCGCGACAGCTCACCCAGCGCAAGGGCTTTCCGGAAAGCTACGACCGGGAGGCCCTGCGGGCTGCCCTGGCGGCGATCCGGGTCGGTCCGACCGAGTTCCCGGGCTATTCCCACGCCATCTACGACCTCGACCCGGCCCTGGTGCGACGGCTCGACCCGCCGGACGTGCTGATCATCGAGGGCCTCGGCCTGCACGAGCCGCCGGCCACGACGGGGCTCGACGCGCTCGTCTACCTCGATGCGCCGGAGGCGCTGCTGCAAGCCTGGTACGCCGAGCGGTTCATCGCCTTCTGGCGGGCGGCCGCGGACGATCCGACGTCCTTCTACGTCCGCTTCCGCCACCTCGACGAGGCCCAGACGCGCGAAGCCGCCGCCATGGTGTGGGAGGCGACGAACCTGCCGAACCTGCGCGACCACATCGTTCGCGCCCGCGACCACGCGCACGTGATCGTGCGCAAGGGCGAGGGCCACGCGATCGAGGCGGTCATCGCGCCTGATCGCTGAGCCGGGCCGACCGCCAGCGCCAGAGCGCGACGGCGAACGGCGCGAAGAGGGAGAGCGGGCTCACGCTCCACCCGGGGCGGCCTCGATCCGGGCCCGGTCTCCAGGCCGCAGGCGCCCGCCGCGGCGCACCTGCGCGTAGACCCCGCAGAGGGTGTGGCCGAACCCCTGGTGAAGACAGCCGACGACGTCGAGGTCCCGCTCGCCGCTCTGGGGGTCCACGTGGGTCGCGGCGCATCGGACGATGGGCTTGCCGACCGCCAGCTCCGCCTCGCCGATCCAAAGGCGGCGGCCCGGAAGGCTGTTCTCGATCCAGGCCGGCCAGCCTTCAACGTAGAGGTTGCCGCGAAAGCGCCGCGGGTCCACCCGGCGCCCCGCCTCCGCCTCGAGGGCGCGGATGCTGGCGAGGTTGACGATCGAGACGAAGCCCTCGACGTCGTCCGTGAACCTGTGCGCCGGCGCCGAGGGCAGAACCTTCAGCGGGCCTCGCGCCTCGTCGCCGAGGACCGCGGCCAGCCAGGCGGCGAAGGCCGCGCGTCCCGGTTCGCCGGCAAGCGCGCCGCGGAACGGCGGATGGCCCTTCGCCTCGGCGGCGAGAACCTGGGTGTCTTCGTCGAAGGACGTGCGGATGCGCGCGATCGCGGCGATCTTGGCGAGGACCGTGAACTTCTGCTTGGAGACGTGCGCCGGCGCAGCCGGGTCGAAGCCGGAGGGGCCATCCTCCACCGCGTAAAGCCGGTCGAATGGAAAATAGGCCCCGGCGGTCAGCGTCACTTCCGCAAGCGCCTCGGGAGTGAAGCCCTTGACCGGATAGCGCCAGATCGATTGCAGCGAGCCGTTCACGCGAAAGCCTCCGCCGCCCGCGAACCTCGTGCTTCGACGGGACGGCCGAGACTCCAGATCCCCAATGGGTAGGTCAAGCAGGGGCGCAGTCCGACCGCCGCGCCGCCTCGAAGTCGCCTAAGCCCGGCGCCGGCCGGGTTGATCGGTCAGGCGGCGATCTGGCCTTCCTGCGGGTCGCGCAGCACGTAGCCCCGGCCCCAAACCGTCTCGATGTGGTGCTTGCCGTTGGCGGCGGCGGCCAGCTTCTTGCGCAGCTTGCAGATGAAGACGTCGATGATCTTCAGCTCCGGCTCGTCCATGCCGCCGTAAAGGTGGTTGAGGAACATCTCCTTGGTGAGGGTGGTGCCCTTGCGCAGGGAGAGCAGCTCCAGCATCTGGTATTCCTTGCCGGTCAGGTGCACCCGGATGCCGTTCACCTCCACCGTCTTGGCGTCGAGGTTGACGACGATGTCGCCGGTGCGGATGACCGACTGGGCGTGGCCTTTCGAACGGCGCACCACCGCGTGGATGCGCGCGACCAGCTCTTCCTTGTGGAAGGGCTTGGTCATGTAGTCGTCGGCGCCGCCGCCCAGGGTCTTGACCTTGGTGTCGATCTCGCTGGTGCCCGAGAGGATCATGATCGGGGTGTTGACCTTGGCCACCCTGAGGGTCCGCAACACCTCCATGCCGCTCATGTCCGGAAGGTTGAGGTCGAGGAGGATCAGGTCGTAGTCGTAGATCTTGCCCAGATCTATGCCCTCTTCGCCCAGATCGGTCGTGTAGACGTTGAAGCCGTCGGACTTCAGCATCAGTTCGATGCCCTGCGCCGTGGCGCTGTCGTCTTCGATCAACAGAACGCGCATAAACCCCCTCCCCGCCCTACCGCGGAAGCGCCTCTCGGCGATCTGAATCGGCCCCAGAAGCTCGAAGGGCACATTGCCGACGAGTTAATTTAAGACCGGTTAATGGTGAAACAGCCCAGGGCCCGAATCGTTAAGCTGATTTGCGAATCACCGGCAAGGCGGCGCCGAATCGGTGGCCCTGCGACGCGATGACTCATTCGTGATCAGGCTCTGGCGCGCGCTTGCCCGGGCGCCGTGTACGGGCGGCAGGTAAGCAAAGTTTTAAGCCGCCGCGCGCGAGGATTCCGACCTCGAGGGGACCCTGGCCGACGTGCGCAATCTCATAGCCGCCGTGGAGCGCACCGATCCGCTGACCGTCTCGGGACGGGTGGCGGCGGTGAACGGTTTGCTGATCGAAGCCCGCGGCGGGCTGACCCGGCTGGCCATCGGCGCCCGGGCCCAGGTGGACCGGCGGACCGGCGGACCGCTGGCGGCGGAGGTCGTGGGCTTCCGGGAGACCCGCGCCCTCCTGATGCCCTTCGGCGCGCTGGAGGGGGTGGCCCCAGGCGCGCAGATTCGGATCCAACCGGAAGCGGCGGCGGTCAGGCCCACGCGGGGCTGGCTCGGCCGGGTGGTCGACGCCTTCGGTGAGCCCATCGACGGGAAGGGGCCGCTGCCTCAGGGCATGGCGGCCTATCCGCTCCGGGGCGCCCCGCCGCCCGCGCACGCCCGCGGACGCGTGGGCGAGCGGCTGGACCTAGGTGTGCGGGCGATGAACGTCTTCACGACCTGCTGCCGGGGCCAGAGGCTGGGCGTCTTCGCCGGCTCCGGCGTCGGCAAGTCGGTGCTTCTCTCCATGCTCGCCCGGCAGGCGGCTTGCGATGCGGTAGTGGTGGGGCTGATCGGCGAGCGGGGCCGCGAGGTTCGGGAGTTCCTGGAGGAGACGCTCGGCGAGGCGGGCCTCGCCCGGGCGGTGGTGGTGGTGGCCACCTCAGACGAGCCGGCCCTGAAGCGCCGTCAGGCGGCCTACATGACCCTCGCCATCGCCGAATACCTGCGCGATCAGGACCTCGAGGTCCTCTGCCTGATGGACAGCGTCACCCGCTTCGCCATGGCCCAGCGCGAGATCGGCCTGGCGGCCGGCGAGCCGCCCACCACCAAGGGCTACACCCCCACCGTGTTCTCGGAGCTGCCGAAGCTCCTGGAGCGGGCCGGTCCGGGGCCGGTGCGGCCCGACGGCGCGGTGGCCGGACCGATCACCGGCCTCTTCACCGTCCTGGTGGACGCCGACGACCACAACGAGCCGATCGCCGATGCGGTGCGCGGGATTCTGGACGGGCACATCGTCATGGAGCGGGCCATCGCCGAGCGCGGGCGGTTTCCGGCCATCAATGTGCTGAAGTCCATCAGCCGCACGATGCCGGCCTGCCAAACGCCCCCGGAGCGGGAGATCGTGGCCGAGGCGCGGCGGCGGCTTTCGGCCTACGCCAACATGGAGGAGCTGATCCGCATCGGCGCCTACCGGGCCGGCGCCGACCCCGAGATCGACCGGGCGATCGCCCTCAATCCGGCCCTCGAGGCCTTCCTCGCCCAGGACAAGGACGAATACGCCACCCTGGCCGAAGCCTTCGACGGGCTGTCGGCCATCCTGGGGACCGGCGCCGAATGAGGTGGGCGGAGCAGCTGATCAAGCTGACGAGCTTCGAGCTGGAGCTCTTGCAGGCGCGCCTGGCCGAGATTGTCGAGCGCCGCACCCTCGCCGAGCTGCGTCTGGCCGTGCTCGTCGCCGAGGGCGAGGCCGAGCTCGAGCATGTCCGCCACCACCCCGAATCGGCCCGCACCTTCCAGGCCTTCAACGAGGCCCTCAAACGGCGCAAGGACGTGGTTCAGAGGGATATCGACCTAGCGGCCGCGGAGGAGGCCGGCGCCCGAGACGCGCTCAGCGAGACCTTCGCGACGCTGAAGAAGTACGAGCAGATCGCCGAGAACGCCCGCCTGGCCGCATTGCGCGACAGCAAGCGGCGCGAATCGGCCGCGCTCGACGAACTGGGCCTGAGGCAGGCGACCGCCCGCGGCTGAGGGCCACGTCAGAGTCTCGGGCTCGGAACTCTGCCCTGTTCCTCTTCGGCCGCGCGGCGCAGGGCGCCAAGATCGTCGCCGATCTTGAAGATTATCACGTAAAACTCGCAAAACGCCCGCCAGAGCAGGCCGCCGGCGGCCACCAGCAACAGGCCGCCGATCAGGGCCGGCAGGGCCAGAAGGGCGGTCTCCAGGCTGCGTTCGCGGATGGCGATCCCGATGGAAGCGCCGACCACGGCGAAGGCGGCGACCACGATCACTCCGAGGCCGCACCAGTAGACAAGGTGGATCACCGGACCGGTGAGCATCCGCTCGAAGGTCAGGAGGTTCCAGATCCAGCCGTGGCGTCTCCCCGCACCGCTTCTGTCTGGCCCCATGGCGCCTGATCCCCGGGCGGTCCTTCGCGCCGCCGGGCATGGCTAGCAGCGCCCGCGGGCGAGGTCGAGGGGAAACGGCGACTCAAGGCCGACCCCTCGACCCTTGTTCCGCCGCCGTTAGGGGGCCGCGCCCGCGCCGCCGCCGCTCATCGAGCCGCCGGTGGCTGCGCCGCCGCTCGAGGACCCGGCCGCGCCGCTCGCCCCGCCCGCGCCGTTGGCCTTCAGCATGTCGTTGATCTGAGCCTGCGTCAGGTTGATCACCGCCGCCCCTTGGGAAGAGCCGAGATTCGCCGCCGCCACCTGGAACGACTGCGACCCCATCTTGATCACCGCGGTCTGTTGGCCGCTGGGGTCGCGCTTGAGGTCGGTGATCTGGCCGATCGTGGCGCCGGTGTTGTCCTTTACCGGTTCGCCGACCGTGAAGCTCGCCGACGATTCGGGCGCGGTGGCGCCGGCCGGCGCCGATGAGCCGGGAGTGGAGGGGCTCGTCGCTGAGCCGCCGTAGGTCGAACTGCTCGAGGTGGATGACGACGTCGACGGCGCCGCGGAGGTGTCCGCGGGGGGCGTCGCCGATTTGTCGGCGGAGTGCGAGGCGGCCAAGGCCGGGCCGGACGCCGCCGCGAGCAGGCTCGACGCGACGACAGTTAGCAGCACAGAGCGCATAGGGATCTCCCTAAAGAGGCGCCCCCACCAGGCAGCCGAACGAGCCAACGCTGCGTATCGTTCCCGAGATATTTGTTGAGATCGTGGTTAGATCGCGGCGACAGTCCGCAACCGCGCCTTCGGATGGATCTCGTTCTGGCTCATCACCACGGTCTGGCCGCGGAATCTCTCGACGATGGAACGGATGTACGGCCGGACCGCGGGGCTGGTCAGGAGCACCGGCGTCTCGCCGGCGAGAGCCGCGCGCTCGAAGGTCTCGCGCACGGCCCGGATGAAGTCCTGAAGTTTCGAGGGCGCGAGCGCCAGCTGCTTTTCCTCGCCCTGGCCGATCAGGGCTTCGGCGAAGGCGGTCTCCCAGTCGGCCGATAGGGTGACGATCGGCAGTGTCCCGTCGTCGGCGCGATTGGCCCAGCAGATCTGGCGCCCGAGCCTGGCCCGGACGTGCTCCACAAGGCTGATGATCGAACTGGTGTGCGGCGCCGACTCGGCGATCCCCTCCAGGATGGCGGGCAGATCGCGGATGGATACGCGCTCGCGCAGCAGCGCCTGCAGCACCCGCTGGACGGTGCTCGCCGTCGCCACCGACGGGATGAGGTCGTCGACCAGCTTCTTCTCGTCCGCGGAGAGATCCTTCAGCAGTTTCTGCACCTCGCCGTAGGAGAGCAGCTCGGCCATGTTCTCCTTCAGGATCTCGGTGAGGTGCGTGGTGAGCACGGTGGCCGGATCCACGGTGGTGTAGCCCCTGAACGCCGCCTCTTCGCGCAAGGCCTCCTCGATCCAGGTGGCGGGCAGGCCGAAGGCGGGCTCGCGCACGTGCTCGCCGGGCAGCTCCACCTGGCCGCCGCGCGGGTCCATGGCCATCAGCTTCCCGAGCCGCACCTCGCCGGCCCCGGTCTCCATTTCCTTGATCCGGATGGCGTAACCCTGGTTCGGCAGGCGCATGTTGTCGAGGATGCGCACCGGCGGCATGACGAAGCCGTACTCCGCCGCCAGGGTCTTGCGCAGCGCCTTGATCTGGTCGGTGAGCCGGCGTCCCTCCATGTCGTTGATCAGGTTGAGCAGCCCGTAGCCCAGCTCCACCTTGACGTCGTCGATCGCGAGGCTCGCCGAGATCGGCTCTTCCTGGACTTCGGCCGGTTTCGGCGGTTCGGCGCTGGCGGCGCCCGCGCTCTTGGAGCGGCGCCAGGCGAGCGCCCCGGCGCCCATGGAGAGGGCGGCGAAGGGCGCGATCGGCATCCCCGGCACCAGGGCGATGACCCCGGCGGCGGCCGAGACCATGCCGAGGCTGATCGGGTTCATGGCCAGCTGGGCGACCAGCGCCTTGTCGGCGGCGCCCTCGACCCCCGACTTGGAGACCAGCAGGCCTGCCGCGATGGAGATGATGAGCGCGGGGATCTGGCTCACCAGGCCGTCGCCGATCGACATGATGGTGTAGCTGGAGAAGGCCTGGGCTATCGGCAGCTTGTGCTGGACAACCCCGATCACGATGCCGCCCACCACGTTGATCGCCACGATCAAGAGGCCCGCCATGGCGTCGCCGCGGACGAACTTGGAGGCGCCGTCCATCGCCCCGAAGAAGGTCGAGTCTTGTTCGAGCTCCTTGCGCCGGCGCTTGGCTTCCTCCTGGTCGATCAGGCCAGCGGAGAGGTCCGCGTCGATCGCCATCTGCTTGCCGGGCATGGAATCCAGGGTGAAGCGCGCGGCGACCTCGGCGATCCGCGAGGAGCCGCGAGTGATGACCACGAAATTGACGATCACCAGGATGGCGAAGACGATCACGCCGATGACGAAGTTGCCGTGCATCATCAGCTCGCCGAACGCCTGGATGATGTGGCCGGCGCCGTCAGTCCCCTCGTGGCCGTGACTGAGGATCAGCCGCGTGGAGGCTATGTTCAGTCCCAGGCGGAACAGGGTCGCCATCAAGAGCACGGTGGGAAAGGCGGTGAACTCCAGCGGCTTCTTGATCAGCAGCGAGGTCATCAGGATCAGGACGGCGCTGGTGATCGAGAGGGCCAGCAGCGTGTCGAGCAGGAAGGCCGGGATCGGCAGGATCAGGAGGACGACGATCCCGACGATGCAGAGCGCCAGCGCCACCTCGCCGCGGGCCACCCAGCCCCACACCTCCTTCGGGGTCGGACGCGCGCCGAGCGCGCCGGGAAGACTGAGGTCAGCCATGAACGCCCCGCAAGCGGGACGCGGTCACCCTGGCGACGTCGGCGATAGCCCGGTCGCGCTCCTCCGGGCCGGCCCGCGCGCCGGTGAGATAGCAGGCGATGAGGATCGCGCCGCCCGGCGTCCAGGCGACGGCGATGTCATTGGCGGTCCCATGGGCGCCCGATCCGGTCTTGTCGGCGACCCGCCAGGCGCCGGGCAGGCCGGCCCGCAGCCGGCTCAGACCCGTTTGACAAGCGGTCATCCAACCGGCCAGGCGCTGGCGCGAGGCCTCGCTGAGCAGTCGCCCGACGAGAACCATCCGTAGATCGGCCAGCATCGCCGCCGGCGTGGTGGTGTCGCGCGGATCGCCCGGCGAGGCGCTGTTGAGACCGGGCTCGTTGCGGTCCAGCCGGCTCGAATGGTCGCCCAGCGTTCGTACGAAGGCGGTCCAGCCCGGCGGGCCGCCGATGGAGGCCAGGATCAGGTTGGCCGCGGTGTTGTCGCTAAGCTCGATAGCCGCCGCGCAGAGGTCGGCGACGGTCATGGCGCCCTCCTTCACGCGCGCCCTGGTCGCCGGCGCATATTCCAGAAGGTCGGCCTCGCCGAAGCGGACCAGGCGGTCCAGCCGCTCGGCGCCGCGGTCCACCCGCGCCAGAGCCGCGGCGACCGCCATCGCCTTGAAGGTGCTGCACATGGGAAAGGGCTCGGCCGCCCGGCGCCCGAGCCGCTCGCCGCTGGAAAGATCGAGCGCCGCGACTCCGAGGCGCCCGCCGACCCGCGCTTCGATGGCCGCGAAGGGCTCGGCCGCCAACGCCTCGCCGGCGTAGAAGCTGGCGGCGGCCCCGGCGATCAGGGTGCGACGGGAGGCGAGCTCGGTCATCTCAGGCGGCGCTGGCGGCCCCCTGCGGCGGCGGTACGGCCACGCCGGCGTCGCCGTATTCCTTCAGCTTGTTGCGCAACGTGCGGATCGAGATGCCGAGGATGTTGGCCGCATGGGTGCGGTTGCCGAGGCAATGGCCCAGGGTGTCGAGGATCAGCTGCTGCTCCATGGCCGCCACCGTCTGGCCGACGAAGGCGCGGTTTGCGGCCTCCGCGGCCATGGACGCGGTGCGGGCGGTCTCGGCGCCCGAACCGGCGACCGGCATCGGCGCCCCGTCGGGCAGGCGGATGGCGAACTCCTCGATCTCGGATCCGGAGGAAAGCAGCACCGCCCGGTGCATGGCGTTCTCCAGCTCGCGCACGTTGCCGGGCCACCGGTGCGCCAGCAGCCGCTGGCGGGCCGCCGCCGAGATCGGCCGCTCCGGCGCCCCGTTGGCGGCGGCGTACTTCCTGGCGAAATGCTCGGCCAGCGCCAGGACGTCGCCCGGCCGTTCCCGCAGCGGCGGCAGGCGCAGGTTCACGACGTTCAACCGGTAGAGCAGGTCTTCCCGGAACGCCCCCTCGCGCACCGCCTGGGCGAGGTCGCGGTTGGAGGTGGCGATGACCCGGATATCGACCTTCACCGGCTTGCCGCCGCCCACCCGGTCGATCTCGCGCTCCTGCAGGGCCCGAAGAAGCTTGGCCTGCAGGCGCCCATCCATTTCGGAGACCTCGTCCAGCAGCAGCGTCCCGCCGCTCGCCTCCTCGAACTTGCCGATCCGCCGGGCGACCGCGCCCGTGAAGGCGCCCTTCTCATGGCCGAAGAGCTCGCTTTCGAGCAGGTTCTCGGGGATCGCCGCGCAGTTCACGGAGATGAAGGGGCGCTGGGCGCGGCGGGACCTGGCGTGGAGGTAGCGCGCCAGCACCTCCTTGCCGACCCCGCTCTCGCCGGTGATCAGCAGCGAGGCGTCGGAGGGCGCGACCTGGTCGGCCAGGGTGATCACCTGCTGCATCGCAGGGTCGCGGGTCACCATCGGACGCTCGTCGTCGGCCACCGCCGCCAGCACCGCCGCGATCAGGTCGGCGTCCGGCGGCAGGGGAATGAACTCCTTCGCTCCGGCCTTGATGGCCTCGGCCGCCCGTTTCGGATCGGCCGCCACCCCGCAGGCGACGACGGGCACCTGGATCCGCTCGGCCTCGTTGGCGGCGATCAGGGCCGCGATGTCGAGCTCGTAGTCGACCATCAAGAGGTCGGCCCCTTGGCCAGCCCGGAGCGCATAGGTGGCGGCCTCGCAAGTCTCCACGTGCGCCACCTTGGCGCCCGCGGACATGGCGAGCTTGACCGCGCTGGAAAGCTGTCCGCTCAGGCGCCCGACAACCAGCAGCCGCATGTTTCCTACTCCCTCGAGCTTCGCGCGGCGTTCAGGCCGCGGTGTCCCCGTCCTTGATGATTTCGGTCATCGTCACGCCCAGCCGGTCCTCGACCACCACGACCTCGCCGCGCGCGATCAGCCGATTGTTGACATAGATGTCGATGGCCTCTCCGACCTTGCGGTCGAGCTCCAGCACGCTGCCCTGGCCGAGCTGAAGAAGCTGGGCCACGGAAAGATGCGCCCGTCCCAGCACCGCCGAGATGTTGACCGGCACGTCGAACACCGGCGCGAGATCGGAGGCGGTCTTCTCCTCGGCGTCCAGCGGGGTGGCCGCCACCACGTCGTCAGGGCCGAATTCGTCCAGCTTGAGGTCGGTCTCGTCAGCCATCCTTGGCCTCATGGGTCAGATCGGAGGGGAGGGGAGGCAACGCCTCGGCGTGCAGGCCCTCGGCGGCGAGCGCGCCCTCCAGCGCCTCGGCGACGCGGGCGGCGGCGGCGGCCGGATCGAAGGCGGCCGAGCCGTCGCCCCAGTCGAGCAGGAAGGCCGCCGCCGGCAGGGCGGGATCGGTCTTGGCGATGATCTGGCCGGAATAGCCGATGCTCTCGGCGGTCTCGTTCAGGGCGGCCTGGAGCGTGTCCAGCAGGTCCGCCTGGACCTTGACGATCAGCTTCGGCGACGCCTCGATCTCCCGGGCCAGCGCGGCCAGCGCCGCCTGCAGCGGCGCTTCCGGAAACCGCTCGCAGGCTGCGTCGGCGATCTTGCGCGCGGCCGCGAGCGCCAGCTCCGCGGCGCCGGCGCGGTGCTCGTGGGCGGCCGCCGCCAGGGTGGCGAGCGCCGCGCGGGCGGACTCGGCGAGGCTCGAGAGGGC
This sequence comes from Caulobacteraceae bacterium, assembly GCA_019247715.1. GTDB lineage: Bacteria > Pseudomonadota > Alphaproteobacteria > Caulobacterales > Caulobacteraceae > Acaudatibacter. The sequence continues at coordinate 25,815 of JAFBAO010000046.1, forward strand.
GCGGGCGGCCTGCGCCTTGGCCTCGTTGGCCGCCATCGCCGCGCCCTCGGCCCGCGCCGCGGCGGCCAGGCGTTCGGCCTCCTCGGCCGTGTAGAGACGCTTGTACTGCGTGGGCGCGGGCGCGCCCTCCTCGAAGACGAGGTCGAAGGTGAACTTGCGCGGAGCGGCTTGCGAGGCGTCGGTCATCAGTAGATCAACTCGTCATCGCCGCCGGCGCCGGCAAGCATGATCTCGCCCTTGGCGGCGAGGTCCTTGGCCACCTGGACCATGGCCATCTGGGCCGCGTCCACGTCGCGCAGGCGCACCGGCCCCATGCTCTCCATGTCCTCGCGCATGATCTTGGCGGCCCGTTCGGACATGTTGGAGAAGAACATCTCCCGCAGCGCGTCCGAGGCGCCCTTGAGGGCGAGCCCCAGCTGGTCCTTCTCCACCGCTCTCAGCAGCGTCTGCACCCCGCCGGGGTCGAGCTTCGAAAGGTCCTCGAACACGAACATCAGGGCCCGGATCCGCTCGGCGCTCTCGCGGTTGCGCTCCTCCAGGGCGGCGATGAACCGGCTCTCGGTCTGGCGGTCGAAGCTGTTGAAGATCTCGGCCATCATCTCGTGGCTGTCGCGCTTGGAGGTGCGGGCGAGGTTGGACATGAACTCGGTGCGCAGCGTCTGCTCGATCTTGTCGAGGATCTCGCGCTGCACCGGCTCCATGCGCAGCATCCGCATCACGCACTCGAGGGCGAAGTCCTCGGGCAGGGCCGAGAGCACCCGCGCGGCGTGCTCGGACTTTATCTTCGAGAGAACGACGGCGACGGTCTGCGGGTACTCGTTCTTCAGATAGTTCGCGAGGACGGCCTCGTTCACGTTGCCGAGCTTGTCCCACATGGTGCGGCCGGCCGGACCGCGGATCTCCTCCATGAGGTTGTCGACCTTCTCCGGCGCCATGAAGGCCGCCAGCAATTTCTGGGTCTGCTCGAAGGAGCCCATGATCGAGCCGGCCCCGGACATGCCGGAGACGAACTCCACCAGCAGCTCCTCCACCACGCTGGCCGAAACGTTCCCGAGCCCCGCCATGGCCTGGGAGACCTCCTTGATCTCCTCCTCGTCCAGCATCCGCCAGATGGCGTCGTGGTCCTCGCCGAGCGACAGCAGGATGACCGCCGCCTTCTCCGGCCCGGAGAGCCGGGAGGAGTCGACGATCGACTTGCCCTTGCCGCGCGGCGCCAGACTCATGCGGTCTCATGGAGCCAGCTGCGGAGGATCGACACCGATTCCTCCGGATGCTTGTCGACGAACTCGGCCACCCGCCTGACGGACGAGGCCTTCACCTGTCCCTCGATGCGGGCGATGTCGATCTTCTGCTCGATGTCGGGGCCGGGAAGCGCCAGTGGCTGACCGGTGGCGGCGTCCACCGTCACCTGGTGTCCCTCGGGCATGGTGACCACGCGCGTGCCGGCGGCGAGCGGCGCGCCGCCCCCCGTCAGGGCCGGCAGGCCGCCGCCCCCGCCGCTGGCGGCGCCCTTGATCAGCGGACGCACGACGAACAGCAGGGTCATGATCGCCACCGCCGCCAGGACGATCAGCTCCACCGTGCGCATCATGTCGTTCTTGTCGAAGCCCATCAGGGGGCTGGCGGCGCTGACCCCCTCGCCGTCCTCGGCGTTGGGAAAGCGGACGTTGAGCACCTGCACGGTGTCGCCGCGGGTGGCGGTGTAGCCCATGGCCGCCTTCACCAGGGCGTCGAGGCGCTGCATCTCCTCGGGAGTGCGCGGCGTGTAGGGACCGGGCTTGCCGTTCTTGCCCGGAGCGGTGACGCCGTCCACCGCCACCGCCACCGACAGGCGCTTGATCGTTCCGGGCTGCTGCACCTGGGTGGTGACGGTCTTGGAGATCTCGTAGTTGGTGGTGGACTCGTTGCCGGTGCTCTGGTCGCCGCTTTCCTGGGACGGTGCGTTGGCGGTGACCGGCGTTCCGGGGACATTGTTCGAGGCCGAGGTGCCGGCGGCCGCGCCGGCGCCGCTGCTCTGGTTCTGCCTTTGCGCGGTCTCGTTGGTCTGTTCGGAGCGGACGACCTGGCCGTCCGGGTCATACTTCTCCTGCTGGGTGGTGACCTGGCTCATGTCGACGTCGGCGGTGACCTGGACGCGCGCCTTGCCGATCCCGACCACGCCCTCGACCAGGTTCTTGATCCGGTCGCGGATGCCGTCCTCGATGGCGCCCTTGGCGTCCTGAGCGGCCTTGCCGTCGAGGGAGGTGTCGCCGGCGGCCGACAGCGTCTTGCCGTGCTGGTCGATGACGGTGACGTTGTCCGGCTTCAATTCGGGAACGGCGCCCGCCACCAGGTTCTGCACCGCCCGCACCTGGTCCATGGAAGGATCGCGCGCGCCCACGCCGATGGTCACCGAGGCCGACGACTGCTCGGTTCCGTCCTGAAAGAGCTGGCGCTCCGGCAAGACCAGGTGGACGCGGGCGAAGGTGACGCCGTCGAGCGCGCGGATCGTCCTGGCGAGCTCGCCCTCGGTGGCGCGCTTCATGTTGAGCTGCTGAACGAGGTCGGTCTGGCCAAGGGCGTTCTGGCTGTCGAAGATCTCGTAGCCCACCGAGTCCTGGGTGGGCAGGCCCTTGCCCGCCAACATCAGCCGGGTCGAGGCCACCTTGTCGCGAGGCACCATGATGGTCGCCCCGTCGCCCTTGACCTCATACTTGATGCCGGCCTGGTCGAGGGCTTGGGTGATCGAGCCCGCCTCGCGCAGGTCGAGGTTGGAATAGAGCAGCCCCATCGGCTCGGCGCCGAGGTTGAGGGCGATGGTGATGAGGATCGCCGCGGCCCCGCCGCCGACGCCCAGGATCGCCGCCAGGCGCCCGATTCCGAACCGTTGCAATGCCTCGAAGAAAGCGTTCACTGCCCCAAGCGCCCGCGGTCCCTGCCAAAGCGTCTCGGCCTTCTAGGCGCCTGCCGCTAGGCAGGATTTACCCAGTGCAAGGTAAACGCGGAGTTTAAGGCCGGCAGGCCCGTATGGGCGGGGCGAAAAAAAACGGCGGCCGCGCCCAGTGGAAGACGCGGCCGCCGGGGTCTCGCTGAACCTTGGGGGGCCTAGCGATACTGTTGGAGGCGAGTCGTGCGCAGACCCGCCATGCCGTGGCGGTCGATCGACTGCTGCCAGGCAAGGAACTCTTCGTTGGTCAACTGATACCGGTCACAAGCTTCGTCCAGACTGAGCAAGCCGCCGCGCACGGCCGCCACGACCTCCGCCTTGCGGCGGATCACCCAGCGTTGGGTGTTGGCCGGGGGAAGGTCGGCCAGGGTCAGGGGCGCGCCGGTGGGACCGATCACGTACTTCTCCCCCCGGCTGTTCGTGCGCTGCTGCTGCAACATGGCTTTACGCCCTTCTCACCATCACCATGGCGAGGGACCATACGCGTCGGGCGATAACGACGACTTAATCGCGATAGTAAAAAAAGGCATAACCCTGCAGCCCTCCGGCTGTTAAGACTCCGTTTTCGTGTGCTTTAGGAAATACGCCGAACGTTAACCCTTATTATCATCGCATTACATTCATCAATGCTTGCATCATTTCATTTGCCGTCGTGATCACTTTAGATGAGGCCGAATAGGCATTTTGGCTGATGATCAGGTTTGCGAACTCCGCCGACAGGTCGACGGTCGAGGATTCTAGCGCCGAAGAGGTCAGGGTCCCGGCCCCGCCGGCGCCGGCCGTCTTCAGGGCGTAGCCGCCGCTGGCGGTGGAAGCCATGTAGGCGTTGCCGCTGACGGCGGTGAGCCCGTCGACGTTGGGGAAGGTGGCGAGCGCCACCTGGGCGATGTTGCGGGTGGTGCCGTTGGCGAAGGTGGCGCTGACGATGCCGGCGTCGTTGATCGAGATGGCGCTCAGCTTGCTGAACGGGGTGCCGTCGGTGGTGACCTGCCCGACCGCTGAGGCGGTGGCGAGCTGGGTCAGGTTGCCAAGCCCGCTCGCGCCGCCGATGTTGAGGTTGATGGACTGGGCGGCCACGCCCAGGCTGGCTGCCCAGTTCGCCGCCCCGGCGCCGGGCGCGCCCGCGGCCGAGGCCCCGAGACTCACCGCTCCGGGCAAGGTGGTGGCGCCCGTGTTGATGGTGCCGTCCGGATTGAAGGCGATGATCCCGGCGGCGATCTGCCCCGGCGCCAGGCCCGCGCCCGAGACCACGTCGCTGGCCGGCACCGCCTGGATCTCGGCGTACCACTGGTTGGGCGTGCTGCTCTTCAGGAGGTCGAGCTGCAGGTTCAGCTGGCCGCCGAGCGAATCCGAGATCGGGATCTGGATGGTGAAATCCGGCTGCACTCCGGTGGCCGGGTTGGTGCTGTTGGCGGTCATGCTGTTGGTCGCCGGATCGTAGCCGCCCGGGCCGCCGAAGGCCGCCGCGGCCGCCGAGACGGGCTGGCTCGCGTTCAAGTTCGCATCGATGTCCGCCTGGGTGGTGGGGGCGACGGTGCCGGCCACGCTGTTCACGTTGATCGGCCCCAGGGAGGAGATGTTGGTGCCGGAGGTGTTGATGTTGCCCTGGGCGTCGGCCGGCCAGCCCATCAGATAGAGATTGGCCGTGTTCTTCAGGTAGCCCTGAGCGTCCGGGGTGAAGGACCCGGCCCGGGTGAACAGGACCTGGCCGTTCGCGACGCCCGGCACGGCGGCCTGGGTGTTGGTGACGAACAGGCCCTGGCCGGTGATGGCGAGGTCGGTGGCGGAGTTGGTCTCGGTCATCGAGCCCTGCTGGGCCACCAGCTGCTGGTTGGCGGTGAGCACGCCGCCGGCCGAATAGCTGGAGTTCTCTCCGGTGCCGCCGTTGACCAGCGTCTCGAAGGCCACCTGGGTCTGCTTGTAGCCGATGGTGTTGACGTTGGAGATGTCCTGGCCGATCGCCGCCAGAGCGGAGGAGTTGGCCTTCAGGCCGGAGACTCCGGCCAACATTGCGCTGTTGAAGCTCATGGGGATGTCCTCTGGTTAGACTTGGATCACGCGCCCTGTCCGGAGCCGGACGCGGGCGAAGGATTGAAGATGTCGGTGACGGATGAGAGCGGGATCTGGGTCCCGCCGACGTCGAGCATGGTCTTGCCGTTGACCTCGGTGACGGCGGACACCACGCCGGTGACCGGCGGATCGCTGCTGGTGGCTCCAGGCGCGGTGACGGCCTTGCCGATCAGGTTGGCGCCCTGGCTGAGGCCCTGTTCGGTCACCAGCGTCTGAAGCAGCTGGTTGCCGAGCAGCTGCTGCTCCACGCCGGTCATCTGGGTGAGCTGGGCGGTGAACTGATTGGTGTCGAGCGGCGAGAGCGGGTCTTGGTGCTGCAGCTGGGTGGTGAGCAGCGTGAGGAAGGTCTGGGAGTTCTGCGCCATCTGGGCCAGGCCGTTGTTGAGGTCCTGGGCGGCGCCGCTGGCGCCGGACGATGACGAAACCGGTGTGGTCATGGCTTTGGGCCTCAGATGATGATGTCAACGCCGCCGACCGCCATGGCCGGCGCGCGTGACGGGAGAGACGGGGGGACGGGGTCGGCCGCAGGCGCCGGGGTCGGGGCGACGTAGACGCGTGGCCCGGCCTGCTCGCCCGCCGGGCGGTCGCCCGAGCCTCCGGAGGTGAAGCTGAGGCCGCCCTGAGAGACGTCGAAGCCGGCTTGCTGCAGGGCCTGCTGCAACTCGGAGGCGCGGCCCTTGGCCTCCGAGGCCGCGCCAGGATTGTCGAAGGAGAGCGCGGCCGAGAGCTGGCCGGACGGATCGATCTTCAAGGTGACGTCGACGCGGCCCAGCCCTTGCGGCTCGAGGGCGAAGTCGAAGCGGCTCGCGCCGGCGCTCGCCTTGCGGCCGATCTGGGCGGCGATTTGGGCGGTGAGGTCGACGCTGGCTAACGCCGCGGCTGCGGCGGCAGGTGCGTTCGGCGTCGCCTGCGCGCCCGCGGCGTTCGCCTGGACTGCGGGGTCGATGGCCGCCTGGGGGAGCATGGGCGCGTCGTCGCCCGTCGCAGCGGAGACGTGGGCGTGCGCAGAGGAACCCGCGCCTTCGTCGGCAGGGCTCGTCGCGGCGGCGATCGCGGTGAGGGCGGCGATCGCCGGCGCCGTCGGTTGCAGGGGCCCCCGGGGCGCCGCCGGAGGCGCCGGATCGCTCGCTGACGGCGGCTTCGCCGACCCGGAGTTGGACGCGCGCTCGGCGGCGGCGGGCGGCTGGGGCGGCGGGACGGACTGGACCGCGGAAACAAGCGCCGCGGGCATGGAAAGCGTGGCGAGCGGCGGGGCCGCCAGCGGCGGGGTTGGGGGCGCCGCCGGTGCGCCATCGCCCTGGCCGGCTGTGCGCAAGACCGGCGCAGCCTCGCCGCCGGAGGGGCCGGGCGGGGTTAGGGCCGAACCGGCGGCCGCCGGGGCCTTCGCGTCCGGTTCGCCGCCCTCGCGCGCCACGAACGGCGCTAGCCTGGGATCGAGGGGCGGGGAGCCGGGCGTCGCCGCCGGCAAGGCGCCCGCCGCCGGGATGAGGGCCTGGCCCGCGAACGCCGGATGATCGGCGCCGGCCGCTGCAGCATCCCCCGTGGGGATCTCGCCGGCGCCCTCGCGCGCGCCCGCCGCCTGGGTCTGAGGGGTCGAAGCGATGGGCAGCGCCAGGGCGGCGAGCACGACCGCCGCGGCGGCGTCGGCGGGCGGGTCGTTGGAAGCATCGGCGGCGGAGGTCGGCTTGCCGGCCGGCTTGTCGGCGCCGCCGTCCGAAGCCGCCTCAGGGGCGGTGGCGGAATTCGCGCTGGCGAGGAGGCGGCCCAGCGCGGCCTTGTCGGCCGCGGTCGCGTCGGAGCCCGGCGCCGTGGTCGCCTCCTGCGTCTCCGGCTCGGGTCCGCTGGCGGCCTTGGCCGGGGCGGGGACGAGCGCGGCGGCGTCGGCCGCGCCGGCGCCTTGCGAGGGCGCTCCGGACGGCTTGCAGGCGGCGCCCTTGGCGGGCGGCGCGGCTTCCCCGACGGCGGCGATCAGCACCGCCAGGGCCTGCGAAAACCCGTCCGCGGGCGAGCCGTCGCCGGGCGTGGCGAAGGGATCGCCGGCCGGAGCGGCGGCGCCGGTGCTCTGAGGGACGGAAGCGGCCTCCATGGACGCCTCGAGGTTGGGAGTGGAAAGGCGGCGCCTGCTGCGCCAAAGCATTTCGCGCCCTAGAAGCAACCGTCGCGCCAGACATGGTTTCCTCGAAGAACCGTTTGAAAAATATGGATATTTTATCCAGGTCTCGGCTGCGGCCGCGCGCCGGCGCGGCGGTTTTTGCCGCCTCCGATAGGCAAGGTCCGCCCTCTCGCCCGGCCGGGCCCCGCAGGCTGGCGCCGGATTTGCGCCCAGACCTCGCGCAGGAACCGTCCGCTGAACATGAAATCGAGCGAAAACAACAAACTAGATGGTGCGGGTTGGCCGAGCGCGCCGATCGGCCGGCAGATCTTGCCGGGCGCCGCGGCGCGGCTTGCCGAGCGGAGTTAGCCGATGTCGCTCAATACGATCCTCTCGACCGCGGTGACCGGGCTTCAGACCGCCCAGGTCGGCCTCAACACGGTCTCGAACAACCTCGCCAACATCAATACGCCAGGGTACCAGCGCGAGGTGATCAACCAGACGCCGCTGGTCATCGGCGGCGCCGGGGCGGGGGTGACTCCTGGCGAGATCCAGGTCGTCGCCAGTCAGTACCTTCAGGACGCCAGTCTCTCCGCTTCGGCCGACGCGGGCCAGGCGGCCGTCGTTTCCAGCTTGCTGGATCAGGCCCAGAGCGCCTTCGGCGATCCGAACTCGGCGACCAGCTACCTGAACCAGCTTTCCACCGTGTTCAGCGATTTCGCCGCCGCGGCCAACAACCCGACCTCCAACCTCGCCCGCAGCCAGGCGCTGGGCGACCTCAACACCTTCCTCACCACCAGTCAGCAGATCGCCGGCACGCTCGGCGGCCTCGTCACTCAGGCGGACGGGCGGATCTCGAGCGACGTCACCCAGATCAACCAGCTGCTTTCCCAGATCAACGGGCTGAACAGCGAGATCACCGCCGCCAAGGCCAGCGGCGCAGACGCCAGCGGCGCCCAGAACAGTCAGAACGGACTGATCACCACGCTGTCCTCGCTCATCGGCGTGAACGTCGCCACGCAGGCCAACGGGGCGGTGGTGGTGCGCTCGCAAAGCGGCGCCTTGCTGGCCGGCTTCGGCGAGGCGGCGCAGCTCGGCTACACGCCCTCGACGAGCGGCCAAGGCGCCTTGTCGATCACCTTCCCCGGCGGGGGAACCGTCCCCTTCGCCAGCGATTCCGGGGAGCTCGGCGGGCTTCTCAACCTTCGCAACGGCCAGCTTCCCGCCATTCAGGCGGAGCTTGCGCAATATGTGAACGGGGCGGTGAGCGCGCTCAACGCGGCCCACAACGCCAACACCGCCGCCCCGCCGCCGCAGACCCTCACCGGCCGCAACACCGGCCTCGACCTGCCCACCGTCGTCGGAGACTTCTCGGGGATCACCAACATCGCGGTGGTGGACGGTGCGGGCCAGCTGCAGCGGCAGGTCGCCATCGACTTCTCCGCCGGTACGATGAGCATCGGGGGCGGCCCCGCCACCGCCTTCACGCCCGCCACCTTCCTCGCATCCCTGAACACCGCGCTCGGCGGGGCGGCGAGCGCCAGCTTCGCGAACGGCGCCCTCACCCTCAACGCCGGGGCCGGGTCGGGGATCGCCATCGCCGACGATCCCAACACGCCGGCGACCGACGGCGGCATGGGATTCAGCCAGTTCTTCGGCCTCAACGATCTGGTCTCGTCAGGCCAGATCAGCCAATTCAACACCGGGCTGAAGGCCTCCGACGCCAACGGCTTCACCCCGGGCGGGACGATCACCTTGCAGATCGTCGGCGCCGACGGCGCCCCGCTCGGCCAGGCGAGCGTCGCCGTTCCCGCCGCGCCCACCGTCCAGGACCTCGTCAACGCCCTGAACGACCCGGCGAGCGGGATCGGCCTCTACGGCGCCTTCAGCCTGGACGCCAACGGCGCGCTCAGCTTCACCCCCTCGACGCCCGGCGGCGCCAGCCTCTCGGTGGTGTCCGACAACACCCAGCGCGGCCCGGGCGGACCCTCGGTGAGCGCCCTTTTCGGGATCGGGAATGCGAAGGCGGCGGGCTTGTCGAGCTACCAGATCCGCTCCGACATCGCCGCCAGCCCGACCAATCTGGCGCTGGCCAAGCTGAACCTGGCCGCTGGCGTCGGCCAGCCGGTGGTCCTGCCCGGCGACAACGGCGGCGCCTTGGCCCTCGCCCAGGCCGGGAACGCCACGACCAATTTCGGGACCGTCGGAGGCATCGGCGCGACCTCGACTTCCATCATCCAGTACGGCGCCCAGCTCGCAGGCGACCTTGCGCAACGCGCGTCCATCGCCCAAGCCGCCTCCACCACCGCCCAGTCGGTCCAAACCGAGGCCAGCGCCCGGCTGCAGTCGGCCACCGGCGTCAATCTGGATCAGGAGCTGATCAACCTCACCACCTATCAGCAGGCCTACAGCGCCTCGGCGCAGCTGATCCAGGCGAGCCGGCAGATGTACAACGCGCTCCTCGGGATGATGCAATAATGGACCAGATCTCCACCAGCACCGCCTGGAACGCGATCATGACCAGCCTGATGGCCGGCCAGACGCGCGAGAACCAGCTCGGCGCCCAGCTCTCCTCGGGCTATGTCGCCAGCGACCTCAAGGGCTACGGCGCCAACGCCGAGACGTTGTCGGCCATGCAGGCGGCGAACACCCAGGTCAGCGGCTACATCACCCAGACCCAGCTGGTGGGCGGCCAGCTGGCGGCTCAGGATACGGCCCTGCAGCAGGTCGCCAGCTCCGCGAGCGCGATCCGCAACGCGGTCGGCAACGCCGTCGCCACCGGCGACGGCTCGACGTTGATGTCGGCCCTGCAGGCCGCCTTCCAGAGCGTGATCGGCGGGCTCAACACCACGTACAACGGTCAGTACCTGTTCTCGGGAGGCCAATCGAACACCCAGCCGGTGGCCGCCAAGACCCTGGCGGACCTGACGGCGGCGCCCTCCCTGGCCAGCGTCTTCCAGAACGGCCAGTTCACCGCCACCGCGCAGATCGATCCCAACACCACGATCAGCACCGGAGTCCTGGCCGACCAGGTGGGAACGCCGCTCTTCACCGTGCTGCAGAACATCGAGGCCTTCGACCAGGGACCTAACGGCCCCTTCTCGGGAACGCTGACCGCAGCCCAGTCGAGCTTCCTCACCTCGCAGCTCGCCACCCTGGGCGCGGTGGGCGCGGGGCTCAACGACGTGGTCGCCCAGAACGGCCAGGCCCAGAGCCAGGTGGACAGCACTCAGACCAACCTCACCAACCAGCAGACGATGCTGAGCGGCTTCATCGGCGACCTGGCCGACGCCAACCTTGCCGAGGCGAGCGTCAATCTGCAGCAGGCGCAGCTGTCGATGCAGGCCACCGGACAGGTGCTGCTGGCCCTGAAGTCGTCGTCGCTGCTCAATCTCCTGTCGGCGACCCCGATCGGCTGAGGCTCGCCAGCGGGAGGGCGAGCGCTTACAAGCGCGCCTCGCCTTCCTATCTGGGGCCGCATGCCGCTCAAACTTCCAGACCTGGGCCTGACCGAAGGCGCCGTCCGCGAGGCGGTGGCGCTGGCCCCCGGCGCGCGGGTGGTGGCGGCCATGTCCGGCGGCGTCGACTCGACGGTGACCGCGGCGCTGCTCAAGCGGGCCGGCTATGATGTGGTGGGGGTCACCCTGCAGCTCTACGATCATGGAGCGTCGGTCCAGAAGAAGGGCGCCTGCTGCGCCGGCCAGGACATCCACGACGCCCGGTCCGCCGCCGAGGCCCTCGGCGCGCCTCACTATGTGCTCGACTACGAAAGCCGGTTCCGGGCCGCGGTGATCGACGACTTCGCCGACGCCTACGTTCGGGGCGAGACGCCGGTGCCTTGCATCCGCTGCAACCAGACGGTGAAGTTTCAGGATCTGGCGGAGATCGCCCGCGACCTGGGGGCCGAGGCCCTGGCCACAGGTCACTATGCCCGCCGGCTGAGCGGCGCACACGGAGCGGAGCTGCACCGGGCTGTCGATCCGGCGCGGGACCAGAGCTATTTCCTTTTCGCCACCACCCGCCGGCAGCTTTCGTTCCTGCGCTTCCCTCTGGGGGGCCTCGAGAAGCCCGCCGTGCGGGCGCTCGCCGCCGAGCTAGGCCTGGCGGCCGCCGACAAGCCCGACAGCCAGGACATCTGCTTCGTGCCCGAGGGCCGCTACGCCACGGTCATCGACCGCCTGCGTCCGAACGCTGCGGTCGGGGGCGACATCGTGCACCTGGACGGCCGGATCCTGGGGCGCCACCAGGGCGTGACGCGCTACACCGTGGGGCAGCGTCGCGGGCTGAACGTGGCCGTCGGCGAGCCCCTGTTCGTCGTGCGCCTGGACGCGGCCCGGCGCCAGGTGGTGGTGGGGCCGCGAGAGGCGCTGCTGGCCGAGCGCCTGACGCTCAAGGAGACGAACTGGCTGGGGGAGGCCGACGACCTGGGCGCCGCGGCGATCGCAGGACAGCCGGTGCTCGCCCGGGTGCGCTCGACGCGCGAGCCGGCGCCGGCGCGCCTGGCGATGCTGCAGGCCGGCCCGGGGGTGGTGTTCGATACCCCGGAAGAGGGGGTGGCGCCGGGTCAGGCCTGCGTGCTCTACGACCGGGACGAGCCCAGCCGGGTGCTGGGCGGCGGCTTCATCGCCGGGACGCCCTGAACGTGCTTACGGCGAGGAGCGGAAGGTCGACCAGGCGGCCGGCCTTTGGCCCCGCGCACGGGTCTCGACGATCGCCGCCTGCTTGGCGAGCTGCCGCCGTCCGATGCGCGGACGACGCTTGAGCCACAGGGCCTGGATGTCGGCGAGGCGCGGCGGCGCGGGCCGGCGCAGGTCCCGGCTGCCGACGAACCGGACGCCGACTTCGGCGCCCGCCCGCCACCGCAGCTCGACCTCGAACGCCAGGCCGCTCGACCAGAGCACCACGACGACGGGGCCCCGGAGCTCGGTAGGGGTCGCGAACCGCAGCTTCGCGCCGCGCTTGCTGAAGTCGGCGACGACGCAATCGGCGCCGCCCGGGAACACCTTGGCCCGCAGAGTGGTCGGCTGGCGCTCGGTGGCGCGGCGCTCGCTGGCCAGAGCTGAGACCGATATCTGACCCATCCCGGAAGGATAGGGGTCAAACGTTAAGCGGGGACGAAGGCTAGCCGCGCGGTTCGCCTGCGGCCGCGAGGATGGCGCTCACCGGCGGGGCCTCCTTGCGCTTGGGCGTCAGGTCGCCCGAGCTGACGCTCCCGCCGCAGGCCGGGCAGGTCAGCAGAGGGGTCAGCTCGGCGCCGCAGCTGTGGACGAAGGCCATGGGGGTGGCCGCGTCGCCGTAGAGATGGCGGTCCCCCCAAGCCTTCAGCGTCAGGAGGACTGGCATGAGCTCGCGCCCCTTCTGGGTCAGGACATAGTCCTTGCGCGGAGGGTGCTCGCTGTAGGGGCGGGTCTCCAGGACCCCGTGCGCGACGAGGCTCTTGAGGCGGGCCGCCAGCACGTTGCGGGCGACGCCGAGCCTCGCCTGCCACTCGTCGAAGCGGCGCACGCCCAGAAAGGCGTCGCGCAGGATCAGGAGGGTCCAGGGGTCGCCCACGATCGAGAGGGCGGCGGCGACCGAACAGCACTCCTTCGAATAATCCGCGGTGCGACCCATGCAGCGAAGGTGGAGCGGGCTAGGCGCGATGGCAAGCGTTGCATTTGCAGACCGATTGACGCGCCCGCTTGCGGGCGCCGCTCCGGGACGGCACATGGCAGGCGAGAAGGAGACCCAGGATGCCCGCCGACCCCGTCGTCATCGCCGCCTACGCCCGAACGCCCATGGGCGGCTTCCAGGGCGCCCTCGCCGCCTTGCCGGCCACCGAACTGGGCGCGGTCGCGGTCCGGGCGGCGGTGGAGCGGGCCGGGGTGGCGCCGGAGGCGGTGGACCAGGTCCTGATGGGCTGCGTGCTTCCGGCGGGCCTCGGCCAGGCGCCGGCGCGCCAGGCGGCGCTGAAGGCGGGGCTGCCGCAATCGGCCCAGGCGACCACGGTCAACAAGATGTGCGGCTCGGGGATGCAGGCGGCCATCCTCGGCCACGACCTGCTGGCGGCCGGCTCGGCCGACCTCGTGGTGGCGGGCGGCATGGAGAGCATGACCAACGCCCCCTACCTGCTCGCCAAGCATCGGGGCGGCGCGCGGATCGGCCACGACCAGGTGATGGACTGCATGTACCTCGACGGGCTCGAGGACGCCTATGAGGGCGGCAAGCTGATGGGCGCCTTCGCCGAGGAGACCGCCAGCGCCTACCAGATCGGCCGCGCGGAGATGGACGCCTACGCGGTGGAGAGCCTCGCCCGAGCCAGGCGGGCCGTCGAGAGCGGCGCCTTCCGCCGGGAGATCGCCCCGGTCCTGGCGCCCGGCAGGGGCGGCCCCACGACCGTCGCCGACGACGAGCAGCCGATGAAGGCCGATCCGGCCCGCATCCCGACCCTGAAGGCGGCGTTCGTGAAGGACGGCGCGATCACCGCCGCCAACGCCTCGTCGATCTCCGACGGCGCCGCGGCGCTGGTGCTGACCCGCACTTCGGTGGCCGAACGGCTGGGGCTTGCGCCGCTGGCTCGCATCGCCGGCCACGGCGCCCACGCCCAGGCCCCCGGGCTCTTCACCACCGCGCCGGGTCCGGCGATGCGCCAGGCGCTGCAACGGGCGGGCTGGAGCGTCTGCGACGTAGATCTCTTCGAGGTCAACGAGGCCTTTGCGGTGGTGGCGATGATCGCCCAGCGCGACCTTGGGATCGATCCGGCGCGGATGAACGTCAATGGCGGCGCCTGCGCCCTCGGGCACCCGATCGGCGCCTCGGGGGCGAGGATCCTCGCAACCCTGCTTTCGGCGCTGGAGGCGCGCGGCGAGAAGCGGGGGCTCGCCTCGCTGTGCATCGGCGGCGGTGAGGCGGTCGCCATGGCGGTGGAGCGGCTCTAGTGTAGTGTATTTGAAGTCCGCTCGGCGCCCATCCCATCCACTGGCGAACTTCGGACTGGGGACACTAGCTCCTAAGGCTGGCCGGCGCCCGCGCCAAGCGCTTCGGCGATCTCGCCGGTCGAGCCGTCGGGATATCCGGTCTGTCCAGGCTGCAGGTCCTCCGGGCAGGGGCCCTCGTAGACCGCGGTGACGGTGGTCCTGAACCGCCCGTTGGCGCTTGGCTGCGTGGCGCCGGCGACGGCCCGGTCGCTGATCACCACGTAGCGGGAGGCGAAGTCGCCGGCCGCCGCGGTGTGGCTGGCGATCCGCGCCCCGTCGCCGGTCTCGCAGACCGTGTCGGAGACATAGGCGCCGTTCGGCGCGCGCCCGAGGGTGTAGCGGTCGCAGGCGCCGCGCCGGAAGCGGCGGCCGAGCAGCGGGGCGCGCCGATCGGCGGCCGCATCGAGGCAGATCAGGGTGACGACCGGCGCCTCGCCCTGGTTCTCGAGGGTTTGGCGCCAAAGGCCCGGCTTGCGGGCCGGCAGATCCGGCGCCGCCCCGACCACCGCAGGGCCGACGCTCCTGCCGCACCCGGGCAGCGAGGGCGCGACGCAGGCGAGCATCGCCGCGCTCAGGATCGCGCGGGAAGCGGCGGACTTCACGAGGGGCCGGCCAACTCCGAGAGCCTCGATCGCCGTCCGTTCGGCCAGACGATGTCGCCGGGTTTCAGGTCGGCCGGGCAGGGCCCAAGCAAGCTGACATCGGCCAGGACGCGGTGCGCGCCGCCGGGAATCGACTCGGTCTGCGCCTCGACGACGTAGTGGCGGGTGAAATCGCCCCGGGCCACGCCGTCGGCGGCCAGGCCGCCCCCACCGAGGTCGCACCGGGTGGCGAACCGCCACGACCGATCGGCGGCTTGCGCGACGTTCTGGCTGGCGCACCGACTGGCCAGCGTGCGCCCGAACGCCGCCAGCAGCTGGGCCGAGGCGTCATCGAGGCAGTATCGGGTGACGAACACCCGCCGGTGATCCGAGACCCGCTGGACCCAATAGCCGCTGGCGAGCGGGGTCTGACGGGGCAGGGCCACCCGGGCGGCCGTGGGCTGCGGGGACGGCGGTTGGCAGGCGGCCAGGGCGGCCGTCGCGGAAAGGCAGACCAACCAAGGGCGGATCCGCATGGCGATGGCCTCCTCGGACCACTATCTCCCGCGCAGGGTAGCCGGGAAGCCGGCCGAGCGCGAGGGAGAGCACCGGGTGAGCGATTTCCGTGACAACCGGGAGCTGGGACGTTTCGAACGCGTCGAAGGCGGCCAGGTGATCCTCGCCGACTATCGGCGCGACGGCGCGCGGCTCTTCATCGACCACGTGGAGACGCCGCCGGCGTTGCGCGGAGCAGGCGCCGCCGCGCGGCTGATGGCCGAGGTGGCCGCCTTCGCCCGGCGCGAGGGGCTCGCCATCGTCCCCATCTGCAGCTACGCCGCGGCCTGGATGCGACGCCACCCCGAGGCCGCCGAGCCCGACGCTTAAGGTCCCGCTAAGCTCGGCGCAGTTAACTAAGATCGCCGGGCGTCCTGCGGTTGGACGCGCGGCCGGACGCAAGGCGTGAACGACAGAGCGGTTCGCAGTCTATCTCATCTCGAGGACAGCGCCTCCACCGCGCGGTCCCTCAACCTATTGCGCGTCTACCGGCGGCGCAGCGCCGACCCGGAGTATCTGAAGAGCCCGTTCTTTCGCAATCCGACCCTGAACCGGGCGATCATCCTCAAACACCGGCTGAGGCGCAACGAGCGCGAGCTCTTTCCGGACGCCCGCCAGACCGCCACCAAGGTGATCGTCCCCATCGACGGCAAAGACCTGAAGCTTGGCGGCCGCTCGGTGTTCGTCGACCAGATCAACTACGACGGAATCATGGAATCGGTGTTCGGCGAAAGCTGGTTCGCCGATCCGCACGACCGCGACCTGCTGAAGCTGATGGACGAGCTGCCCTCGTTCGATCCCTTCCTGTTGCGCGAGCACCTTCGGCGGCACGAGCGCAACCCGGCCCGGTGCTATTTCGACATCTCCGACGCGGACATGAACCGGATGATCGGGTTCGTCAGCCGCGAGATCCAGAAGCTGGTGGATCTCTGCTACCAGGAGACCGGCGGCGGCGGGAGCGGCGGATCGCGGCTGGTGCAGAAGATCCTTTCCAACACCGTGGACGCCGAGACCGAGCCGCTGCGTCTGACCCTGCGGCTCGAGAAGCGGGAATACCAGGAAGGCGTCTTCTGCTGGAAAGGCTTCCTCTACTACAAGTGGACGACCGCCGAGTCGCTGGCCGACGTTTCCCGGGTAGCCGACGCCATCGCCGTCGCCCGTCCCCGCGGCCCGGTCAGCCCGGAGACGCAGGCCAATCTCGGCAAGGTGCGCGAAGCCCTGAAGGGATCCATCCTTTCGGCGCTGGAGACGGCGCGCCGCACGCTGCGGAGCTACGACGCCGCCTTCGAGAGTCTGGTGGGCGGCAAGCCGCAGGCGTTCCGCGACTTCCTGCTGAACGCGCCCGCCATGTTCTGCGACCTCGGCGAGCGGCTCGGGGCGGTGAACCACATCGTCAGTTTCTGGGGCTACCGCTTCCCGCAAGGACGCCTGCCGGTGGTGAGCGGCGAAGAGCTGATGGACATCTTCGCGGACTTCGAAGCCAGCCTCGCCTTCCCGGAAGCCAAGCCGGCCGCCGCCCGCGCCGCCGGCTGATCCGCGGGCGGCGGCTGCTCAGCCCTTCTTGTCGAACTCGGTGTCGATCAAGAGCTCGATCGGCGCGGCCAGCATCGGCGGCAGGCCAAGACCCGACGCATCGATGGTGGTGCGGGCGCTCACCCCGATGACCGGGCCCCGGAAGCCCTGCCCGGCGCCGACCAGCTCAACGTCGAAGGTCGCCGGCGTCGTCTTGCCCTTGATGGTGAGGTCGCCGTCCACCTTGCCATGGGTGGCGTCGAGCGCATGGAAGGCCTTGGAGACGAAGGTCGCGGTGGGGAACTGGGCGACGTTCAGGAACGGGGCGCCCGAGAGCTCTTCCGGGAAGTTGACGGCGCCGGTGGGGGCGGTGGTGATCGACTTGGCCTCGACGGTCACGTTGAGCTTGTCGGCCGCCGGATTGGCCGGATCCCAGACGAGCTCGCCGGACACCGCGGTGAAGCGGAACACCGAATAGGAAAAGCCCACGTGCGGCACCCGCGCGATCAGTGCGGTGTGGGCCGGGTCGAGGGCGTAGGCGCCCGCCGGCGCGACCTTGTAGTCCTTCGAGGGCTTCGGCATCGCCGGCTGGGCGGAAGCGCCGAGGGCGCCGGCCAGCACGCCGGCGGCGGCGAGGCCCAAGGCCATCGTGCGAACGGTCATTCGGTTTCTCCCTGGAAGGACGGCCTTGTTCGCATCGTCCCGCGCGCCAGCTTAACTAGGCTCCGCCGGCGGCGGAAGGGTTGGCGGCCCCGGCCTCGACAGCGAAGAGGTCCAGTTGGTCTCCGGCCTTCGGCGGGACCCGAAAGCGGCTGAGATCCAGCGTGGGCGCCGGACCGTCGAGGCCGAAGCGCCGGCGGGCGGCCCTGAAGCGGGCGCCGATCAGGGAGGCGACGGGGCCCTCGCCCTTCATCCGCTTGCCCCATTCGGAGTCGTAGTCGCGCCCGCCCCGCATCTGGCGCACCAGCGACATCACCCGCCGGGCCCGATCCGGCCGCGCGGCGGCCAGCCACTCGCAGAAGAGGTCCTTGATCTCGAGCGGCAGGCGCAGAACGACGTATCCTGCGCCGGAGGCGCCGGCCTCGGCGGCCCGTTCCAGCACCGTCTCCAGTTCGTGGTCGTTCAGGCCGGGGATCACCGGGGCGAACATGACCGTCACCGGCGCGCCGGCGGCGGCCAGGCCCCGGATCGCCGCCAACCGCTTCTCCGGCGTCGCCGCCCGTGGCTCCATGACCCGCGCGAGCTTGCGGTCGAGGGTGGTCACCGAGACCGCGGCCCTCGCCATCGCCCGCGCGCCCATGGGACCGACGAGGTCGAGGTCGCGCAGGATCAGCGCCGACTTGGTGATGATCGAGAACGGATGGTTGAAGGCGCTCAAGGTTTCGAGCACCTGGCGGGTCACCCTCAGGCGCCGCTCCTGGGGCTGATAGGGATCGGTGTTGCCGCCGACGTGGATGACGCCCGGCGCGTACCCCGGCTTGGCCAGCTCCCTGGCGAGCAGCCGCCCGGCGTCTGGCTTGAAGAAGATCCGGCTCTCGAAATCGAGGCCCGGCGAGAGCCCCATGTAGGCGTGGGCCGGCCGGGCGTAGCAGTAGATGCAGCCGTGCTCGCAGCCCCGGTAGGGGTTGATCGAGCGGTCGAAGCCGACGTCGGGACTGTCGTTGCGGGCGATGATCGTCCGGGCCCGCTCCGGCGTGACCACCGTGCGCAAAGGGACCGGCGTCTCGTCGGCCTCGGTCCAGCCGTCGTCGAACGCCTCGCGGATCTGGCTCTCGTAGCGGCCGCTGGCGTTGGAGCGGGCGCCGCGTCCGTGGGGCGCGGGTGAGGGGACGGACATCGGCCGAGCCTAGTCCTCGGAACAGAACAAATCAAGAACTTGTCGCCACGCCAAGCTTGACCCGCTGCCGGCGCGTCCGCTTGATGGGGCCATGCTGTCGGTGGTGATCTCGGCCTCGGACGACGCGGGCGCCCTGGCGCGCCTGCTGGCGGCGCTGGTGGAGGGGGTGACGGCAGAGCTCGTCGCGGACGTCGTGGTGTGGGGCGCCTCAGGTCTCAGCCGCGCGGTGGCCGACGAGGCCGGCGCGACCTTGGCCGAGGCCGGCGACCTCGCCGCCGCCGTGGGCCTGGCGCGCGGCCGCTGGATCGCCGGCCTGCCGCTCGGAGCGGCCCTGGCACCTGGATGGATCGAGGCGGTGGCCGAGCATATGGGGAGGACGCCGCCCGCCCCGGCGAGGCTGCTCGCGCCCGGACGGTTCCTGCTTCGCCGCCGGCCGCAGGGCTGGCTGGTCCCGAAGTCGGCGGCGATCCTAGGGGTGTCGGAGGAGGATCTCGAGCGCCTCGCGGGCCTCGGCGGCGCTCGCCGGCTTCGGGTCCTGGCGTAAGGCGGTCTGGCTCAGAACGGCCTGACCCGAGACGGTATGGCCGGGGACGGCCTGGCTGGCGGCGTCCAGCCGCGCGTCGATGAACGGCGCGTCCGAGGCGAGGGCGTCCAGGGTGCGGCTCGGGACGCCGAACTGGCGCCGATAGCTCCAGTAGGCCGCCATCACCTTGCGCACGTAGGCGCGGGTCTGGGCGAAGGGCAGGCTCTCCACCAGGAGCAGGCTGTCGGCGTTTGGGCCCAGCAGGGCGAGGGTGCGGCCGACCACCGACGGGCCGCCGTTGTAGGCCGCCAGCGCCCGCAGGATGTCGTAGCCCACCGCCTTGTTCATCAGCCAGTTGAGGTAGGCCTGGCCGAGCTGGAGGTTGACGCCCTGATCGAAGAGCGGAACCGGATCGGCGGCGAGGCTGGAATCGCCCGCCACGCTGGCGGCCGACGGCGGCATCAGCTGCATCAGGCCCACCGCGCCCACCGGTGAGACCGCCATGCCGTTGAAGCGGCTCTCCTGCCAGGTCACGGCGTAGACCAGCGCCTTGTCGACGGTGAAGCCGCCGGCGGGCGCCAGGTCGGGGGTAGGATAGCGCACGCTCGGCGGCGCGGCGGCGGCCGTATGCAGCACGACCTCGCCGCGCGGGGCGCTCGGGCTGAGGGCGAAGATGAGCTTCATCCAGAGGGCCCGGGAGGATTCGTCGGGCGCGAGGGCGAGGCCGGCGCGCAGTTCGGCCCCGGCGTCGACGGGACGGCCAAGCTGGCTGAGCGCCACCGCCCGCCGGGCCCGCGGATCGGAGGTCGCCAGGCGGGCGAGCGCCATGTCGTCAGCCGAGTAGGCGGCCGAGCTCAAGACCGCGGCGCCGCGGTTGGCGATGGCCGCCTCGATGACCCCGTCAAGAGGGTCGTCCAGGAGCTGGAGTTTGCGCGCCGCGATCATCCCGTAGAAGGTGTCCGGGGCGGCGGCGGCGATCTTGAGCAGCGCCGGAACATGCTCGGGCGCGCCGGCCGCCGCCGCCGAGCGGGCGGCCCAATAGGCGCCGGCGGCGCGCTGGGCGTCGGTCTCGGCGACATTGGCGGCGATGGTCTCGAAGGCGCTCATGGCGTCGGCGTAGCGGCCGAGCCGGTAGGCCGATAGGCCGGCGATCCACGCGTCCCGGTCGGCCCGGGCCCGGTCGAAGGCGCGCTGGAGGTCCGCGTTGAAGTAGGCTTCGCGCGCCGGCCGCGACTGCGGCGAGGCGATGGGCTCGCCGACGTCGTCCGCGGTGGCGATCGGCGGCGCCGAGGGGGGCGCGGGCGGCATGGCCCCGGCCGGCTTCAGCTTGAGCGCCAGGGCGTAGATCTTGTCCGCCCCCGGCAGGTCGCCGAAGGCCTTCAGCCAGCCGGCCAGCTGCTCGAACGTGTTTGTCCTCGGCCCGGCGTGGACCAGCTTCAGGTACTGGATCTTCCCGACCAGGCAAGGATCGGACACCCGGGCGAGTTCCTGCTCCGCGGCTGCGTAGTCGCCCCGCTCGGCCGCGTCGTAGGCGGCCGTATAGGCCTGGACGTCCTGAGGGGAGAGGGCCTGCAGGGGCGGTGCGGCGCTCGCAGGGCGCGCGGAAAGACCCAGAACAAGGGCCAGAACCGCCGCCGCCATCGCCGTCAGTGCGCGCATGCGCCCTCCTTGCGCCGCCGCGGTCGAGGCGGCGTAAGCTAGCCATGGGTACAACGACAAACTTAACGCCTGGCGCCCGGAGGTGACGCCAGAGGCTGAGATTACGAAGGCCGAGCTTGGCGATCAACCCTGTCCATGAGGGTCAGGAGGTCCTCCCAGGCCTTCTTCTTGGCGGCCGGTTGTCGCAGCAGGAAGGCCGGATGCAGGGTCGGCATGGCCGGCAGCGCCAGGGCGCCGTCCGCCGAGCGCCACTCGAACCAGCGCCCGCGCAGCGAGAGGACGCCTTCCTTGCGCTGCAGCACCGACTTGGCGGCCGATCCGCCCACCAGCAGCAGCGCCTTCGGGCGCACCAGGGCGATCGCCCGCTCCAGGAAGGGGGCGCAGACCTGCTGCTCGGCCGGGGTCGGATCGCGGTTGCCGGGCGGGCGCCAGAAGACGGTGTTGGTGATGAAGACCCGGCCCGTGAGGCCGGCGGCGCCCAGCATCCGGTCCAGCAGCTTGCCGGCCCGGCCGACGAAAGGCTCGCCCTGGGCGTCCTCGTCCGCCCCCGGACCCTCGCCGATCACCATCACCGGCGCGTCCGGATCGCCGCGGCTGAAGACCGCCTGGCGGGCGCCCGCGAACTTCAGGGGGCAGCCCTCGAAGGCGGCGATGGCCGCGGCGAGGGCGGCGAGGTCGGCCGCCTCGGCCGCCAGGCTCCTGGCCAGCTCCAACGCCTCGGCCGCCTGGGGGGCCGGCTCCTGGGCGGGCGCGAGCGGCCGCGCAGGTTGGGCGAGGGCGATCGGCCGGGGCCGCAGGGCTTCGAGGCCCTGGGCCATCCGGTCCTGCGGCGCCTCGGCGTAGGCGGCCTCGACCCCCGCGTCGGCCCAGAAGGCCAGCAGACTCTCCAGCGCGCGCGCCTCGGGCGACATGGGGCGAGCTTAGCATCCGCGGCGCGGGACGCGAGGCCCTCCCGCGGCCGGCGCGTTTCGAGCTTTTTCTTGACCGCCCCGGCCGCCGCTCCAATTAAGGCTGGAAGAGGGATGGGCAAGGAGAGGCTATGAGCGAAGACGTCCAACGCGAGGCCATAGACTACGACGTGGTGATCGTCGGCGCCGGTCCTGCGGGCCTTTCGGCCGCGATCCGGCTGAAGCAGCTGGCGGCCGAGGCCGGGGCGGAGGTCTCGGTGGCGGTGCTCGAGAAGGGCTCGGAAGTGGGCGCCCACATCCTCTCGGGGGCCGTGATCGATCCCAGGGGCCTGAACGAGCTCATTCCCGACTGGAAGGAGAAGGGCGCTCCGCTCGAGACGCCGGTGACCAAGGACCGGTTCCTGCTGCTCGGCCCCCAGGGCGAGATAGAGGCGCCGATGTTCGCCATGCCGCCCCTGATGCACAATCACGGCAACTACATCGCCTCGCTCGCCAACCTGTGCCGCTGGCTGGCCACCGAGGCCGAGGGACTGGGGGTGGAGATCTACCCCGGCATGGCGGCCTCCGACCTCACCTGGCGCGAGGACGGCTCGGTGAAGGGGGTGGTCGCCGGCGTCTTCGGGGTCGGCAAGGACGGCGAGGAGAAACCCGACTACCAGCCCGGCGTCGAGCTCAACGGCAAGTACGTGCTGATCGCCGAGGGCGCGCGCGGCTCGTTGGCCAAGGTCATTCAGGCGAAGTTCGGCCTCGCCGAGGGGCGCGAGCCGCAGAAGTTCGGGATCGGCCTCAAGGAGATCTGGCAGGTTCCGGACGCGGTCTTCGAGCCCGGCCTCGTGCAGCACACCGCCGGCTGGCCGCTCGACGATTCCACCGGCGGCGGCAGCTTCCTATACCACTTCGGCGACCACTACGTGGCGATCGGCTTCGTGGTCCACCTGAACTACAAGAACCCCTGGCTCTCGCCTTTCGACGAGTTCCAGCGCCTGAAGCACCACCCCTCGATCCGGCGCTACCTGGAGGGCGGCAAGCGGATCGCCTACGGCGCGCGGGCGATCACCGAGGGCGGCTGGCAATCGATCCCCAAGCTCTCCTTCCCGGGCGGGGCCCTGATCGGATGCTCGGCAGGCTTCGTGAACGTGCCCCGGATCAAGGGCAGTCACAACGCCATCAAGACCGGCATGCTGGGGGCCGAAGCGGCGTTCGCCGCCCTCCAGGCCGGCCGCGAGGGCGATACGCTCACCGAATACGAGAGCGCCTTCGCCGGCTCCTGGGTCGCCAAGGAGCTGAAGACCGCCCGCAACGCCAAGCCGCTCTGGTCGAAGTTCGGCACCATGATCGGTTCGGGACTGGCGATCGCGGACCTCTGGTGCGCGAGCCTGCTCGGCGGCTTCTCCTTCTTCGGCACCCTCAAGCACGGCAAGACCGACGCCCAGGCCACCGGCAAGGCCGAGGACTACAAGCCGATCGTCTATCCCAAACCCGACGGGGTGCTCAGCTTCGACAAGCTCTCGTCGGTGTTCCTCTCCTCCACCAACCACGAGGAAGACCAGCCGGCGCATCTGAAGCTGAAGGACCCGGAGATCCCGATCAAGGTCAACCTGCCGCGCTACGGGGAGCCGGCGAGGCTCTACTGCCCGGCCGGGGTCTACGAAGTGCTCTACGACGACGACGGCTCGAACCCACGCTTCCAGATCAACGCCCAGAACTGCGTCCACTGTAAAACCTGCGACATCAAGGATCCGTCGCAGAACATTGTCTGGACGACCCCCGAAGGGGGCGGCGGACCGAACTACCCGAACATGTAGCCGATGGCCGGCGGCGCTACCGCCGGAACAGGTCCAACAGGCGCCTCAGCGGGTTGGGGTCGGCGAGGGCGCGCAGCCGGCGGGCGACCGAACGGCTGTCCATCCGGCCGTGGTAGCGGCAGTCGCACAGCAATCTGTGGGTGTCGTGGCGGTTCAGGCCGAAAAAGGCTTCCGCGTCGCCGAGCGTGTCGCCATTCAGGCCCTCGTGGCGCAGGACCGGGTCGGCGAAGGCGTAGGCGATCGGCGTCTCATCGCCTCTGAGCCTGGCGCGCTGCGACTCGGCGTAGAACTCCACCATCGCCAGCGGCCTCAGGCATCGGCTGGGCGCCCGTGTCAGCAGGTCGGCCCACCGCCGAAGCCGATCGCGCCTCGACATAGGCGCCGCCGAGAGCGCGGTCACGTCCGCGATCGCGCTGATCCGGTCCAAGGACTGTTTCTTCATGGGGAACTCCGGCGCTTGTGGAGGCGAAACGGCCAAGACGTTGGCAAGTGCCAATCGCGCTCGAAAAAATTCGCTGCGCCATCGTCTCGGCCCAGGCGCGTCGGGCGCCTTGCCCCGCGCCCTGGAAAGCGCGATGGCTCATCTCATGCCGCGCCCTTCCTCGCTCGTGATCGCCGGAGCTCTGCTTCTGGGCGCCTGCGTCACCCACGCGCCCGTGCGTACGGTGACGCCGCCGCCGCCCACGGCCGACGCCACCCCCTACGGCCTCTTCCTGGCCGGACTGTCGGCGATGAACGAGGGGCGGATGGACGCCGCCTCCGATTACCTGGCCCGGGCGTCGGCCCTGGAGGGCGCCCCCATCTACCTGCAGGAAAAGGCGTTCGCGGCCGCCCTCACGGCGGGCGAAGTCTCCGAGGCGGCGGCGCTGGCCGAGGCCGCGCCGGCGGTCGGCGACGCCGACGAATCGGCGCTGTCCATCCGGCGTCTCGGCGCTCTGACCATCGGCGTGGAGGCCATGGCGCAAGGCCGGTATCGGGCCGCCTACAAGGCTCTCACGGGTCCCGACGTCGGCTCGGCCCAGCGGACGTCGGCCTCGCTCTTGGCGGCCTGGGCGGCCGCCGGCGCCGGCGACAAGGCGGCCGTCAAGGCGGCGGACCCTGGCGGCGATCCCGTCGCCCAGTTCGTCGCCGACCTCGACCGGGCGGAACTGCTCGAGCGCACCGGCAAGTCGGATCTGGCCGAGGCCGAGTTCAAGGCGCGCCTGAAGAGCGGCGACGCCGGCGGGCTGGTCGCCCTCGCCTATGGCGGCCTTCTGGAGCGCCACGGCCGTTGGTCCGAGGCCGAGGCCCTCTATCGCAAGGTCCTCAACCGCAATCCCGGGGATCCGGTGTTCGTCGCGGCCGCCGCGCGGGCGGCCAAGCGGGGCCCCGCGCCGCCGCAGGTCCCGGTTCGCCAAGGCGCCGCTCAGGCTCTGATCATCCCGGCGGCCGGTCTCATCGCCCAGAAGCAGAACGACACGGCTTTGCAGTACCTCCGGCTGGCGCTGCGGCTCGACCCCGCCGACGACGAGGCCTGGGTGCTGGTGGGGGATCTGCTGGCGGTTTCCGGCGACCAGGAGGGGGCGCGGGCCGCCTACGCCCGGCCGCGGCCCGGCGCCGAGCGGTTCGTCGCCGCGCGCGGCAAGCTCGCCTGGAGCTTCGAGGAGGCTGGCGACGGCCCGCAGGCGTTGAAGCTGGCGGCCGACACGGTCCAGTCGGCGCCGGGCAGCCGCGAGGCGGCCATGACCCTGGCCGAACTGCTTCGCGACAACGGCGAGTACCAGAAGTCCGCCGACGCCGTCACCCGGCTGATCGACCAGGACGCGAACCCCGACTGGCGGCTCTACTACCTGCGGGCCGCGGCCTACGACGGCGCCGGCCAGTGGCCGCGCGCCGAGGCGGACCTGCAGGCGGCCCTGAAGCTGAGGCCGGATAGTCCCGACTTGCTCAACTATCTGGGCTACGCCTGGGTAGACCGCGGCGAGCACCTCAAGGAGGCGCTGGCGATGGTGCAGAAGGCGGCCGACGAGGAGCCTCAGTCGGGCGCCATTGTCGACAGCCTGGGCTGGGCCTTCTACCGACTGGGCGACTACCGGGCCGCCGCGGCCAAGCTCGAGGAGGCGGTCGGCCTGGAGCCGGCGGACGCCGATGTGAACGATCATCTGGGCGACGCCTATTGGCGGGTGGGGCGCAAGATCGAAGCCCGGTTCCAGTGGCGCAGGGTGCTGACCCTCGACCCCACCGAAGCCCTCAAGGCCCGGGTCGAGGCCAAGCTTGCCTCGGCTCTCGGGCCGGACGCGGTTCGCACGGCGCCCACCGGACCGGTGTTGCGTCCCGCGCCGTCGTCCGCCTCGGCCGCCGACGAGCCGGCCCAGCCCGGGGCCCGCTAGGGACGACGATGCAGGTCGAACGATTTGCGCCCGCCAAGGTGAACCTGTTCCTGCACGTGGGTCCGCCGGGCGCCGACGGCTATCACCCGCTCTGCAGCCTGGTGACCTTCGCGGACGTCGGGGACGTGGTCGGGTTGAGCCAGGGCGAGAGCGGCTTCGCCATCGAGGGCCCCTTCGCCGCCGAGCTTTCGCCCTCGCCCGACAATCTGGTGGCGCGAGCCCGCGATCGGTTGCTGGCGCTCTATCCCGGAACGCCGCCGAAGATCCGGCTCACGCTGGACAAGCGCCTGCCCATCGCAGCCGGCCTCGGCGGCGGCTCCTCCGACGCTGCCGCGGCCCTGGCGCTCCTCGCCCAGGTTCTCGACTGGCCGGGACCCGGCGAGCCGGACGTGCTGGCGACGCTGGCCTCGGCCCTCGGCGCCGACGTTCCCATGTGCCTGGGAGCGGCGCCGCGGCTGGCCGAGGGGCGTGGCGAGGTGCTGAGTCCCCCGCCCACCTTCCCGGATCTGGAGGCGGTGCTGGTCAATCCGGGCCTCGCCTCGCCCACCGGCCGGGTCTACGCGGCCTACGACGCCATGGGCGCGCCGGGCGGAGCCGAGCGGCCGGCCTGGCCCGAAGCGATGGAGACCCCCGCGCAAGTCGCCGCCTTTCTGGCGCGCTGCCGCAACGATCTGGAGGCCCCGGCGATCCGGCTCGAGCCGCAGATCGGCGAGACTCTGGCGCTCCTGCGCGCCCGGCGCGAAGCCCTCATCGCCCGGATGTCGGGGTCGGGCGCGACCTGCTTCGTCATCTGCGCCGACGAGGACGCGCGCGACGGGCTGGCGCGCGAGCTGGCGCAAGCCCATCCCGGCTGGTGGGTCCGCGCCTGCCGCCTCAGCGGCTTTCGCGCCTGATCGGCTCCCCGCAAGTCGGGCGCTTCAGCGCAGCGGATGCAGCCACCATCCGCTGAGCAGGCAGGCGAGGCTGGTCAGGCCGACGCCGAGCACCGCGAAGAAGCCGAAGCCGGCGGCGGCGATGAGCGGGAAGTCCTTGCGCCGCGCGGTGTCGGGGCCGAGCAGCACCGTGCGACTCAGCCAGAACCCGAGCGTGGCGGCCGCGAGGCCTCCGGCCGCCACGGCCCAGTAGGGCGCGCGCAGGACGCCGCAGGCGGCGCCCCAGGCGACCGCGGCGGCGATGGCGTAAAGGACTTGCAGGCCTTTGGGGAGGGTCAGGGGAAATCCGTCCGATGAGGCGCAGGGGCAGGGGGTCGGTCTCCCTGATCGCCTGTTGGGTTTCAAGGGCTCGCGACAGAAAAGAAGCGGGACCCCTAGGGGCCCCGCTTCCTACGCTTTCGGCGTGAGCCTGGCTCAGCCGCCCTGGATCACCTCGCCGTGCAGGTTGATGTCCAGGCCCTCCACCTCGACTTCCTCACTGACGCGGATGCCGATGGTGTACTTGAGGATGGCGAGGATGATGAAGGTGCCCACTCCGCAATAGACGAACACCGTCGCCACATCGAGGAGCTGCAGCCCCATCTGCTTGAAGTTGCCGTCGAGCAGCCAGCCGTGGCCGAGGGAGTTGATCTTGCTGGAGGCGAAGACGCCCGTCAGGATCGCACCCAGAGCCCCGCCGATCCCGTGCACGCCCCAGCAGTCGAGGGCGTCGTCGTAGAAGCCCAGCATCTTCTTGAGGTGGACGGCGGCGAAGTAGCAGACGACGCCCGCGGCGATGCCGATCAGCAGCGCCCCGGTGGGGTTCACGAAGCCGGAGGCCGGCGTGATAGCCACCAGACCGGCGACCGCCCCCGAAGCCATGCCGATGACGGTGGGCTTCTTGGCGATGAGCCATTCCATGAACATCCAGGCGAGCGTCGCGGCGGCGGTGGCGATCTGGGTCGCCGCGGCGGCCATGCCGGCCTGGCCGTCATGGGCCTCCACGGCCGAGCCGGCGTTGAACCCGAACCAGCCGACCCACAGGAGCGAGGCGCCGATCACCGCGTAGGCGGGGTTGTACGGGGCGAAGTTCTCGGTCCCGAGGCCCTTGCGCTTGCCGAGCATCAGCGCCGTCACCAGCCCGGCGGTGCCGGCGTTCAGGTGCACGACGCTGCCGCCGGCGAAGTCGAGGGCGCCGAGCCCGCCGAGGCCGAGCCAGCCCTTGGCGGACCAGACCCAGTGGGCGATCGGGCAGTAGATGAAGATCAGCCACAGCCCCATGAACCACAGGAAAGCCGAGTATTTCATGCGGTCGGCGAGTGCGCCCGCGATCAGCGCCGGAGTGATGATCGCGAACGTCATCTGGAAGAACATGTACACCGTCTCGGGTATCGTCGGCGCGAGAGGGCTGGCTATGTTGATGTCGGCGTTCAGCGGCGCCAGCAGCGCATAGCTGAAGCTCGGCATGTAGGGGTCGTTGCCCACGAACGCCATCGAGTAGCCGATCAGCATCCAAAGCACGGTGATGAGCGCCGTGGCCCCGAAGCTCTGAGCGATGGTGGCCAGCACGTTCTTCTTGCGGACCATGCCGGCGTAGAACAGCGCCAGCCCCGGGATGGTCATCAGCAGGACCAGCACCGAAGAAGTCAGCATCCAGGCGTCGTCACCCGAGTTGACGCTGTCCTTGCTGTAGTCGTGAGTCGCGTCGTTGGAGGCCGCCGCCGGAGCCGCCGCTGCGGGGGCGGGCGCAGCCGCGTTGGTCGCCTCATTGGTCGGCGCCGCGTTGGCGGCCGCCGCCGGCTCCGGCGCGTTGGTGGCGGCGTTCTGGGCGAGCGCCGTCAGCGGCGCGCCCAGGAGCATGGCCGCTATGGCCAGCCCCGCCAGGCGTTGTATTCCGAGCAGTTTCATTGAAAGGTACCCCTTGTCCCCGTGATTTCTTAGAGGGCCGCCGCGCCGGTCTCGCCGGTGCGGATGCGTACGGCGTCCTCGACGTTCAGGACAAAAATCTTCCCGTCGCCGATCTTGCCGGTGCCGGCGGCGGTCTTGATCGCATCCACCGCCGCGGCGAGCCCCGCGTCGTTGACCACCACTTCCAACTTCACCTTGGGCACGAAGGTCACTTGGTACTCCGCCCCACGGTAGATCTCGGTATGGCCCTTCTGCCGGCCATACCCCTTCACTTCCGAGACCGTCAGGCCCTCCACGCCCGCCGCCACCAGGGCTTCGCGGACCTCGTCGAGCTTGAATGGTTTCACGACCGCTATGATGAGTTTCATCCGCCTCGCTCCCACGCGTCGGCGCCAGGCCGAAGCGCGCACCTCTCACGTTGATTGTCCCCGACGGACGACGGTCCCAGTCCAGGGACTTGGTCCGACGCCGAACGCCGCGGACGCTATGGGCCGGCGCCTGGAACATGGGCGGCTTTTGGTAAGGGTTGGATAAGAAATGGGCCTCAAAGCCCTGTTCAGGGCGCCTCTGTGGCGGTTGGCGCCTAAGTTTTGGGCGCCGCCCGCGAGCTGTCCTCGCGCCAGCTCCGGAAACGGACTTCAATCCCCGCACCGACGGCGACGGGGCGGTCCGCGGCTCAGGCAGCTCGCCGCCGCCAGGCCGGCTCGGCGATTGACGAAGCCCCCTCGGCCTCAATAAAGCATCCGCCGAAGGGGACGCCGGGGGTGAACTTCCCCGCCTACCGAGGGAGATCCATGCACCTGACGCGCCTTATGACCACCGCGGCTGCGGCGGCCTTGCTCGCTTGCCCGGCGCTGGCCGCCGAGACCGTTTCCGAGCCTGCGCCGGCCCCGCCGCCGGCGGCTGCCCCGGCCGCTCCGGCGGCGGCCCTGCCGAGCATCCCGAAGGTCGCCCCCGGACCCGACATCTACGAGACCCTGAAGGCGTCCGGGCAGTTCGCCATCCTGGTTAAGGCGCTCGAGACGACCAACCTGAAGGGGGTGCTGAAGACCTATCCGAACCTGACCTTCTTCGCCCCCACCGACGCCGCCTTCAACGCCCTGCCGCCGGACGTTCTGGCCAAGCTCACCGGGACCAGCACGGCGGCCGCCAATCAGATGCAGCAGATCCTCAAGTACTGCCTCATCAACGCCCAGGTCGATTCCAGCAAGATCAAGGGCGCCAAGGGCCCGGTGACCACGGTGGAGGGCGCCTCGATCCAGCTGGACGGCAGCAACCCCGACGACCTGCTGGTCAACAACGCCGACATCATCCAGGCCGACGTGCGCACCGCCAACGGCGGGATCGTCCACGTCATCGACAAGCTGGTGGTCCCCTCCGACAGCCCCTACTACGCCACCCTGGCGTCGCCCGCGCCCCCGGCCGCCCCGGCGCCGGCCGCCGCCTCCGGCGGCTGAGGCCCGGAACCGGCAAGCCTAGCCGCGCGTTGGCTTCGGCAGGAAAGGGCCCGATCGCCCTGCCTGCCAGAAGGAACTTCGCCATGCCAGTTCGTTACGGACTTGCCGCAGCGGCGGCGGCTTGCCTCGTGGGCGGCCTCGCCTTTGCGGAAACCCCGCCGTCGCCGGACGCCAGCAGCCCTCCCGCCGCCGGCGAGCCCGCTGCGCCCGCCGACCAGAGCCAACCGCCGGCCGCCCCGGCCGACCAAGGCCAGGCTCCGGCCGCGGCCCCCATGTCCGCCCCGGCCGACCAGTCGACCGCCCCGGCCGCGACGGGCGCCGAAAGCTCGGCCCAGGTGGCTCAGGCCGGAACCCAGGTGGTTGCGAGCCAGCCGGTTCCCGACACCCCCGACAACCGGGCCAAGTACGGGGCGCCGCTCTCCCACGCCGGCAAGCACACCAAGCCCGCCGGTAACTGAGCCGGTCCGTCCGGTCGCTTGAAGGCCTGGTCGGCGGGCCCTATAGGTCCGCCGACCTTCCGCGCTGTCGCGCCGAATCCCGGGCCTGAGATGACCGCGTCCCCGCCTCTGTCGTTCCAGGGACTGATCCTGGCGCTGCACGACTACTGGAGCCGGCAGGGCTGCGTGATCTTGCAGCCCTACGACGTGGAGGTCGGGGCGGGCACCTTGCATCCGGCGACGGTGCTGCGCTCGCTCGGACCGAAGCCCTGGCGCGTCGCCTACGTCCAGCCGTCCCGACGGCCGGCGGACGGCCGCTACGGCGAGAACCCGAACCGGCTGCATCAGCACCACCAGTACCAGGTCATCCTGAAGCCGAACCCGCCGGACATGCAGGCCCTCTACCTGGGCTCGCTGGAGGCGGTGGGCATCGATCCGGCCCTGCACGACATCCGCTTCGTGGAGGACGACTGGGAGAACCCCACCGTCGGAGCCTGGGGTCTCGGGTGGGAAGTCTGGTGCGACGGCATGGAGGTCACCCAGTACACCTACTTCCAGCAGGTGGGGGGGCTGGACGTCTTCCCCGTGGCCGGCGAACTCACCTACGGTCTGGAGCGGCTTTCGCTCTACGTTCAGGGCGTCGAGAATGTCTACGACCTCGCCTACAACGACCCGCAGAGCCCCGATTTCAAGACCTATGGGGATGTCTTCCTGGAGAACGAGCGCCAGTTCTCGGCCTTCGAGCTGGAGGCGGCGGACGTGGCGGTGCTCATGCGTCAGTTCGAGGAGATGGAGCGGGAAGTTCCGCGCCTCCTGGCGCGGCGCGGCCGGCAAGGGCAGCCCCTGGTGCTGCCCGCCTACGACCACGTGCTGAAGGCCTCGCACCTCTTCAACCTGATGGACGCCCGTGGCGCCATCGCCGTTGCCGAGCGCCAGAGCTACATCGGCCGCATCCGCGATCTTTGCAAAGCCTGCGCCGAGGCCTGGACCGTCCAGGAAGGCGAGAACGCCCGCGGCGGCGTCTGACATGCCCCAACTGCTGCTCGAGCTCTTCTCCGAGGAGATCCCGGCGCGGATGCAGGCCGGCGCCGCCCGCGACCTGGAGCGGCTGGCGCGCGAGCGCCTGACCGGCGCCGAGCTCGGCTTCGAGGGCCTGCGGGCCTTCGCCGGGCCGCGGCGGCTGACGCTGGTGGTCGACGGGCTGCCGAGCGCCCAGGGCGACCGGCGCGAGGAGCGCAAGGGGCCCAGGATCGGCGCCCCCGAGGCGGCCATGGAAGGCTTCCTGCGTTCGGTGGGGCTGCTGCGCCACCAGCTGGTCGAGCGCGACGGCGCCTATTTCGCTCACCTCCACCGGGCCGGGCGTCCCACTGCCGAGATCGTCGCCGAGATGGTGGAGGCGATCGTCCGCGGCTTTCCGTGGCCGAAGTCCATGACCTGGGGGGAGGGCAAGCTTCGCTGGGTGCGGCCCCTGCGCCGGATCCTGTGCGTGTTCGACCGCGAGGTGATCCGCTTCGGGATCGAGGGCCTGGAGGCCTCGGACCTCACCGAGGGGCACCGCTTCATGGGTCCGCGCCGACCCTTCCGCGCCCGCGACTTCGACGAGTACCGTGAGGGGCTGGCCGGGCATTTCGTGGTCCTGGACCCGCAGGAGCGCAAGGACCGGATCCTCGCCGCCGCGCAAGACCTCTGCGACGCCAACGGCCTGGAGTTCGTGGAGGACCAGGGCTTGCTGGACGAGGTGGCGGGTCTCGCCGAGTGGCCGGCGCCGATCCTGGGTCAGATGGATCCCAAGTTCCTGGAGCTGCCCCCCGAGGTCATCCGCACCTCGATGCGCGTCCACCAGCGCTACTTCGCGGTGCGCTATCCGGGCGTGGAGGCGCTGGCCCCGCGGTTCGTGGTGGTGGCCAACATCGAAGCGGCGGACGGCGGCGCCCTGGTGGCGGCGGGCGCCGCCCGGGTGCTGTCGGCCCGGCTGCAGGACGCCCGGTTCTTCTGGGAAGAGGACCTCAAGGTCCCCCTGGAGAACCGGCTCGAGCGCCTGAAAGGCGTCACCTTCCACGCCAAGCTGGGAACCATGCACGAGCGCGTGGAGCGGATCGAGGCGCTGGCGCGTGAGCTCGCCCCCCTGGTGGGCGCCGAGCCGGGCCGGGCGGCGCTGGCCGCGCGGCTCGCCAAGGCCGACCTCGTCAGCGGCATGGTGAGCGAGTTCCCCGAGCTGCAGGGGGTGATGGGCGGCCACTACGCGCGAGCCGAGGGGCTGGGCGAGGACCTCGCCTCCGCCATCGCCGACCACTATCGGCCGGCGGGACCCAGCGACGCCGTCCCCACCGCCCCGGTGACGGTGGCCGTGGCGCTCGCGGACAAGCTCGACACGATGGCGGGCTTCTTCGCCATCGGCGAGAAGCCCACCGGCTCGCGCGATCCCTTCGCCCTGCGGCGCGCCGCCTTGGGCCTGATCCGGATCATCCTCGCCGGTCAGCTGCGGCTTGCGATGCGCCAGGTGCTGAAGTCCGCCCTCTACGGGCCGGGCGATGCGTCCGCGCTCGTGGTCGAGATCCTGGTCTTCCTCGCCGACCGGCTGAAGGTCCAGCTTCGGGAAGACGGCAGGCGGCACGACCTGGTGGATGCGGTCTTCGCCCTGGGGGACGACGACCTGGTGCGGATCGTGCGGCGGGTGGAGGCCCTGGAAGGATTCCTGGGGACCGAGGACGGGGCGAACCTGCTGGCCGGCCACAAGCGGGCCAGCAACATCCTGAACGCCGAAGCCAAGAAGGGCGTCCTGCCGTCGGGCGCCGCCGCGCCGATGGCCGAGGCGCCCGCCGAGGAGGCGGCGCTGATCCGGGCCCTGGCCAAGGCCCGGCCCGAGGTGGAGGCGGCGGCGGCGGGCGAGGACTTCGCCGGCGCCATGCGCGCTCTGGCGGCCTTGCGGGCGCCCGTGGACGCCTTCTTCGATAAGGTGCTGGTCAATTCACCCGTTCCGGAGGAGCGCGACAACCGGCTGCGGCTTCTCTTGGAAGTCCGCGCCGCGATGGACTTAGTGGCGGATTTCTCGCTGGTTTCAGGGTAGTGACGAGCATGGCCGAGACGGTTGGCAAGACGGGATACGTCTACGCCTTCGGCGGCGGCGGCGCGGACGGCGACGCCTCGATGAAGGATCTGCTGGGCGGCAAGGGAGCGAACCTCGCCGAGATGTCGGCGCTCGGGCTGCCGGTGCCGCCGGGCTTCACCATCACCACCGAGGCCTGCACCTACTTCTACGCCAACGGCCGGCGCCATCCGGAGAACCTCGCCGCGGAGGTCGGCCAGGCCCTGGCGCGGGTGGAGGGTCTCACTGACAAGAAGTTCGGCGACGCGGAAAGCCCGCTGCTGGTCTCGGTGCGCTCGGGCGCGCGCGCCTCGATGCCGGGCATGATGGACACGGTCCTCAACCTCGGCCTCAATGACGCCACGGTGAACGGGCTGGCGGCGCTGGCCGGCGACCGCCGCTTCGCCTTCGACAGCTACCGACGCTTCATCCAGATGTACTCGAACGTGGTGCTCGGCCTCGACCACAACATGTTCGAGGAGATCCTCGACGATGCGAAGGACGCCCTGGGCGTCTCCGTGGATACCGAGCTCGCCGCCGAGGACTGGGAGAAGGTGGTGGCCGACTACAAGGCCGCCGTGCAGCGGGAGCTGGGCGAGCCCTTCCCGCAGGACCCGAAAGCTCAGCTCTGGGGCGCCATCGGGGCGGTCTTCGCCAGCTGGATGAACGATCGCGCCAAGTTCTATCGGCGCATGCACGACATCCCCGAGAGCTGGGGCACCGCGGTGAACGTCCAGTCCATGGTGTTCGGCAACATGGGCGACTCCAGCGCCACCGGGGTCGCCTTCACCCGCAACCCGTCCACCGGCGAGGCCAAGCTCTACGGCGAGTTCCTGATCAACGCCCAGGGCGAGGACGTGGTCGCCGGCATCCGCACGCCCCAGTCGATCACCAAGGCCGGGCGCGAGGAGATGGGCGACGCCGCGCCGTCCATGGAAGAGGCGATGCCGCCGGTGTTCGGCGAGCTTCGCGAGGTGGTCGGGCGGCTGGAACGCCACTACCGCGACATGCAGGACATCGAGTTCACCGTCGAGCGCGGGCGGCTCTACATGCTGCAGACCCGCAGCGGCAAGCGCACCGCCAAGGCGGCCCTCAAGATCGCGGTCGACCTGGCCGGCGCGGGTCTGATCAGCCGCGAGGAAGCAGTGTCGCGGGTCGATCCGGCCTCCCTCGACCAGCTTCTGCACCCCGCCATCGATCCGGCGGCCGCCCGCGACGTGATCGCCGCCGGCCTGCCTGCCTCGCCCGGAGCGGCGGTGGGCAAGATTGTGTTCAGCGCCGAGGAGGCGGTGCGCCTGGAGGCCGCCGGCGAGGCGGTGATCCTGGTGCGCGAGGAGACCAGCCCCGAGGACATCCGCGGCATGGATGCGGCGCGCGGTATCGTCACCGCCCGGGGCGGCATGACCAGCCACGCCGCGGTGGTCGCCCGCGGCATGGGCAGGCCGTGCGTGTGCGGGGCGGCCGAGCTGCACATCGACGCCAAGGGCGGGAAGCTGCGCGCCCGGGGCCGCGCCTTCAGGGCCGGCGACGTGATCACCATCGACGGCGGCAAGGGAGAGATCATGGCCGGCGCCGTGGCCATGGTCGAGCCGGAGCTCTCCGGCGACTTCGCCGCCCTGATGGCCTGGGCCGACGCCGCGCGGCGTCTGAAGGTGCGCGCCAACGCGGAAACGGCTCAGGACGCGCGCACCGCCCGCGGGTTCGGCGCCGAAGGCGTCGGTCTTTGCCGCACCGAGCACATGTTCTTCGAGGAGGACCGGATCGCGGCGGTCCGCGAGATGATCCTGGCCGACGACGAACCAGGAAGGCGTGCGGCGCTCGCCAAGATCCTGCCCATGCAGCGCGGCGATTTCGTGCAGCTCTTCACCATCATGGCCGACCTGCCGGTGACCATCCGCCTGCTGGACCCGCCGCTGCACGAGTTCCTGCCCCACTCGGAGGCGGACCTGGCGGCGGTGGCCGAGGCCACCGGCCTCGATGCGGCAAAGCTGATGCGCCGGGCCCGGGAGCTGGCGGAGACCAATCCGATGCTCGGCCACCGGGGCTGCCGACTGGGGGTCTCGCATCCTGAGATCTACGAGATGCAGGTGCGCGCCATCATCGAGGCCGCCTGTGAGGTCGCCGCCGGCGGCGCCAATGCCCCTTGCCCGGAGATCATGCACCCGCTGGTGGCCAAGGGCGAGGAGATGGCCTTTCTGCGCGAGCTCACCGACCGCACGGCCAAGGCGGTGATGGCCGAGCGCGGGCAGACGATCGATTACCGGGTCGGCACCATGATCGAGCTGCCGAGGGCTGCGATCCGGGCGGCGGATCTGGCGGCGGCCGCCGAGTTCTTCTCCTTCGGCACCAACGACCTCACCCAGACCACCTTCGGGATCAGCCGCGACGACGCCGGCAAGTTCCTGGCCGACTATCTGGACAAGGGCATCTTCGAGAAGGACCCGTTCGTCAGTCTCGACCGCGACGGGGTGGGCGACCTCGTCCGGCTCGCCGCCGAGCGCGGGAGGACCGCGCGGCCCGGCCTCAAGCTCGGCATCTGCGGCGAACACGGCGGCGATCCGGCCTCCATCGACTTCTGCGAGGAGGTCGGCCTCGACTATGTCAGCTGCTCGCCGTACCGGGTGCCGATCGCCCGCCTGGCCGCGGCCCAGGCCGCCTTGAAGCGCCAGCCGCCGCGCCGCTGAGGCCGGCTTCGGGGGGGCCATGACCGATTCGCCACTCGAGGAGCTCGAGCACCACGAGCATGCCGAGCACGCCGCCCATGCGGCCCACGCCGGCGACGCCTTGGTCTCTCAGGTCACCTTCACCATCGCGGTGCTGGCGGTGCTGGCCGCGGTGAGCGCCAGCCTGGAGACCACCGAGAGCGACGCGGCCATCTCGGCCAAGAACGACGCCGTCCTAGCCCAGGACCAGGCCACCGACCAGTGGGGCTTCGCCAACTCCAAGGCCTTGCGCAAGAAGGTCTACGAGCTGGCCGCCGACCAGGCCGGGCCGAAGGCGGGGGCCTACGTCACGCTCGCCGCCCGCGAGGAGGCCGACCAGCACAAGGCCCAGGCCGACGCCAAGGCGCTCGAAGAAAAGCGCGACCGGGCCCTGGAGCGCTCGGAGGTCCACGAACGCCGCCACGGCCGGCTCACCATCGCCTCCACCCTGCTGCACATGGCTATCGCCATCGCCACCCTGGCGATCATCCTGAGGCGCCGCTGGCCCTGGTTCGCCGCCATCGCCCTCAGCGCCGCTGGCCTCGGCGCGGCGGCCTGGGCGTTTCTCTAGAGCGCGTTCCGCAAAAGTGGAACCGCTTTTGCGACGAGAACGCGCTCCAAGTCTTTGAATTCTAGAGCACGATTCAACGATCAGACGATTCCGTCTGATCGCATCGTGCTCTAGCGTCCCGGGTCCGAAGGTCGCCAGCGCCCCGTCATCGAGCGAACCTCCAATTCACCACGCTTCAGGCGCTCCGCTCGGCCGCGCGCAGCTTATCCGGATTGATCACGACATAGACCGCCGCCAGGCGCCCGTTTCCGTCCGGCTGGAAGGCGAGGCTCGAGAGACCGTCGGCGGTCCGGATGATGGCGCCCAGATAGCCGTTGATCCTGGCGAGGCGCACGTCCCCCTCCACAGGCCAGCTTCCGCGCCAGAAGAGGCCGCCGATCAGGGCCATGACGTCCTCGCGCCCGACGAGCGGGCGCAGCGCCGCCTTCCGCTTGCCGCCGCCGTCGGAGATCATCACCGCGTCCTCGGCCAGCAACGCCTTCAGCCCGTCGAGATCGCCGGTCCGGGCCGCGCTCATGAACGCGATCGCCAACCGCGTCGCCTCCTCCTGCGGCGCGTTGAAGCGCGGCCGGGCCTTCTCGACATGGGCGCGGGCGCGCGCCGCCAGCTGCCGGCAGGCGGCCTCGCTGCGGCCAAGGGTCTCGGCGATGGAGGCGTAGTCGGCGTCAAAGACGTCGTGCAGCAGGAAGACGGCCCGCTCCAGCGGCGAGAGCCGCTCCAGGGCCAGCAGGAAGGCCACCGAGACTTCCTCGGCGCGCTCCAGCGGATCCTCGGCCAGGTCCTCGATGAGAGGCTCCGGAAGCCAGGGACCGCGGTAGGCGGCCCGCCGGGCCTTCTCGCTGCGCAGCCGGTCCAGGCAAAGACGCGTGGCCACCCGGGTGAGCCAGGCCGCCGGATCGGCGATGGAGGCCTGGTCGGCGCCCTGCCAGCGGATCCAGGCGTCCTGGGCGACGTCCTCGGCCTCGCCGACCTGGCCCAGCATCCGGTAGGCGAGCCGGACCAGCCGCGGCCGCTCGGTCTGGAACGGATCGCCGCCGGTCATGCGGCTCTCAGGCGCGACGCCTCGAAGGGCGCCGCCTCTCCAGCCACTACGACCTTCGAGCAGGTCTTGCCGTAACCCATGGCGTACTTGAGCGTCGGGTACATCCGCGCGGTCGTCAGCGCCAGGGAAAGGGCGATCAGGCCCTCTTCGCCCCAGCGCCGGACGATCTCGTCACGCAGGGCGTCACCCGCCTCCAGATCCCTGGCGAGGGAGGCCCTGGCGAAGCGGCAAGCGAGGGCGGCCGGCTCGCCCATCGCCGCTTCGTCCCCGGCGAGGATGGCGCGCAGGACTTCCGGACGCACGCCGCCCGCCAGCGACATGTCGACGCTGATCTGGGTGCAGGGACCGCAGTCCTCGGCCAGCGTTCCGACCACGCCGACGGCGGCCAGCGCCTCCGCCGGCGCCGCCCTGCGGTCAACGAGGCCGGTCACCACCGAGAACTTCAAGAAGCTCGCCGGCGCGGCTTCGGCAAGGACGTGCAGATAGCTGGCGTCGTAGCCGAACGGGCGTTCGAGCCTGGCGCGGATCAGGCGATGGAGAAGCGCTTTAAGCATGACGGGCCTCGGCGCGCATCGGGAAGGGCCAGGCGACCCAGACGGCCAGGAGGGCCGGCAGGCCGACGGCGGGCAGGTCACGCGCCAGATCCGCCAGGCCCGAGGGAGCGCCGACGGCCTCGGCGAGGTGGACACCCGCATGCAGCGCCAGGAAGAGCGCCCCGGCGGCGGCCGCGCCCCTGGTCTCCGCCGCCGGCCTCCAGGCGAGGGCGACCAGGCCGAGGCCCGCTGCGAGGTAGGCGCCGCCGATGTCGCGGACGAAGTGGGGGTTGTAGGGACCAGTCTCGGAGACGCCGGGGGTGACGGCGTAGAACCAGCGCCCGGCGCCGAGCATCACGCAGCCGCCGACCACGCCGAAGAGCCCGATGAGGGCGGCGATCGCACGTTTCATGCGTCTTCTCCTCGCGTTTCGACGGATAGACGCGCGGGACCCCCCGCTTGTGACATCGTGGCGGCGCGGCGCCGTCAGAAGAAATAGGTCGCGCCGAGGACCAGCGCATTGCGGTGTTGCCGCGTGTAGGGTGGGAAGTAGGGGGCCGGGGTGGCGGCGATCCATTCCGCCCGGATCTCGCCGCGGCCGAATTCCCGAGCGATCCCTGCCCGAAGGTCGAGGCGCACCCGCTCGCCTTCATAGTGTCCGACCTCAGAAAGACCGGTCAGCAGGCCCAGATGGCCGAACAGTCGCCAGTTGCGGACCGGATGCAGCGCGCCGGCGAGATCGACATAGAGAGTGGGCGCGTCGTTGAGATAGCGGGGCGAATAATAGATGTGCGCGGCGACGTTTTTGAGACTCACCCCGGTCCGCAGCTCGGTGTAGTTGGCGGTGTAGCGCCGCTCGCGGTAGACCAGCACTTCGCTGTTGGTGACGCCGAGGTCCCAGGAAAGGCTCGGGGCGAGGGTGCGCGCATAGCCGAGGTAGGCGACGTAGCCCTCCGGACGCAGGCCCGAGTGCGAGGTCGCGACCGCCTTGGCGGTGACGCCGCCGAAGAAGCCGCTCGGGCGGTCCAAGGAGACGCTCACGCTGGCGATCGGCTGTCCGTCGGTGAGCGAGACGCCTCGCAGGCGGTCGTCGGATTCGATCGCCGCGCTGAAGGCGACCTGGGCTCTGGCCGTCGGCGCGACGAAGGCGCTCAGGAGAAGAAGTACAGCGGCCGGCCCCCAGCGGCGCACGGGATCTACGGGCGCGCAGCGGCCGAAGCCTCGTTGATCTTGGCCCTGGCGTCCTGGCAGACCCGCGCTTGGCCGAGCAGGGTGGCGCAGGCGTCGATGACCCCGCTGGAACGCGCCGTCGCCAGCCGCAGCGGCGTCGCGGCCGCCGGGTGACGCTCACGCATCAGGGCGAACAGCCCGCTCACGTGGGCGGCGGCGAATGAGCTGCCGTTGACGAGACCCCACCGGGCGCCGGGGATGGTGGTCGGCACGCCCTCCCCGGGCGCGCTGTAGACGCCGGCCGGCGCCGGCCCGGCGCCTTCGTCGGCCACCGCGATCACGCCCGGGTGGGAGGCGGGGAATCCGCCGCCGGGCAGATCCGGATCGAAGGCGGCCACCACGACGATGCGCCGCGCGAGGGCCACGTCCAGCAGCTTGCCCAGCAACAGGTCCGAGGGGCCGCCGAGGCTGAGGTTGATCACCTGCGCGGCGTGGCTGACGGCGAAGTCGAGCGCCCGCGCCAGGCTGAGGGTGTCACAGACCTCGGACGAAGATCCAGGCGGCCCGCCCGGCGATTGCCAACAGGCTCGCAGCGCCATCAGCCGCACCCCCGGGGCCACCCCGGCGACCCGGACGCCCTTGGCGGCGATCACGCCGGCCACCGCCGTCCCGTGCTGCTCCCCGGCGTCCGGGCGGCCCGGGACGAAGTTCTGAAGGGTCTGCACCTGGCCCGCGAGGTCCGGATGGTCTCGATCGACCATGCTGTCGATGACCGCGACGCGGACGCCGCGTCCTAGCACCACCCGGTGAAGCTCTGCGAGCCGCCACTCCTTTGCGGCCGGCTGGGCGAGAAACAGCGGCGGGAGGGACGCGGCCTCGGCCCGATAGAGGTTCACCGGCTGGGACCAGGCCACTTGGGGCTCGAGAGAAAGGCGCTGAGCCACCTCGCCCGGGGACCGGCCGGCCGGGACCGACAGCACGAAACAGTCGACGCCCAGCATGGGCATGGGCCAATCTTCCACCAGGCTCAACCCGTTCTGGCGCGCCAGGCGGGTGGCGATCCTGCGGCTGGCGCTGCGCGCCATCCCGTCGCCGTAGCCGCCGCCGTAGTCGGACTGGGCGCGCGGATGCTCAGGCGGCAGGCGCAGCATCACCAGCACCTTCTGGCCCTCGTCCGGCTGGACGGCTTGGGCGGGCCCGGGGAAAGCGGCCAGACCGGCGGTTGCGGCCCAGGCGGCCGCCGTCAACGCGAGCCTTCGCCACATGCTTGGCAAGGTCTTCCCGGTCATGGCGCGCCCGCCTCGTCGATCGGTTCGGCCAAGGCGACCTCCCTGTCGGCTCTCAGGACGTCGAGAGCCTTCTGGCGCTGGGTGCCCGGCGCGCGCAGCACGTAGGCGCCCGCGCCGGTGGGGCCATCCACCAGCCGCGCGCCGCTCGCCGCCAGCGTTCGGGTCATCGCCGCCACCTGCGTCTCCGGACGGAAGATCACCACGAGGTTGCCCACGGGAGCGGGCGCCGGCGAGGCCAGCGTGTGGTACGGCGCAGACGGCGCCGGACGGGGGGCGATGGCCAGGACGAGGGCCAGCGTCGTCGCGCTCGCCGCAGCGGCCCAGCCCAGCCAGCCGGGGAAGGCCCGCTCGAGCCACGCCTTCGCCAAGGCCGAACGCCGGCTTGCCGGCCGCGGGGAGGGCGCGTCTTCGCGTCCGGCGGCGAGCCGCTCGCGCATCGCCGCCCATCCCTGCTCGACATCGAGCGGAAGCTGGGCGATTTCGCTCTCCAGCCGTTGCTCGACCTTGAGGTCGGCGCGGCAGCGCCCGCAGCTCGCCAGGTGGGCCTCGACCCGCGCGTGGTCTTCCGCGTCGAGCTGACCGGTCTCGTACCAGGGAAGCAGGAGCTGGGTCTCGTGATGCCGGTCGCCCGGAAGGCGGATGATGTTTCCCATCGGCCGGCTCCTACAGCCAGTCGGCCAGGCGGCCCGGCAGCTTGTTCTTCAGATGGCGGCGGGCGTGGAACATGCGTGTCTTCACCGTGTCCACCGGACAGTCCATCAGCTCGGCGATCTCGCGGTAGCCGAGCTCGTGGAAATAGGTCAGGTCGACGACCGCCCTCTGCGCGGTCGAAAGCTCGTTGATCGCGCTGAGCAGCCTCTCCTGAACCTGGCGGCGGTCGAGTTGCTGCTCGGGGCCGGCCTCGCCGCTGGGGCGAAACTCGGCGTCCTTGTCCTCCACCGGCTCGTCCTGGCGCCGGAGCGCCTTCAGCGCCTTGCGGTAGGCGATCGCGAAGATCCAGGTAGAGACCTTGCTGCGGCCGTTGTAGCGCTCGGCTTGGCGCCAGACCACCATCAGGGCGTCGTTCAGCACTTCCTCCACCAGGTGCGGCCGGCGCAGGATGTTGATCAGGAAGCGGCTGAGCCGCGGGTGGTAGGCCCGGTAAAGCGCCTCGAAAGCGCGGAAGTCCTTCTGGGCGATTAGCGCGAGGAGCTCTGCGTCGTCGCGCCCTCCCGGGCGCGCAGGCCCCCGATCTCCTCCCGTGACGCTCAACCGGCCAAGCATGGGCTGTCCCTGCACTCGCCGTTAATCCCCGTTCGCGCGCAAACGGTTCAGTCGCAAGTAGGGACAGAGGCGGGCCCTCGCCGTCAAGAAGAAGCTTGCGGCGCCGCGCCCGCGCGCCTGCGGGCCTCTTGCCAGAGGGCCCAGCCGCGCCATCAGATGCATTTGACAGGCCACTCGGATAACGGATTAGCATGCCTGAGATGCGCAGACTGCGGCACTTCGCGGCCGTCGCCGAGGCCGGAAGCTTCGTCCGCGCCGCGGAAATCCTCGGCCTGTCCCAGCCGGCCCTTTCCCGCAGCATCCAGTCCCTCGAGACGGAATACGAGCTGCGCCTGTTTCATAGACGCCGCCACGGGCTGGCCCTGACGCCCGCCGGGGAGATCCTTCACGCGTCGTCGCAACGGCTCCTGACCCAGATCGACGACATGGACCAGCAAATGCGCCGCCTCGGGCGGGCGGAGGAAGGGCGGGTGGCCCTGGGCCTGGGGCCGTTGCCCGCCTCTATCTACCTGCCGGCGCTGCTCACCCGCACGATTGCGACCCGCAGAGGAATCGAGGTCAAGGCCGTTGTCGAGACCGGCTCGGCGATCGTGAAGCGCGTCATGTCGGGCGAGCTGGACTTCTGCTGCTGCTCAGAGAGTCTGGTTCCGCAACCCGACCGGGTGGAAAGCATACCGCTCGTCAGCCTGCCCATCGTTCGGATCGTCCGCGCTTCACACCCGCTGTGTCGCGGACAGGGCGCCCCGAGCGATTTTCCGCTCATTGGCGGCTCCGGCGCCGCCGACGGCGGTTCGGGCGCCTATCACCCTCAGGTGACCTGTGACGACTATGACATCCTCAAACGCTTGACGCTGGCCAGCGACGCGATCTGGCTTACGGCCGCGCAGGCCGCCGCCGACGAGTTGGCGGCGGGCCAACTCGTCCAGCTTCCGCGATCCTCGGGCGACCGCAGTCTCGTGGCGCGACTTGTGGTCTTTCGCCAGCCGAAACGAAGCCTGTCCTCTGCGAGCGCGTATGTCCTCGGGCTGCTTCGCAAGATCGTCGCAGGCTCCTAGGCGAGCGGCGCCGCCTAGGCGGTGAATTTCGCTCGATTGACCATTTGGCCCGCGCTGTTCCCCACTCGCCGCGCCGGTTTGAACCTTTCCGCCCGGGCCAGGGATCAAGCCTTGGCAGAT
Source organism: Caulobacteraceae bacterium (assembly GCA_019247715.1). Classification (GTDB taxonomy): domain Bacteria; phylum Pseudomonadota; class Alphaproteobacteria; order Caulobacterales; family Caulobacteraceae; genus Acaudatibacter. Next base: position 69,151 of record JAFBAO010000046.1, read on the forward strand.
GCCACTCATGAGCGAGGTTCGCGGGGGGACCCTTTGCGCATGAGGGGCGCCGCGGCGGGGACGTCGAATCGCGTCTTCCGACCCGGCGCTCGAGGGTGACGCGAAGGAGGAACCCATGAAAACCGCCGCCGGACTTGCATGCCTCGTCCTGGGCCTGCTGGCCACCACCAGCTTGCAGGCCGCCCCCGTTCCGCTCAGCGACGTCCAGATGGACGACATCGTCGCGGGCGAGAACTTCACCATCGTGAACGAGGTGGTCGACGACCAGACCACCGCCAGCGCGCCGGTCACCGACCCCAACCTGAAGAATTCGTGGGGCCTGTCGGAAGGACCCGGCACCGCCCTGTGGGTCGCCGACAACGGAACCGGCGTTTCGACGCTTTACAACGCGAGCACCTTCGCCAAGGCCCCGCTCGTGGTCACCATACCAGGCGCCGGCGGGACTCAAGGGGCGCCCACGGGCACGGTATTCACCAGCGGCGCCGGGACCGGCTTCCAGGTGATGGAGACCGCCGGCGGGCAGACAGCCAGCGTCCACTCGCTGTTCCTGTTCGACGGCGAGGACGGCACGATCTCCGGCTGGGGCGTCATCCGCCCCGCGAGCGGGCCTCCCCTGATCCCGACGACGGCGGCCATCGCGGTGGACCAGTCGGCGAGCGGCGCGGCCTTCAAGGGCCTGGCGATCTTCGAGCCCAACGCGAGCGGTCCGAACCCCGACGCCGGCGCCACCATCTACGCGGCCGATTTCACCCAGAACAAAGTCGAGATGTTCGACAGCAACTTCCACCAGATCGGATCGTTCAAGAACCCCTACGCCTTCCTGGGTTTCTCCCCGTTCAACGTTCAACAGCTGAACGGACTGATCTATGTCAGCTACGCCAAGCGCAGCGACGGCATCGACGAGAAGGACGGCCCCGGGCTCGGGATCCTAGACGTCTTCAACCCCTCGGGTCAGAGACTCCGCACCCTGGCGATCGGCGGGCCGCTCAACGCCCCCTGGGGCATGACCATCGCGCCGCCCAATTGGGGCAGGTTCGCCGGCGCGCTGCTGGTGGGTAATTTCGGCGACGGCAAGATCAACGCCTACGACCCGAAGACCGGGCTCTTCCTGGGGAGCCTCAGAGGCCCCGACTTCAAGAAGCTGAGCATCGACGGCCTCTGGGCGATGCTCGACGGTCCGGATGGGGCGGTGACCTTCTCCTCAGGTCCGAACGGCGAGGCCAACGGGCTCATCGGCGTCATCCGTCCGACCATGGCGCCTGCCTCCTGGGCGTTCCAGTCGCACGTGGCGATGAACCGCTGACCCCGCTGTCCTCCCTGTGAGGCAGGCGCAAACCCAGGGCCGGCGTCCGCGACCGGCCGCCTGGGCCGCGGCGGCGATGGCGGCCGCCGCGGCCGTGTCGGCGGGAGCGCAAGAGCCGGCGCCGCCCGGGGCGAAGCTGGTGCGAACGCTCTTCGAGATCCGCAACGAGGGCGTGATCCGCCAAAAGTGGGACCTCTCCTGCGGGGCCGCGGCGGTGGCGACACTGCTCACCTACCAACTCGGCCGTCCGGTCACCGAGCGCCAGGTGGCGACGGCGATGCTCCGCCGCACCGGCCCCCTCCTCGTACGGGTCCGGCTCGGCTTCTCGCTGCTCGATCTCAAGAACTACGCGGCCAGCCAGGGTTTCGCGGCCGCGGCGTTCGGGGGGATGACCCTCGAGGACCTCGACGCCCGGGCGCCGGGCGTCGTGCCCATCCGTGCGCACGGCTTCCGCCATTTCGTGGTCTATCGCGGTCGACGGGACGGCAGGGTCCTGATCGCCGATCCGGCCTTCGGCAACCGCACCTTGCCCGAGCAGGCCTTCGAGCGCGTCTGGGCCAACGGGATCGGCTTCTTCGTCTTCGATTCCGCCGACCCGCACCCGCCCAACCGGCTGGGCGCGCCGGCCGAGCTTTTCCTGGTTCCTGGCCTCGAGACCCGTCGCGCCGCCACCGCCAGCGGCGGACCTCCGATCACCGTCAGTCCATTGGGGAGCGGACCATGAGGAACGCCGCCGCCGTCGTGATCGCCGCGGGTCTGGCCGCGGCCGCCACCCCGTGCCTGGCCCAGACGCTGACCCGCGAGGAGCTCGAAAACGCCCTCGCCCAGCGCGACCAGGTGATCGCCGCCCTGGAGAAGCGGGTCGCCGCCCTCGAGGCCGAGCGAGGCGCCTCGGCCGGCGCCGGGACGGCCGGAGCCGTCGCCGGGGCGGCGGCCGTCGGCCCGTCCAGCCCCGGGCCTTCGGCCTCCGCGAGCGTCCCATCCGCGCCCGGCGGAGCGAGCGACGACGAGGCCGCTCTGCGGGCCCTGTCCCGCGGACTGGTTCAGCGCGGTCTGCTGCTGCTGCCGCCCTGGAACGTGGAAGCCTCGCCCGGTCTCTCCTACAGCCACACCCAGGCGCAGGGCCTGGTGCTGGCGGACAACGCCCAGGGAGTCTCCACCGTCCAGAGCCAGCGCCAACGGGAAGACGCCATCGAGGGCAGCCTTTCGGCGCGCATCGGCTTGCCCTGGCGCAGCCAGTTGCAGCTCATCGTCCCCTTCGACTGGCGCCGCCAGGACACGGCGCTCGGCAACGGCGTCCAGGTGACCAACAGCGCCGCGCACGTCGGCGATGTTCAGCTCGAGCTTTCCCACCAGTTCCTGGTCGAGTCCGGCGGCTGGGTCCCCGACCTGATCGGCGCGATCGCCTGGCGCGCGCCCACCGGCAGCGACCCCTACCGCGCTCCGGTGGTCAACGTCGCCAGCGGCCTTGGGACGAGCGAGGTCACCGCCCGGGTGACGGCGCTCAAGACCCTGGACCCGCTGGCGGTGTTCAGCACGCTCTCCTATTCGCGCAACTTCAAGTACCGGGAGAGCTTTGGAACCGTCCGGACCGGCGATCTGATCAACTGGCAGATGGGCGCGCTGCTGGCCGTGAGCCCCGACACCTCGCTCAGCTTCGGCTTCTCGCAGCAGTTCAAGTTCGTCACGCGGGTCGACGGCGCCCGCATCCCGGGCAGCGACGGCGTCGCGGCGATGCTGCAGTTCGGCCTCGACCAGGTGCTTAGCCCGCGCACCCTGCTCGATATCTCCGTGGGCGTCGGCGTCACCCGCGACGCGCCCGACTATACGGTGATGGTCTCCCTGCCGATCCGCTTCCGGTAAGGACGCCTCGCGAGGCTCAGTCGCGCAGCAGCGGCAGGGAGAGGCCCGCGTGCCCGGCGGTGAGCAGCTCGCGGCGGAAGCGGAAGAGCTCGGCCGGACGTCCCCCGGTCTCGGCGTCCATGCGGCCCAGGCCTTCCACGAGACCGGTCCGCTCCACCACGCGGCGGAAATTCTGTTTGTGCAGGGGGACGCCCGAGATCGCCTCGACGGTGCGTTGCAGGGCCGAGAGGGTGAAGGCCTCGCCCATCAGCTCGAAGATCACCGGCCGGTACTTCAGCTTGCCGCGCAGCCGGCCGAGCCCGGTCGCCAGGATCCGTCGGTGGTCGGAGATCATCGGCTCGCCGAGCCCGGTGGCCGCAGGCTCGGCCGGAGCGCAGCCCTGGGCGCGGCTGCGGTCGCGCGCAGCCTCGGGGGCGAGCCCGGCCTCGTAGAGCAGCTCATAGCGCTCCAGCACCCGCTCCTCGTTCCAGGGCGAGGCGCCCTGCGCGAAGAGCAGCCGGATGCGTGCGGCCCGCGATTCCGAGCGGCCCGCCCAGGCGTGCAGCGCGGGGAGGATCGCCGCGTCGATGATCCCCGGCCTTCCCTTGCGCCAGTCCTCCCAGGGAAAGAAGTCGAAGAACGGCGACCAGGCGCTGTCGGGGGCGGCGGTGGGCGTGGCCCTGGGCGTGAAGGCGAGATAGCCCACCGAGATCACCCGCGCGGCCCCGGCGCCCACGTCGGCCAGCGGCGCCTCGCGGCCCTTGTCCCCGAAGGTGTAGAGCTGCTCCACATAGCCCAGCTCGAAGCCCGTCTGACGGGTGACGAATTCGCGCATGGCGATCTCGAAGGTGCGGTGCCCGTCCGGGTCGAACGGTCCGAACGGCAGGCCCTTCAGCGGCGAGGGCAGGGCCGCGCCCGGCTCGCGCGGCTTCACCGTCAGGGCCGCCGCCTCGGCCCCGTCGATGGCGATGACCACCGCCGATAGCCCGATGACGATCTGGGTCGCCATGGCGCTCCTAATACCGCGCCGCCAGCTCGAAGGGCTCGCCCTCGACGACGAAGTTGTTGGCCCCCATGGCCTCGACCGCTTCCACCATCCGGCCGCGGCGGCCGAGGATGTCGTCGGCCAGCGCCACGATCCGCCGGTTCGGATAGGCGTGCGGCGCGGCCCGCCGCATCCCGAGCGCGATCGCCCGCTCGTCCGCCTCAGGGTTGCGATGGCACAGAATCGCGAACGCGCTGGCCGTCGAGCGGCTGATGCCCGCCCAGCAATGGATCACCATCGGCGCCCGTGCGTCCCATGCGGCGTGGAACGAAAGGATCTGTTCGACCATCTCGGGACTGGGCGCGGTGAGGCCCTCCTGCGGCCCGGCGATGTCGTGGACGCCGAGGCGCAAGTGCCGCGCCGGCTCGAGGCCGGCCGGTGTCTCGATCATCTCCTCCGGGCTCAAGAGGGTGATCACGTGCGAGGGCGAGCGCTCCGCGATGAGCTGGCTCAGCCGGCTGAGCGGGGTGACGATCAGGACCATGGCGTTACTCGGTCTCGAAGGCCTGGGGCTCGGCGGAGAGGCCCGCCCCCTTCGGTCAGAACATGATAGCGCTCAAGATACCGCGCCTGGGCGACAGATGGCGCCATCGGTTCGATCAGCAGTCCATAGCCGGCCGGCGGCGCTCCGAAGAAGGCGAGCGCCTCCTCTTGGCTGAACCCCGCGAGCTGGGTGGCCTCGAAGAAGGCGCAGGCGCGGTCGGCCGCTTTGATCAACGACTTGACGGAGGCGGGAAGCCGGGCGGGCAGGCCGAAGCGCAGGTGGATCGCTGTCTCCAGGCGCTCCTCGAAGCCGTGGTAGTCGAGGCCAAGCGCAGTCTTGAACGGGGAGATCATGTCGCCGATCACGTACTCGGGCGCGTCATGCAGCAAAGCGGCCAGCCGCCAGCGGGGCTCCAGCCCCGGCCTGACGTGGGCGCAGATTTCCTCCACCACCACCGAATGCTGGGCCACCGAGACCGCGTGATCGCCGAGCGTCTGGCCGTTCCAGCGGGCCACGCGCGCCAAGCCGTGGGCTATGTCCTCGATTTCGATGTCCAGGGGCGAGGGATCGAGCAGGTCGAGCCGACGCCCGGAAAGCATCCGCTGCCAGGCCCGCCCGGGACCGGGCTGGCGACGTTTGGGCTGCAGCGTCATGGGCGCCCGATCGTTTCTGCGTCGCCGCCTCACTGGCCGATCGCTTGACAAAGATCAATGCGAAGGCGCTGCCTTGCGGGTCTGGAAGGCCAACCAGGAGGGATAGGATGGACTGGGCGCGGGTGATGGCGCCGCTGTCGGGCGGCGAGGGGGACAAGGCGCTGTTGGGCTGCGCGGCGGCTCTGGCCGAGCCGTTCGGCGCAGAGCTCGCCTGCGTTCACGTTCCCCCCGACGTCGCCGATCTCATCCCCTGGATGGGCGACGGTTTCATGGGCGGCGTCCAGGCGAGCGCGGTGGATTCGATCCGGCAGGCGGCGGCGGAAGGGGCGGCGGCGGCCCAGGCCTCGGTGGACGCCTGCCCCTATGCCCGCAAGACCTTCACCACCCTGAAGTCGCCGGTGTGGGCGGGGCTCGCCCAACAGGCCAGGCTCTCGGACGTGGTGGTGTTCGACAATTCGGCGGCGCGCGGCAAAGGACCGCTCGCCGAAATCTTCCAGCAGATCCTCGCCGACGAGCAGCGCCCCACGGTCGTGGCCCGGCCGGGCCTGAAGCCGGGAGGCGTCGTGGCGGTGGCCTGGGACGGGGGCAAGGAGGCCAGCCGGGCCGTGCGCACGGCCATTCCCCTGCTGGAGAAGGCCCAGGCGGTGGTGATCCTCTCGGCCCCCGCAGCGGCGTCGCGTCAGTTCGACCCCGAGACCCTGCGCGGCTACCTCGCCTCCCGGCGCGTCAAGGCCAAGATCGAGACCATCCCCGAGGCCGGGGACCCATCGCAGCGGCTCCTCAAGGCGGCGGCCGCGGCGGGCGCCAACATCCTGGTGTCCGGCGCCTTCGGCCATCCGAGGCTGCAGGAGTTCATCTTCGGCGGCACCACCCGCACCTTCCTGACCACCGAGGGACCTTCGCTTTTCCTTTCGCATTAACACGATCGCTGACACGATCGTTTCGCGAACCACGGAGTTCCCGCACCATGCCGCTATCCCGCATCGTCATGCGCCTCGCCCGCAATCCGGGCACCGAGTTCGCCGATGGCGACGACCATCGCGGCTATGCGCTGGTAGCGCCGCTGACCGCAGACGGCCATCTGGACGAAGCGGCGTACGCCAAGGCGAAGGACGTCTGCCTCGTGCGCCGCTTCGCCCCGGACGAGGATCCGGTGGACGGCCATCTGGTGCGCAGCCGCTCGCGCTGGGCCTTCGACTACGGGCAGGCGGAGGACGCCGACGAGGAGCCTTTCCGCCTGGGCCAGCACCGCTTCGCGGTGGGCGAATACGTCAGCATCGCCGACGAGGACGGCCGGCTCCTCACCTACAAGGTGACCGAGGTGACGCCCGCCTAAGGCGTTCGGCCGCACCCGGAGCCCGTTGAACCGCCGCCCCCGCGCGCCGACATGGGGACCATGCCAGAAGCATCACGTCACGAGCGACGCGCCGAGATCGTCGCGCGCACCGTCGAGGAGACGGGGATCGACGAGGCCATGATCGAGCGGCTGGTCCGCCGCTTCTACGAGGCGGTGCGGGCCGATCCGCTGCTGGCGCCGATCTTCGAGGCGAAGATTGCCGACTGGGAGCCGCACCTGGCGAAGATGTTCGCCTTCTGGTCGTCGGTGGCGCTGATGAGCGGCCGCTACCACGGCCAGCCGATGCAAAAGCACCTGCCGCTGCCGGTGGAGGCCGCCCATTTCCGCCGCTGGCTCAGCCTCTTCGAGGCGACCGCCCGGGAGATCTGCCCGCCGCCGGCGGCCGAGCTGTTCATCGACCGCGCGCGCCGGATCGCCGAAAGCCTGCAACTGGGGATGGCGTTCCAGCGCGGCGAGCTACCGAGCCCAGCCGCCTAAGCTTCAGCCGCCTGAGTCCTGACCGGCGGCGCCCTAGCTTGCCTGTCCCGGCCGGGCGCCCGAGCCCTCGCGCCGGGCGAGGAAGGCCAGGCGTTCGAACAGCTGCACGTCCTGCTCGTTCTTGAGCAGGGCCCCGTGCAGCGGCGGGATGAGCTTGGTCGGGTCTTTTTCCTTCAGGGCGCCCTCGTCGATGTCCTCGACCATCAGCAGCTTCAGCCAATCGAGCAGCTCGGAGGTCGAGGGCTTCTTCTTGAGCCCCGGCACCTTGCGCATGTCGTAGAAGATCCGCAGCGCCTCGGAGACCAGCTTCTGCTTGATCCCCGGATAGTGGACATCGACGATCTGGCGCATCGTCGCGTCGTCCGGGAAGCGGATGTAGTGGAAGAAGCAGCGGCGCAGGAAGGCGTCCGGCAGCTCCTTCTCGTTGTTGGAGGTGATCATCACCACCGGCCGGATCTTGGCCTTGATCGTCTCGTCGGTCTCGTAGACGTAGAACTCCATCCGGTCGAGCTCCTGGAGGAGATCGTTCGGGAACTCGATGTCGGCCTTGTCGATCTCGTCGATCAGCAACACCGGGCGGACCTCCGAGTCGAAGGCCTCCCAGAGCTTGCCGCGCTTGATGTAGTTGCGCACGTCCTTGACCCGCTCGTCGCCGAGCTGGCTGTCGCGCAGGCGGGTCACCGCCTCGTACTCGTAAAGGCCCTGGATGGCCTTGGTGGTGGACTTGATGTGCCAGGTGATGAGGGGGGCGTTCAGCGCCTTGGCCACCTCGTAGGCCAGAACCGTCTTGCCGGTGCCGGGCTCGCCCTTGATCAGCAAGGGCCGTTCCAACGCAATCGCCGCATTGACCGCGACTTTCAGGTCATCGGTCGCGACGTAGTCGGCCGTACCCTCGAAACGATCGTTCATAGACCACTCCCGCCGCCCATTTCAGGCTTCGAACAATTGTTCAAATATCGTCCCACCCTAAAGGGCCGGGCGAGACATTCAAGCGCTTCCTGTGGCGGGGAGCCTGCCCGCGCCTTCCCGATCAGCTGACGCGCGGAGAGACCCCCGGGGGGTCGCTGGCGGGAAAAGTCTCCTCCAGGGCCTCGTCCAGCCGCTCCTCGAGATGCGCTCTGGCCCGCGCTTCTGGGGAATCCTCGGCGTAGCCGAGGTCGGCCAGATCGCCGTCGGACAGGGTCTCGGACTCCAGGTCCGCAGGCGACAGATCCCCTTCGCGCACCCGATCGGCGTCGTCCGGCGTGGGACGCCGCGGCCCGTCCAGATCCTCGTCGGCGAGCACGACCTCCTCGTATTCGGTCTCATCCATGGAGTCGGGATCGAAGTCGTCTTCCGCCTCCTGGACCTCGTCGACGTCCGCGTCGTCCTCGGCGGTCACCACGTCGAAGACGTCGCGCTGCTCGTCCGAGGTGGCGATGTCCTCGCCGTCGCGGGTGATGTTGGTCTCATCGAAGACCTCGGCGAGGTCCTGGCCTTCGATCTCTTCCGGCGGGTCCGGATGGGCCATGTCGATCTTCCCTGGACGTCGCCCCACGCAGCGGAGATCGAATTCAACGGGCGGCTCTTCAGCCCGTTCCGGAGTCGCAGACGATTTCGGCCAGGGCGGCGGCCACCGCGTCCATGGTCTCGGCCCAACGGCCGTAGCCGGGCGGCAGGAAGACGCGCGCCTTGGGGTACCAGGGCATCCGGGCGGTGCCGAGCCGGGTCCAGGCGCCGGGGACCGAGATGAACCAGGTCGGCGCCCCGCAGGCGGCGGCGATGTTGCTGGTGGCGTTGGCGAAGCCGATCGTCAGGTCCAAGGCGGCGGTGAGGGCGGCCACGTCGTCGAGATCGTCCTTCAGGTCGATGCCGGGCGGGCGCCAGAGGCTCACCCCCAGCGTCCGTTCCGCCCAGGCGAGCTCCTCGTCGCAATCGCCGTACTGGACGCTGACGAAGGTGACGCCTGGCGTCTTCAGCACCGGCGCCCAGAGCTCGAAGGGCGAGAAATAGTGGGCGCGGCTGGCCTCGATCTTCATGCTCTTCCAGAGCAGCCCGACTTTCAGCCCGGCCGGCGCGGTTTCCAGGAGCCGCCGCCAGTGGCGCACCCGGTCGGGGTCGGGAACGAGAAAGCGGTCGCCCGCGGGGAAGTCCTCGATGTTGCGGCGAAAGCGGCGCAGCGGCGAGGCGAGGGGCGCCCAAAGGTCGATCCGGCTCGGGTCCTCGATGAAGGGAGCGGCCCGCAGCGTCTGTCCCTCGAACGCCCTGGTGATGTGGCCGCCGACTTCGGCGGTCGGGAACGAGCGCTGAAGCAGGGGGACCAACCTCGGCTCCACGGCCAGGATCAGCTTGCCGTCGGGCCCCAGCGTGCGCAGCACGTCCGGGATGATGTTGGCGAACAGGACCTCGTCGCCCAGGCCCTGCTCACCCATCAGCAGGAGGGTCTTGCCCGCAAGCGGCGCGGCGGGCGTCCAGGCGGGGCGCTCGACGAGGAAGCGGGTCACGCCGGCGAACCGGGGCGCGAGCCGCGCTTCGTAGTCGTCCCAGCCTTCGCCGAGGCGGCCGCGCGCCATCTGGACCGTCGAGCGCGCCAGCTTCATCATCAGCCGCTCGCCCTCGTCGCCTGCGGCCGAGATGGCCGCCTCGCAGTCTACGAGCGCAGCGTCGAGCTCGCCCAGAATCACCCAGGCGTTCGCCCGGTTATGGAGGGCCTGGCCGAAGGCGGGATTGAGCCTTAGCGCCTCGTCGAAGAAGGTGATCGCGGTCTCCAGATCCCCCTGGTCGAAGACCACCGTGCCGAGGCTGTTCCAGAGCACCGGCTCCTGGGGGCGGGCGGTGATCGCCGCCCGCAGGATCTCGATGGCCTCAGCGGGCCGGTCGAGGTCCCGCACGGCGCAGGCGAGGTTGTTCGCCGCCTCGTAGGAGCCGGGGCGGGCCTCCAGGTGCCGCCGGAAGAGCTGCTCGGCGATCTCCTTCATGCCCATGCGGTAGGCCAGCCGACCGAGGTCGTTGGCGACCTCGGTGGGGTCGTCCAGCAACGCTAGGGCCGCTTCGTACGCCTTGATCGAGGAGGCGAAGTCGCCCGCCGTCTCGCAGGCGACGCCGAGCACGTACCAGGCCATGCCGGCGCGCGAGTCCTGGCCGAGGGCCTTCAGCGCCCAGTCGCACGCGCCTTTGGGGTCGTCGGCGTGCAGCGCGCTCAGGGCTTGGCGCAGCAGCGGCTCGACGGCCAGGGCCTTGAGCTCGGCGATCGCGCCTTCCAGCCGCGCCAGGGCCTTGGGCGAGGCGGCGTCGCCGACGATCGCGTCTCTTCGCCCCTTGACGCCGACCGGCGCGCCGGAGACGGCGAGGGCGGCGGGGGAGGCGGAGGACTTGGCGGCGGAGCGCAGCGGCATGATGGTCGGACGCGAGACAGAGGATCGCCGCGGGCGGCGTTGAGGCCTGCTTCGCGCCGTTCGCTTAAGCGCGCGTAAAGACGCCAAGCCGGGGGCGGGGCGCAAGGCGCCGTTAACCATGGCCGCTTAACCTCGACGAAAGCTTCGGACGCTAGGTGTTCGCAGCGCGACCATCGGTAGAGCGGAGCTTTGTCAAAACCTCAAAGAGCCATCGCGATCCGGAGTTCCGAGCCATGCCCCTGAAGCTTTCGCTCAAGCCGGGTGAAAAGTTCGTTCTCAACGGCGCGGTGGTTCAGAACGGCGATCGTCGAAGCGCCCTCCTGCTGCAGAACAAGGCCTCCGTCCTGCGAGAGAAGGACATAATGCAGCCGGAGGAGGCCAACTCGCCATCGCGCCGGATCTATTTCCCCGTGATGATGATGTACCTCGACCAGTCCGAAATCGATAAGTACCAATCCGAGTTCGTCCAGAGACTCTCGGAATTCATGACGGCTATCCGCAATCCGGATATTTTGGCAGACTGCGTCAATATTTCGCGCCTGGTGATGGCGAGAGAATACTACAAAGCTTTAGCACTGTGCCGCAAACTGATCGAATACGAGGACGAGAGGTTGGGGCATGTCCCTTCGGGCCTATCAGAAAGTCGCGCAGCGAGCTGAAACGCCGCGCGATGCGGAATATCGGCTCTTCGCCGAAATCACGCGCGCCCTGATCGAGATCAAGTCCACGCCCCGCGAGCAGGTCGCCGACTGGGCCGACACGCTGGACTGGAACCGGCGGCTGTGGACGACCTTGGCGGCGGAATGCCGCCTCGAGAGCAACGGGCTTCCCGACGCCACGCGGGCGCAGATCATCTCGCTCGCCATGTGGGTGCGCCGGCACACCAGCGCCGTGCTTCGGCGCGAAGAGGACATCGACGCCCTGATCGACATCAACCGGGCCATGATGCAGGGGCTTTCCGGACAAGCCGAACCCGTCTGACCGAACGGCAAGATTTGCCGGCTCGCGGCGGGGGTGGGCAAAAACTGCCGGCCTGCGATCCCGCCTCCTCGGAAAAATTCCCCCTAAATTCAATTTGATAGTTGGCGCGCCAAGCGACGGTGCGTGGCCCGCGGCTTGCTTTTCGTCTGGATGGGCAAAACGCCCCCGGCCGTCAAAACGACGCCGGACACCACGAAAGGAAGACCAACGCTATGTTCAGCGTCAACACCAATCCGGGCGCCCTGATCGCCCTCCAAAACCTCAACAACACCGCCACCCAACTCCAACAGGCCCAGAACGTCGTTTCGACGGGCCTGGCCATCGGCTCCCCGAAGGACAACGGCGCGATCTGGGCCATCGCCCAGAACGAACGGGCGGACGACTCCGCCCTCGACGCGGTCAAGAACTCGCTGCAAACGGGTCAGTCGATCATCGACGTCGCCAGCTCGGCCGGCCAGACCGTGTCCGACCTGCTGACGCAGATGAAGCAGAAGGCTCTTGCCGCCTCGGACAGCTCGCTCGACTCCAACAGCCGCGCGGCGCTCAACAACGACTTCCTGTCGCTGGTGAACGAGATCAAGACCGCGGTCACCAACGCTTCGTTCAACGGCGTCAACCTGATCAACGGCAGCCTGACGAAGTTCACCTCCCTGGCCAACGCGTCGGGCAGCGTCGTCACCACCAAGGCGCAGAACCTGTCGATCGGCGGGGGCGTCATCACGGTGTCGGCGACGTCGTCGATCAGCACGGTCACCCTCGCCTCGGGGATGATCGCCACGGTGAACAGCTCGCTCACCAACGTGAACAACGCCCTGGCGAGCCTCGGCACCGCCTCGAAGTCGCTGGGTGACCAGCTGAACTTCGTGAGCAACCTGCAGGACACGCTCGAGACCGGCGTTGGCAACCTCGTGAACGCCAACCTGGCGAAGGAAAGCGCGACCCTGACGGCCCTGCAGACCAAGCAGCAGCTCGGTATCCAGGCGCTGTCGATCGCCAACTCCTCGTCGTCGGCGCTTTTGGGCCTGTTCCGCTAGGCCCGGCCGGCGGGCGGGTGATCTCCACCCGTCCGCCGCCGCCGCGGCGAGGTCGCAAGGCCTCGCCGCGCGCGGCCGTCTCACTGGGGCGCCGGCTTGGCCGGCGAAGGAGACATGAGCATCAACGCACCCATTCCCAGCATTCCGGAAGCAGCCGCGACATCGCCGGCCCAGAACCCGCCGCAGAGCCAGCTGACGCCACCGAACGCAACGGCCGCCTCGGCGGCCGCCCAGGCGGCGACCGAACAGCTGAGCGCCGACCTGCGCCTGGTGATCGAGGAGGACAAGGCGGCCGGATCCTACGTCTACAGGACGGTCGATCCGCGCACCGGCAAGGTGGTCTCCCAGATCCCGCGCGAACAGCTCCTGCGGATGCGTGAGGCCGCCACCTATCTCCCCGGATCGGTGATCAACACTCGCGGTTGAACGGCCCAGGACGGCCTTCACCAGCTGTTGCGCCGGCGTGGACGACCCCGCGCCGGTTTTTTGCGGTTGGGATTCGTTAACCATAATCATCGCAACTTCGCCGTGGCGGCCAGAAGGCCGCGTCGGGGAAGTTCATGAGCATCGGCGTCCAGAGCCCGACCACAGCGCTGATGGCGCTGGAAAATCTTGCCGGGATCGGCGCCGGCGCCGATCCGAACGCGGGCGTCGAGGGCGCTCTGGGCCTGCTCCCCGATCCGGCGAGCTCTCCCCCGCAGCCCGCCTCGATCCTGGATCTCAGCCTGGGGGCGGCGACGGCGGCGGCGGATCCGACCGATGGCGTCCAGGCCGCGGCGGACCTGGCCGACCGGACCGCCTCGGCCGGCGGCGCGATCCTCGGGCTGCTCGGGCGGATGCGCGACGCGGCTGCGGCGGCCAGCGACGCCAGCCTCGATCCCAGCGCCCGCCAATCCCTGGACGCCGGCTACCAGTCGGACCTCGCCCGGATCGCCTCCGTTATCGGCCAGGCCGGCTTGGGCGGCGTCAATCTCATCGACGGCTCGCTGGCTGGAGACGTTCCGGGGCCGGGGGATGCGGGCGGCGTCTCGCTTCCGGCGAGCGATCTCACCGCGACCGGCTCACTGATCGGGCTGCCCGCGCAGTCGAACCTGCTCGACCCGGCCGGCGCCCAGGCGATCGCCGACACCCTGGAGGCCGCGATCGGCGCGGTCGGGGCGGCGGTGGACGGCATTTCCTCCCAGGCGGACGCCCTTCAGGGGCAGCTGGATCTGGCGGCGGCATCCGCGTCCGGTGCGGGGGCGGCGCTCGACCAGGACGGCGCGCGCCTTCAGGCGCTGCAGGTGCAGCAGCAACTGGCCGCGGGCGGCTACGCCCTGGCCGGCCCGACGCCGGCGGCGATCCTGGCCCTTTTCCGATAGCCAGAGGTCGGCGACCCTAAAGCACGAGGCGACCAGGCGGCGCCGCCTGATTGTTGAAACGTGCTTTGAATTCAAGGCTTTCGACGCATTCCGATCGCAAAAGCGGATCCATTCTCGCGAAACGCGCCCTAGTGTCCGGGTCCGAAGTTCGCCAGTGGATGGGATGGACGCCGAGCGAACTTCACATTCACCACACCAGTCGGCGGTCAGGCTTGGCGACGGCGCCGATCTTGCTTGGTGAAAAAGCTTTTCCGACGCTTCCGGAGGACGATCTTGACCACCGCCTTCGGCCTGGATTCGACGGTGCTGGCCGGCTGGTTCCAGTCGTACTTCGGCGGCGGGGGGACCGGGGTCGCGCCGCTTGGCGCGGCGACGACGGGCGGCGGGCTCGGGACGAGCGGCGCCGCGACCGCGAAATACGCCCCCACGCCCCCTTGGGATCCGACCATCAAGGCGACGCCGGAGAACAAGCTGGCGCATGCGGCCCTGAGCGGCGCCAAGATCATCAATCCGGCCGCCGCCAAGCTGGACATTCCGGGCGCCGGCGCGGCCTACAAGAATCTCTTCGCCCTCTACCAGGGCTTGAACACCCTCTACGCCCTGGCTGATCAGGCGAGCGGGGCTGGCGTGTCGGGCCTGCAGGCCGGCCAGTTCGCGAGCGCCTTCCAGGAGGGGATGGGGGAGCTTTCCCAGTTCGTGGCCGAGTCGCGGTTCGGAAGCCTCCGGGTCACCACCGGCACGACCGCCTCGAGCGAGACCTCCACGGCCTCGACCCCGAGCCAGCCCAGCGAGTACCAGACGGTCGCCCTCAACACGAGCGGCGACGCCGATGCGGTGGTCCCGGCCTTCCAGGGCTCGGTCCAGTTCAACGTCGACGTGCGCAAGGCCAGCGGCGCCCACGTCTCGGTGGCCATGAACCTCGACGACATGGGCTCGACCCCGCGCACCATCGCCAACGTCGTCGACTACCTGAACGGCCAGATGAAGGCGGCGGGCGTAGCCACCACCTTCTCGATCAACCGCATCGCCGCGCCGCCACGCACGATCAGCGTCGACGGCAAGACCGTGACGCTTGCCGAAAGCCAGACCCAGTGGGGTCTCGAGATCGACACCAATTCGGTGGAGACGGTCAGCCTGTCCGCGCCGCAGACCGCCCCGGCCGTCTACGTCGGCCAGATGGTGGGTAACCAGACCGCCTCGGGAACGACCGCCGCGCCGATCCCCGCCGACGCTCAGAGCCAGCTGCTGAAGTTCCAGGCCGGCGGGGCGCCGCTGACGCCGCCCGCCCCGCAGCCCCACGGCGCTCCGGACCAGCTCTTCGTCGATACGCTAGGGGCGCCGGTGAAGGCGATCCAGGCTACCGCCGCGGCGCCCGACGGCTCGGTCTATGTGCTCGCCGATGTCAGCGCCGCGCAGGGCGGGGAGGCGGGCGGCCAGGACGTCGCTCTCATGAAGTACGACTCGGCCGGCCAGCTGCTCTTCCAGACCAACCTCGGCTCGGCCTCCAGCGCCAGCGGCTTCGCGATCGCCGTCTCCGCCGATGGGAGCCAGGTGGTGGTGGCGGGGCGCGCGGACGGGCCGCTCTCCGAGGGCCAGTCGCAGCTCAATCCGGACGCCGCCAACGGCTTCGTCGCGGCCTTCAACGCCAAGGGCGAGCAGCTCTGGCGCCAGGAGGACGACGGGGTTTTCGACAACCAGGCGAGCGCCGTCGCCTTCGGCGCCGACGGAAAGGTCTATGTGACCGGGCAGGCCGCCACCGGCGCCGCCGGGCTCGCCGGGCCGCAATCGCCTTCCAACGGGTACTTGCGGGTGTTCTCCACGACCGGCGCGCAGCTTTCCGACGTAGCCTTCGGGGCGGGAGGCGCCAGCGCCGGCGCGGGCGTCGCGGTCGACGGCTCCAGCGTCTATGTGGCGAGCGTCCAGAACGGGGCCGCCGTGGTCAGCCAGTACGACGTGACCGATCCCTCGGCGCCGGTCCTGGTGGCCAGCCGCAACCTCGGGGATCTCCAGGGCGGGAGCCTGGCGGGCGTGGCGGTGGAGAACGGGACCGTCTATGTGGCCGGCAGCACCCACAACGGCGCCCTCTCGGCGGGCGCGACGACCAGCGCCTATTCGGGCGGTCTGGACGCCTTCGCCGCCGCCTTGCAGACCGGGCTCGCGCCCTCGGCGTCCGACGCTATCGCCTACTACGGAGGGGCCGCCGACGATGTCGCCTCCGCGATGACCGTCTCGGGAGGCAAGGTCTATCTGGCCGGCTCGTCCACCGGCGCCTTGCCGGGCCTGGCGGCCGTCGGCGCGAAGGATGGGTTCGTCGCGGCCCTCGATGTCGCGAGCGGCGCCGCCGATTGGTCGCAACGGTTCACCGGCCTGGACGGCAAGGTCGCGCCGGACGCGATCGCCGTCGCTCCTACCGGAGCCAGCATCCTGGACCAGCTCGGTCTTCCGCAGGGGGTGGTGGACGCCCCGGTGTCCGACCTGCTCACGGCGACCACCCCGGTCAGGGCGGGCGACAGCTTCAGCGTCGGGACCGGCGCAGGCGGAATGGCCAAGATCACCGTGGACGCCGGCGAGACCGTGGCTTCGCTGGCCCAGAAGATCGCCTGGGCGACGGGCGCGGGGGTCAACGTCAGCGCCCACCAGAACGGCCAGGGCGTCTCGCTGCAGATCAAGCCCCTGGACGCCTTCTCGACCGTGGTGCTGGCCAACGGGCCGGCCGGCTCGGATGCGCTCTCGGAGCTGGGCCTGAAGCCGGGCATCCTTTTCCAGACCAAGCCCGGCAAGGGCGGCGTCGTCGTCCCGGCGGACGGCAAGGGCGCCATCTACGGTCTCGGCCTTTCCGCGAACCTCAACCTC
Organism: Caulobacteraceae bacterium; assembly: GCA_019247715.1. Lineage (GTDB taxonomy): Bacteria > Pseudomonadota > Alphaproteobacteria > Caulobacterales > Caulobacteraceae > Acaudatibacter. The sequence continues at coordinate 85,915 of JAFBAO010000046.1, forward strand.
GGCTCGGCCTCGGACATCAGCCGGGCCAAGGCCCAGCTCACCGCCGCGATGTCGGTGGTCAAGAGCGCCTACCAGGCCCTGAAGACCGCGGCGACGCCGGCCAACGTGCTAGCCCTGCAGCAGGCGACCGCCAACGGCAAGACGCCGGCCTACCTCACGGCCCAGATCGCCAACTACAAGGCCGCCCTTTCCAGGCTCACCGCCGGCCAAACTTCAAGCACGATCCTCGGCGCCTAGCGCGGCGAGCTTGAAGTTCGTTCGGCTGCGGCGCCGGCGACAGACGCCCTCGCCGCCGCGGCGTTAAAGGTGTACCCCCCGCCGCCGCGCGTGCGCTAGTTTGTGGGCGCTCGCTGTAGGCGGGCCAGGGGGCGTGGATTTGCTCAAAGATCGGCGGGTGGTCCTGGGAGTGGGCGCCTTGGCGGCCCTTGCGGCGGGGCTCGTCATCGCCTGGATCTTCCTGCGCCGGGACCACGGCCCCAGTGAGCCGCCCCCGGCGTCGCAGGGCGGGCTGGTGGTGGAATCGGGCCGCGACGATGACCTGAAGCTCGATCCGAAACGGCCGCTGCGATGCTTCGTCGGCGGCCAGTTCGTCGGCGAGCTGCCGCTCGTCCAGTGCGCCCAGCGAAACGGCGTCGCCACCGGCGCCCTCGACGTCGGCGTGGACGAATCCGGCGCGCTGGCCGCGTCCAACGGGGTGGGGGCGGGGGTGGTGACGCCGCTTCCGCCCCAGAACTCCCAGCCGGTGACGATCGAGCCCCTCCCCGGCGCGGCTTCCAACGCCATCGGCGCCGCAGGCCCGACAGCGGAGGCGCCCGGTCCGGCCGCCGACTGCTGGCGTTATGTTCCCGGCGGCTGGCGTCAGCTGCCGGTCCCGCTTTCCTTGGGCGCCTGCGTCCAGGCGCTTTACGCCGGCCGCTGCCAGGCGGGAGGCCAGGCGCTCTACGGACGCTGGGACGGCCAGACACTGAGGCTCACCGACGGACGGGTGGAGGTCTCCGCGGACAACCAGAGCTTCCACAGCCTCGCCGATCCCTGGCCCGGATGCGCCCGAGGCCCGGAATGACGCACGCCGAGCTCAACGCGCGCGGAAGGAAGGGCTATAGACCGCCGATGCAGAAAGCCGCCGTCGTTCTCGCTCTCCTCGTCCTCGCCGCTTGCGCCCAAAAGCCACAGGCGCCGGCCGAGGCCGGAGTGTGCTACGCCCTCGCGTCCGCCCAGGGCGGCAAGGTCCGCTTCAACGTGGTCGCTCGCAACACCGCCGACATGGAGCACTGCGCGGCGGCGCTTGAGGGGGTGCGCGAGCGCTTTCTGAGCCTTGGCGGAACTCAGCAGGAAATCACCGGCGCCTATCAAGGCAACTTCCTGTTCGTCGAGGCGGAGGGCGTCTTCACCTCGTCCAGCTACGACGGCGTGCGCTATCCCTTCCTGGTTCGCACCGGCGACGGGCGCCTGGTCCCGCCCGGAGCGGCGGGATAGCGGGCGTCGGCCCTGGAACAAAAGACGAACACAGCCATTGCGTCCGGGATGGACTCCGGCTATGTAGCGCGCGGATGCCGGCGCGAAGGGTCGCCGGGCGCGTTCAAGGGAGCAAGGTGATGTCGGGCAGCGTCAACAAGGTCATCCTGGTGGGCAATCTCGGACGCGATCCGGAGATCCGGACCCTGAATTCCGGCGACCGTGTGGCCAACCTTTCCATCGCCACCTCCGAGCAGTGGCGCGACCGCAATTCCGGCGAACGGCGCGAGCGCACCGAATGGCACCGCGTGGTGATCTTCAACGACAACCTGGTGAAGGTGGCTGAGAACTTCCTGCGCAAGGGTTCGAAGGTCTACATCGAAGGCGCGCTGCAGACGCGCAAATACACCGACCAGTCCGGCCAGGAGAAGTTCTCCACCGAGATCGTGCTGCAGAAGTTCCGGGGCGAGCTCACCATGCTGGACGGCAAGGGCGAAGGCGCCAGGGAGGAGGGCGGCTTCGGCGGCTATTCCAGCGGGCCGCGCGCCCAGGGTTCCGGTCCCAAGGAAAGCTTCACCGCGGACCTCGACGACGAAATCCCGTTCTAAGGCGAACTGCTTCGCTCGAAGGCGCCGTCGCGCCGCGACAGGGTCGCGAATCGGGGTCGGAGCGCCTATGTAAGCCTGTGATTCCAAGCCAAGATTTCCCCCTGAATTGAGCGACCGACCTCCCATTCCGCCCGACGACGACCGCCGCGGCGCCGTGGCACCCATCGCCATCGAGGAGGAGCTGCAACGCTCCTACCTCAGCTATGCGATGAGCGTCATCGTCAGCCGCGCCCTGCCGGACGCGCGCGACGGGCTGAAGCCGGTGCACCGGCGCATCCTCTATTCGATGAACGAGCAGGGCCACACTTCGGACCGGCCCTATGTGAAGTCGGCGCGGGTGGTGGGCGACGTGATGGGGAAATACCACCCGCACGGGGACGCCGCCATCTACGACAGCCTGGTGCGGATGGCCCAGCCTTTCTCCATGGGCCTCATCCTGATCGATGGGCAGGGCAACTTCGGCTCCATCGACAACGATCCGCCGGCGCAGATGCGTTACACCGAATGCCGGATGACCAAGGCTGCCGAGGCCCTGCTCGCCGACATCGAATCCGACACCGTCGACTTTAAGGAGAACTACGACGGCAAGGAGACGGAGCCCGTCGTCCTGCCGGCGCGGATCCCGAACCTGCTGGTCAACGGCTCCGGCGGCATCGCGGTGGGCATGGCCACCAACATTCCCCCGCACAATCTCGGCGAGGTCATCGACGCGTGCCTGGCGCTGATCGACGATCCGGCCGTTTCGGCCGAGGCGCTGCTGGAGCTGATTCCGGGGCCGGACTTTCCCACCGGGGGGGAGATCATCGGCCGGTCCGGGTCACGGCAGGCGTTGCTGACCGGACGCGGGGCGGTGATCCTGCGCGGCTCGGCGACCATCGAGGAGCTCCGCCAGGGGCGCGAGGCGATCGTCATCACCTCGGTGCCCTATCAGGTGAACAAGGCGGCGATGATCGAGCGGATCGGCGAGCTCGCCCGCGAAAAGCGGATCGAGGGCATCGCCGAGCTGCGTGACGAGAGCGACCGCCAGGGCCTTCGGGTGGTGATCGAGCTGAAGCGCGAAGCCTCGGCCGAGGTGGTGCTCAATCAGCTCTACCGGTTCACCGCCCTGCAGACCTCGTTCGGGGTCAATTCCCTGGCCCTCAACCGCGGCCGGCCCGAGCTCTTGGCCCTGCGCGAGCTCATCCGCCTCTTCGTGGAGTTCCGCGAGGAGGTGGTGCTGCGCCGCACCCGCTTCCTCCTGGCCAAGGCGCGCGACCGCGGCCACGTCCTGGTGGGCCTCGCCATCGCGGTCGCCAACATCGACGAGGTGATCCACATCATCCGCACGTCGAAGGATCCGGCCGAGGCGCGCGAGCGGCTGTCGGGCCGCGACTGGCCGGCCGGCGACATGCTGCCGCTGATCGAGCTGATCGCCGACCCGCGCACCGTGCTGGTGGGCGGCAGCGGAGTGCGCCTCACCGAGGAGCAGGCCCGGGCGATCCTCGCCCTCACCCTTTCGCGCCTCACCGGGCTCGGCCGCGAGGAGATCTTCGAGGAAGCGCGCGGCCTTTCCGAAACCATCCGCGCCCATCTCGAGCTGCTTTCCTCGCGCGAGAAGCTGATGGCGGTGGTGCGCGCCGAGCTGGTTGAGGTGAAGGAAGCCTTCGCCGTTCCACGCCGCACCCAGATCGTCGAGGGAGACGCGGACCTCGAGGACGAGGATCTCATCGCCCGCGAGGAGATGGTGATCACCGTCACCCACGGCGGCTATGTGAAGCGCACGCCGCTGGCCACCTACCGGACCCAGCGCCGGGGCGGCAAGGGCCGCTCGGGCATGTCCACCAAGGCCGAGGACGCGGTGACGCGGGTGTTCTCCGCCTCCACCCACGCTCCGGTGCTGTTCTTCTCGTCGGGCGGCAAGGCGTACAAGCTCAAGGTCTGGCGCCTGCCGGTGGGAGCGCCGGCCTCCCGAGGCAAGGCTTTCGTCAATCTCTTCCCCATCGAGCCGGGCGAGACGATGACCTCGATCCTGCCGCTCCCGGAGGACGAGGCCGCCTGGCGGGGGATGGACCTGATGTTCGCCACCCGGTCGGGCACGGTCCGGCGCAACCGGCTGTCGGACTTCGAGCAGGTGAACCGGAACGGCAAGATCGCCATGAAGCTCGATCCAGGCGACGCGATCATCGGCGTGGCGCTCTGCGCGCCGGACGACGACGTGCTGCTGACCACGGCGCTCGGCCGCTGCATCCGCTTCCCAGTGGACGACGTCAGGGTTTTCGCCGGCCGCGAATCCACCGGCGTGCGCGGTATCCGGCTGGCCGAGGGCGACAGCGTCATCTCCATGGCCATCCTGCGGGCGGTGGCCGCCTCGCCGGCCGAGCGCGAGGCCTATCTGAAGCACGCCAACGCGATGCGGGCGGCGGCCGGGGCCGAGGGGCTCGAGCCCGAGGAGGCCGGCCCCTCCGATGAGGAAGAAGAGGCCCTTGCCGTGGTGAACCTCGGGCTCGAACGGATCGCCGAGCTCGGGGCGGCCGAGGAGTTCGTGCTCACGGTCTCGTCCGAGGGCTTCGGCAAGCGGACCTCCGCCTACGACTACCGGCGCACCGGCCGGGGGGGCCAGGGCCTCATCGCCCATGACCTCACCAAGCGCGGCGGGCGCCTGGTGGCTTCCTTCCCGGTGGAGGAGAGCGACGAGATCCTGCTGGTGAGCGACCAGGGCCAGATCATCCGCGTGCCGGTGGATCAGATCCGCATCGCCGCGCGCAACACCCAGGGCGTGACCATCTTCCGCAAGGCCGAGGACGAGCATGTGGTCTCGGTGGAGCGGATCGAGGCCGAAGGCGGCGAGGACGGCGCCGAGACGGGCGAAGCCGACGAATCGCCGCAAGGCGACAGCGATTGACAGCCGGGCGTTTTTCCCGTGGAAGCCCAGGCGTTTCGGTGAAGCTGTTCGAAGGTGAGCCCAGATGACCCGCACCGGCCTCTATCCGGGCAGCTTCGATCCGATCCACAACGGTCATCTCGACATCATCGGCCGGGCGGTGAAGCTGGTGGACAAGCTGGTCATCGGCGTGGCGGTGGACACCGGCAAGGTGGCGATGTTCTCTCTGGACGAGCGGATCGAGATCCTGCGCGAGGAGACCAAGCCGCTGCAGAAACAGGCCGAGATCGTGGTCCACGGCTATCAAGGACTGACCATCAACGCGGCCCGCTCGGTGGGCGCCCAGATCCTGGTGCGCGGCCTTCGCGCCTTCTCGGACTTCGAGTACGAGTTCCAGCTCACCGCCATGAACCAGCAGCTCGACCGGGAGATCGAGACCGTCTTCCTGATGGCCGACCCGCGCCACCAGGCCATCGCCTCGCGGCTGGTCAAGGAAATCGTCAGCATGGGCGGCGACATCACCCCGTTCGTCTCTCCGGGGGTGAAACGGCGGCTGATGTCCAAGGCGGGCCGCAGCTGAAGCTCCCCAGCGCATGAGCCGCATTTTTCTGGCCCTCGCCGCCTGGGCCGCCCTCTGGGCCTCGGTCGCGGGCGCCAAGCCCGCGCCGCCCGCGCCGCCGACGCCCCCGCCGCCCGGCGCCCCGGCCGAGGCCGACTGGCGCACCCCCGATCCGCAGGACATCCTGGTTCTCGAGACCACCAAGGGGCGCGTCATCATCGAGATGAACCCCCGGGCGGCGCCGAACCACGTGGCCCGGATCCGGGAGCTCGCGCGCAGCGGCGCCTACGACGGACGGGCCTTCTTCAGGGTCATCGCCGACTTCATGGACCAGACCGGCGATCCGCTCGACTCCGGCATGGGGACGTCCTCCCTCCCGAGCCTGAAGGCCGAGTTCACCTTTCGCCGGGGCGCCGACACGCCCTTCGTTCCGGTGAGCAGGTCCAACGGGACGGAGGGAGGGATCGTCGGCAGCTTGCCGGTGATCAGCCAGACCATGGATCTGGGCATGCTCACGGTGGACCATCGGGTGGAGGCCTGGGGCGCCTATTGCGCCGGCGTGGCGGGCATGGCCCGGGGCGACGATCCTGACAGCGCCAACAGCCAGTACTTCCTCGTGCGCACCAACACCGCGGCGGCCGATCACGCGAGCCACGGCCTCGACAGACGCTACACCGCCTGGGGGCGGACCCTGGTCGGCCAGGAGGTGATCGACCAGATCAAGGCCGGCGAGCCGCCGCCCCCGCCCGCCGATCGGGTGCAAAGCGCGAAGATCCTCGCCGATCTGCCGGCCCAGAGGCGCCCGATGGTGCGCGTGGTGGATCCGGCGAGCGCCTGGTTCAAGGCCGAGATCGCCTATGAGAAGGCCGCGCAGGGGGCCGATTTTTCGGTATGCTCGGTGAAGCTTCCCGCCGAGGTGAAGTAGAAACGAAGACGCCGCCCGGGAGCCGGGCGGCGCTCCTTGGAGGCTCCAGTACGACGCGAGGCTACATCGCCGCGCGCCCGCCGCCTCTCAGCATGTGGTAGATCCAGAGCACGACGATCGCGCCGGCTACGGCCACGACCAGCGACCATATGTTGAAGCCCGTCACCCCGGCGGCGCCGAAGAAGCTGAACAGGAAGCCGCCGACGAACGCGCCAACGACCCCGAGCACGATGTCCATGATCATGCCCGAGCCCGTGTGATTGACGATCTTGCTCGCGATGAACCCGGCCCAGCACCAGCCACGCGATGATACCCATCTGGTTTCCGTCTCCCGTTGGGGGCCGGATCTCGGCCCAGTCATGGCGAGATAACGCCCTGGCGAGCTATGGGGTTCATTCACGCGATGGACGTGAGGGCGCCCTGTCACGCTCTTTTCGCCACCTTTGCTATAGCTTCGCCTCGCGGCCCGGCGCCGCCTGCGAGAGGGGTTCATGGCCGACAGCCATTTCGCCGTCATCGACGAGCAGCGTTTCCACGGTTTCCACTGGCGGGCGGTCCTGACCACGGGTCTCGGCGTCTTCTGCGACGGCTACGACCTTTCGTGCATCGCTCTCGTGCTTCCGCTGGCGCTGAACGCCTTCGGCGTGAGCAAGCTCACCGGCATCGAGAGCGCCACGCTCACCGCCTCGGCCCTGGTGGGCGCGACGCTGGGTTCGATGGTGTTCGGCGTGCTTGGCCAGTACGGCCGCAAGCGCTTCTACGGCTACGACGTGCTGATCCTCGGCCTGGCGGCGCTCGCCCAGGCGTTCATGCCCAGCCTGGCCTGGCTCATCGCCTGCCGCTTCGTGCTCGGGTTCGGAGTCGGGGCCGACTACGTGCTCTCGCCGGTGATCATGGCCGAGCACGCCAACCGCAAGGACCGCGGGCGGGCCCTGGGCCTCGGTTTCGGGACGATGTGGCCCATCGGCGCCCTGGCCGCCGGCGTCTTCAAGATGGCGCTCGACGCGCTGCATGTCCCGGGCGACCTGCAGTGGCGCCTGGTGCTGTCGGCCGGCGCGATCCCCGCCTTTTCGGTGCTCTACTTCCGCCGCCGCATGCCCGAGACCGCGCGCTACCTGGCCCGGCTCGGCAAGGATCAGGAGGAGGCCCGTCGGGTGATCCGGGAGGTGAGCGGCGCAGAGGTCGCCGCACCGCCGGCCGATCAGCGGCCGTTCGGCGAGGTCTTCGCCCGCCACGCCGCGCACCTCTTCGCCGCCGCGCTGCTCTGGATGATCTACGACCTGGTGGTCTATTCGGCGATCCTGTTCGGTCCCAACCTGATCGCCCGGAACCTGGGGGTCCCCTCGGGCGCCTTCACGGTGCTGCAGGAGCTCATCTTCGTCCTGCCCGCCTCGTTCTTCATGTCATGGTTCCTGATCGACCGGATCGGGCGCAAGCCGCTGCAGGTCTGGGGCTTCCTGGCCTCGGCGGCGATGCTGCTGATCTTCATCGCCCTGCGCGCCAACCTGAGCTCCGTCCCGGTGCTGGCCTTCGTCGTCTACGGTCTCTTCCAGGTGGCTCAGACCGGGCCCGGTCTGGTTTCCGGGGCGGGGGTGTTCGGCGTCGAGCTGGCGCCCACCCGGGTGCGAAGCGTCGGCCAGGCGATCACGGTGGCGGGCGGCCGGATCGGCGCCTCGATCAGCGCCTTCGCCTTCCCATTGTTGTTCGGCGCCATCGGGGAGGGAGCCACGATCGGCGTGCTCGCGGCCCTGGCGCTGGCCGGCGCGCTCTGCACCCAGATCCTCGTCCCGGAGACCAGCGCGCGCTCGCTCGAAGAGATCAACCGGGAAACCGCCGCGCTGGAGGGGGCGGCGCGATAAGGGATGGCGTTACGGCCGGGGAGCGTTAGGACGGGGGATGCAGAGCGCGGACGAGCGGAGCTGGTTTGCCGGACTGTCGAGGAACACCTTCCTCCTGGCGGCGGCCAGCTTCTTCTCCGACGTCTCCACCGAGATGCTCTACCCCGTCCTGCCGGTCTTCCTCACCCAGACCCTGAAGGCGGGCGGCGGCGTGGTGGGCCTGATCGAGGGGCTGGCGGTGGGGATCCAGAACCTCGTCCAGGGATTTTCTGGCGCGCTTTCCGATCGGCTGGGCCGGCACAGGAGCGTGGCGCTGGTAGGATTCGCCATCTCGGCGGTCTCCAAGCCGCTGATCGGCCTGGCGTCGGCCTGGCCGGGCGTGCTCGGGAGCCGGCTGCTTGATCGGGTAGGGGCGGGGACCAGGTCTGCGCCGAGGGACGCCCTCGTCGCCGCATCGGTGGCCGAGGCCGACCGGGGCAAGGCCTTCGGCCTCGAGGGCGCGGGCGACAACGCGGGCGCCTTCGTGGGGCCGCTGATCGCGGTGCTGCTGCTCGCGGTGCTGGGCGCGCGGCTGCGCTCGATCTTCTACCTCGCGGCGGTCCCCGGCCTGCTCGCCTTCCTCATGGTGCTGCTGGTGCGCAAGGAGCGGCCGGCCGCCCATTCGGCCGCCGTCGTCCCCATCCGTCTCTCCGGTTTCCCCCGCGCCTATGGGCGCTATCTGATCGCCACCGCCGTGTTCGGTATCGGCAATTCCAGCAACGCCTTCCTGATCCTCCAGATGCAGGCGCTCGGGGTCCCGCTTTCCACCACCATCCTCATCTACGCGGGGTTCAATCTGGTGGCCGCCCTCGTTTCCTACCCGGCCGGGGCGCTCAGCGACCGGCTAGGGCGGCGCGACCTGTTGGTGGCGAGTTTCCTCATCTTCCTGGCCAGCTACCTCGGTTTCGCGTTCGTCCACGAAGCGGCCATCGCCGCCGGGCTCTTCGTTCTCTACGGAGCCTTCCAGGGGATGTACCGGGCTTTAGGCAAGTCGCTCGCCAGCGAGCTGTCGCCGCCGAGCCTGAGGGCGAGCGGGGTGGGCTGGTACGGCGCGGTGGTCGGCCTTTCCGGTCTGCTCGCCAGCCTCATCGCCGGTCTGCTCTGGGACCGGGTCGGCCACGCCGCCGTCTTCCTCTACGGCGCCGCGGTGGCGATCGCGGGCGTCCTCGCGCTCTTGGCCCTCACGCCGGGCAAGGCCCAGCCCGCCTAGCGCAACCCCGCAGCGGCCAGCGCCGCTCCCGCCAGCCCCGAGAGGGCGACCGCCAGCACCGGAGGGTTGCGCCAGACGGCGAGCAGCGCAAAGCCGCCGAGCGCCACGGCGAGGTCCGCCGGCGTCCTCACCGAGCTCGTCCACACGGGCGTATAGAGCGTCGCCGCCAAGAGGCCGACCACCGAGGCGTTCACGCCCCGCATCGCCGCCTGGGCCGCGGCCTCGTTTCGCAGCCGGCCCCAGAACGGCAGGGCGCCGATCAGGATGAGCAGTCCCGGCGCGAAGATACCGACGATGCCCAGCGCCGCGCCCGCCAGTCCGAGCGAGGGGCGTGCGGCGACGCCGAGATAGGCGGCGAAGGTGAAGAGTGGCCCGGGCAGGGCCTGCGCCGCGCCGTAGCCGGCGAGGAAGGCATTGTCGGTGATCCAGCGGTGGGCGACGAAGGCTTGCCGCAGCAGCGGCAGCACCACGTGGCCGCCGCCGAATACCAGCGCCCCCGAGCGGTAGAAGGCCGAAAAGAGCGCCAGGGCGGGCGAGGCCAGCAGCCCGCCCAGGATCGGAAGCGCCAGGAGAATCGCCAGATAGAGGCTCGCGGCCGCCAATCCGACCCGCTTGGACACCGGCGTCAGGATCGGCCCGGGCGTGGGCGCGCCGGCGCGCCGGCAAAGGAGAAGTCCAGCGAGGGCGCCGAGCCCGACGGCGCCGATCTGGGCGAGGCCAGACCCGGCGACGAGCACGATCAGGGCCGCGACGAGGGCGATGGAAGCGCCGGCGCGGTCGCCCGCCGAGGCCCTGGCCATCCCCAGCACCGCCTGGGCGATCACCGCCACCGCGACCAGCTTCAGCCCGTGCAGCGCGCCGGCCCACAGCGGGCCCGCCAGGCGGGCGGCGCCGTAGGCGAACAGCGTCATAACGATGGCCGAGGGCAGGGTGAACCCGGCCCAGGCCGCTGCCGCGCCCAGGTAGCCGGCCCGGACGAGACCGATGGCGAAGCCGGTCTGGCTGCTCGCCGGCCCCGGCAGGAACTGGCAAAGCCCCACCAGGTCGGCGAAGACGCGTTCGTCCAGCCACGCTCGGCGGCGCACGAACTCCTCGCGGAAATAAGCAATGTGGGCGAGGGGACCTCCGAACGAGGTGAGGCCGAGCTTCAGGAAGACCAGCAGCACCTCGAGCGGTGAGCCCGCAAGGCCCCGCGCCGACCCCCCGGCGCCCGAGCCCGACGCCGCCTTGTCCGCCTTTGAATCCTGGGGGCTCAACGTTGGCGTCGCCGCAGAGAATCGAACCGCAAGCAGACGCTTAGCAGGGAAGCTTATCTGCGTTGAGGCCGGCGCCGCCGACCGGACGGGCGAAATCGGCGGCGAACGCGGTCGTCCCGGCCAACCGGCTGCTTCGAGAGTTCGCATGCGGCGCCTCGTTCCGGCGCAATTGGCGAGCGCGATCGCGGCGCGGCGCGCAGGGCCCTAAAGTTTTGACGCGGCGGGACGTAGTGGGGGGTCAGGATGGCGTCTCGCGCGCCGCTTGGCTGAGAGGGGTTCCCCATATGAAGAAACGTCTGTTCGGCGGGGTCGCCGCAAGCATGGTGTCCGCAGGATTGCTGGCTGCGCCGGCGGTGGCGAACGCCCAACCTGAAACCTACGATTGGAGCGGTTTCTACATCGGCGTAGAGGCCGGCGCCTCGTGGACCACCGACAAGATCACCGAGACGGCGTCGCCCTTCGCGCCGCCATCGACGTTCACCGGCCATGCGAACTTGCATCCGCTCAGCTGGAACGTCGGCGGGCTTGGCGGCTACAACTGGCAATTCGGGAGCTGGGTGGTCGGCCTCGAGGGGGACGGCGGCTACTCCGGGGTGCGTAAGTCCTCGACCTGCTTCCTTCAGGACGCCGGCGCCGGGAACCTCGCCCCTGGCAGCTGCTTCCCCCCCGGCTACGCCTACAGCATCAAGACGCCCTGGCAGGGATCGGTCCGCGCGCGTGTCGGCTACGCCTTTGGTCCGGCGCTGGTCTACGCCACCGGCGGCTATGCGCTGAGCACCCTGGATGCGACCTACACCACCTTCCCCGTCGCCGGGGCGCCCGGTTCGCAAACCTTCCACGACTACCTGAACGGCTGGACAGCCGGCGGCGGCCTCGAGTACGCGGTCAGCCGCAATTGGCGGATCGGGGTCGAGTACCGTTACAGCGCCTACAAGCACACCGACATCCCGTTCGCGGCCGGGGACTTCTGGAACGGCTTCAGCGACCAGCACAAGCTGGACGACAACGCGGTGCGGTTCCGGCTGATCTACGCCTTCGCGGCGCCGCCTCCGCCTCCGCCTCCGCCGCCTCCCCCGCCGCCTCCGCCGCCTCCGCCTCCGCCTCCGCCGCCCCCACCGCCGCCGGAGACCAAGCAGTTCATCGTCTACTTCCCGTTCGATCAGTACGTGCTGACCCCGGACGCCCAGTCGGTGGTCCAGGAAGCGGCCCAGTACGACGGC
>JAFBAO010000062.1 GCA_019247715.1 Caulobacteraceae bacterium
GACCTGGTGGTGGTGGACTCGATCCAGACCCTGTGGAGCGACGCGCACGAGGCGGGCCCGGGCTCGGTGACCCAGGTGCGGGCCGCCGCAGGCGAGCTGGTGCGGCTGGCCAAGCGCCGCGGGATGACGGTGCTGCTGGTGGGCCACGTGACCAAGGAGGGCACGATCGCCGGCCCGCGCGTGGTGGAGCACATGGTCGACGCGGTCTTCAGCTTCGAGGGCGAGCGCGGCTATCCGTTCCGCATCCTGCGCGGCGCGAAGAACCGCTTCGGCGCCACCGACGAGATCGGCGTCTTCGAGATGGGCGACTCCGGCCTGCGGGAGGTGCGCAACCCCTCGGCCCTGTTCCTCGGCGAGGGCGGCGAGCGGGCGGCCGGAGCGGCGGTGTTCGCCGGGATCGAGGGCTCGCGGCCGGTGCTGGTGGAATTCCAGGCGCTGGTGGCCCCGGCGGCCTACGGGACCCCCAGGCGGGCGGTGGTGGGCTGGGATTCGGGGCGTCTGGCCATGATCCTGGCGGTGCTGGAGACCCGCTGCGGGGTTGGCTTCGGGGCCCGTGACGTTTACTTGAACGTCGCCGGCGGCCTTCGGATCAGTGAGCCGGCCGCAGACCTGGCGGCCGCCGCGGCGCTCATGTCGTCGTCGTTGGAGATCGCCCTGCCGCAGGACTGCGTCGTATTCGGGGAAATCAGCCTCTCGGGAGACGTCCGGCCGGTGGCGAGGACCGAGGCCCGGCTGAAGGAAGCAGCCAAGCTCGGCTTTTCCCGCGCCCTGGCGCCGACGGGGGCGGCCGAGGCCGCGGGCGGCAGTCGCCTCATCGGCGTTGCGCGACTTTCCGACGCGGTGGCCCGGATCGGCGAGTCGGCGTGGTAAGAGCCGCCGCGATGACGCTCTTCGACATCGCCGCCGGCCTGATGCTGATCGTATCGGGCCTGGCCGGCTGGTTCCGGGGCGGCATGCGGGAGCTGGCCTGGGTGGCGGCCTTCGTCCTCTCGGCGGTGATCGCGATCTTCGCCCTGAGGTTCAGCGGGCCCATCGCCCGGCATGCGGTGCATCCCGTCTGGCTGGCCAACATCGCCGCCATTCTGATCGTCTTCGCGGGCGCCTACATACTCCTGAGAGTGATCGCCGCCTCGTTCACGCGCAGCATCCGCCAGACGCCGCTGGGCGGCCTCGACCGGCTGGCCGGAGTCGGCTTCGGGCTCGTGCGCGGACTGGCGGTCCTCGGTCTCGCCTATCTCACCATCAACGCCATCACCCCCCCGGACCGGATGCCGCCCTGGATCTCCGGGGCGAGGCTCTACCCGCTGTCCGAAGCCTCGGCCCGGACGCTGAAGGCCTTCGCCCCCCAGGGCGCACGGCTGGCCAGCCAGATGGCGCCGGTGATCGACCACGCCGTGTCCGAGGGGAACTCCGCAGGCGACGCGGAGAATCGGGACTACAATGATCCGCCGCCGAGGTCGCCGGGCGTGCGGGTGGAGAGATCGCGGTGACCCTTGGGCCCTGTCCGGCATGGCGCGACCCGGATGACGACGCGCCCCGCCTGGAGTGCGGCGTCTTCGGCGTGTTCGACGTGGAGGGCGCGGCCCAGCTCACCGCGCTCGGCCTGCACGCCCTGCAGCACCGGGGTCAGGAGGCCTGCGGCATCGCCGCCTTCGACGGCACCCATTTCCACACCGAGCGCCACATGGGCCAGGTCGCCGAGGTCTTCTCCGGACCAGGCCTGGAAGAGCGCCTCCCCGGCCGCTCCGCCATCGGCCACACCCGCTATTCCACCGCCGGCGGCAGCGTCCTGCGCAACGTCCAGCCGATGTTCGCCGACCTGGAGGCCGGTGGCGTGGCGATGGCCCACAACGGCAACCTCACCAACTTCCTGACCCTGCGCGAGCAGCTGGTGGCCGACGGCCACATCTTCCAGTCCACCTCGGATTCCGAGGTGATCCTCCAGCTCATCGCCGTCTCGCGCAAAGCCAAGTTCGTCGACCGGTTCATCGACGCGCTGCGCCAGATCGAGGGCGGCTACGCCCTGGTGGCGCTCACCAACAAGAAGCTCATCGGCGCCCGCGATCCGCTGGGCATACGGCCGCTGGTGCTGGGCGACCTCGGCGGCCGGCCGGTGCTGGCCTCGGAGACCCGCGCCCTCGACATGGTGGGCGCGACCTTCGTTCGCGACGTGGAGCACGGCGAGATCGTGGTGATCAGCCGCGACGGCGTGGAGAGCCTTCGCCCCTTCCCGGCCGCCAAGGCCCGGCCGTGCGTCTTCGAGTACGTCTATTTCGCCATGCCGGACTCGGTGGTGAACGGACGCTCGGTCTACGAGGTGCGCAAGCGCCTGGGCCGGCGCCTGGCGGAGGAAAGCGGCGTCGAGGCCGACGTGGTGGTGCCGGTGCCGGACTCCGGCGTGCCGGCCGCGCTCGGCTTCGCCCAGGCCGCGGGCCTCCCCTTCGAGATGGGCATCATCCGCAACCACTACGCCGGGCGCACCTTCATCCAGCCCAACCAGAACGCCCGCGAGCTGGGGGTCAGGATGAAGCTCAGCCCCAACAAGGCGGTGCTGGCCGGCAAGCGGGTGATCCTGGTGGACGACTCCATCGTGCGCGGCACCAATTCGGTGAGGGTGGTGAGGATGGTGCGCGAGGCCGGCGCCAAGGAGGTGCACCTGCGCTCGGCCTCGCCGGCGATCCGTTTCCCGGATTTCTACGGGATCGACATGCCCGACCGCGAGCACCTGATCGCCGCCCAGAAGACCATCCCGCAGATGGCCCGCCACTTCGGGGTCGACAGCCTGGGCTTCCTTTCCGTCGAAGGCCTCTACTGGGCCATGGGCGCCGGGCCCCGCGATGCGGCCTGCCCGCAGTTCACCGACCACTACTTCACCGGTGACTATCCCACCCGCCTGCTCGACCGCGAGATCGCCGAGGGGCGCAACGAACAGGCCGAGCGGCAGCTGTCGTTCCTGATCGACGCCTAGGCTTCGCCTTCCCGCGCCCGGCGCAGGGCGTTTGGTTCATCTGAGTGGTTGACCTCCTCCCGGCCGGTCGATTGACTGCCGCCCAGGTCTGACGGCCGGCGCGCGGCGCGCTTCGAGGCAACGTCCTTGGAGGCGGTTGCGCGCGCAGCGCACGTGAACGGGAGGAAGATGCGATGACCCAGAATCCGGAAGAGCTGGCCCAGCGGATCGAGCGGCTGGAGGCCCGCGACGAGATCCGGATGCTGGCCCACCGATATGCGCTGGCGGTGGACACCAAGAACCTCGACGCGCTCATGAGCCTGTTCGTGGAAGACGTGCAGGTGGGCAAGAACGCGCGCGGCCGCGACGCGCTGCGGCAGTGGTACACCCCGGTTCTGGCCAAGTTCCGCTCCAGCATCCACCAGGTCAGCAACCACATCATCGAGCTGAAGGACGCCCACAACGCCAGCGGCGTCGTCTACTGCCGCGACGAGCTCGAGCAGGACGACGGCCAGTGGCACGTGGGGGTCATCCAGTATTGGGACGACTATCAGCGCCAGGACGGCCGTTGGCTGTTCCGGCGGCGCAAGCTGCATCGCTGGTACCTGGTGGACGCCCTCACCCGCCCCGGGCGGCACGTCACCACCGACGAACGCGCCGGGATGCCGCAGCCCTGGCTGCCGGACGCCTGGCCGAGCTGGGGCCAGTTCTGGGAGGCGTGGGACACGGCGGGCGGCGGAAAGGCGTAGTCTCGCCTTTCTGCCCGCGCGCGCCTGGGCGGCCGGCGCGGGCGCGCGCGGGCATGACGACGTTGTGCCCGTCCCAGCGATCGGGGTAGGACGTCGCGGGTGTCATCGCCCCCCTTCCCCCTCGCAGACCGCATCGCCCTCGTCACCGGCGCCACGCGCGGGATCGGGCGGGCCAGCGCGCTTGCCCTGGCCGGGGCCGGCGCGCTCGTGGTGGCGGTGGGCCGCACCCAGGGGGCGCTGGAGGAGCTGGACGACGAGATCCGGGCGGCGGGCGGCCTGCGCCCCACCCTGGTTCCCATGGACCTTGCCGACGGCGACGGGGTCGACCGGCTGGGCGGCGAGCTTTTCCAGAGGCACGGGCGGCTCGACGTGCTGGTGCACGCGGCGGCCATGCTGGGGGGCCTTTGGCCCATGGCGCACCTGGACCCCAAGCTCTGGGACCGGCTGGTGGCGGCCAACCTCACCGCGGCCTATCGGCTGATCCGCTCCACCGAGCCGCTGCTGCGCCAGAGCCCGGCCGGCCGGGCGCTCTTTCTCACCTGCGAGGCGGCCTCGGCGCCCAAGGCGTTCTGGGGCGCCTTCGCGGCGACCAAGGCCGGCATGGAGGCCATGGTGCGAAGCTGGGCCGACGAGATCGAGCACACCGGCGTGCGGGCGGCGCTGATCGACCCGGGGCCCATGCGCACCCGCCTGCGCGCCCAGGCCTTTCCGGGCGAGGACCGCGAGGCGCTCGCCGATCCGGCCGAGATCGGCCCTATGATCGTGGCCTTGGCGGGCGCCCCTTGCCTCGGCCTGCCGACCGGGGCGCTGCGGTTTTGCGACTGGCGGGACGAGGCGAAGCCCGCTTCGGCCTGACCGCCCGCGACGGCCCCTCCCCGCCCCCCTCGGCGTAGGGGTTTCGCCCCGACTTCACCGTCAGCCGCACCGGCGTGCCCGGCAGGTCGAAGCTGTGGCGGATCGAGTTCACCAGGTAGCGGCGGTAGCTGTCAGGCAGCTGATCGGCGCGGCTGGCGAACAGCACGAAGGTCGGCGGACGCGCCTTGATCTGGGCGATGTACTTGGGCCGGATGCGCCGGCCGTTCACCGCCGGCGGCGGATGGCGCTGGATGGCCATGGCGAGCCACTGGTTGAGGTCCGAGGTCTTGACCTTCGTGGACCAGTCGGCGTGCGCCTTGACCACCGCGGGCATCAGCCGCTCCAGCCCCCGCCCGGTCTCGGCCGAGAGCGCCACCAGGGGCGCGCCGCGCAGCTGGGGCAGCATCTCGTCGGCCCGCGCCTGGCATTCCTTCAGCTCGGCGCCCGGCTCGCTGACCAGGTCCCACTTGGCGAGTACGAAGACCAGCGCCCGCCCCTCGCGCTCCACCAGGTCGGCGATCTGCAGGTCCTGGGTCTCGAAGGGATGGGTGGCGTCCATCACCAGCGCCACCACCTCGGCGAAGGTGATGGCCCGGATCGCGTCCTGCACCGAGAGCTTCTCCAG
>JAFBAO010000069.1 GCA_019247715.1 Caulobacteraceae bacterium
GCCGTCGTACTGGGCCGCTTCCTGGACCACCGACTGGGCGTCCGGGGTCAGCACGTACTGATCGAACGGGAAGTAGACGATGAACTGCTTGGTCTCCGGCGGCGGTGGGGGCGGCGGAGGCGGAGGCGGAGGCGGCGGAGGCGGCGGAGGCGGCGGGGGAGGCGGCGGAGGCGGAGGCGGAGGCGGCGCCGCGAAGGCGTAGATCAGCCGCAGGTGAACCGCGTGCTCGCTGGTGTGATGATGGTCGTCGTAGCCGCCCCAGAAGGCGCCCCCGTGCCCGACCGGGATCGAATCGGAGTTGTCGCCGTAGTCCGTGTAGCGGTACTCGACGCCGATCCGCAGGTGAGGATCCAGAGCCACATCGGCGCCGCCCCCGGCCGTCCAGCCCCAAAGGGTGTGACTGAAGGAGGCGACCCCACCGGGCACGGCCACGCCCGCCGGGGCGAGGTTGACCGGGAACACGGTCCCTGCGCCAGACGCGTAGCTGGTCTTCAACTGGCTGAAGGCGCCGCCGCCCGTGCCATAGACGAGCACGTTGCCGAACGCGTAGCCCACCCGCAGGCGCGCCGAGGCCTGCCAGTTCATCCTCGAACTGTAGCTGTAGGCGCTCGGGAAGCAGCCGCCGGGCGCCGCGTTGCCTGCCCCAAGGTCTTCCGTGAGGCAGCTCGATGAGCGCGAAAAGCCGAGGTATTCGCCGTCGCCCTCAAGGCCGGCGACCCAGGGACCGTTTGTCCAGTTGTAGCCGATGAGCCCGCCTCCCGCGATGGCGGCGCGCTTGAGCGTAGCGTGACCGGTCGCGGGCGGCGCGAAGGTGTTGGTCGACTCGCTGATCTTGTCGTTGACCCAGGCGCCGCCGACTTCTGCGCCGATGTAGAAGCCGCCCCAGTCGACGGCTTCCGGTTGCGCCATCGCCGGCGTCGTCATGGCGCCGAGCGCCCCGACCAGAGCTGCGCCGGCCAAGAGTTTCATTTTCATTTAGAAGTCCTTCCTTGCCCTCTTAGGTCGAACATATCGAGCGGCGTTATACCAAGCCGTCGTACGCGTGTAAGTGACGGCCCGGACACACCCGGCGACAATCCGCCCCGCATTGGTCGAGAAAACGTCCCTTGCCAGACCGTCCCGAAAGGAGACGACCCAAGCCCTGCAGGACACGCGACACCGCACTCTCCTGGGGGGCGAACCCTCAAGTCGCGCGCATGCCGGGCGTGTCGAAGGAACATTCCCCTCCCTCTCAAGCGACGCCTGAACGCCGGCGCAATTCGCCAGCCGCTGTTTAGTTCCCGCATGAGCTCAAAGGCCAAGCTTTTTTTTAAGTTCCTTCTAACGCGGGCTCGGATTTTGGCCGCTCGCGGCGCTGAGCGCCTGCCAGGATCGGCTGGAGCTGGGCCCGGCGTCGGCCCTCAGGTAGGCAAGGTTGTTTTCGACCGCCTCCGGCGGCAGATCATCCCGCGCCAGGCGCTCGGCCTCGTCGAGCCGTCCCTCGAGGCCCAGCACCAGCGCCAGGTTCTGCCGTTCCTGAGCGCTCGCACCGGGGAGCGAGGCGGCCCTGCGCAGAAGCGGCTCGGCCTGGGCGCCGTCGCCATGGGCGGCATAGAACATGCCGAGATTGGTGAGGGTGGCCGGGTTGTCCGGCGCCAGCGCCAGAGCCTTCTGCAGGTCCGCGAGCGCCTCGTCGTTCCGGTTGGACTGCTCCAGCGCCAGCGCCAGGAGCGTGACTGGCCGCCAGTCGCGCGGCGCCAGCGCCTGCGCGCGCCTGGCCCCGTCGATGGCGTAGAAACCCTGATTGCCCGCCACGCGCGCCCGGGCGCTTTCCAGCAACGCCTCCAGATTCTTCGGCTGAACCACCAGGACCTGGTCGGCGGCGGCGGCCGCCTCGTCATACCGCTGCAGGGCCCGCAGCGCCTTGGCCAGCTTCACGCCCGCCTCGGCGTCGGCGGGATCGAGGTCGAACTCGCGCGCCCAGAAGGCGGCCTGGGCGAGCGGGTCCAGGCGATCGGCCTCGGCGCGCACCTGCGGGCTCGCCTTGCGGGGCGGAGCGGGCCGGGCCGCGCGCGCCGGAGCGGTCGGCGCGGCCATGGCCGGCTGCGCCGCGCGGCCGGCCGGGAGCGTGGCCGAAGGGGCCGCGACCGCGCCGGCGGCCACGGCGCCCAGGGCAGCCACGGTTGCGAGAAAGACCAGCTTGCGACACATGGATGAACCGCCTTGTCGTTCTTCGGCCGCCAGTGTCGGCGGCGAGCGTCAAGGAAGCGTTAAGCATAACCCCGCCCCACATCCCGCGAGCCCCGCCATGTCCGACGCCGTCGCCGCGAAAGCCGAAGGGTCCACCGTTCCCATAGGCCTCGTCGCCGCCGAGCAGGCCGAGGCGACGTTGGCCGCGCTCCCTCCGGCGCTGCGGATCCAGGCGGAGCTTGGCAAATTCGCCGGCAAGACCGGCCAGATCGCCCAGCTCGTCGGCGAGGCGGGGCTCCAACGCGTGCTGGTGGGGATCGGTCCGGCGGCCGAGGCGAAGGCGACGCCGCTGCGGGCGCTGCCCGCGCGGCTTCCGGCGGGGCTCTATTGGCTCGACCCGTCGCCCTCGGTCCCTGCGGCCGACGTGGCGCTGGCCTGGGCGCTCGGGGCCTACCGCTTCGACCGCTACCGCCAGAAGCATGCGGAGCCCGGGGCGAAGTTGGTCGCGCCCGAGGGGATCGACCGGGAAGAGCTGCGGATGATCTCCCACGCCTGCGCCCTCGCCCGCGACATGATCAACACGCCGGCCAACGACATGGGCCCGCGGCAGATGGAAACCATCGCCCGCGAGGTGGCCGAGGCGTTCGGCGCGACCATGAGCGCGACCGCTGGCGAGGCGCTGATCGAGGCCGGCTACCCGGCCGTCCACGCCGTGGGGCGCGCGGCGGCGCCCGAGCGTGCGCCGCGCATGATCGAGATCGCCTGGGGAGAGGCGGGCCGCCCGCTTCTGGCGATCGTGGGCAAGGGAATCGTCTTCGACACCGGCGGCCTCGACATCAAGCCTCCGGCCGGCATGCGGACGATGAAGAAGGACATGGGCGGCGCGGCCCACGCCCTGGCGCTGGGACGGATGGTGATGGACGCCGCCCTTCCGGTGCGACTCGCGATCCTGCTCCCGGTGGCCGAGAACGCCATCTCCGGCGACGCCATCCGTCCCGGCGACGTGATCGGCTCGCGCAAGGGACTCTCGATCGAAATCGGCAACACAGACGCGGAGGGCCGTCTCGTCCTCGCCGACGCCCTCGCGCGCGCGGCCGAGCTCGCGCCCGACTTGACCTTGGATCTGGCGACCCTGACCGGGGCGGCGCGCGCCGCCCTCGGACCGGAGGTGCCGCCTTTCTACACCGACGACGATGCGCTCGCCGATGCGATCGCCGCGGCGGCGAAGGCCGCGGAGGACCCGGTCTGGCGGATGCCGCTGTGGACGCCCTACGAAGCGGCGCTCGATAGCGACATCGCGGACCTGAAGAACGATCCGGACGCCTGGGCGCAAGCCGGTTCGATCACCGCCGCCCTGTTCCTGAAGCGGTTCGCGCCGCCTGGGCCCTGGGCGCACTTCGACATCTTCGCCTGGAACGGCCGCAACCGTCCGGGATGGCCGATCGGGGGCGAGGCACAGGCGATCCGCGGCCTCTTCAGGTTGCTGAAACAGCGATACGGCTGAGCCGCCCTCCCTATCCGGACCGGCGACTGGACTTGAGCCTGCCGACGCGCCCATCCTGCAGCGCAGGACATCACGGAGTTTCGCCGGCCATGAGCCTCATCCCTTCCAAGACCTGGACGGCGGTCGGCGAGGCCCTCTTGGCGGACGCCATCCACCTGCGCCGGGCGATCCATGGCGAGCCCGAGCTCGGACTCGACACCCCGAAGACCACCGCCAAGGTGAAGGCCGCGCTCGCCGGCCTGCCGCTGGAGATCCGCGAGGGATCCTCGACCAGCGGCCTCGTGGCCGTGCTGCACGGAGCGCCGGGGCCGCGGGTGCTGTTACGCGGCGACATGGACGCGCTGCCGCTGATCGAGGACACCGGCCTGCCCTTCGCTTCCAGGGTTCCCGGGGCCATGCACGCCTGCGGCCACGACGCCCATGTCGCCATGCTGGTGGCCGCGGCGCGCGCCCTCTGCGCCCAGCGCGAGAGCCTGGCGGGCTCGGTGATGTTCATGTTCCAGCCCGGCGAGGAGGGCTGGCACGGGGCGAGGTTCATGCTGGCGGATGGGCTGCTCGACCCGCTTCCGGACGCGGCCTTCGCGCTGCACATCAGTCCGACCATGCGCCACGGCGTGATCGCCAGCCGCGCGGGAGCGCTGCTGGCCGCGTCCGACAAGCTTCACATCGAGGTCAAGGGACGGGGCGGTCACGCCTCCATGCCCCATGACGCCCTCGACCCGGTCCCGATCGCCTGCGAGATCGTCCTGGCGCTGCAGACCATGGTGACGCGGCGCACCTCGGTCTTCGATCCGGCGGTGATCAGCGTTCCCCAGATCGAGGCAGGGGGCGCGGACAACGTGATCCCCGAGACGGTGAAGCTCTGGGGCACGATCCGCACGCTTTCGGAGCGCACCCGCAAACTCGTCCACGAGGCGATCGAGGGGCTCGTCCACGGCATCGCCGCCGCCCACGGCGCGGAAGCGGAGCTGGAGATTCGGCAGGGTTTCCCGGTGACCGTCTGCGACGGCCGGGTCGTCGACCTCGTCGAGCTGGCCGCCCGCACCTTGTTCGGCGACCAGGGCTGGATCCGGATGCCGAACCCGGTCATGGGCGCCGAAGACTTCGCCTATGTGCTGCAGAAGGTCCCGGGCGCCATGGCCTGGCTCGGCGCGGCCGGGCCGGACGCCGACTTGCGTCATTGCTGCGCCCTCCACTCCAACCACATGGTCATCGACGAGCAGGTGATGGCCCGCGGCATCGCCATGCACTGCGCCATGGCCGAGGCCATGTTGGCCGCCGCGCCGTTGTCGCCCGATCCGGCCGCTTGACGCGTTCGGCGGCGCCGGTCTAAAGGCCGCCCGCTCCGAATTTCACCCGGGGTGTCCCGCCGCCGAGCCCCTGTCGAAGGGCGGTCGGGAGTCGCCCGGCAGGGCGGAAGATCGCACCCATGGCAAATGTGACGGTGGTCGGCGCCCAGTGGGGCGACGAGGGAAAGGGCAAGCTCGTCGACTGGCTTTCCAGCCGCGCCGACGTCGTGGCCCGGTTCCAGGGCGGCCACAACGCCGGCCACACCCTGGTGGTCGGCGACCAGACCTACAAGCTCTCCCTGCTCCCGTCCGGGGTCGTCCAGGGCAAGCTTTCGGTGATCGGCAACGGCGTGGTCGTCGATCCATGGCACCTGCTGGAGGAGATCGAGCGCCTCGGCGGCCAGGGCGTGACCGTCACCCCCGAGCTGCTGGCGCTGGCCGACAACGCGGCCCTCATCCTGCCGCTGCACCGCGATCTGGACGTTGCACGCGAGGCCGCCTCGGCCAGCAAGATCGGCACCACCGGACGGGGCATCGGGCCGGCCTACGAGGACAAGGTCGGCCGCCGGGCGATCCGGGTGGCGGACCTTTCCGACTGCGAGGCGCTGAAGGCGAAGATCGACCGCCTGCTCGCGCACCACGAGCCCCTGCGGCGGGGCCTCGGTCTGCCGAGCGCGGCGCCGGCCGCGATGCTCGCCGAGCTCGAGGCGGTCGCCCCGAAGATCCTGCCCTTCGCCAAGCCCGCCTGGCGGGTCCTTGGAGAGGCGGTCAAGGCCGGCCGCCGGGTGCTCTTCGAGGGCGCGCAAGGGGCGCTGCTGGACGTGGACCACGGCACCTACCCCTTCGTGACCTCCTCCAACACCGTGGCCGGGCAGGCGGCGGCCGGGTCGGGGCTGGGGCCGAAGGGCGCGGGCTACGTGCTCGGGATCGTCAAGGCCTACACCACGCGCGTGGGCGAGGGCCCGTTCCCCACCGAGCTTCACGACGAGGTCGGACGCCATCTGCTGGAAGTCGGCCGAGAGCTCGGCACGGTCACCGGCCGGGTCCGTCGCTGCGGCTGGTTCGACGCGGTGCTCGTGCGCCAGTCGGTGGCGCTGAGCGGCATCGAGGGCATCGCCCTTACCAAGCTTGACGTCCTCGACGGACTGACATCCCTCAGGATCTGCGTCGGCTACGAGTCCGAGGGCGCCCGCCTGGACTACCTGCCCGCCGGACTGAAGGCGCAGGGCGCCGTCCGGCCGGTCTACGAAGAGATCGAGGGCTGGACCGAGAGCACGCGCGGAGCCCGCTCGTTCCGGGACCTGCCGGCCGCCGCGGTCAAGTACGTGCGGCGGATCGAGGAACTGATCGGCGCGCCCGTTGCCCTGGTCTCCACCAGCCCCCAGCGTGAGGACACGATCCTGATGCGGGACCCGTTCCAGGACTGACCGCGGCCCGGAGAGGGGGTCCGCCGCGTCAAGCCGGTGTTTACCATCGCAGGCCCACATATCGGCGTTACAGAATTCCACCAGCCGCAGGAAGCCGCCCGGGTGTTCGTCGCCGATCCGAAAATGCTGCAGCGCATCGGGGCCCGGATGCAGCGGGTTCTGATCGTCGACCCGCTGCCCGCCGGCGCCAAGCTGCTGTCCGAATTGCTTCGCGACGTCTGCCACTGCCAGATCTGGACGGCGACGGATCACGACCGCGGCCTCATCCTCGCCGAGCGCGTGGATCCGCACATCGTCTTCGTCGAGCAATGCGCCGGCGTGGACGGCGCCGCCTTCACCCGAGCCTTGCGACGGAGCGAATTCGCCTGCCGACGGGCGCCGGTGATCCTCATCTGCTCCGAGGCGACCGCCTCGGCGATCATCGAGGCCCGCGACGCGGGGGTGCACGAGTTCCTGCGCAAGCCGTTCACGATCAAGGATCTCATGCGCCGGCTCGAGGCGGTGACGCTGCGGCGGCGCGACTGGATCGAGGGGATCGCCTATGTCGGGCCCGACCGGCGGCGGTTCAATTCCGGCGACTACGCCGGCCCCTTGAAGCGTCGCGTCGACCACTCGACCACAGGGGACGATGCGCGGCTGGTGCAGGCCGTCCGGATCCTTAAGGCGGCGCTGGAGGCGGTGGACCGCGATCCACGCCAGGCCCTGCGCTCCATGCTCGCCCAGGCCGAAGAGCTGGCCGGCGTGGCCAAGGCGAAATCGGAT
Source organism: Caulobacteraceae bacterium (assembly GCA_019247715.1). Lineage (GTDB taxonomy): Bacteria > Pseudomonadota > Alphaproteobacteria > Caulobacterales > Caulobacteraceae > Acaudatibacter. The sequence goes on from JAFBAO010000069.1 coordinate 7,152, forward strand.
TCGGGATTGCGGGCCACGGCGCATGCTTTGAGCCAGCGTCTGGCGGGGACCGATCCGCTGCGGCTGCGCGCTGCGGAGATCGAGCCTTTGGTCGCCAGCCTGTGGAGCTACCTGCCGGCCGACGATTCCATGGGCTGCTCGGCGGCGGCTTGACGGCCCTCACAGGCCTTGGCGGGCCGCGAGCCTAAGCCGCCTCGAAAGTCAGCGGCTCGCCCCAGAACCGCTCGGCCAACCCGTTCTGGAGCCCAGGCGCGCCGGTGGTCAGGAAGCGTCTGACGCCGGCGCGGCCCGGATCGTACTCCGGATGCCGTCCCAGATAGCGCTCCACCGCCTCGGCGGTGGCGCCCGGCTGGTGGATCAGCGAAGTGGCCTGGGGAAGCGCCGCGCGGAACAGCCCGGCGATGATCTCGTAGTGGGTGCAGCCGAGAATGGCGCGGTCGGGCGGGCGCCCGATGCGACGCTCGAGGGCCGCGACATGGGTCTCGACGATCGGCTGCAAGGTCGCATCGGACTCACCTGCCTCGATCAGCTTGGCGAGGGTGGGGCAAGGCTCGGAGAAGACCGCGAAGGCCTCGCTTCGCTTGTCGATCTCGATTTCGTAGACGCGGCTCGTCGCGGTCGCCGGGGTGGAGAAGACGCCGAGCACCTCGAGGCGCTCGCGCCGCTCGCCGCGGACCTCCAACTCCTGGGCCCAGGGCACCCCGGTCGCGGCCTCGATCGTCGGGACGATGAGCCCGAGCACGTTCACCGGCCTTCCAAGATCGCGCCGGAAACCGGGCAACCAGGTCTGCTGCAGGCGCCGCAGCGCCACCGCCGCGGCGGTGTTGCAGGCGAGGATCACCACGTCGCACCCTTGAGCAAACAGGCGCTCGCAGCCGGCGCGGGTGAGCTTGACGATCTCCTCGCCCGGCCGCCCGCCGTAAGGGCTGTTCGCCTGGTCGGCCAGATAGACGAAATCCGCCTGCGGCAGGCGTCGGACCAGGGCATGGTGCACCGTCAGGCCCCCGATCCCCGAATCGAACACCCCGATCGCCATGCCGGCGGTTTACCCGCCGCCGGCGCCTTGGTCCATGCGACCGGAGCTACGGCGTCTGGCCGCGCAGGTCCGCGAGGATTCGGCCGCCCTCTCGCCCCTGGAGAAGGAAGACTTCCTCCAGGCCCTCCTGGGACGCAGGCGGGATCTTCAGCAGCACCGGCTTGCCGCTCCAGGCCCCGAGCCGGACGATCTCCACCACGACGTTGCGCTCGGTCACGGTCTTGCCCCGGTTGTCGCCGTCCTTGACCTCGACCTCCTGCTGGCGCGGATCGAAGCGCACGAGCCATACCTCCGCGCCGCCCTTCGGGCGCGGGCCGGAGCCCACTGCGAGCCGACTATCCGGTCGACGGCGCATTTCGGGCGGATCCACACGCTCGCGCCGGGCGGCCCGGATCAGCCGGTCCACGTCGCCCCCTTGCACCGCCGCCGTCTGGGCGCGGCCGTCCACGATCACCTGAGGCGTGTAGACTTCAGCGACGCCGAGGCGGTGGGCGTAGGCGCGCTGCCGATCGGCGAATTCCGGCTTGGCGAAGGTGTCCTTCCACCCGAGGTAGTCCCAGTAGTCCACCGAATAGGTGAGGGCGATCACGCCGTTGTCGTCGGCCAGGCGCGCCACATAGGCGTCGGCCTTGTCGCAGGAAGAGCAGCCCTGGGCGGTGAACAGCTCGACCACCACCGGCGGGCGTGCGCAAGCCGCCGACGCCGAGATCGCCGAACCGGCGAGCGCGAGCGCAAGGACACCCCATTTCATCGGCCGGGGTATTAGTCGCAGTTGCTCGCGCTGGCGGTTCACTAAGCCGTGAGCTTCAGCCGGCCTTCGCGAGGTTGCGCAGGACGTAGTTCAGGACGCCGCCGTGGCGGAAGTATTCCATCTCGGTAGGCGTGTCGATTCGGCAGCGGACCGGAAAGCGGGCGATCTTTCCATCCGAGGGCCGATAGACCTCCACCATCAGCTGCCGGCGGGGCGACAGATCCTCCAGGTCCCGGATGGAAACGATCTCCTCGCCGGTGAGGCCAAGCCGCTGCCAGCCTTCGTGGATGAACTGGAGCGGCAGGACGCCCATTCCCACCAGATTGGACCGGTGGATGCGCTCGTAGCTCTCGGCGATCACCGCCCGGATGCCGAGCAGCTTGGTGCCCTTGGCGGCCCAGTCGCGCGAGGAGCCGGTGCCGTATTCCTTGCCGGCGAAGATGACCGCCGGCCGCCCCTCGGCCTTGTAGCGCATGGCCGCGTCGTAGATCGACATCACCTCGCCGGACGGGAAGTGCCTGGTGACCCCGCCCTCGATGTCGGGGGTGATCTTGTTGCGGATGCGGATGTTGGCGAAGGTCCCCCGCATCATCACCTCGTGATTGCCGCGCCGGGCCCCATAGGAATTGAAGTCCGCCTGGCCGACCTGATGCTGGGTCAGGTATTCGCCGGCCGGCGAGGTCTTGCGGATATTGCCGGCCGGGCTGATGTGGTCGGTGGTGATCGAATCGCCGAAGATGCCGAGAATGCGGGCTTCGATGACGTCCGTGACCGGTTCCGGCGTCATCGTGAGGCCCTCGAAATAGGGCGGGTTCTGAACGTAGGTCGAACCGATGTCCCAGGCGTAGGTCTGGCCGCCGGCCGCGTCGATCGACCGCCAGTGCGCGTCTCCCTTGAAGACGTCGCCGTAGCGGGCTTCGAACATCGATTCGGAGACCACCTTGCGCTGGATCGTCCGAATCTCCTCGTTCGAGGGCCAGATGTCCCTCAGATAGACGGGCTTGCCCCCCTTTCCCGGGCCGAGCGGATCGTTGTCGAGGTCGATCAGCATCGAGCCGGCCAGGGCGTAGGCCACCACCAGCGGGGGAGAGGCCAGATAGTTGGCCCGGGTGTCGGGGTTCACCCGGCCCTCGAAGTTGCGGTTGCCCGAGAGGACCGAGACCGCCACCAGGTCGCTCTCCTGAACCGCCTTCGAGATCGGCTCGGGGAGCGGGCCGGAGTTGCCGATGCAGGTGGTGCAGCCGTAGCCCACCAGGTTGAAGCCGAGCGCGTCCAGGGGCTTCTGCAGCCCCGCCTTGGCCAGGTAGTCGGTCACCACCTGCGAGCCGGGCGCGAGCGAGGTCTTCACCCACGGCTTGGTCTTCAGGCCCTTGGCCACCGCGTTCTTGGCCAAGAGACCGGCGCCGATCAGGACGCTGGGGTTGGAGGTGTTGGTGCACGAGGTGATGGCCGCGATCACGACGTCGCCGTTGCCGAGGTCGTAGTCTTCGCCGCCTACCGGCGCGCGGCGCTCGCCGGTCTCCTCGTTCTTGCCGAACTCCGAATAAAGCCCCTCGCGGAACTCGCGGGCCGCCTCGGCGAGCAGCACCCGGTCCTGCGGCCGCTTCGGGCCGGCCAGCGACGGGCGGACGGTGGAGAGGTCGAGCTCCAGGGTGTCGGAGAACTCCGGCTCGGGGTGGCCGGGCTCGCTCCACATCCCCTGGGCCTTGGCGTAGGCTTCAACCAGCGCCACCCGCTCGGGGGCGCGACCGGTGGCCGCGAGGTAGTCCAGGGTCGACTGGGTGATCGGGAAGAAGCCGCAGGTGGCCCCGTATTCCGGCGCCATGTTGGCGATCGTCGCCTGGTCCTCGATGGTCAGGCCCCCAAGGCTGGGCCCGAAGTATTCGACGAACTTGCCGACCACCCCCTTCTTGCGCAGCATCTGGGTGACCGTGAGGACGAGGTCGGTGGCTGTCGCGCCCTCCGGCAGGGCGCCGGTGAGACGGAAGCCCACCACCTCGGGAATCAGCATCGGAATCGGTTGGCCGAGCATCGCCGCCTCGGCCTCGATGCCGCCGACGCCCCATCCGAGCACCGAGAGGCCGTTCACCATCGTCGTGTGGGAATCGGTGCCCACCACGGTGTCCGGGTAGGCGACCGCGGCCTCGCCGATCCGGGCGCTCCAGACCGTCTGGGCAAGGTATTCCAGGTTCACCTGATGGCAGATGCCGGTGCCGGGGGGAACGACCCGGAAATTGTCGAAGGCGCCCGAGCCCCAGCGAAGGAAGCGATAGCGCTCGAGGTTGCGCTGGTACTCCTTCTCGACGTTTTCGCCGAAGGCGTCCGGCGTGCCGAAGCGATCCACCATGACCGAGTGGTCGATCACCAGGTCCACCGGCGCCAGCGGATTGATCTTGGCCGGATCGGCGCCAAGCTTGGCCAGGGCGTCGCGCATGGCCGCCAGATCGACCACCGCCGGCACGCCGGTGAAGTCCTGCATCAGCACCCGGGCGGGCCGGAAGCTGATCTCGTGCTCGACCTTGCCCTTGTTCTCCAGCCAGGCGGCGATGGCGCGCAGGTCGTCCTTGCCCACCGAGACGCCGTCCTCGAACCGCAGCTGATTCTCGAGCAGCACCTTCAGCGACACCGGCAGCCGCGAGATTCCGGCGAGGCCGGCCGCTTCCGCCTCCGGCAAGCTGTAGTAATGATAGGTCGTCCCGCCGACCACGAGGTCCCGGCGGGTGTTGAGGCTGTCGATCGACGCCATGCGAGGGTCCTTCCCTGTTCAAGGCCGCCCCAAACTCGATACCGGGATCGCGCGCTGATAAGACCGGACACACAGCGTCCGGCCCAGCGCCGCGCAGGGGCCGAAACGGCGTCCCGGACGCGGCCGCGGGCTTCATAGCCTCGAGGTTGAGCGCCGTCCATGCGGGGCGCCTAAAAGCCTGGCCGCCCAGGCGATGATCGCACGCCTGGCGATCGAGGATCTGGAGGTTCGCCGTGGAGACCGGCCGTTGTTCCGGGGCTTCGGGCTGGAGCTCGCGGCCGGCGAGGCGGCGGCCCTCACCGGCGCGAACGGCGCCGGCAAGACCAGCCTTCTGCGGACCGTCGCCGGCTTCATCGCCCCGGCGCGCGGGCGGGTGGCGTTCGCGGGGCCGGCGGGCCCCCTGGACGAGGACGAGGCCCGCGGCCGCGACGTCCATCTCGTAGGACACCAGGAAGGATTGAAGAGCGCCCGCTCGGCGCGCAGCGAGCTGCTCTTCCAGGCGGCCTGGACCGGCGGGAGCCAGGCGAGCGCGCTGGCGGCGGCCGGGGAGCTGGGGCTCACGCCCCTGCTCGACCTGGAAGTCCGTCGCCTTTCGGCCGGCCAGCGACGGCGCCTGGCCCTGGCTCGGCTGCTGGCCAGCCCCCGGTCCCTCTGGCTGCTGGACGAGCCGCTGGCGCCCCTGGACGCGCGCCACAGGGAGCTCTTCGGCGAGGCCATGCAGCGGCACCTCCTCGGCGGCGGCCTGATCCTGGCGGCCGTGCACGATCCGCTTCCGATCCCGGCTCGAACGGCGCCGCTTCCCGCATGAAGCTGCTCTGGCGCCTGTACCGCCGCGAGCTCGCGCTCGCCTGGAACGGCGGCGGCGGCCCTTTGCTGAGCGTCGGCTTCTATGCGGCGGTGGCGACGCTGGTCCCCCTGGCGCTGGGGCCTTCCCCGGAGCGGCTGGCGGCCACGGCGCCGGGCCTCGCCTGGGTGGCCCTGGCGCTCGCCTCGCTCCTGTCGCTGGAGCGGCTGTTCGAGCGCGACTTCGAGGACGGCGCCTTGGATCTCATCGCCCTCTCGCCGACACCGCTGGAGGCGGTGGCGGCGGTGAAGTGCCTCGCCCAGTGGACCGCGGTCGGCGCGCCCCTCAGCCTGGCCGCGCCGCTGGCGGCCGTCGCGCTCGGCGCCTCCCCCTCCCTGGCGCCGCTGATCCTGGCCTGCGCGGCGGCGGGAGGTCTCGCCTTCGCCTTCGTGGGCGGGACCGGCGCGGCCCTGGCGCTCGGAAGCCGCCGCGGCGGCCTGCTCATCGCCGTCGTCGTCCTGCCGTTGCTCACCCCGCCGGTGATCTTCGGCGGCGGGGCGATCGACGCCTTCGCGGCTCATCTGCCGTGGCGCAGCGGCCTGCTGCTCCTCATCGCCTACGCCCTCGCCGCCGGCGGGCTCGCGCCCCTGGCCATGGCCGCCGCGTGCCGGAATGCGCAGTCTTGAGCGGCCACGGTGAAACATTCGGTCGCGGAACCGAAATCGGCTTGAAGCACGAGGGCGCCAATAGGGCGAACTAGGGACGCACAGTCGGAAAGCCTCCATGATCTCAGACCTTCGCCGCACGGCCCTCGTCACCGGCGGCGCACTATGCCTGGCCATCGCCGCCGCGGCCGCGATCGCCGAGCCCGCCGCGCCGCCGGCGCCGTCCGCCAGCGCCAGTCAGGCCCCCGATCGGACGGCCTGGCCGGATCCCGCCCAGATGAGGGCCGAGAAGGCCCGGCGGCTCAGCGACATCCTGCAGCTGCGCCCCGATCAGCAAGGCGCGCTCAACGCCTTCATGGAGACGGCCACTCCGCCCGACGAGGCCGAACGCCATCGGATGGGCATGGGCCGCTGGGACGACGAAGGCCTCACGGCGCCGCGGCGGGCTGACCGGATGATCGCCCATCTCGACGAGATGCGTACGCGCCTCGCTGCTCGCGCCCAGGCCCTGAAGACCTTCTACGCCCAGCTGACCCCAAGCCAGCAGCGGGCCTTCGACGCCGTGCTCAGCGCCCGCGGTCACGAGCGGATGATGATGGGGGGAAGGATGATGGGCGGCGGGCCGATGCACGGAGGTCCGCACGGCGACGGGCCGGACCGGGACCGCTAGCTTGGACGTCGGCGCCGGCGGCGCGCTTGCCGCCGGCGGCCCGGGCCTTTAATCGGCGGCCATGCTGACGGCGCTCGCCAACCCGCACCGGTTCATGGCGTTCTCCCGCTGGGCGGCGCCGCTGCTGGGCGCGGCGGCCGCCGCCTTCCTCGCCGCCGGCCTCTGGCTCGGCCTCGCCGCCCCCGAGGACTACCAGCAGGGGACGACGGTGCGGATCATGTTCGTCCATGTCCCGGCCGCCTGGGCCGCCATGGCGGCCTACGCCTGCCTCGGCGGCGCGAGCTTCTTCGCCCTCGTCTTCCGGCACGCGCTGGCGGACGCGGCGGCGGCGGCCGCCGCCCCGCTGGGCGCCGGCTTCACCCTCATGGCCCTGGTGACCGGCTCGCTCTGGGGGCGGCCGATGTGGGGCGCCTGGTGGGTGTGGGATGCGCGCCTCACCTCGGTGCTGGTGCTCTTCCTGCTGTTCGTCGCCTACATCGCCTTGCGCTCGGCCATCGACGACGAGGTGAAGGCCGGGCGCGCGGCCGCCATCCTGGCGCTCGTGGGACTGATCAACCTGCCCGTCATCAAGTTCTCGGTGGACTGGTGGAACAGCCTGCACCAGGGCGAGTCGATCTTCCGGGCCGGCGGGCCGACCATCGCCGCGGTGTTCCTCATCCCTCTCGTGCTGATGGGCGCCGGTTACCTGCTCGCCTTCGGGGCTCTGTGGATGGAGCGGACCCGCGCCGAGGTCTGGCGGCGCAGGAGCCAGGCGCTGGCGGCGCGCGCCGCTTTCCGGTGATGCTCGCCGACCGATACGCCGCATTCGTCTGGCCAGCCTACGGGCTGAGCGCCCTCGGCTTCGCCTGGATGGTCCTCGACACCCTGGCCCGCGCCCGGCGCTGGCGCCGCCGCACCGAGGCGCTCGAGAACGAGACTGGCGAAGAGGCCCTCGCGGAATCCGAACCATGAGCCGCTACCTGGCTCTCGCCCCGGCGGCCTCATTCCTCGCCCTGATCGCCGTCTTCGCCGGGTTCATCCTCTTCCACCACAATCCGAAGGTGAGCCCGAGGGCGACGGTCGGTCAGCCGGCGCCGAACGCGGTGCTGCCGACGCTGGCGAGCGGGACCGTCGCGCCGCTGAAAGCGGCGATCCAGGGTCCGACCCTCGTCAACTTCTTCGCGTCCTGGTGCGCTCCCTGCGCCCAGGAGGCGCCCACCCTGATGGCGCTCAAGGCCGAGGGCGTGCGCATCGTCGGGGTGGCGTGGAAGGATGATCCCGCCGCCTCACGCGCCTTCCTGGCCAAGTTCGGCGATCCCTACGCGCTCGCCCTCGTCGACCGCGACGGCCGCACGGGCATCGACTTCGGAATCTCCGGGGTGCCGGAAACCTATCTGGTGGGACCCGACGGGCGGATCATCGACAAGCAGGCCGAGCCGCTCACCGCCGATTCGGCCGAGGCATTGCTCGCCAAGGCGCGGTGAGCCTTCGCGTTAACTTCCCGTTGACCATAACCGGCCAGCGTCCACCTCTCTCTCTCTGTCTGCCCCCTCGCCGATCTCGAGCCGCGCGCATGGCCCTCTCCGTCCGCCCGCCTGTCTGGCCGCCCGCCCCCCCGCCCGCGCCGGCGGCGCGGATTGACGGACGGGTTGCGGCCCAGAAGGCCTTCTTCCAGGCGGCGCTGTCCGGAACGGCGCAGCCCCCCCCGAACGCCGCGGTGCCGCCGCCGACGCCGGCGCCCACAACGGACGAGCCGGCGCCCACGATCCCCCGGCCCGGATCGGTCATCGACATCAAGGTTTGAAAGCCTAGCTAGGCGGCCTTCGGCGGCTTCTTGCCGGACTTGTGCTTGCGCTTCTCGGCCGACTTGGCCTTCGCCTTCGACTTCGCCTTTTCGGCCTTCGGCGCCTTGACCTTCGCGGGCTTGGCTGGCGACCCGGCCGCGTCGGCGGCGGCGGCCAGCGTGGTCAAGGTCTTCAGAAACGCCTCGCGCTTCTTGGAAGGCAAGAGTCCCAGGAGCCGCGCGTCCGACCGGGCCGCGGGCCGAACCCCCTCGGTCAGCGCCGCGCGCCCCGCCTCGCTGAGCCGTACGCAATTGGCCCTGGCGTCGGTGGTCGAGCGTTCACGCTCCAGGAGACCTTTGGTGATCATCCGCGCGACCAGGTCGGCCAGGGTCGAACGGTCGATGCCGGTCGCCCGGACAAGATCGCTCTGTGAAACCCCCTCGGACGCCCCCGCGGCCGCCAGCACCGTGAACTGGCGCTGGGTGAGGCCAGACTGTCCCGCAGCCTCGGTATGGAAGTCCAACGCCAGTTGCAGAACCCGATGCAACAGATGGGTTACCGACTGCGAGAGCCCTCCGTCCGCGCCCTTCTGCTTCTTGGCCATGACGCCCCCTTCGCGACAGACCCCGCGCCGCCAGATACCCGACGGTTACGTCATTTTGACGACACACCGTCCGTGGGCGTCAATGGGTCCTGGAGGTTCTTGGGGGTCTCTGGGGCTCCTTGGGGCCGACCGGCGCGGCCGGCCCCGCTAGAAGCCCGGCTCGGGCGGCTGGGGCGGCGGCGGCGAGCCCGGCTGGTCCCAGTACTTCATCAGGAACGGTGTCTGGGCGGCGCCGAAGCCGACCGCCGCGACGATGGCCGCCACCCGGAAGGTCGCCCAGACTTCCGCGGTCTGGGTCCGGCGGACGATCTCGTTGGCCAGGGCGCAGGCCCAGAAGAAGAGGCCGTAGCGGATTGTCAGCACGCGCCAGGCCCGGTCCGGCAGGGCGATCGCCGCGCCCAGCAGGAGCTTCAACGGGTTCTTCCTGAGCGCCAGCCCGATGAACAACCCGGCCCCCAGCACCGCGTCCACGATGGTCATCTTCATCTGCAGCAGGTCGTTGCGGTGCAGAAGCAGCGACAGTCCCCCGAAGACCAGGGCCGCGCCCCCCGAAAAGGCCGGGATCGGCGCGATCCGCCGCTCGATCGCCAGGCTCGCCGCCAGCGCCGCCGCCGAGCAGCCGATCAGCACCCAGGTGGCCTCACGGAACTGGCGGGTGATCAGCAGGGTCGCCAGAAACGCCACCGCCGGCGCCGCGTTGACGAGCTGGCGGATGATCGGTGCGGACTTCGTCTCCGGCACGCTCAGGCCTCGAGCCCGACCAGAGAGCGGGAGAAGGCCCGCGCATCGAACGGCTGCAGGTCGTCGACCCCCTCGCCCACCCCGATCAGCTTGATCGGCGAGTCGGAGGCCTGGGCCACCGAGACCAGCACTCCCCCGCGCGCCGTGCCGTCGAGCTTGGTCATGACGATGCCCGTGACCCCGATGAGATTGCCGAAAACGTTCTCCTGGGCGACGGCGTTGCGTCCCACCGTGGCGTCGAGGACGAGAAGCACCTCATGCGGGGCTTCGGGATCGAGCTTGCGCACCACCCGGACCATCTTGCTGAGCTCGTTCATCAGATCCTGCTTGTTCTGCAGGCGGCCGGCGGTGTCCACCAGGACCACGTCATAGCCCTCGGCCCTGGCCTTGGCGAAGGCGTCGTAGGCGAGGGCGGCGGCGTCTGCGCCCGTCGGGCCGCTGACGAAGCCCGCGCCGGCCCGGTTCGCCCAGACCTCGAGCTGCTCAACCGCGGCGGCGCGGAAGGTGTCGGCGGCGGCGATGAGGACCTTCGCCCCGCGGGCCGTCAGGTCGGCGGCGATCTTGCCCAGCGTGGTCGTCTTGCCCGATCCGTTCACCCCGACGAACAGCACGAGGTAGGGTTTCGGGCCGGAGAGCGGATCGAACCGGCCCTGCCGCGGGACCAACTCGGCGGCCACCGCCGCGGCCAGCGCCTCCTTGACCTCGCGATCGTCAGCCACCTTGCCGAACCGTTGCTCGCCGAACGCCTGAGTGATGCGGGCGGCGGCGGAAGGGCCGATGTCGGCCTCGATCAGCATCTCCTCGAGCGCGTCGAGCTGCTCCTGATCCAGGGGCCGGCCGGCGAAGACCTGCGTCACCTGCTCGGTCATCTGGCGGGTGGTGCGCGAGAGGCCCGCCCCGAGGCGCTGCAGCCAACCCAGCTTGGCCTCCGTCACCGCGCCAGCTCCAGGCGACGTCCGTCGTGCCCGACGGCGAGGCCGTCGATGAGCGTCCCGGTCGGGGCCGCGCCCGCGAACGCGACTTCCGTGAAGTCCTCGGCCCGCGCCAGGCCGGGCCGCTCCACCAGCGCCCGGACGCGCCGGCCGACCTGGCGCTCCAGGCGCCGCGCCAAGGCCGCCGCGCCCGCGGCGCGCAGGCGCGCCGCCCGCTCCTTCACCACCCCGGACGGAACCTGCGGCATCCGGGCCGCCGGCGTTCCGGGCCGGGGGCTGAACGGAAAGACGTGGAGGAACGAGAGCCCGGCCGCCTCCACGAGCGAAAGCGTGTTCTCGAACGCCGCCTCGGTCTCGGTGGGAAAGCCGGCGATGAGGTCGGCGCCGAAGGCGGTCTCCGGACGGACTTTGCGCACCGCCTCGACGAGCCGCAGGGCGTCGACCCGACCGTGCCGCCGCTTCATCCGCTTCAGGATCAGATCGTCGCCGGACTGAAGCGACAGGTGCAGGTGCGGCATCAGCCGCGGCTGCTCGGCGATGCAGCGCATCAGCGAGGCGTCGATCTCGGCCGCGTCGATGGAGGAGAGCCGCAGCCGGGGAAGCTCCGGAACCTGATCAAGGACGGCGGCGACCAGATCGCCGAGCACCGGCGAGCCGGATAGGTCGGCGCCCCAGCTCGTCAGGTCGACGCCGGTGAGCACGACCTCGGCGTAGCCGGCGGCCGCCAGCCGGCGCGCCTGCGAAACCACCCGCTCGGCGGGGATCGACCGGGAATTGCCGCGGCCGAACGGGATGACGCAGAAGGTGCACCGGTGGTCGCAGCCGTTCTGCACCTCCACATAGGCCCGCGCCCGCTCCTTCAGCCCGTCGATGACGCCGCCGGCCGGCCCGCGGACGGCCATGATGTCGCCCACCCGCACGCGCGCGCCGTTCCCCACGAGGGCGCCCGGCTCGGCCTTCTCGGCGTTGCCGAGCACCAGGTCCACCTGCGGCATGGTGGCGAAGGCCGCCGGATCGATCTGGGCGGCGCAGCCGGTGACGATGAGGCGCGCATCGGGGCGTTCGCGCCGGGCCTTGCGGATCGCCTGGCGCGCCTGGCGCACCGCCTCGCCGGTCACCGCGCAGGTGTTGAAGACGACCGCGTTGGAAACGGCGTCCGCCGCCGCCTGCGCGCGCAGGCGCTCCGATTCGTAGGCGTTGAGACGGCAACCGAAGGTGATCACCTGGACGCCCGGCCGGTCCGCCGCCGTCGGCGGGTCGGGCGTCGGAGCGCTGAACGTCGCGGCGTTCACGGCAGGGTTCCGGTGAAGTCCACGGCCACCGGTCCCGTCATCAGGACATGGTCGTCGGACCGGCGCCACTCGATCGTGAGATCGCCGCCGTCCATCTCCACGGTGACTTTGCGGTCGACGAGGCCGCGGCGATTGGCGGCGACCACCGCCGCGCAGGCCCCGGTGCCGCAGGCGCGGGTGATGCCGGCGCCCCGCTCCCAGACGCGCAGGCGAATCCGGCCGCGATCCTTGATCTGAGCAAACCCTACGTTGACCCGTTCGGGGAACAACCGGTGGTGCTCGATCATCGAGCCGACTTCCCTGACCGGCGCGGTCTCGGCGTCGGCGGTGAAGAAGACCACGTGCGGATTGCCCATGGAGACGCAACCCGGAGTGTGCAGGTGGGGATTGTCGATCGGGCCGACCTGCAGCTCGATGCCACGGGTGTCCATCGGCTCGGCGAGGGGAATGTCGCGCCAGTCGAGGCCGGGCTTGCCCATGTCGACGGTGACCCGGCGATCGCCGGCGCGGCTCACCTCGAGGGTCCCGCCCGTGGTTTCCAGCTTCGCCGCGTCGCGGCCGCTCGCTTCGAGGATCAGCCAGCCGACACACCGCGCGGCGTTGCCACACTGCTCCACCTCGCCCCCGTCGGCGTTCCAGATGCGCATCAAGGCGTCGGCGCGCTCGGACGGCTCGATGGCGATGAGCTGGTCGCAGCCGATCCCCGCCTGACGATCGGCGATCGCCCGCACCTCCTCCTCGCTGGGCGCGAAAGGCGCGCTGCGGGCCTCGACGACGACGAAATCGTTGCCGAGCCCGTTCATCTTCAGGAACGGACGGCTCATGGGAGAGGCCATATAGCCCCTCGCGGCTGGACTCGCACCCCAGGGCCAAGGCAAGCATCGGCGATGCGCCTCGCCCTGCTGGCCGCCGCCCTCGCCGCCTTCGCCTTCACCGCCGTCGCAGAGACCCAAGCCGTGACCCAATCCACCGCCGCCCAGGCGGCCGACGACGATCCTTTCCTTTGGCTCGAGGAGATCCACGGGGCCCGCGCCCTGGCCTGGGTGGAGAAGGAGAACGCGCGCTCGCTGGCTCTGCTGAAGGCCGATCCGCGCTACGAGGCCTTCCACGCGGCCGCGCTGAAGATCCTCAACGCGGAGGACCGCATCCCCGCCCCCGAGCTGATCGGATCGGTAGTCTACAACTTCTGGCAGGACGGCGCCCATGTCCGGGGTGTTTGGCGGCGCGCCAGCCCGGCGAGCTACGCCCAGGCCGAGCCGGCATGGGAGACGGTGCTCGACCTCGACGCCCTCTCCGGCGCCGAGAACGCCAACTGGGTGTGGAAAGGCGCCAACTGCCCGCCGCCGGACTACCGCCGCTGCCTCGTGCAGCTCTCGGACGGCGGCGAGGACGCCGTCAGCGTGCGTGAGTTCGACCTCGGCTCCAAAGCCTTCGTCGCCGGCGGCTTCTCGCTGGCGCGGGGCAAGCAGACCGCCGACTGGCTGGACGACGACACCCTGATCGTCGCGCGCGACTGGGGCGCCGGGACGACCACCGCCTCCGGCTATCCGTTCGTGGTCAAGACCCTGCGGCGCGGCGAGAACCTTGGCCAAGCGAAGGAAGTGTTCCGCGGAACGGCCGAGGACGTCAGCGTGGACCCGGGGGTGCTGCACGACGGGGACGGCCATAGGCTCGCCCTGATCGTCCGGGCCACGGACTTCTTCCACGCCGAGTACTATCGGCTGACCGACCGCGGCGTCGAACGCCTGGCGCTGCCGCAGAAGACGGACGTCCATGGCCTCGCAGCCGGTCAGCTCATCTTCAGCGTCCTGGAGGACTGGAGCTTCGGCGGCCGCGCCTTCAAGGCCGGATCGCTGGTGGCGGCGTCGCCGGACGCCCTGGCGGGAAGCGCCCCGGCGCCCCCGCCGGCGTTGCTCTTCGAGCCGGGTCCGCGCCAGTCGGTGGAGCAGACAGCGGTCAGCGCCCATCACGTGGTCGCCGCCATCTACGACAACGTCCGCGGCGGCCTTTCGGTGTTCACCCCCGAAGCGGGCGGGTGGGGCCGCAGCCAGGCGCCGACGGCCGCCAACGCTTCGGTCGGGATCGCCGCCGTGAGCCTCGCCGGCGACGACATCTACTATTCGGTGGAGAGCTTCCTCGAGCCGACCCGCCTCTGGCGCGCGCGCGCCGGCGGCGAGGCGGCGACGGTGGTGAAGGCCCTGCCGGCCCGCTTCGACGCATCGGGGGACGTCGTCGACCAGCATGAGGCCGTCTCCTCGGACGGCGCGAAGATCCCCTACTTCGTCGTCCATCCGAAGGACATGGCCCTCGACGGCGGCGCGCCCACCCTCCTCTACGCCTACGGAGGATTCCAGGTGTCGGAGCTACCGACCTATTCGGCCGTCGTCGGCAAGCTGTGGCTGGAGCGCGGCGGGACCTACGTGCTCGCCAACATCCGCGGGGGCGGAGAGTTCGGTCCGGCCTGGCACGAGGCGGGGCTCAAGACGCGCCGTCAGCGGGTGTTCGACGATTTTGCCGCCGTGGCCAAGGACCTCATCGCCCGCAAGATCACCTCGCCGCGCCGGCTGGGCGCCCAGGGCGGCTCGAACGGCGGCCTGCTCATGGGGGTCGAGCTCGTTCAGCACCCGGAGCTCTGGCGGGCGGTGGACATCGAGGTGCCGCTGCTCGACATGCTCCGGTTCGAGAAGATCGGGGCGGGGGCCTCCTGGGTGGGCGAATACGGCAGCGTCGCCAACCGCGAGGAGCGGGATTTCCTCGCCTCGATCTCCCCCTACCGGAACCTGAGGGCCGGCGCCCTCTATCCCGAGCCCTTCTTCGTCACCTCCACCAAGGACGATCGGGTGACACCCGTCCACGCCCGCAAGATGGCGGCCAGGATGCAGGCCCTCGGCCTGCCGTTCCTCTACTTCGAGAACACCAACGGCGGCCACGCCGCCAGCGCCAACCTCATGGAACGCGCCGAGCGGGCGGCGCTCGAGTACGCCTACCTCGCGCGCAAGCTGATGGACTGAACAAGCCCGCCGGCCACGATGGCGGCCAGCAGGATCAGGGCGGCGGGGACGTTGGCCTTGAAGAGCCCCAAGGCGCGGACCGGGTCGTCCAGCCGCAGGCGCGGCGCCTGGACGAACAGCGCCGCTCCGTAGGCGGCGGCGAGCGGCCAGAACAAGAGGCCGAGACGCGCGGCCAGGCCCGCGGCCAGCGCCAGCCCAAGGGCGGCGAAGTAGAAGCCGAACACCGCTCTTGGCGCCGCTCGGCCCAGGCGCCGGGCGGAGGATTTCACCCCGGCGAGGGCGTCGTCCTCGAGATCCTGGACGGCGTAGATGGTGTCGTAGCCGAGCGTCCAGAAGAACCCGGAGGCGTAGAGCATCAGCCCGGAGATCGCCGCGCCCGCCGCGCCCGCGTCCCAGCCGCCGGCGGCGGCGAACCCCAGCGGCGCCCCCCAGTTGAAAGTGAGGCCGAGCCAGGCTTGCGGCCACCAGGTGATCCGCTTCATGAACGGATAGGCCGCCACCAGGGCGAGCGAGGCGACGCCGAGGACGATGCTGAGGCGGTTGAGGACGACGAGGACCGCCAGGCTCGCCAGGCTGCAGGCGGCGAGGAACGCCCAGGCGCCCTTGACGCTGATCTGGCCGGAAGGGATCGGCCGTCCGGCGGTGCGCTCGACCCGGGCGTCGAAATCCTTGTCGACGATATCGTTGTAGGCGCAGCCGGCCGCCCGCATCAAAGCCGCGCCCACCGCGAAGAGCGCGAACAGCCGCAGATCGGGCAGTCGCCCGCGCGCCGAGGCGGCCAGGGCGATCCCCTGCCAGCCCGGCAGCATCAGCAGCCAGATTCCGGTGGGGCGGTCGAACCTCCCCAGCTTCAGCCACGGCCGCAGCGCCGGTGGCGCATGCCGGTCCACCCAGTTGGCGGGAGCGGCGTCGGGGAGCGGGGCGGAGACTGCGCCGGTCATGGGCGCCAGGGGGCCTGAAGCGGCCCTCCTACGCAACCCCCGGTGACCCGGCGCCGAATTCGCGCCCGAGCAACGCGCTCAGCGCCCCCACCGGCGGCGGCTGCACCTCGCGCAGCTCTAGCCAGGCGGCGAGCCGCGCAAGCTCGGCCGCCAGCGCCGGGCCCACGACGTCGGCCTCCGCGCCCGGCTCCAGGTGCGCGGCGCGCACCAGCAGGCGCCCCGCCTTGCGGTCGGATTTCAGGTCGACCCGCGCGGTGATCGCCTCTCCCTGCAAGAAGGGGAGCACGTAGTAGCCGTGCTCGCGCCGCTCGGCGGGGGTGTAGATCTCCAGCCGGATGCGGGTCCCGAACAGCCGCTCGGCCCGCTCCCGCCGCCAGATCAGGTTGTCGAACGGCGACAGCAGGGCCGCCGCCGCCGGCCGCCGCGCGCCGGCCGCCCCCGGCGCGAAAAAAGCGGGCTGACGCCAGCCCTCGACGGCCCCCGTCTCCAGTTCGCCCGCCTCCACGAGCTCGACGAGGCGGGCCTTGGTCTCGGCCAGAGGCAGGCGAAAGTAGTCGCGAAGGTCGCCCGCGGTGGCTGCCCCGAGCGCCCCGGCCGCCAGCTTCAGCAGCGCCCGATGGGCGTCCGCCTCGCTGGGCGTGGGCCGGGCCAGCACCGCGGCGGGCAAGACCCGTTCGGTCAGGTCGTAGACCCGCTCGAAACCGCGCCGCGTCCTGACGGCGATGAAGCCGGCCCAGAAGAGCCATTCGAGCGCCCGCTTCCCGTCCGTCCAGCTCCACCAGCCGGGCTGGCGCCGGCCCTGGGCGAAGTCGCCGCCGGTGACCGGCCCGCGCCGCCCGATCTCGGCCAACACATGCTCGACGTAGTCCCGCCGCTCGCGCGCGAAACGGGCGAGGCCCGTCCACATCTCACCCCGCCGCGCGCGCTCCATCCGCCAGCGCAGCAGCGGCTGGAGGTCGATCGGCAGCAGCGAGGCCTCGTGACCCCAGTATTCGAACAGCGACGGCCGCTTGCCCCAGGCCTCCTCCTCCAGGAGCGCCCGCGGGTAGGCGCCGAGCCGCGAGAAGGCCGGGAGGTAGTGGGCGCGCACGAGGACGTTGACGCTGTCGATCTGAATCGCGCCAAGACGCCCGGCGAGCTTGCGCAGGGCCAGGCGCGTCGCGGGCCCGGACGGGCGGGCGGCCGCAAGTCCCTGAGCCGCGAGAGCGATCCTTCGCGCCTGCCGGGCGGAGAGCGTTCGGCTCATGCGCCCCGGCCAGCGCCCTTTTCGACACGGCCTTCGAAAGCGTCCGCCAAGCGCCGCCCTAGAGGTGGTCCAGCACCGGCTTCGACTGGTAGGGCTCCTCGAGGGCCTTCACCTCCTGGTCGGTGAGCTGAACCTTCAGGGCGTCCAGGGCCTCGTCCAGGTGATGGGGCTTCGTGGAGCCGATGATCGGCGAAGTCACCGCGGAATGCCTCAGCACCCAGGCGAGCGCGATCTGCATGTTGCTGACCCCCCTCGCCTTGGCGATCTCGGTGACCGCGTCGACGATCTTGAAGTCCGACTCCCGGTAATAGAGGCGGGGCGAGAATTCGTCGCTGCGGGCCCGCTCGGTGCCGCCCTCGCCCGGGCGGGCGCGGCCGCCGGCCAGGAAACCGCGCGCCAGCGGCGACCAGGGGATCACGCCCACGCCCTGGTCGAGGCAGAGCGGCAGCATTTCGCGCTCCTCCTCGCGATAGACGAGGTTGTACTGCGGCTGCATGCAGACGAAGGGCGTCCAGCCGTTGGCGCGCGAGGTGGCCAGCATCTTGGCGAACTGCCAAGCGTACATGGAGCTGGCCCCGATGTAGCGGGCCTTGCCGGCCCGCACCACGTCGCTGAGCGCCTCCAGGGTCTCCTCGATAGGCGTCTCGTGGTCGAACCGGTGGATCTGGTAGAGGTCCACATAGTCGACGCCCAGCCGCTCGAGGCTGCGGTCGATGGCGTCCATGATGTGCTTGCGCGAAAGGCCCTTGTTGTTGGGGTCCTTGCCCATGGGTCCGTGGACCTTGGTGGCGATCACCACCTCGTGGCGCTTGGCGAACTGCTTCAGCGCCTTACCCGTGACCCGCTCGCTCTCGCCCAGCGAATAGACGTCGGCGGTGTCGAAGAAGTTGATCCCGGCCTCGATCGCCTTGCGGAAAAACGGCAGGCTCTGCTCTTCGTCGAACACCCAGGGCCGCCACTTGGAAGAGCCGTAGCTCATGCATCCGAGGCATAGCCTCGAGACCTTCAGGCCGGTCGCGCCTAGCCGCACGTAGTCCATCTCCGCCTCCGCATATCGGTGATCGCTGGGCGGCATCTCCCTTCGGCCTCTTCCGGCGGCGAGGCAAGCACGTGCCGGGAATAAAGGCCCTACTTCGCCAGCCTGCCGTCGGTGAGCGCCGCCTCATCGAAGGGGAACAGGATCGCCGGATCGGGCCGCTTCACGTCGGCCGTGATGTGGCCGGGCGCGAGAACGTGCAGCAGGTGGCGGATCACGTTCAGCCTGCCCGGCTTCTTGTCGTCGTTACGCACGCAGATCCAGGGCGCGTCGGCGGTGTTGGTGGCCAGCAGCATCTCGTCGCGGGCCTTGCTGTATTCCTTCCACTTCTCCTGGGCGATCCCGTCCAGGTCGCTGACCTTCAGCGCCTTCAGCGGATCGTCGCGGCGTGCATCCAGCCTTTGGGCCTGCTCCTTCTTGGAGATGTCGAGCCAGAGCTTGACGATCCGGATGTCGGCCTCGCCGAGCATCCGCTCGAACGCCGGCGCGTCGCGCAGGAAGTCGGCGTGCTCCCTGGCGGTGCAGAAACCCATCACCGGCTCGACCCCGGCCCGGTTGTACCAGGAGCGGTTGAAGAGCACGAGCTCGCCGGCCGCCGGCAGGTAACGGACGTAGCGCTGGAAGTACCACTCGCTGCGGTCGCGGTCGGAGGGCTTGGGCAGGGCGATGGCGCGCGTACGCCTCGGGGTGAGGTGCTCGGTGATGCGCGCGATGACACCGTCCTTGCCGGCCCCGTCGCGGCCCTCGAAGATCACCAGGGCCTTCGCCCCCTTGTCGGCAGCCCACTGCTGATAGCGGACGAGGGAGATCTGCAGCGTGCGCAGATCCTGCTTGTAGCCCTTTTCCTTGCTCATGCGGCCACCATAATCGCCCGCTGACGGGTTGCGATAGGCAAGGAGCCCCTGGAGTGGTGCGGCTTTGGGTGACCGACGATCTGGCGGGGGGCGGCCGCGCCGCCCTGACGCCCGACCAGGCGCACTATCTGGCGACGGTGATGCGGCTTCGGGCCGGCGACGAGATCCTGGCCTTCAACGGCCGGGACGGGGAGTGGCGGGCGCGCCTCGCGGACGCGGGCAAGAGGGGCGGAGCGCTGGAGATCCTGACCAGGACCCGTGAGCAAGCCGAAGGCGCCGACCTCGCGCTGGCGGTGGCGCTGGTCAAGCGGCCGCGGCTCGAGACGATCGTCGAGAAGGCCGCCGAGCTTGGGGCGCGCGCGGTGCCGCTGGTGATCACCGAGCGGACGAACCCGGGCCACGCCAACCTCGCGCGGCTGCAGGCGATCGCCGTCGAGGCCTCCGAGCAGACCGGCCGGTTGGACGTCCCGCAGGTGGCTGCGCCCGAGCGCCTGGCCGACCTGCTCTCGAACTGGCCCTCCGAGCGGCGGCTGATGTTCTGCGACGAGGCGGGCGAGGCGCCACCGGCGCTGGCGGCGCTCTCCGCCGGCGGGGAACCGGGCGGCGCCTGGACGATCCTCATCGGGCCGGAAGGAGGCTTTTCGCCGGCCGAGCGGGCGCAGATCCGCAAGCTGCCGGCGGCGGTTCCGGTGTCGCTGGGACCGCGGATCCTCAGGGCTGACACGGCCGCTATCGGCGCCCTTACTCTGTGGCAGGCGGCGCTCGGCGATCTTGGAGGGGCTTGAGCTTCTCGTCTGTCGCGCCCAGATGTCTTGAAAGAGGAACGGGGCGCGAAAATATCCGCCCAGGGGCTGGGCGGAGACGTGAATGGCCGAAGCGCTTTGTGACGACCGCCCGCTGACCTTCGAGGATCTGGTCGCCGACCTCGGCCGGGGCTGCAAGCCCAAGTCCGAATTCCGGGTCGGCTCCGAGCACGAGAAGTTCGTCTTCCGCGTCGCCGCCCACGAGCCGGTCCCCTACGAGGGCGAGGCGGGCATCCGGGCGCTGCTCCTGGGGCTCAAGCGCTTCGGCTGGAGCGAGATCACCGAGAGGACGGCGGCCGGAGGCGAGACCCTGATCGGGCTTTCCCGGGGGGGCGCCAGTGTCAGCCTGGAGCCCGGCGGCCAGTTCGAGCTTTCCGGAGCGCCGCTGGAGACGATCCACGACATCTGCGTCGAAATCGGCGAGCACCTCACCGAGGCCAAGGCGGTCGCGCGCGAGCTGGGCCTCGCCTTCCTGGGGGTCGGTTTCACCCCCGACTGGCGTCGCCAGGACGCGCCGGTGATGCCCAAGGGCCGCTACAAGATCATGCGGTCCTACATGCCGAAGGTGGGCGCGCTCGGCCTCGACATGATGTTCCGCACCTGCACGGTGCAGGCGAACCTCGATTTCGCCAGCGAGGCGGACATGGTCGCCAAGATGCGCCTCAGCCTCGCCCTGCAGCCGCTGGCCACCGCCCTGTTCGCCAACTCCCCGTTCGTGGACGGCAAGCCCACCGGCTACCTGTCGAGCCGCGCCCGCGTGTGGACCGACACCGACCCGGACCGCACCGGAATGCTCGATTTCGTGTTCCGGCCCGGCTTCGGCTTCGCCGACTACGCCCGCTGGGCGCTGGACGCCCCCATGTACTTCGTCAAGCGCGACGGCCTCTATGTGGACGCCTCGGGCCAGTCGTTCCGCGCCTTCATGAAGGGCGAGCTGCCGGCGCTGCCGGGGGCCCGGCCGACCCTGAAGGACTGGCGCGACCACCTGAACACCCTCTTCCCGGAGGTCAGGCTGCAGTCGTACCTCGAGATGCGCGGCGCCGACACCGGACCGCCGGAGCGGCTCTGCGCCCTCGCCGCGCTCTGGGTCGGGCTCCTCTACGACGACGCCGCCCTGGCCGCCGCCTGGGACCTCTGCAAGGGCTGGAAGAGCGAGGACCACGAACAGCTGCGCGCCGACGCGGGCCGGCTCGGGCTGGGGGCGCAGGCCGGCGGGCGCTCGCTGCGCGACCTCGCCAGGGACGTCCTCGCCGTCGCCCGCTTAGGCCTCAAGGCCCGCGCCCGCATCGGGCCGGCGATGACCGACGAGTCCGGCTTCCTCACGGTGCTCGACGAGATCGCCGAGAGCGGCCGCACGCCCGCCCAGCACTGGCTCGATCTCTACCACGGCGCCTGGCGCGGCGAGGTGAAGCCGATCTACGAGGCGGCGGCCTACTGACTGAAAGGCTCAGAAGTCCCGGGGAAGCTCGGCGTTGGGCGGCCAGGGCGGCTTCTGGCTGGCGCCGGCGCCGTCGTCCGTGTGCTCGACGGCCTCGCGCACCGCATCCGGATGCTCGGCGACGCCGACGGCGTAGATCTCCACCTGGTTCGGATAGAAGGCGAGCCGCCCGCGGATCGCGTCCATGGCCGGATAGGGCTCCTCGTAGGTCCAGACCGCATTCTCGGCGAAGCGGCCGTCCATCAGCACGGTGTAGTAGCGCGCCTCCCCCTTGTACGGGCAGTGGGTCACCCTGTCGGTGCGGCTGAGGTACGCCATCGCCACGTCCTCGCGCGGGAAGTAGGTCACCGGCGCGTAGCCGGCCTCAGCGAGGGTGAGGGCGCGCGCGCTGTCGGCGATCACATGGCCTGCATAGCGGACCTGTAGCCGACGCGGATCGGCCGAGATGGTGATCGGGTGCTCGGGGCCGGGAACCTTCATCTCAGGCATCGGTCTTTCTCCTTCGCCCCTTCAACGCCCTGGCCTTGCAAGTGGGTCCGCCGAGGCCGGCGGGGAAGAGGCTCGCCAGGCGATCGCCGCAACGGCTAAGAATCGGGGCCTTTCACGCCGGAGTCCCTTCGCAGCTCCATGAACAACGTCGTCGTCGTCGCCGGGGTGGTCATCACCGTCCTGACCGGGATCCCGGTCTTCCTGCAGCTGCGCGCCCATCCGCGCGGGCTTTCGGTGCTGTTCTTCGCCGAGATGTGGGAGCGGTTCTCGTACTACGGCATGCGCGGGCTGCTGATCTTCTATCTGACCGAGCACTTCCTGTTCGACGACGCCCTCGCCCAGCGCCAGTACGCCGCCTATACGACCCTGGTCTATCTGCTGCCCCTGGTGGGAGGGTATCTCGCCGACCGCTGGCTCGGCAGCCGCAAGGCCATCGCCTTCGGCGCCCTGCTGCTGGTGGCAGGCCACTTCACCATGGCCATCGAAGGCGCGCCCGCGACCGAGACGCTGACCTACCAGGGCCACGCCTACGCCTATCGCCTCCAGGGCCGGATGGACGACCGCAAGGTCTGCCTGGAGGTGGCCGGAGGCTGCTATGCGGTGGGCGCCGGGCCCGGTGAGGGCCTCGCCATCAAGGGGCTTCCCGCCACGGCCCCCCTACCGCCGCTGCTCCCGAAGGGCAGCTACGCCGAGACCACCGCCGGCTCGCCGGGATTCGTAGAGGTGCTCTATCTCGCCCTGGCGCTGATCATCATGGGGGTCGGCTTCCTGAAGGCCAACATCTCCTCGATCGTCGGCCAGCTCTACGCCGAGCACGACCCGCGCCGCGATCCGGGCTTCACCCTCTACTACTACGGCATCAACCTCGGGGCTTTCTGGGCCTCGGTGGTCTGCGGCCTCTTGGGCCAGACCGTGAGCTGGAGCGCCGGCTTCGGCCTGGCGGGGATCGGCATGCTGGCCGGCTACCTGGTGTTCGTATTCAACAAGCCGCGCCTGGAGGGGCGCGGGGAGCCGCCGGATCCGGCCGCCTTGGCCAGGCGCGTGCTGGGCCCGCTGAACCTCGAGCTGATGCTCTACGCCGCAGGCCTCGCCGGGGTGGCCGTCGTCTGGGTGCTGGTGCGCCAGTACGCCCTGATGGGCTGGCTGCTGGCGGCCGGCTGGGTGCTGGCGCTGGGCTACCTGGGCTGGGAGATGCGCCAGATGCGCCGCGAGGCGCGCGAGCGCCTGATGCTCGCCCTGGCGCTGGTGGCCGCCTCCATCGTCTTCTTCACCCTCTTCGAGCAGGCCGGCTCCTCCCTCAACCAGTTCGCCGAGCGCAACACCTCGCTGCCGAACCACGGCTTCTGGACCATCACCCCGGCCCAGACCCAGTCGTTCAACGCCGGCTTCATCCTGATCCTGGCCCCGGTCTTCGCGGTCGCCTGGGAGCGGCTGGGACGAGTCGGGCGCGAGCCCAACCCGCTGGTCAAGTTCGGCCTCGGGCTGATCCAGGTGGGCGCCGGCTTCTTCGCCCTCGTGTGGGGCGCGGGCTACGCGGACGCGGCCTTCCGCACGCCAGTCGTCTTCCTCGGCCTCGCCTATCTCCTGCACACCACCGGCGAGCTCTGCCTCAGCCCCGTGGGCCTCTCGGAGATGACCAAGCTGGCGCCGGCGCGGATGATCTCGACCCTGATGGCGGTCTGGTTCCTGGCCTCTTCGGCCGCGCAGTGGCTGGCCGGCGCGATCGCCCAGACGACCGCCAGCCGCACGGTGGGCGGCCAGGTCCTCGATCCTGGCAAGGCGCTGCACACCTACGTCCACACCTTCCTCGTGATCGGCGTCTGGGGCGTCGCCACGGGGGTGCTGCTGCTGGCGCTGAGCCCGTGGCTGAAGCGCTGGGCGCATGGGGCGGACGACACCACCCCCGAGCCGGCCGGCGGCCCGAGCCCTACTGGCGCGGAAGCGGCGGCAGGTCTTCCGACCCGTCGATCATCCTGAGCGGCTGGCTCATGAAGACGTAGCGCCCCGAGCGCCCGTCGCGCCAGCAAACGAACCGGGTCATGCGCGCCCGCCGCTCGCCGCGGGCCGCCGGCGTCCGGCGCAGGGCGTCGGCCCGCCAGACCTCGCCCCAGCGGCCGCTGCGGGTGGCGATGGTGACGACCAGGCGCCCGCCGCCGCGGGCGGCGAGATTGTGACCGGTGACCGCGCACTGCTGGGCGACCGGTCCCGCGTCCCGCAGGCGCGGCTCTCGCCCCGGCGCCGCCGGAGGGCCGGTGATGGTGTAGCCGCCCGCCTGGGCCAGGGTCGGGGCGGCTGCGAGGGCCAGCAGGAACGTGCGGACGGCGGCGCGGCGAAAGACCCCCACCGTCGGCCGCGCCCCCTACACCTGGGTCCCGCCCACCGTCAGGCCGGCGATCTTCAGGCTGGGCTGGGCGACCCCCACCGGAACCCCCTGGCCGGCCTTGCCGCAGACGCCGATGCCCGGGTCGAAGGCGAAGTCGTCACCGATCATCGTGACGCGGGTGAGGGCCGAGGGGCCGTCGCCGATCAGGGTCGCGCCCTTGACCGGAGCGGTGACCTTGCCATCCTCGATCAGGTAGGCCTCGGTGCACTGGAAGACGAACTTGCCGTTGGTGATGTCCACCTGGCCGCCGCCGAGGGTGGCGCAGTAGAGGCCGCGCTTGGTGGAGGCGATCATTTCGTCCTTGGTCGCGGTCCCGCCCAGCATGCCGGTATTGGTCATCCTGGGCATCGGCAGGTGGGCGTAGGATTGGCGCCGGGCGTTGCCGGTGGGCTGCATGCCCATCAGCCGGGCGCTCTGGCGGTCCTGCATGTAGCCCACGAGCACCCCATCCTCGATGAGGATGGTCCGCTGGGTGGGGGTGCCTTCGTCGTCCACGGTCAGCGAGCCGCGCCGCCCAGCCAGCGAACCGTCGTCGAAGACGGTGACGCCGGGCGCCGCCACCCGCTCGCCCAGCCGCCCGGAGAAGGTCGAGGTGCCCTTGCGGTTGAAGTCGCCTTCCAGGCCGTGCCCCACCGCCTCATGCAGCAGCACGCCGTTCCAGCCCGGCCCCAGCACCACGTCCATCTCTCCGGCCGGGCACGGGCGCGAATCCAGATTGACCAGCGCTTGGCGAAGCGCCTCCTCCACCTGCTCCTTCCACTTCTCGGGGGTGATCCAGGCCTCGAAGCCGGCGCGCCCGCCGGCGCCCGACATGCCGCCCTCGCGCCGGCCGTCCTTTTCCACGGTGATCTGGACATTAAGCCGCACCAGGGGGCGCACGTCGCGGATCAGCCGGCCGCCGGTCCGCACGATCTCGATCACCCGCCGCTCGCCCGCCAGCGAGGCCATCACCTGGGCGACGCGCGGGTCGCGGGCCCGGGCGTAGGCGTCGATCTCCTGGAGGAGGGCGACCTTGTCCGAGAACGCCGGTGAGGCTAGCGGATCCTCGTCGCCGTAGAGCTTGAAGTTGGTCGCCCTGGGGTCCTCGGCCCGGACGCCCGCATAGCCGCGCTTGGCCAGGGCCGCCGACTTGGCCGCCCGGCCGATGGCCGGCTCGGAGATCTCGCTGGCGTGGGCGTAGCCGGCGGTCTCGCCCGCCACCACGCGCAGCCCGAAGCCCTCGGCCGAGTCGTAGCTCGCCGACTTGAGGCGCCCGTCGTCGAAGACGAAAGCCTCCGATTCGGACCGCTCCAGGTAGAGCTCCCCATCGTCGGCCCCGACAAGCGCTTCTTCCAGCAAGGCCCCCGCCTTTTGGGGGGCGACGCCGGCGGATTCGAGCAGCGACGGGGCGATGACGGCGGCGGTCATGGGCTTGGGTCGTCCGGGTTGCGGGTGACTGGCTGCAAGAGATAGGCGCTCGCAGCTTCCTTCGAAACCTCAAATGCATCCGGGGAAAGCGGCGGGCGCAAGCGCCTTGGCAAGCCGGATCGTTCCGCGTATGCACGCCCGCGGGACACTTGGCGGGGGTGCGGCGAGACGCTCGCGGCGGCGCAGCCAGCTGCGCCCGCATCTGGTTCTACGATATTGGCGGGACCAGGCGGAGCATCGGCGCATCCAGCGTAGCGCCGCCGTGCTGGCCCGCCAGGGACATGAGGGCGAGAGTCTTGAGCATCAGACGGCTTTCGGCGGCGATGGCGGCGGGTGTCGCCGCCGCAGGATGCAGCGCGGCGGCCTGGGCGGCCGACACCATCGGTCAACCGACCGACAGGGCGATCGACTTCCAGCCGGGCGTGACCGAGCTGCGCCAGCGGGCCGTGGACTTCCACAACCTCATCCTGCTGCCGATCCTGGTGGTCATCACCCTGCTGGTGCTCGGGCTCTTGCTCTGGTGCATCATCCGCTACAACCGGCGGGCCAATCCGACCCCGGCCCGCTTCACCCACAACACCGCGGTCGAGGTGATCTGGACCGCCGGCCCGGTGCTGATCCTGCTGGTGATCGCGATCTTCTCGTTCCGGCTGCTGTTCCAGTACCACGACATGCCCAAGCCCTACATGACCGTGAAGGTCACCGGGTATCAGTGGTACTGGGGCTACGAATATCCCGACCAGAAGATCTCCGAGCAGATCTCCTCCATGGCCACGCCGCAGCAAGCCAAGGCCGACGGGGTTCAGTACAAGCTGGCCGCCACCCAATCCATGGTGGTGCCGGTGAACCAGGTGGTGCGGGTGCTGGTGACCGGCGCCGACGTGATCCACTCGTTCTCAGTGAACGCCTTCGGCATCAAGATCGACGCCGTGCCCGGCCGGGTGAACCAGACCTGGTTCAAGGCCGAGCGGATCGGCACCTACACCGGCCAGTGCTCGCAGCTCTGCGGCATCGACCACGCCTTCATGCCCATCGAGGTCAAGGTGGTGAGCCAGGCCGACTTCGACCGCTGGGTGGCCAACAAAGGCGCCGCCCACCCGACGACCCAGGCTTCGGCCGCCGGACCCGCCCCCGCCGCTCCGGCGGCGGCGCTCGTCCAGGTTTCCCAGCGCTGACGGTTCGAGAAGAGTAAGAGATCATGGCCCACGCCGCAGACGCCCACGAACGAGTCGCCCACGCCGACGCCTACGGCGGTCACGGCGACCATGCCCACGACCCTGGGTTCTTCACCCGGTGGTTCTTCTCCACCAACCACAAGGACATCGGGACCCTCTACATCCTGTTCGCCATCATGGCCGGGCTGATGGGGGCGTTCTTCTCGGGCCTGATCCGCTTCGAGCTGATGCACCCGGGCGTCCAGCTGTTCGCCCCGGGGACCTGGGTCGGCCAGCTCCTGCACATCACCAGCGCCCAAGAGGGCCACCACGCCTACAACGCCGTGGCCACCGCCCACGGCCTCCTGATGATCTTCTTCATGGTCATGCCGGCGATGATCGGCGGGTTCGGCAACTGGTTCGTGCCGCTGATGATCGGCGCCCCGGACATGGCCTTCCCGCGCATGAACAACATGTCGTTCTGGCTGCTGGTGGCCTCGTTCGCCCTGCTGGTGACCTCCATGTTCGTCGACGGCGGTCCGGGCATGGGCAGCGGCACCGGCTGGACGATCTACGCCCCGCTCTCCACCACGGGCCACACCGGCCACTCCTTTGACCTGGTGATCTTCGCGGTCCACCTCGCCGGCGCGAGCTCGATCCTGGGCGCGATCAACTTCATCACCACCATCTTCAACATGCGCGCGCCGGGCATGACGCTGCACCGGATGCCGCTGTTCGTCTGGGCGATCCTGGTGACGGCGTTCCTGCTGCTGCTGTCGCTGCCGGTGCTGGCCGGCGCCATCACCATGCTGCTCACCGACCGGAACTTCGGGACCCACTTCTTCGACCCGACCAACGGGGGCGACCCGCTGATGTTCCAGCACCTCTTCTGGTTCTTCGGCCACCCCGAGGTCTACATCCTGATCCTGCCGGGCTTCGGGATGATCTCGCACATCGTCTCGACCTTCTCGCGCAAGCCGGTGTTCGGGTATCTGGCCATGGCCTACGCCATGGTGGCCATCGGCTTCATCGGCTTCGTGGTCTGGGCCCACCACATGTACACCGTGGGCATGAACGTCGATCTGCAGGCCTACTTCATGGCCGCGACGATGGTGATCGCGGTGCCGACCGGCATCAAGATCTTCTCCTGGATCGCCACCATGTGGGGCGGCTCCATCGACTTCAAGACGCCGATGTTCTGGGCGCTCGGCTTCATCTTCCTGTTCACCGTCGGCGGCGTCACCGGCGTGGCGCTCGCCAACACCGCCTTCGACTACAATGTCCACGACACCTACTACGTCATCGCCCACTTCCACTACGTGCTGAGCCTCGGCGCGGTGTTCGCCATCTTCGGCGGCTTCTACTACTGGTTCGAGAAGATGTGGGGCGTGCGCTACAACGAGGCGCTGGGAACCCTGCACTTCTGGCTCACCTTCGTCGGGGTCAACGTCGTCTTCTTCCCGCAGCACTTCCTGGGCCTGCAGGGCATGCCGCGCCGCCAGGTGGACTATCCGGAGGGCTTCGCCTTCTGGAACTTCGTCTCCTCCATCGGCTTCATCATCACCCTGGTGGGCCTGGGCGTCTTCCTGCTGGTGCTGCTGGAGGCGGCGGTGCGCCGGCGCCCGGCGCGCGCCAATCCCTGGGGCGAGGGCGCCACCACCCTGGAGTGGACCGTCTCCTCGCCGCCGCCCTTCCACACCTTCAACGAGCTGCCGGTGGTCCACGCCGAGCACCATTGAGCCACCTTTGACGCCCCTCCCCAGGAGGGGCGGAGAGTTGATGTGACGACGACCGTCCCCGAGATGACCAGCGCCGCGCTGCCGGCCGCCGCGCCCGCGCGCTGGCAGGACTACCTGCAGCTCCTGAAGCCGCGGGTGATGTCGCTGGTGATCTTCACCGCCTTTACGGGTCTGCTTTGCGCCGGCGCGCCCTTGAACCCGGTGCTGGCGGGCGTGGCGATCCTCTGCATCGCGGTCGGGGGCGGCGCCTCCGGCGCCCTCAACATGTGGTACGAGGCCGACCTCGACGCCCTGATGCGCCGGACGCGGGGCCGGCCGCTGCCGACCGGGCGGGTGCAGCGCGGCGACGCCCTGGCGCTCGGGATCACCTTGAGCCTCTTCTCGGTGATGCTGATGGGGCTGGCGGTGAACCTGCTGGCCGCGGCGCTGCTGGCCTTCACCATCTTCTTCTACGCGGTCGTCTACACCATGTGGCTGAAGCGGGCGACGCCCCAGAACATCGTCATCGGCGGGCTGGCCGGCGCGCTCCCGCCGGCGGTTGGCTGGGCGGCGGCGAGCGGATCGGCGCCGCTGAGCGCCTGGTTGCTGGTGGCGATCATCTTCTTCTGGACGCCGCCCCACTTCTGGGCCCTGTCGCTGGTGACCTGCGAGGACTACGCCAAGGCGGGCGTGCCGATGATGCCGGTGGTCCGCGGCGAGGCGGCCACGCGGCGGCAAATCTTCCTCTACAGCCTCGTCGTCGCGCCACTGGGTCTCGTTCCGGCGTTCACGGGCCTCGGCGGGCCTCTCTATCTCGCCGTCGCGGCCATCGGCGGCGCCGGCTTTCTGGCTCTGGCGGCCAAGGTCGCCTTCCCGTCGCACAGCCCCACCCCGGCCGCCTCGCGTCCCTTGCTCCCGGCGAGGGGGAGGGAGGACGCCCGGCGGCTGTTCGGCTTCTCGATCGCCTACCTGTTCCTCATCTTCGCCGCCCTGCTCGTCGAGCACCTGGCGGGGGTGAGGCCGCTGGTTCGGTGAGCGATCCGAAGGGTGAGAGCGAGGCGGCCCGCAAGGCCCGGCGGGGCCGCAACATCGCGCTGGCCGCCGGCCTCGTCCTCTTCGTGATCCTGGTATTCGTGGTCACCATCATCCGGCTCGGAGGCAATGTCGCCACCCACGGCTACTAGTTCGTCCCTGCAGGCCAAGAACGTCCGCCTCGCCATGATTTGCGCGGCGATCTTCGCGGCGATGGTCGGCCTCGCCTTCGCCTTCGTGCCTCTCTACCGGGCGTTCTGCCAGGCCACCGGCTTCAACGGGACGGTGCGGCGCGTCGCCGCGGCCCGGAGCCAAGCCACCGGCCGCACCGTGGTCGTCCGCTTCGACACCAACGTCAGGGGGCTGCCGTGGCGCTTCGCCCCGAACCAGCTCGAGCAGACCGCCGAGGTCGGCGAGAGCAAGCTCACCTTCTTCAAGGTGACCAACACCTCGAACCGGCCACTCACCGGCCGCGCGGTCTACAACGTGGCCCCGGAAAGCGCCGGCGCCTACTTCTCGAAGCTGCAGTGCTTCTGCTTCAGCAACCAGACCGTGGGGCCCGGCCAGACGGTGGAGTTCCCGGTCGTCTATTACGTCGATCCGCGCTTCGGACTCGACGACGACACCAAGGGGATCAGCCAGATCACCCTCTCCTACACCTTCTTTCCCGCTCAGCCCTTGGCGGGGCCGGCGGCGCGAGGCTATAGCACCAGCAACTGACCGGGGGGCGACCGCGCCACGCGCGTCGCAAGTTGAGACAGAGAGGCTCGAAGAAGCGCGACATGGCCCACGAAGGCGTCAAGCACGACTACCATCTCGTCAATCCCAGCCCCTGGCCGCTGGTGGGCTCGATCGCCGCCGCGGCCCTGACCATGGGCGGGGTCATGTGGATGAAGGGCCTGTTCGGCTTCCCCAAGCACACCTGGTGGCTGCTGGCGCTCGGCGTCGTCATGGTCGCCGCCACCATGATCTGCTGGTGGAGCGACGTGGTGAAGGAGGGCAACGAGGGCGATCACACCCCGGTGGTCTCCATCGGCCTGCGCTACGGGATGATCCTCTTCATCGCCTCGGAGGTCATGTTCTTCGTCGCCTGGTTCTGGATCTTCTTCGAGATGGCGCTCTTCCACCATCACCGGACCCTGTCCAGCCTCGACGACGTGCAGGGGGCCTGGGCCAAGTGGCCTCCGAGGGGCGTGGAGACGGTGCCCGCCTTCGAACTGCCGCTGGTCAACACCCTCACCCTGCTGCTCTCGGGCACCACGGTGACCTGGGCCCACCACGCGCTTCAGCAGGGCGACCGGGCGAGCGCCAAGCTCGGACTCTTCCTCACCATCCTGCTCGGGTGCCTGTTCACCTCGATCCAGGCCTACGAGTACACCCACATCCTGACCCACCACCTCTTCTACTCGTCCGAGGCGGCCAACTCCGGCCTCTACGGCTCGGCCTTCTTCATGGCCACCGGGTTCCACGGGTTCCACGTGATCATCGGAACCATCTTCCTGACCGTCTGCCTGATCCGGCTGATGAACGGAGGCTTCACCCCAGCCAAGCACTTCGGCTTCGAGGCGGCGGCCTGGTACTGGCACTTCGTCGACGTGGTCTGGCTCTTCCTGTTCACCTTCCTCTACGTGATCTTCGGAGCAGGCTGGCGTTGACCCAGCCCCCCGGGGCCAATCCCTATCTGGCGGGCCTTCGGGGCCGGTGCCCCAACTGCGGCGAGGGCCCGCTCTTCGAAGGCTTCCTGCGGGTCTCCCAGCGTTGCGAGGCCTGCGGCTTCGACCTCGCCAAGGCCGACAGCGGCGACGGGCCGGCGGTGTTCGTGATGCTGATCGCCGGCTTCATCGCCGCCT
This sequence comes from Caulobacteraceae bacterium, assembly GCA_019247715.1. Lineage (GTDB taxonomy): Bacteria > Pseudomonadota > Alphaproteobacteria > Caulobacterales > Caulobacteraceae > Acaudatibacter. The sequence continues at coordinate 38,498 of JAFBAO010000069.1, forward strand.
TCGGGCTGCTGTTCACCGAGTTCGCCCTGCATCCGCCGATCTGGGTGGACTTCCTGTGGCTGCCGGTGGGGGCGGTGCTGTGCCTGGTGCTGCTGCGGCCCGTCAAAGGGCTGATGCTGGCCGCTCAGTTCGCCAACAAGGCGTCCGAAGCGCGGCGGGATGACCTCTAGCGCCCCCAAGATCCCGCTCATCCCCGCGAAAGCCGGGACCCAGCAGGACATGAGCGGGTTTGCTGGACGCGTGTCCTGGTGACGCGGCCTCGCTTCCCTTACGGCCTCACCGTCGCGGCGGCCTTCGTTTTCGCTCTGTGTATAGGACTTGGCCAGTGGCAGGTGCGGCGCTTCCAGTGGAAGCAGCGGGTGCTCGCCCAGATTGCCGCCCTCGCCTCCGCGCCGCCGCAGCCCATCGGCGCGGTCCTGAGCCAGGCTGCCGCAGGGCGGGAGGTGGAATTCACCCGGGTGCGCGCCCAATGCCTCGCCGCCGCCCCCGCGCCCGCGAGGGTCGCCATCACCACCGACAAGGGCGACTGGATCACCCGCGTCTTCGGCGACTGTCGCCTGGCGGCGGGACCGTTCGACGGAATCGTCGCGGACCGCGGCCTCGTCGAGGCGAGCCGCGGACAGCTCGCGCCGGTCGAGACCATGCTCCCATCGCTCGGCCAGGTCGTGGGCGTGCTCAGGCGCGAGGCCGGCCCGCCGCGCGCCGGCCTTCGCCGTCCGGCCCCCTATCTTCTCGTCGTCGAGCAGGAATCCCCGCCGCCTCCGGGGATCATCCCTTCGCGCTGGGCCGGCGCGGCGCCTGCCAACCTGCAGTACGTGGGCGAGTACGCCCCGACCTGGTTCGGTCTTGCCGGGGTGCTCGCCGCATTCTATGCGGCGCTGCTCTGGCGCAAAGTCCGATCTCCCCGATGAAATACGTCTCCACCCGCGGCGAGGCTCCCGGCGCCGACTTCCGCACCGCCTTGCTGGCGGGGCTCGCCCCCGACGGCGGCCTCTACGTTCCCGAGGCCTGGCCGACGTTCTCCCCAGGCGAGATCGCCGCCTTCGCCGGGCGGCCCTACGCCGAGACCGCCGCCGCCGTCGTCGGGCGCTTCACCGGCGATGCGATCGACCCGGCGGCGCTCGCCAAGATCTGCGCGGAGGCCTACGCCACCTTCAACCACCCGGCGGTGACCCCGCTCACCCAGCTCGCCCCCGGCCGCTTCCTGCTGGAGCTCTTCCACGGCCCGACGCTGGCCTTCAAGGACGTGGCGATGCAGCTGCTGGCGCGGCTCTACGACCACGTGCTCGCCCGGGAGGGGCGCACCCTCACCATCGTCTGCGCGACCTCCGGCGACACCGGCGGGGCGGCGGTGGAGGCCTTCCGGGGCCGCAGCAACATCCGGATCGTCGCCCTGTTTCCCGATGGCCGGATCTCGTCGGTCCAGCGCCGCTACATGACCACCGCCGACGACGCCAACGTCGCCTGCCTGGCCGTCGACGGCACGTTCGACGACTGCCAGGCGATGCTGAAGGAGATGTTCCGCGACACCCAGTTCGCCCGGGCCGTGGACCTTACCGGCGTCAACTCGATCAACTGGGCGCGAATCGCCGCTCAGAGCGTCTATTATTTCGCCGCCGCCGCCGCACTCGGCGCGCCGCACCGCAAGGTCGCCTTCACCGTGCCAACCGGCAACTTCGGCGACGCCTTCGCCGGGTTCGCCGCCCACCGGATGGGTCTCCCGATCGAGCGGATCGTCGCGGCGGTGAACGGCAACGACATCATCGCCCGCGCCTTCGCTGGCGGCCGCTACGCCCGCGGCGAGGTCAGGGCCACCCAGAGCCCGGCTATGGACATCCAGGTAGCCTCGAATTTCGAGCGGCTCTATTTCGAAGCGGTGGGGCGCGATGGAGCGCAGACCGCCCGCGCCTTCCGCGCCTTCGCCGCCCAGGGGACGATCGACATACCCCCGCAGGCGCTGGAGGCGATGCGCGAGCTCCTGTCCGGCGAGGCGGTGGACGAGACCGAGACGGCCAGCGTCATCCTTTCGACCCTGAACGAAACCGGGAATCTCGTAGATCCCCATACGGCCGTGGGCCTGGCGGCCGCCTTGCGGACCACGCAGGACAATCCCACCACGCCCATGGTCGTGCTCTCCACCGCTCATCCGGCCAAGTTCCCCGAGACGGTGGCGGCCGCCGCCGGCGTCGTTCCGCCTGCGCCCCGCTGGGCGGCCGATCTCGAAGCCAGGCCCGAGCGGTTCGAGAAGGCCCCCGCCGACGCCGAGGCGGCCAAGGCCTACATCCGCCGGTTCGTCCGCGCATGAGAGTGACGACCCTCGCCAACGGCGTTCGGGTGGTGGCCGACCCGGCGCCGGGCTACGAGACCCTCGCCCTGAGCGTGGCGGCTGGACGCGGGGCCCGTCAGGAGGACGAGGCCCGCTCGGGCTGGTCGCACCTCCTCGAGCACATGGTCTTCAAGGGCGCGGGCGCACGCTCGGCCCGCGACATCGTCGAGACGATCGAGGCGCGCGGCGGCTCGGTCAACGCCGCCACCGGCTACGAGCGGACCAGCTTCCAGGTGCGCAGCCTGGCGGATGGGCTGCAGCTCGGCATGGAGGTGGTGGCCGACCTGGTCCTTCGGCCCACCCTCGATCCGGACGACCTCGAGCGCGAGAAGCTGGTCGTGGCCCAGGAGATCGCCGAGGCCGCCGACACCCCGGACGACTTCGTCTTCGACCTCGCCCAGGGCGCCGCCTTCGCGGACCAGCCGCTCGGCCGCCCGGTGCTTGGCAGCGAGGCCACCTTGGCGGGCGCCGATTCGGCGAGCCTCGCGGCCTGGCGCGCGCGCCTCTACGCGCCGGACCGCCTCGTGGTGAGCGCCGCCGGCGCGGTCGACGAAGACGAGCTCCTCGCCCTGGCGGAGCGCCTTTTCGGCGCCGCCGCAGCCGCGCCCGACACGCCTTTCCACCCCGCCCAGTTCACGGGCGGCAGCGTCGCCCAACGCCGATCGCTCGAGCAAGCGCACCTGGTCCTCACCTTGCCTGGCGTCGGGGTGACCGATCCGGCCTACTTCGCCTTGCGGCTTTTCGCCGAAGCGCTCGGCGGAGGCATGTCGAGCCGGCTGTTCCAGGAGGCGCGCGAGCGCCTGGGCCTCGCCTACGCCATCGACGCCTACGCCGAGTCCTACCAAGACGCGGGGATGCTGGGGGTCTACGCCGGCGCGGCGGCGGCCAACGCCGGCAAGCTCGCCGAACTGGTCGCGGTCGAGATTCTCAAGCTCGCCGAGGCGATCCCGGCGGACGAGCTGGCGCGGGCCAAGGCGCAGCTGAAGGCGTCGCTCTTCATGGCGCGGGAGGGGCTGGCGGCGCGCGCCGAGCAGGCCGCCGCCCAGCTGTTGGCGTTCGACCGCGTGCTCCCGACCGCCGAAATCGCCGAGGCCATCGATGCGGTCGAGCCGGCCGACCTCGCCCGTCTGGCCGCGCGGCTGCTGGGCGAGCGCCGCGCCGCGCCGGCGGTGCTGGGACCGGCCAAGGCGCTGGCCGCGGCCGAACGGTTCGAGCGCGCTCTGTTCGGCTGACGAGGCCGTCCCGCTCAGCCACGGCGGCGCAGCTTTGGAAACCCCCAAGCGCCGGGGCCGAGGGAGGCCGTCCAATAGAGGGCCGCGGCGATCACCGCGACGTCGAGGTCGTAGAGATACCGGTAGTCGCAGGCGATCGAAATCACCGCGAAGCTGCCTGCAAAGGCGACGGCGGCGCCCAGCATGGCCGCCACGGCGACGTCCTCGGGCCGCCGGCGGCGAACAAGCAGGACGAGCAGCAAGACGCCCCCCGCGGCGAAGGCCAGGTGCGAGTAGACCGGCGTCGTGGCGAAGGCGAAAGCGTAGTCCGCCAGGGCGTCGTCGCGGATCGTCTTGCGGGGCGACAAGCCGGCGGCGATCATTTCCTGGGCCGGCCCGTCGACCCCGGTGTAGATCGCTACGCACGCCTTGGGCCGAGGCGTCAGGAACACCCAGCGGAACGCCTGGGCGCGCACCCGAAGGTAGAGGAGCGGGTGGCGCAGGGCCAACCCTCTCCACTGGGCGCCGATCAGGCCCGCGGCCTCACCCCCCGCATCGACCTGCTCCACGACCGGCGCCAGGGGGTCGATTCGGACCGGCGAATAGAGGCGGGCGCCGGCGTCGCGGAGCAGCGCCTCGATTCTCGGCGCCTTGGCGTGGAGGACGCCGAGGCCCAGCCCCGGCGCCCGGGCGAGCGCGCCGGCGATGTCGTAGACCTGAAGGCTCTCCCACTCGTCCTCGATCGGCGCCGGAGTCTGCACCCGCGTCGACAAGGCGGCGGACCCCGCCACCGCGAGAGCGACGGCGCCGGCGAGGAAGCCGAGGCCGTGTCGCCATCCCCGGCCCAGGTCGCCCCCAGCCGAGTCGCTGGCGATCCAGCCCACCGCGGCGGCGGCGAACGGAAGCGCCACCGCCCCGTTCTGACGCGCCAGCGCCGCCAGCGTCAGCAGCGACAGTCCTGCGCCCAGCAGCAGCCAGTAGCCTCCGCCCTTCGCCTTCGCGCGGCGGGCGGCCCAGGCGAGGCAGGCGAAGCCTGCGGTGGCCGAGCCGGCGAACAGCACGTCCTTCCAGACGATCGCCGGATAGATGGCGAGCTGCGGAATGGCCATGAAGAAGGCCGCCAAGACCACGGCGAGCCTCGAGAAGCGCCGCCCGAGCAGAACGAAGGCGGTCAGGGCTCCGAAGATCAGCAGCGTATCGAGGACGACGAAGAGCACCGCGCCGGGATGCAGGGCGTCCAGAACCCCAAGCAGCCAGGACATCACCGGCGGGTGGTGGCCGCCATAGACCGCCGCCCTGCCTTCGGCCAGCTGGACGACCGAGTCGTAGGAGAGATGGCCGGGAAGATTCAGCCACAGGCAAACGGCCGCGCCGGCGCCGATGATCGCCGCCGCCATCAGGCGCGACTTCGGATCGCCCGCGAGCAGTCCCTCACCGGCCGACACGGCCTTCCCCAAATGCGATCACGACTTGTCTGGCGCTGTTCGGCCGGCTTCGTCAATGCGAGCGCGAGTCGCGTCAGCCGGGGCCGCTGGCTTGCGAATCGCCGGTCTCATGCGACTTGGCCTCGCCGTTCGAGGGGCCGGAACCACCGCCGCCGGCCGAGCCCGAGCCGGCGGCTCGTCCGGCGTCGGACGTCCCATTGTCCCGGCTGTCGGTGTAGGCCGGCGCCAGGGTCGTCGGTGTCGGGCCGCTGAGGACGCCGGACCGTTCCGGCGCCGCCAGCTGGCCGGCGGGCCTCACCAGCCTGCGGCGCAGGGACGCCACCTGACCATCGGATACGGCCGGCGCGCGGTTTCCCCAGGCGTTACGCACATAGGTCGCGACTGCGGCGACCTGCTGGTTGTCGAGCTTCCAGGCGTAGGCCGGCATGGAAAGCCCTGTCGGCCGAGCCGCGGTGGGAGTCGACTGGACGCCGGTGAGAATGAAGTGGAGCGTGGTGAGCGGATTGGCCTGCTGAAGGTTGGCGTCGCCCTTGAGCGGCGGAAAGACGCCGGGGACGCCTTCGCCGCCCGCCCGATGGCAGGCCGAGCAGCTGTCGGCGTAGATCGCTTCCCCAGCCTGCAGCTGACCGGCCGGCGGGGCCGATCCGGTCGCGGGCGGCGAGGTGGGCAGATCGGCCAGATAGGCTGCGATCGCCTCCAGGTCCGCCGGGGCCGCGAGCGAAGTTGAGAAGTCGACGACCTCGCCCATCTCGGCGGACGCCGCCGCGTGGACGTTGCCGCCCGTCTTCAGGAAACGGATCAGGTCGGCGCGCGACCAGCCGCCCAGACCCTTGCGCGGGTTGGGGGTGAGATCGGGCGCAAACCAGTCGCCGAACTTCCCGCCCCGGAGGTAGGCGCTCGTCTTCGGTGCGCCGAACAAGTTCGTCCCGGTGTGGCAGGCGCCGCAGTGCCCGAGCCCTTCGACCAGATAAGCCCCCCGGTTCCATGCGCTCGGCTTGGCGGGATTGGGCCGGTATTCGCCGGGGCGAAGGAAGAGCCAGTTCCAAAGAATCATCACCGTCCGGATGTTGAACGGAAACGGAAGCTGGTCGCGCCGCGGGGCGTTCCGGACGGGCGGGACTGTCTTCAGATAGGCGAAAATGGCGTCGGAATCCGCCCGGTCGACCCGGGTGTAGTAGTTGTAGGGGAAGGCCGGGTAGAGGTGGTGTCCCTCGTCATCGATCCCCCGGTGCAGGGCCCGGTAGAACTGATCGGCGGTCCAAGACCCGATGCCGGTGTCGTGGTCGGGGGTGATGTTGGCCGAGAGGATGGTCCCGAACGGGGTCTGCAAAGGCCTGCCGCCGGCGAAGGGCGCGCCACCCTTGGCGGTGTGACAGGCGACACAGTCGCCAAGCGCGGCGAGGTAGCGGCCCTGCTCAGACGCCGAGGTGGCGGCGGCCGACAGCTGGGCGGCGGGCGTCGCCCCAGCGCCGCCGCTCGAGGGCTGGCCGCAAACACCGCCGGCCGCGATCGCGGCGCCGAGCGTCGTGACGGCGGCGAGAGCGCCAATCGCAGAGCTTGGCGGCGGGCGCATCGGCTCGCGCCTATGCCAGAACCAACGGGCCGGGCGACTTCAGGTATTGGCTGCGGATCGCTTCGAGCGACCAGTAGGCCAGGGCCGCCACGGTGTCGGTCGGGTTGTAGCCAGGGTTCTGGGGAAAGGCGCTGGCGCCCATGATGAACAGATTGGGGACGTCCCAGGCCTGCAGGTAGCGGTTCACGACGCTGGACTTCGGATCGGCGCCCATCATCGCGCCGCCGGTGTTGTGGGTGGTCTGGTAGGGGACGATGTCGTAGTGGCCGCTGCGCTTGTTGATCTTGATTTCGCGCGGCCCCATGGCGCGGGCGATCTCGCTCGCCCGGTCAGTGATGTAGTCCGACATGCGGTGCTCGTTGTCGGTGAAGTCGAAGGTCATCCGCAGCAGCGGGCGCCCGTAGACGTCGCGGTAGGTCGGGTCGAGATCGAGGTAGTTGCCGCGGTGGCTCATCACCGACCCGTGGGTGACCACCGACATGGTCTTCAGATAATTCTCGGCGATCGCCCGTTTCCACGTGCCGCCCCAGCTGGGCGTGCCCTCGGGCGTCGGATGGGTCTCGATCGGCCGCGCGCCGGTCTGGACCACCCCGACATAGCCGCCGCCGATGAAGCCGAGGCGGGAATGGTCGAAGTTGTCGCCATTCCACTCGTCGCAGATCATCCCGTGGGCGCCTGCGCCGATGAACGGGTTCATGATCTTGTCGTCGAAGAAGAGGTTGATCGAGCTGGTGATCTGGTAGGCGTAGTTCTTGCCCACCAGCCCCTCGCCGGTATCGGGGTCGTAAGGCCGGCCAATCCCCGACAACAGCAGCAGCCGCACGTTGTGCAGGATGTAGGCGCAGAGCACGATCAGTTCGGCGGGCTGCTCGAAGATCTGGCCGCTCGCGTCCACGTAGTCGACGCTGACGGCGCGCTTGCCGGTGGAATCGCGGTTGATCTTGGTCACTTCGCACTCGGTCTTGAGCGTGAAGTTCGGTTTGCGCATCAGCACCGGCAGAATGGTGGTCTGGGCGCTGGCCTTCGAATAGTTGCCGCAGCCGAACTTTTCGCAGAACCCGCAGTAGGTGCAGGGGCCGAGCTGGACGCCGAGCGGGTTCACATAGGCGCGCGAGAGGTTCGCCGCCGGGTGCGGAAACGGCTTGTACCCGAGTCTGGAGGCGGCCTCCCCGAAGAGCGTCGGAGGCCAGGTGAGCTGCAGCGGCGGATTCGGGTACTCGCGGGATCTCGGTCCCTCGAAGGGGTTGCCGCCCGCTTGAATCTGGCCGTTCAAGTTGCCCGCCTTGCCGCTCGCCCCGCAGAGGTACTCGAAGCGGTCATAATGCGGCTCCAGCTCCCGGTAGCTCACGCCCCAATCCTGGATGGTCATGCCGTCCGGGATCGCGACCTTGCCGTAGCGGGAGAGGTTGTGGCTGCGGGCCACGAAGTCGCTCTCGAGGAACCGCCAGATCTGGCCGTTCCAGTGCACGCCGGCGCCGCCGACATTCGCGCCGGGCAGGAAGGAGCCCAGCCGCCGCATCGGCAGCGCGGTCTGGGCGGCGTCGTTGCGGAACGTGAGCGTCTCGTGCGCCAGGCGCTCGAAGAGCTCGTAGCGCCAGTAATAGCGCAGCTCGTCCTGGTCGAAGGTCGGCGCGAAGTGGGTGGGCGTGTCGCGCCACGCCCCTCGCTCGAGCGCCAGCACCTTCAGTCCTGCGTCCGAAAGCTCCTGGGCGACAATGGCGCCCGTCCAGCCGAAGCCGACCACCAGCACGTCCACGGGGGCCAGCCGTGTCGGCATCAGCGCGGCCGCCAGGAAGGCCGGCCCTCGAGTCCCACCGGCGGCAGCGCAAGCCGTTCGCCGTGGCGCGACACGTAGGGGGCGTAGTCGTAACGTGCGCCTGGAAAGCCGATCAGCTTCCAGCCGACCATGTCCCGGTTGCCGCCATAGATCGGATCGGACCAGAAGCCCTCGAGAACGTTCTGCAGGAACATCTCGAAGAAGGCCTTGCCGTCGATCCCGCCAAGCTCGACCGCTCCCTTTTCGAGCCGGGTCAGGAAGGCGTCCTGGTCGGCGGCGGCGAGGCCGGCGAAAGTCTCGCCCTTGAACTCGCGCCGGCAGGCGTGGTCGATCGCCGCGATGGCGGCCCGGTAGAGGTCGGCCGGCGTGTAGCGGCTCTGGTAGCCTTGGGTCGTCTCGCCCGCGCTCCAGGGGCCTTGCATGTACCAGCGCGTCGCGTGACCGAACTCTCCAGCCAGCTGGCGGTCGATGAACTCGGGCACCCCCGCCTCAACCGCCCCCGGACCGAGATCGTCCTTCGGGATCAGCCGCGCGGCGGTGGCCTTGACGAAGGCGGCCTCAGCCGAAGTGAAGAAGACATAGGCCTCGCCCCCGCCAACTCCCGCCGGGGCGGCCGCGCCGCCGGTCCACGGATATTCGCCTCGGAACTCGGTCGCTCCAGCCGCCGCCGGCGCGGCGCTTATCAACCCCGCTGCGATGAGGCGCCGGCGGCTGACGCCCGACGTCATCCCCGTCGCTTTCCTGGGATCGAATCGGGGATCGGGACGCTTGACGCCATGATGAGCGCCTAACCTCGGTCGCCGCCGTTGGTTCCTCACCGCCTCAGCTCTTGGCAAACCAGACCGGCCGTGGGCAAAGTCCGGCGATGGCCCTGCTGGACTGGATGGCCTCGGATCACGACCTGCGCCTCGACGGCGAAGGGGTGCGTCTGCGCCCGCACCGCAGCGGCGACTTCGCCGAATGGGCGGCGTTGCGGGCCCGCTCGCGCGCCTTCCTGCAGCCCTGGGAGCCGACCTGGCCGATCGACGACCTGACGCGGGGCGCCTGGCGTCGGCGCCTTTCCGCCTACGCCCACGACATGGAGCGCGGTCTGGCCTTCCCGTTCCTGGTCTTCCGCCAGAACGATGGGGCCATGGTGGGCGGAATCACCTTGTCGAACATCCGCCGCGGCGTCGCCCAGGTCGGCTCGATCGGCTACTGGGTCGGGCTTCCCCACACCCGCCAGGGATACACCGTGGCCGCCGTCCGGGCCGTGACCCGATTCTCCTTCGGGCGGCTCGGCCTGCACCGGGTGGAAGCGGCCTGCATCCCCACCAACGAGGCGTCTCGCGGCGTCCTCCTGAAAGCCGGCTTCACCCAGGAGGGACTCGCTCGGGCTTATCTGAGAATTAACGGTGTCTGGCATGATCATCTGCTGTTCGGGTTGATCTCGCCGGCGCCCGCCGACGAGCAGAGGAGCGAGGACGTGCTGGTCTGATGGACCGGGGCTTCTCGCGGCCGCGGGAGGCAGATGTCGTCGGCGGAAAGACTCGCGTGGGACGCCACCACGGTCCTGGAGGCCCTGGGCGCCGCAGATGCGGCGCTGTGGCTGTGGGAGCCTGAGCGAGACCGTCTGCGACTGAATGGCGCAAGCCGAGCCCTTGGCCTCGGGCCCCTGGCGCCGGAAGCCCAGTCAGCCGCCCTGCGGGCCCTGGTGCTGCCGCAGGACCGGGCGGCCGCCGAAGACCTCCTCAGGGTGCGTGAACCGGGTTCGCAGATCTCGGCGCGCCTCAGGATGCGCGGGGCCGAGCCTTGCCTTTGGCGTGGCGTCTGGCTGGAAGAGGGCCTGCGCGCAGCGGGCGTGATCGCCCGGGAAATCCGCTTCAGCGGCTCGGAGAAGGATCCCCTCACTGGCCTCCTCGACCGTCGCAGCTTCCTCGCCCGGGCGCGCGAACAGCTGGCCGCGCCGGGCGCCTATCAGGTGGTGGTGGCCGACCTCATTCGGCTTCGGCGCCTCAACGAGGCTCTCGGCCACGAACGGGCCGATCTCGTCCTGGCGGCGCTGGGGTCGCGTCTGGCGGCCGCCTTCCCGCGCGAGGCGTTGATGGGGCGGATCGGCGAGGACGAGTTCGCGGTGCTGCTTGAGCAGGGCGAGAACGCCTCGGAGATGCTGCGCGCGGCGCTGGAGCAGCCGCTGAGGGTAGCCGGCTTCGACATCCATCCGGCGCTGGCCATCGGGGCGGTGCTGGCCGACGGCGGCGACGACGCCCAGGAGGCGGCCGAGCTGCTGCGACGGGCGGAACTGGCGGTGGAAGCTGCCAAGGCGGCCGGGCGCGGCGGCCAGGCGGCGGCCTACGGGCGCGCCCTGGAGAGCGACGGCCTTTCGCGGCTCGCCCTGGAGGCCGACCTTCGCGGCGCCATCGATCGGGGCGAGATCGCCGCCTTCTTCCAGCCGATCGTGCGCCTGGCCACGGGCGAGCTTTCGGGGTTCGAGGCGCTGGCCCGGTGGCGCCACCCGCGACGCGGCTTCCTGGCCCCCGACGACTTCCTCGGCCTGATGTCGGAGATGGGCATGATGGCCGAGCTGGGCTCGCACATGATGCGGGCCTCGGCCGAGCAGCTCGGGGCCTGGCGCCGGGCCCACCCGGCGGTCGACCACCTGACCATCAGCGTCAACCTGTCCACCGGCGAGATCGACCGCGAGGGGCTGGTGGACGAGGTCGCAGACCTTGTCCGTCGCCACAACCTGAGGCGCGGATCGCTGAAGCTCGAGATCACCGAAAGCGACATCATGCGCGACCCCGAGCGGGCCGCGGTGACGCTGCGGGCGCTGCGGGACGCCGGCGCGGGGCTGGCGCTCGACGACTTTGGCACCGGCTTCTCGTCGCTCTCCTACCTGACCCGTCTGCCGTTCGACACGCTGAAGATCGACCGCTACTTCGTGCGCACGATGGCGACCAACGATGGCTCGGCCAAGATCGTCCGCTCGGTGATCAAGCTCGGCCAGGATCTGGCGCTGGAGGTGGTCGCCGAGGGTGTGGAGAACGGGGTGATGGCCCGCGCCCTGCTGGAGCTGGGCTGCGACTACGGCCAGGGCTACGGCTACGCGCCGGCCCTCTCGCCGCAGGAGGCCGAGGTCTATCTCAACGAATGCTACGCCGACGGCGCCGCGCCGGTGAAGGCCAGGGGCTAGGCCCGTCCCGCCTGCGACGACAGCTTTTCGGCCGCGAAGCCGAGCTTGGCCAGCGCCTGGGACCACTTGTGCTCGTGGTCGTCGCCGAAGATCAGCCGCTCGTCCGGCTCGCAGGTGAGCCAGGTGTTCTCGCGGATCTCGCGCTCGAGCTGGCCGGCGCCCCAGCCGGCGTAGCCGAGCGCCATGAGCGAGCGGCGCGGGCGCCGGTTGTGGCCCGCCAGCGCCTCGAGCACGTCGCGGGTGGCGGTGAGGCGCACGCCCGGGATGATCGACAGGCTCGACTCGGGCGACACGTAGTCGTCGGTGTGCAGGACGAACCCCCGATCGCGCTCCACCGGACCGCCCATCAGCACCAGGTCTTCCGGCATTTCGATCGACGAGCTGACGCCCAGGCGCTTCAGGAGGTTCGGGACGCTCAACCCCTCCACTGGCCGGTTCACGGTCAGCCCCATCGCGTGCTCGGCGTTGTGGGCGCAGAGGAAGATGACCGCCCGCTCGAACCTCGGATCGCCGATCCCGGGCATGGCGATAAGGAGCCGTCCGGTGAGGAACGCTCCGTCGTCGTCGTCGGACATAGGATCATGATCGGAGTCGAACGCGGCGCTTTCAAGCCCTGGCCGCCAGCATGCGCCTTGGCGAGGGCGCCGGCGGCCCTTATGTGCGGGTCTCGTCCTGGAGGAGATGAGATGACGATCAAAGTCGGCGACAAAATACCGCAAGCGACCTTCACCACCTTCGGTCCCGACGGGCCGAAGCCACTCACCACGGACGAGCTGTTCTCGGGCAAGACGGTGGCGCTCTTCGCCGTCCCGGGGGCGTTCACGCCCACCTGTTCGGCCAAGCACCTTCCGAGCTTCAAGGCGCACGCCAAGGATCTGAAAGCGAAAGGCGTCGACGCCATCGCCTGCGTGTCGGTCAACGACGTCTTCGTGATGAAGGCCTGGGGCGAGAACCAGGGGATCGGACCGGACATCCTGATGCTCGCCGACGGCAACGGCGACTTCACGCGCAAGATCGGCCTCGAGCTCGACGGCTCGAAGTTCGGCATGGGGCCGCGCTCCCAGCGCTATTCGATGATCGCCAAGAACGGCGTCGTGGAGCAGCTGAACGTCGAGCAGGGCGGCGAGTACCGCGTCTCCTCGGCCGAGTACTTGCTGGAAAATATCTGACGGGTCAGGCCCCCAGTCCCTCCGGCGTCGCAGTGGCGAGCTCTGCGGCGCCGGAGGCGATGGCTTGCGCAAGGCCGGGCGCGCCGCTCAAGGTCTGCTCGGCGAAAAGCCGCGCAAGGCCGACCTTCGTACGAAGATAGTCCGTCGGCGCGACGCCGCCCGCGAGCTTGGCCTCAACCAACAACGCGCCCTTGCCGAGCAGCCAGCCGGCCACGACATCGCCGAGCAGCTTTAGGCAGAGGGTCGCGCCCGCCAGACCGTCGGGCGCGTCGCGCCGGGGCGTGATCCAATCGACGGCCGAGCGGGCCGCCGCCAGGGCGGCCTGGAGACGGGCGCCGACGCCCTCCAGCCCCGTCGTCGCCTTGAGAACCGCCGCCGTCGCCGCGATCTCGCCGAAGAGGTCGCTTACGGCCTTGCCGTCCGCCAGGGCGAGCTTGCGGCCGACGAGGTCGATGGCCTGGATCCCGTTGGTCCCCTCGTAGATCGGCAATATCCGCGCGTCGCGGTAGTACTGGGCGGCCCCGGTCGCCTCGATGAAGCCCATGCCGCCGTGGATCTGGACACCGGCGGAGGCGGCCTCCACCCCCATGTCGGTGCACCAGGCCTTGGCGATCGGCGTCAGCAGAGCCTCGCGCAGCTCCGCCGCCTGCCGCTCGGCCTCGTCCGCGCCGACACGGGCGAGGTCGGCGGCTACCGCGGTGGCCAGGCAGAGTCCGCGTCCCGCCTCGATCCTGGCCTTGGTGAGCATCAAGGCGCGCCGGACGTCCGGATGGTCGAAGATCCGGGCGGGCTGGTCACCCGTCCAGGCCGAGCGGCCCTGCTGGCGCTCGAGTGCGTAGGCCAGAGCCTGCTGGTAGGCGCGCTCGGCGATGGCGACGCCCTGCGAGCCCACTTGCAGGCGCGCTGCATTCATCATCACGAACATTCCTGCGAGGCCCGCGTTGGGCGCTCCCACCAGCTCGGCCTTCGCTCCTTCGAAGAGCATGACGCAGGTAGGCGAGCCGTGCAGGCCGAGCTTGTGCTCGATCGATCCGGGGCGGAGGGCGTTCTGGGGCCCCAAGGCGCCGTCCTTGTCCAGCAAGCGCTTCGGGGCGACGAAGAGCGAGAGGCCCCGCGAGCCGGCCGGCGCGTCCGGGAGCCTGGCCAACACCAGATGGACGATGTTGTCGGCGAGGTCATGGTCGCCCCAGGTGATGAAGATCTTCTGGCCGGTGAGCCGATAGCCGCCCTCGCCGTCGGGCTCCGCACGCGTGGCGACGCCCGCCAGATCCGAGCCCGCCTGCGGCTCGGTGAGGTTCATCGTCCCCGTCCACTCGCCCGAGACCAGCTTCGGCAGATAGAGCGCCTTCTGTTCGTCGCTTCCGTTCTTCTCGATGGCGTCGGCGGCGCCCTGGCTGAGAATGGGACAGAGGCTGAAGCTGAGGTTGGCGGCCTGGACCATCTCGCAGACGGCTTGCCCGAGGGCCCGCGGCAGACCCTGACCGCCGTGCGCCGAGTCGGCGGCGAGACTGGTCCAGCCGTCGGCTGCGAACCGCCGGTAGGCCTCGGCGAAGCCGGCGGCGGCCGTGACCTTGCCGTTCGCGTAGCTCACTCCGGTCAGATCGCCTGTCCGGTTCAGAGGCGCGAGAACCTCGGCCGCGAAGTCACCGGCCGCGTTCAGCACCGCGTCCACCGTGTCGGGATCGGCGTTGGGGAAGGCCGCGCTCAGCCGGTCGAAGCCGGCGGCCTCCAGGGCGAAGGCCAGATCCCGCACCGGCGCCTTGAAGCTCATCGGGGTCTCCGTCTGCAGCGACCCCTTCTAGGCCCGCCCGACGAGGCGCAGATCACGTCTTCGTGAGACATGGGAAGTGGCGGGATCCGAAAACCGTCACTATCGCCGGATTGCTTCTGCGGGCGAGGGGTCTCGATTTTGAGGAAACGCTCATGATTTCGCGCGTCGCGCGCCTCCTCGTCTTCCTTCTCGTGACGCCCGCCGCCGCGCTGGCTGCCGTGTCGCAGAACGTCGCCGACCTGCAGCGGGGTCACTACGAGCTCGACAAGCAGCACGCGAGCGTCATCGCCAAGGTGCTGCACCTGGGCGTCTCGCTCTATACGGTGCGCTTCGACAACTTCGACGCCAGCTTCGACTACGACCCGGGCCACCCGGAATCGGCCAAGGTCGAGGCGAGCGTGGACCCGACTTCGCTGGACGTGTACGCTGACTATGGGCGCAAATTCGCCGAGGAGTTCCTGAAGGCGAGCCAGTTCCCGAAGATCACCTTCGTCTCCACGCAGATCCAAAGAGGCGCGGGCAATGCCGGGACCATGACCGGGGACATGACCTTCATGGGCGTGACCAAGCCGGTCACCTTCGACGTCACCTTCGTGGGAACCGGTCATGAGCCCCTGCCGTTGCCGCTCGGCCGGCAGGCCGCGGGCTTTTCCGCCACCACCAGGATCAAGCGCTCGGACTTCGGCTCGACCTATCTCGACGACTACGTCGGCGACGAGGTGGCGATCCAGGTTGAGGGGGAGTTCGTCCGCAAATGACCGCCGTTTCCGCGCGACCCAAGGCGTTCGCCGCCGGCCGATCCACCTATTCGGCGGTGGCGATCGCCCTTCACTGGCTGATCGCAATCCTGATCCTCACCAACATCGGGCTCGCCTGGTACTTCGACGACCTCAAGGGCCCCGCCAAGGTGGCGCCGCTGGCCCTCCACAAGTCGATCGGAATCACGGTGCTGCTCTTGAGCCTGATCAGGATCGGCTGGCGGCTGGCGAACCCGCCCCCGCCCCTCCCCGCGCACATGCGGCCCTGGGAGCGGTGGATCGCCAAGGCCACCCATCTCGTCTTCTACGTCCTGATGCTGGGCCTGCCGCTCAGCGGCTGGGCCATGGTCTCGGCGAGCCCCCTGATCAAGACGCACCCCACCGTGCTCTACGGCGTCGTTCCGTGGCCTGCCTTGCCCTTCCCCGGCGTTGACGGGGACCAGCTCCACGCGGCCCGCAAGCTGTTCAGCCTCACCCACGAGACCCTGGCAAAGGTCGCCTATGCGGCCATCGTCCTGCACGTGGTCGGGGCGCTGAAGCACATCGTCATCGACCGCGACGACGTGGTGGCGCGGATGATCCCGCTGCTCGGCCGAGGCAGGGGCGCGCGGCCGTGAAGGCGGCGCTGCTGGCGATCGCCGCCTGGGCCTTGCCGGCGCTGACGATGGCGGCGCCGCCCGCCTGGCTGGTGGACAAGGCCGCCTCGAAGCTGGGGTTCGCCGGAACCGTCAGCGGCAAGGGCTTCGCCGGCGTCTTCCGGCGCTGGGACGCGGTCATCCACTTCGACCCCAAGGACCTTGCCCATTCGGACGTGACGGTCACCGTCGAAATGGCCTCCGCCGTCACCGGCGACGGCGACCGCGACGCTCTGCTGCCGGACCAGGACTGGTTCTGGACCAGCCATTTCCCCCACGCGACCTTCGTCGCCAAGAACTTCCGCTCCACCGCACCCGGACGCTACGAGGCGGCCGGCCTCCTGACCATCCGGGGTGTGGCCAAGCCTTTGACATTGCCCTTCAGCCTCGCCATCACCGGCCCCTCGGCGAAGATGAACGCCAGGGCCTCCCTCGACCGGCTGGCCTTCGGCGTCGGGCAGGGCGAGTGGCAAGCGACCGACACGGTGGCCGGGCCGGTGGTGGTCACGGCGGACCTCACCGCCCATCTGGCGAAATAGCGGCGGCCGCCCGCGCCCTCGAGGCCGGCGAGCTGGTCATCGTGCCGACGGAGACGGTCTACGGCCTGTCCGCCGACGCGGCCAATCCGGTCGCGGTGGCGCGCCTCTTCGAAGCCAAGGGGCGGCCCAGGTTCAATCCCCTGATCGCCCACGTGAGCGGCCTTGCGATGGCCGAGCACACCGCGCGCCTGGACGAACGCGCGCGCAAGCTAGCCAAGAGATTCTGGCCAGGACCGCTGACGCTGGTGGCGCCGCTCGCCGGGCCAGGCCTCGTCTGCGATCTCGCCCGTGCCGGTCTGGAGACGGTGGCGGTGCGCGCGCCCGACCATCCGATCGCCCAGGCGGTGATCCGCCGGCTCGGAAGGCCGATCGCCGCCCCGTCCGCCAACCGATCGGGCCGCCCAAGTCCCACGACCTTCGCCGACGCCATGGCCGAGACCGGCGCTGCGGCGGCCCTGGGCCTGGATGGCGGCGCCTGCCGGATCGGGCTCGAATCGACGGTGGTCGGCCTCCTGGACGCCAAGGCGCGGCTCCTGCGGCCCGGCGCCGTCACGCGGGGAGAGATCGAGGCGGTGGTCGGGCCGCTGGCGGCCGCCGGAAGCGACGCCGCCCGCTCCCCTGGCCGGCTCGCGCGGCACTACGCGCCGGACGCTCCGGTGCGGCTGGAGGCGCCGGCGCCGCGGCCGGGCGAGGCCTACCTGGCTTTCGGTCTCGCGCCCGACGCCCCGCTGGTGTTCAACCTGAGCGGCCGCGGCGACCTGAGGGAAGCGGCGGCCAACCTGTTCGCCCTCCTGCGCGCCGCCGACGCCGCGAGGCCCTCGGCCATCGCCGTGGCCCCCATTCCGGACGAGGGGCTGGGCGAGGCCATCAACGACCGCCTGCGCCGGGCGGCAGGCTACATCGGCTGAAGCGCAGGGCGCACGTCGGTGAGGGCGAACTCGTTCCCCTTGTAGAGGAGCGGCGCATCCAACTGTTTGGCGAGGGCGTAGGCGAAACAGTCACCGAAGTTGAGAGCGGCGCGATGGACGCCGCGGCCATACCGGAGGTAGGCCTCCAGCGCGCCGGCGCCCGAAACAGAAGCCTCCACAATCCTCAGCTCCGCCAGCCACTTCGCGAAGCGGTCGAGTCCGAAGTGGCTCTGCCTCAGCACGATCGCCAGCCCCGCTTCGGCGATGTTCGCCGGCGCCATGAAGATTGATTCCGCCTCGTCGAGGCGCCGGATGAACAGCTCCTGCTCCGGCTCTCCGAGAGCGATGGCGACCACCGCCGAGGCGTCAACAGCGAGCATCACGCCTCATCGATCTCCGCGAGGCCGGTCGGCCAGAGCGCATCCCAGTCCTTCTTGGTCATCGGCTTGGCCACCACCTTGTCGAGGCCTACCGCACGCCGAAACGCATCCGTGGCCGCCTTCATTTCCTCGAACGTCGGCTTGCGGCGGGGTTTCGCATTCTCGGCCGCCAGCGCCGCCTCGACGGCCTCGCCCACCGCCTGGGTCAGGCTCTGCCCGCGGCGCCGGGCAAGCTCCCGCGCCTTGCGCTCGACCTCTGGATTCTTGATGAAGATGCCCATGGCGCGATCCTTATATCCCCCAGTATATACTGGCCGGGACTGGCTCGGAAGCGTACCCTTCCGCAGCATGTCGTCGTCGATCCCCCTCAAGGTGATATCGCGCCTGAAGGCGGCGCTGGGCGACGGCGGCTGGAGCGAGGATCCTGACCGGCTTTCGCCCAAGCTCGTAGAGTGGCGCGATCGGTGGCGCGGCGCGACGCCCCTCCTGGCGCTTCCGAGAACCACCGACGAGGTCGCCGCAGTCGTCTCCATCTGCGCTGAAACGGGGACCGCCCTCACCCCCCAGGGCGGCAACACCGGCCTGGTGGGCGGCCAGATCCCGCAAGGGGAAATCCTGCTCTCTCTGGAGCGAATGAATAGGGTCCGGGAGGTCGAGACCCGCGACGACGTGCTGATCGCCGAGGCGGGCGTGACCCTCGCGGCGGCCCACGAGGCGGCCGCCGCGGCCGGACGGCGTTTTCCGCTGAACCTCGCCTCCGAAGGCTCGGCGACGCTCGGCGGGCTCGTCTCCACCAACGCCGGCGGCGTGGCGGTCCTGCGCTACGGGACCATGCGCGAGCTGGTGCTCGGCCTGGAAGCGGTGCTGCCGGACGGCGAGGTCTGGAACGGCCTCAAGCGGCTTCGCAAGGACAACACCGGCTACGACCTGAAGCAGCTGCTCATCGGGGCGGAGGGGACCTTGGGGGTCGTCACCGCCGTCGCGCTGAAGCTGTTTCCGCCGCTAGTGTCGCGGGCCACGGCCATCGCCGGCGTCGGATCGCCGGCCGACGCGGTCGCCCTGCTCGGCCGCGCCAAGGAGGTCGCGGGCGGCGCGGTGGAGAGCTTCGAGCTGATCGGGCGGCTCGGCATTGAGCTCGCGGTCAAGCATATCCCGGGCGCGCGCGAGCCGCTGGAGACCTCGCCGCCTTGGTATGTGCTGGTCGAGCTCGCCAGCGGCGAGCCCGGCTCGGCCGAAGCCGCCATGGGACGGCTGTTGGAGGAGGCCCTGGAGCGAGGCCTTGTCGGCGACGCCGCCGTCGCCCAGACCGAAACTCAGGCAAAGGCCTTCTGGGCGTTGCGCGAGAACCAGTCAGCCGCTCAGAAGCCCGAAGGCCCGGCCTGGAAGCACGACGTCTCGACGCCGATCTCGCGGATCGCCGAATTCATCGAAACCGCGGGCGCCAGACTGGCGGCGCTCTATCCGGGGGTGCGGGTCGACGCCTTCGGCCACGTGGGCGACGGCAACGTCCACTACGACGTCCTAGCGCCTCTCGGCGGCGACCCGGCGCTGCATGTGAAGCAGCGCGACGAGGCGGCGTGCGTGGTGCATGACCTGGTGGCCTCCCTCGGCGGCTCGATCAGCGCCGAACATGGGCTGGGCGCGATGAAGACCGCCGAGGCCCTCGCCTACAAGAGCCCGACGGAGGTCGAGGCCATGCGGCGCATCCGCGTCGCCCTGGACCCCAAGCGGATCATGAATCCGAGGGTGCTCTTCTGAACACGTCGCCCTTTCGGTGCGGCGGTTGAAACCGCCGTCACCGCAGGGCTTTATCCTTACCTCAGTCATTTTGCGGCAAAGCCCGCCCTCGTGTCGTTCAGCTCGAAATACCCCCGTCCGCCCAGGCCTTCGCCGCCGCCGCGCTCGCCTGGCGGGCGAAGGCGCAGCATCGTCGCGGCTCTGGCCGCCGGTCTCGCCCTGACGCTCGGCGTCGCTCTCCTGGCCGGCGTCGCCCTCGTAAGCCGCTACATCGCCGAGGCGCCCCCGCTTCCCTCCAGGGAGGCGCTGTGGACCATCCGGCGGTCGAGCGGCATGACCTTCCTCGACCGCAATGGCCAGGTGATCGCCACCCGCGGCGCCAAGTACGGCCAGGCCGTGGCCCTGGCCAGCCTGCCGGCCTATGCCCCGAAGGCCTTCCTGGCGGCGGAGGACCGACGCTTCTACCAGCACGGACCGGTGGACCTACGGGCCATCGGGCGGGCGATCGTCGCCGATCTGCGCGCCCGCCGGTCGGCCGAGGGCGCCTCGACGCTCACCCAGCAGCTCGCCCGCGGCCTCTTCCTCAAGCGGGACCAGTCGCTGAAGCGCAAGGTGCAGGAAGCCTACCTGGCCTGGCGGCTCGAACAGAGCCTCTCCAAGGACCAGATCCTCGAGCTCTACCTCAACCGGACCTACTTCGGCGCGGGCGCCTATGGCCTGGACGCCGCCGCCGAGACCTACTTCGGCAAGCCGGCGAGCCGGCTTACCCTGATGGAGGCCGCCACCCTCGCGGGGCTGCCCAATGCGCCCTCGCGCCTGGCGCTCACCACCAATCTGCCGGCCGCCGTCGCCCGGGGCGGCCGGATCCTGAGGACCATGCTTTCCGAGGGCTGGGTCTCTGCGTCCGCCTACCAGGCGGCGCTCGCGAACCCGCCGGTCCTGGCGCCGCCGAGCCGCGGACAGAACGAAGGCGACATGGGCTATGTGATCGACCAGGCCGCCGAGCAGGCCGTCCAGCTGACCGACGGCCAGACGCCCGACCTTGTCGTCGCCACAACCATCGATCCTGGGCTGCAGAGCGCCGGATCCGACATCCTGCGGCGCGTGGTGGAAAAGCAGGGAGCGCCACGGCATGCGTCCCAGGGAGCGCTGGTCGCTCTGGCCCCGGACGGGGCGATCGTCGCCATGGTCGGCGGCCTCGATCACGACAAGAGCAGCTTCAACCGCGTCGTCCAGGCGCGCCGGCAGCCGGGATCGGCGTTCAAGGCCTTCGTATACGGCGCGGCCATGGAGCACGGCTTGACGCCGGCCGATGTCCGCGAGGACGCCCCGATCGCCCTCGGAGCCTGGAGGCCGGAGAATTACGGCCATGCGTACGCCGGTTCGGTCACGCTGCGACAGGCCCTGGCCCGCTCCCTGAACACCGTCTCGGTGCGACTCACCGAAGAGCTCGGCCCCGATACGATCGCCGCCTTCGCCCGCCGGCTCGGCCTCGACGATGCGCCGGCGCATCCGGGCCCCTCGATCGCGCTCGGCGCCTATGAGGTCACCCCGCTGGAGCTCGCCGGCGGCTATCAGGTGTTCCAGGACGGCGGCGGGCGCACCTCTCCCTATTTGATCCGGGAGATCCGCTCGACCCGCGGACAGATGCTGTACGCCCATCCCCCGTCGGCGCCGGCGCCGGTCCTCGACCCCCTCTACGCCACCCGCATGGTGGACATGTTGAAGGCGGTGATCACCTCGGGCACCGGGACCGGGGCCGACATCGGACGCCCGGCCGCCGGCAAGACCGGCACCAGCCAGAACTGGCGCGACGCCTGGTTCGTCGGCTTCACCCCCGACCTGCTCGCCGCTGTCTGGGTAGGCAACGACGACGGCCGGCCGATGGCGCACGTCGCCGGCGGGGACCTGCCGGCGCAGATCTGGCGCCAGTTCATGACCCTCGCCGAGAAGGGCCTCCCGCCTCGCGATTTCCCCTGGCTCGTCCCTGAGCCCAACGCGGTTCCGGACACCGTCGCCGATTCGGGCCTCTTCGAAGACGAGCCGCCGGTCTTTGATGGCCCTGACCAGAGCGGCGGAGGTGCGTTCGCGCAGGCCGACCCCGACTGGAGCGACCGCCCGGCCGCCGACGACCGGCGTGGTCCTGATTCGCCCGAGACCGGCGAGGCCTCGCCTGCAGACCGCTGGGGACGGCGCGCCGAGCGCGGCGATTATCCTCCGGACGACCGCTGGACCGACGACCCCGCCCCCTATTCCGGGCGACATCGCCGGGACCCCGCCTACCACGAGGATCAAACCGTGGACGATCGCGAACAGCGGCCGCCCGTGGACGACGACAATCCCGCGGATTCGGCTGACGAGAGCCGCCGCTACCGCTATTGATCGCCAACGCGCCCCTCTTGTCGGATGGTTCCCAGGATGGCCTGGATCGAGAACGGCCCTGTCTCCTTGCCGCCTCCGCGCCTGGCCTACCTGGCCGGTGGACTGATCTTCCTTTGCGCCCTGGCCGGCGCCGGCCTCGGGTTCAACGGCAGCTGGCGCAACAGCCGACCCGTTCTGGGGGGAGCCCAAGCGCCGGCCGAAGATCAAGCGACGACCGCAAGGCCGATCGTCGAGATCCCGACGGCGCCGCCGCCGGCGGAGGCCGCCAACACCGCCGCCGACAATTCGGCCAAGAACGCCGACGACGACACTGACGACAGCAACGACATCGCCTCTCAGACGGCCGCCGCGCAGGCGGTGCAGTCGCGGCCATCCAGGCCGGCGAACATCGACGATATCCTGACCTCACGGAGCGAAAAGCCGCAGGCCCCGGCCAAGCCTTCGAGCGATGAAAGTCCGCCCAGCGACGTGCCGTTCTGACGTGCGCTCAGCCGATCAGGTCGAAGATCGGCGGCCCACCGTCCGCATCGGCGCCGGCGCTCGCCGAAAAGCCGTAAGCCTGGTTCGCCTTCCGGCTGACCTCGCGCACGGGTTCGATCTCGGCCACGAGGTCAGGCTCCTGCCCAAACCGCGCCGAGGCCAAAGGGTCGCCGGCGAGCAGCGTCGCAGGCTTCAAGGTGACGGCGCGCCCCGTTCCCGCTGGGCCACCGCCGCCCGCCGTCCCAGACCGGGACACGCCCGCCGCGTCCTCGCGGGCGCTCGGGAGGTCGGGAGCCGAGACCGCGAGCTTCAGGCCCGCTGCGGTCACGCCGCTCACGGCGATGGCGGCGGTCACGTCCATGGGCCCATTCTAACGGCGACGTCATTAAGACACGGCCAAAAGGAATGGTTTACCTCTGTCGCCGGCTTTTCCCCTCTCACAGTCCGGACTAGTTGAGGCGCATGCGAATCCTGGTCACCGGCGGCGCCGGCTTCATAGGCTCGGCCGTCTGCCGTCATCTCGTCAGTGAGCGCGGCGAGGAGGTCCTGAACTTCGACAAGCTGACCTACGCGGCCAATCTGGCCTCGTTGGCGCCCATCGACGCTGCGCCAGGGTACCGCTTCGTTCGCGGCGACGTGGCTGACCCCGACGCCCTCAGGGCCGCCTTCGCCGCCTTCGAGCCGGAGGCGGTGATGCACCTGGCGGCCGAAACCCACGTGGACCGGTCGATCGACAGCGCCCGCCCGTTCGTCGACGCCAACGTGGTCGGGGTGCTCACGCTTCTGGAGATCGTCCGCGAATATCTGGCCCGGGCCCCTGCCGCCCTGGCGCAGGGGTTCCGACTGCTGCACGTCTCCACCGACGAGGTCTTCGGCAGTCTCGGCGCCGAGGGCTTCTTCCACGAAGCGTCCCCCTATCAGCCCTCGTCCCCTTATTCGGCCTCGAAGGCGGCCGGCGACCATCTGGTCCGCGCCTGGGCGGCCACCTACGGTCTGCCCACCATCGTCGCCAATTGCTCGAACAACTACGGGCCCTATCAGTTTCCCGAGAAGCTCATCCCGCTCACTATCCTGAACGGCCTCGAGGGAGCTCCGCTGCCGGTCTACGGGCGTGGCCAGAACGTGCGCGACTGGCTGTTCGTGGAGGATCACGCCCGCGCCCTGGCGCTGATCCTGGAGCGCGGGACGGTGGGCGAGACCTACGTCATCGGCGGCGAAGCCGAGCGGGCGAACCTCGAAGTGGTGGAGGCGATCTGCGATCTGCTGGACCAGGCGGCGCCCAGAAAGGGCGCGCCGCCTCGGCGCGAGCTCATCACCTATGTCGAGGATCGCCCGGGCCACGATCACCGCTACGCCATCGACTGCCGCAAGATCAAAAGGGAGCTCGGCTGGGGCCAAGAGGTGGATCTCGAGGCCGGGCTCGCCCGCACCGTCCGCTGGTACCTCGACCGGGCGGATTGGTGGGGTCCGCTCAGGGAGCGCTATTCCGGACAGCGGCTCGGCCGCCTTGCGACGGTTGCTTCGAGCCCCTGATGCCGGCCCGGGTCCTCGTTTTCGGCCGCCAAGGCCAGGTCGCTCGCGCCCTGGCCGAGCGATCGGATTTTGACCTGCGGTTTGCCGGCCACGACCGGCTCGACCTCGCGTCGCCGAATGCGGACGTGGCCGGGCTCATCGAGGCCGAAAGCCCCGCCCTGGTCATCAACGCGGCGGCCTACACGGCGGTCGACCGAGCCGAATCCGAGCCCGCAGCCTGCGCCCAGCTCAATCGCGAGGCGCCGAGGCGGATCGCCGAGATTTGCGCCGCCGCCGACATTCCTTTCGTCCACTTCTCGACCGACTACGTCTTCGATGGCCGCAAGGGCGCCCCCTACGTCGAAGCCGATCCACGCAACCCCCTGGGCGTCTATGGGCGGACGAAGGCGGAGGGCGAGGCGGCGCTGGAGGCGCTGTGGGCGCGTGGCGCTCGCGGCGCGGTGGCGCGCTCCAGCTGGATATTCAGCCCCGGCGGCCCAGGTTTTCTCCAGACCATGCTGCGGTTGGCCCGGGAGCGGGAGGAGGTGGGGGTGGTGGACGACCAGCGCGGCTGCCCGACGTCCGCCGAGACGGCCGCGGAGGCCGCGGTGGCGCTCGGACGGCGGCTGCTCGACCGCGATTCCGCCGGCCAGGGTCTCTTCCACGCCGCCGGGGCCGACGCCATGACCTGGGCCGACTTCGCCGAGGCGATCTTCGCTGCGTCCCGCGAGCGCGGCGGCCCCTCGGCGCGGGTGCGCCGGATCGCCACCGTCGAATATCCGACCCCCGCGGCGCGCCCGCCGGACGCCCGGCTCGCGTCGACGCGGCTCGAGGGGCTCGGCGACTGGCGCGGCCCGCCGTTTGCAGAGGCCCTTTCCCGATGCATGCGGCGCCTGGAGCTCTCTTGAGATGATCGAGCCTCTCAGCCTGCCCGAGGTGACGGTGATCACCGGCAAGGTGCACTGCGACGATCGCGGCGCCTTCTGCGAGACCTTCCGCGCGAGCGCCCTCGCCGAGGCAGGCTTCACGCGGCCGATCGTCCAGGAGAACCTCGTGCGGACCCACCGGCGCGGAGTGCTGCGCGGCCTCCACTTCCAGCGCGCCCCCTTCGCGCAGGAAAAGCTCGTGCGGGTTTTGTCAGGATCGATCTTCGATGTGGCGGTGGACATCCGGCCCGGCTCCCCGACCCTCGGACGCTGGGCCAGCGCCATCCTGAGCGGGGACGAACCGCGCCAGATCTTCGTACCGGCCGGCTTCGCGCACGGCTACCTGACGCTCACCGACGACTGCTGGGTGGTCTACAAGACCGGCGCCTACTATGCCCCCGAGGCCGAAGCCGGTTGCAGGTGGGACGATCCGGCGATCGCCATCGTCTGGCCCCTTCCCACGGAAGAAATCTCCGTGAACGCCCGCGACGGGGCCTGGCCCGACTTCGCCGAGGTCGTGGCCAGCCTCGCTGGCTAATTCGCCGCGTCGTCCGTCTGCAGGGCGATCGCCCGGGGCAGCTTGAAGGTCACCGTCTCCTGCCGGGTGGCGATCTCCTCGATCTCCAGCCCGTAGCGCTCGGAGAGGGCGGTGATCACCCCCTGCACCAGGAGCTCCGGGGCCGAGGCCCCGGCGGTGAGCCCCAAGGTCCCCACGCCCTCGAACCAGCTCCAGTCTATGCCCGAGGCTTCGGCGATCAGCTTGGCCTCCTTGGCCCCAGCCTTGAGCCCGACTTCCACGAGCCGGACCGAGTTCGAGGAGTTGCGCGCCCCCACCACGAGGAGCAGGTCGCAGCGGGCGGCGAGCGCCTTGACCGCTTCCTGACGGTTGGTGGTCGCGTAACAGATGTCTTCCTTGTGCGGGGCGGCGATGTCGGGGAACCGCCGGCGAAGCACGTCCACCATCTCCGCCGTGTCCTCCAGCGAGAGGGTGGTCTGGGTGACGAAGGCGAGGTTCGACGGGTTGCGGGGCTGGAAGGTCTCCGCCTCGTGGCTGGTCTGGATGAGGGTGACCGCGCCGGGCGGAAGCTGGCCCATGGTGCCCACCACTTCGGGGTGCCCCGCGTGGCCGATCAGCACGATCTCGCGGCCGGCCTCGAAATGGCGCTCGGCCTCGACGTGGACCTTGGAGACCAGTGGGCAGGTGGCGTCCAGGTAGATCATCCGCCGCTGCTCCGCCTCCGCGGGGACCGACTTGGGGACTCCGTGGGCCGAGAACACCACCGGGCGGTCATCCGGGCATTCCTCGAGCTCCTCGACGAAGATCGCGCCGACCGCCTTCAGCCGGTCCACCACATGCCGATTGTGGACGATCTCGTGGCGGACATAGACCGGCGCCCCGTAGGTGGCGATCGCCCGCTCGACGATCTGGATCGCCCGGTCCACGCCGGCGCAGAATCCGCGCGGACTGGCGAGCAGGAGCTTCAGGTGGGCAACCATGGCGGCTAACTAGCGCGCGCCGGGCCAAAGTGCGAACGGCTTTTGGGCCAGGAGGCCGCAGCGGGCGACCGACCGCGGCTGCGACGCGCGTTGCCGTGCGGAGGATATGGCTTTATCAGACCCAGCCCGTGCTCCTTATTGGTCGGACACCGCTTTCATGCGCCGCATCGCGTCCCTGCTCCTCATCGCCTGCGCCGCGGTCGTCTGGGCGGGCGCCGTCCCTGCCTACGCCCAGTACGGCGGCAGAGGCGGAGGCGGAGGCGGAGGCGGAGGCGATGACGAAGAGACCGCCAAGACGCGCAAGCGCAATGAGGAATGGGGGACAGGTGGCAGCCATCTCGCCCTGCCGACCCTGCGCAACGCCGGGCCCTGCCCGTTTGTGAAGGTGCTCTACGACGCCGCCCGCTACATCGAGCTTAAGGACAACAAGGAGGCCACCCAGGCGGTGGGCTTCACCGGCGAGATCCAGGGGCTGTCGTCGGCCTGCGAGTACAAGGGCGCCGATCCCATCAAGGTCCAGGCGCGGCTGCTGTTCGCGCTCGGGCGCGGGCCCCAGGCCGAGGGCGCCGTAAAGACCTACCATTACTGGATCGCCGTCACCGACCGGGACCGCGCGGTGATCCAGAAAGCCGAGTTCGAGCTGCCCGTCACCTTCCCGGCCGGCCGGGACCGCGTCGAGGTGACGCAGGATGTTATGGGGATCACCATCCCCCGCGCCAGCGCACGGGTCAGCGGAACGAACTTCGAGGTCCTGGTCGGCTTCGACGTCACCCCCGAGATGGCCGAGTTCAACCGGCAGGGAAAACGGTTCCTCGCCAACGCCGGGGCCTCCGCCCAGCCGTGATCCGGGGCGGCGCGCGGCGGCAGCCATGAGCGATCTTCGGAGCGTGCTTGGCGAGGCCCTGGGCGAGGCCTTCGCCCGCGCCGGCCTGGCGGCCAGCTTCGGCCGGGTCACGGCCTCGGACCGACCAGACCTTGCCGACTTCCAGTGCAACGGCGCTCTCGCCGCCGCCAAGGCCGCCGGGCGCAATCCCCGCGAGCTCGGCCAACAGGTCGCGGACGCACTGGCGAGCGATTCCCGCCTCGAGGCGGTGGCGCTCGCCGGGCCAGGCTTCATCAACCTGAAGGTCAGCACCGGCGCCCTGTCGGCGCGCGCCGCGGAGATCGCCGCCGATCCGCGGGCGGGGGCGGCGCTCGTGGACGCCCCCCGCAGGGTGCTGATCGACTACGGCGGCCCCAATGTCGCCAAGGCGATGCATGTCGGCCATCTGCGCTCGTCGATCATCGGCGAAGCGGTCAAGCGCCTCTACCGCCTGCGGGGCGATGAGGTTATCGGCGACGCCCATTTCGGGGACTGGGGGTTCCAGATGGGCCTCCTGATCATCGCCGTGTTCGACGAGCACCCCGACATCGCCGCCCGGCTCGGGCCGCTGGAGACGGATCCCGCCGGCTTTTCGGACGCGGACCGGGCGGCGGTCGACGCGCTGCTGAGCGCCAAGATCGGCCTCGACGACCTCGACCGCCTCTATCCCGCGGCCGCGGCCAGGGCCAAGGCCGAGCCCCCCTACCGGGACCGCGCCCGCCGGGCCACCGCCGAGCTTCAGGAGGGCCGGTTCGGCTACCGCCTGCTCTGGCGCCATTTTCACGACGTGACCCGCGCGGCCCTCGAAAGGGACTTCCACGCCCTCGGGGTCGATTTCGACAGCTGGAAGGGCGAGAGCGACGTCAACGACCTGATCGGCCCCATGGTCGAGGCGCTTCGGAAAAAGGGCCTGCTGGTCGCCGACGAGGGGGCCCAGATCGTCCGGGTCGCCAGGGAAGGCGACAAGCGCGAGGTGCCGCCGCTCCTGGTGGTCTCCTCGGAAGGCTCGGCGATGTACGGGACGACCGACCTCGCCACCATCCTCGACCGCCGCCACACCTTCGACCCCGCGCTGGCGCTCTACGTGGTGGACCAGCGGCAGGCCGACCACTTCGAAACCGTGTTCCGGGCCGCCGAGCTAGCCGGCTACGCCCGGGCAGGCGAGCTGGAGCACGTGGGCTTCGGAACCATGAACGGCCCCGACGGCAAGCCCTTCAAGACCCGCGAAGGCGGGATCCTGAAACTCCGCGACCTCATCGAGATGACCACCGCCAAGGCCCGTGAGCGGCTGCACGAGGCGGGCCTCGGCGGCGCGCTGGAGCCGCAGGCCTTCGAGGACACGGCGCTCAAGGTGGCGGTGGCGACGCTCAAGTTCGCCGACCTCTCGAATTTCCGCGGCACCTCCTACGTCTTCGACCTCGAGCGGTTCTCCAGCTTCGAGGGCAAGACCGGCCCCTACCTCCTCTACCAGGCGGTGCGGGTGAAGTCGCTGCTGCGCAAGGCCGAGGAGGACGGCGCGGCCCCGGGTCCGATCGCGATCGCCGAGCCGGCGGAGCGCGAGCTGGCGCTCGCCCTGGACGGCTTCGAGCATGCCCTCGCCGAAGCCTACGAGAAGAAGGCCCCGCATTTCGTCGCCGAGCACGCCTACCGGCTCGCCCAGACCTTCTCGAAGTTCTACGCCGCCTGCCCGATACTGACCGCGCCCCAGGCGGTCCGCGGCTCGCGCCTGACGCTTGCGGCCGCCGCCCTGAGGCAGCTCCAGACGGCCCTGGACGTGCTGGGTATCGCAACACCCGAAAGGATGTGACGCGCACATCGCAGGCGCGCTTGACTCCGCCCCCGCGCGCCCCCAGCTTCGGCCGACTCTCGCGGGAGAGGCCGAGTCGTCCCATGGGACGCTTCGGAGCCGAAGGCGCAACCGCCCCGGAAACGCTCAGGCAAAAGGACCGCGCGGGCTGTTGAACGCTGGAAAGAGCCTTCGCCCGCGCGGCGGCGGCGCGCCGAAGGAGCAAGGGCGGCCCCGAACGGGACTTCCTGAAATCTCTCAGGCCCAAGGGACAGCGGGGGCGTCGTCGACGGCATCGCCCGTCGGCGGTCGTCGTCAGCCCGGAGCCCGCGTTCTTGTCCGACTCCCCCCTCAAGGCCACGCCGCTAACCGACGCCCACCGGAGCGCCGGCGCCCGCATGGTGGGCTTCGCCGGCTATGAGATGCCGGTCCAGTACGCCGACGGGGTGCTGAAGGAGCATCTCTGGACGCGCGCCCACGCCGGTCTCTTCGACGTCTCCCATATGGGACCGGCCTATCTGCAGCTCGCCCACCCCAGCGGCGATCCGGAAGCGGACCACGCCGCCGTCTCCAGCCTTCTCGAACCGCTGGTCTGCGGCGACCTGAAGGGCCTCCGGCGCGGGCAGATGCGCTACACCCTGCGCCTCAACGGCGAAGGCGGCATCGAGGACGACCTGATCGTCGGACGCCCGCTCAGCCAGGACCGGCAGGGGACGCTGCTCATCGTCGTCAACGCCGGCGTCAAGGAAGCCGACTTCGCCGCCATTGCAGCGGCGGTTGGCGCACGCGGCGAACTGATCCGCGCCGACGAAGGGGGGCTCATCGCGGTGCAGGGCCCGGAGGCCGAGGCGGTGACCGCGGCCATCATGCCCGAGGCCGCCCGCCTTTCCTTCATGACCCTCGCGCCGGCCGAGTTCGAGGGCCGCCGGGTGATCATCTCGCGCTCCGGCTACACCGGGGAGGATGGGTTCGAGATCCTGACCTCGGCAGCCCAGGCCCGCCCGCTCTGGGACCGGCTGCTCGCCGATGCGCGGGCAAGGCCCATCGGGCTCGGCGCGCGGGATTCGCTGCGGCTGGAGGCGGGCCTGCCCCTCTACGGCCACGACCTCGATCCCACCGTTTCGCCCGTCGAAGCCTCGCTGGACTTCGCGATCTCCAAGCGACGCCTGCGCGCCGGCGATTTTCCGGGCGCCGCCCGGATCGCCGCCGAGATCGCCTCGGGGGCCGAGCGGCGCCGGATCGGCCTTCGGATCCTCGAGGGCGCCCCCGCCCGCGAGGGCGCCGAGATCATGGGCGAAGCCGGCGAGAACGTGGGGCGGATCACCAGCGGCGGCTTCTCCCCTACCCTCGGGCGCCCCATCGCCATGGGATTTGCGCCGGCGGCCCTTGCACAGCCCGGCCGGCGGCTTTCGGTCGTGGTCCGCGGCAAGCGCCAGCCCGCCGAGGTCGTCGTCCCTCCCTTCGTTCCCCACCACTACCGCCGACAGCCCTGAAGAGGACCTTTTCCATGCGTTTTTCCAAGGAGCACGAATGGGTCGAAGTGAGCGGCGAGGTCGCGGCGGTCGGGGTCACCGCCTACGCGGCCGGACAGTTGGGCGACGTCGTCTTCGTGGAGCTGCCGGAGCTCGGCAAGACCGTGAAGGCCGGCGAGCCCCTGGCGGTGGTGGAGAGCGTCAAGGCCGCCTCGGACGTCTACGCGCCGGTCTCCGGAGAAGTGGTCGAGGTCAACGCCGGCCTCCCCGACGCGCCGGAGACCGTCAACGCCAGCCCCGAGCGGGACGGCTGGATGGTGAAGCTGCGGCTCGCCAATCCGGCGGAGGCCGAGGGCCTCATGGACCGCGCCGCGTACGAACAATTCCTGAGCACGCTCTAGCCCGAGAAGATCAACTCCATGCGCTATCTTCCCCTCACGGACGCCGACCGGGCCGAAATGCTGAAGGTGGTCGGCGAAGGCTCGGTGGAGGCCCTGTTCCACGACGTTCCGGCTGCGGCGCGGCTTGCCGGCCCCGTCGACCTTCCGGCTCATCTAGGCGAGCTCGAGGTCGAGCAGGCGCTATCGCGCCTGGCCGCGCGTAACCGTCCGGCGGGCGCCGGACCCTTCTTCTGCGGCGCCGGCGCCTATCGCCATCACGTGCCGGCGAGCGTGGACCACATCATCCAGCGCTCGGAGTTCCTGACCAGCTACACCCCCTATCAGCCCGAAATCGCCCAGGGCACGCTGCAGGTGCTCTTCGAGTTCCAGACCCAGGTGGCCCAGCTCACCGGCCTGCCGGTGGCCAACGCCTCGATGTACGACGGATCCACCGCCTGCGCCGAGGCGGTGATGATGGCGGCGCGGATCACCAAGCGCTCCAAGGCGATCCTGTCGGGGGGCTTGCATCCGCACTATGCCGAAGCGACCTGGACGCTCGCCCACTCGGCCGGGGTGACGACGGAGCGGCTCGCCCCGGCGCCGGACGCCGAGGCCGCCGTGATCGGGGCCATCGACCGCGACACCGCCTGCGTGGTCGTCCAGACCCCCAACGTCTTCGGCACTGTGACGGACGTGGCGGCGATCGCCGAGGCCGCCCACGCCGCCGGCGCGCTGCTGGTGGTGGTCACCACCGAGGCGGTCGCGTTCGGCCTCTTGAAATCGCCCGGGGAGATGGGCGCGGACATCGCCGTGGGCGAGGGCCAATCGATCGGCAACGCCCTGAACTTCGGCGGCCCCTACGTAGGTCTGTTCGCCTGCCGGGAGGCGCACGTTCGCCAGATGCCCGGACGGCTTTGTGGCGAGACGGTGGACGCCGATGGGCGTCGCGGGTTCGTCCTCACCCTTTCCACCCGCGAGCAGCACATCCGCCGCGAGAAGGCCACCTCCAACATCTGCACCAACTCCGGGCTCTGCGCCCTCGCCTTCTCGATCCACATGACGCTGCTGGGCCAGGCCGGGCTGAAGCGGCTGGCCGAGATCAACCACGCCCGGGCCCGGCGCCTGGACGCCGCCTTGGCCGCGGTCCCCGGTGTGCGGTGCATCACCCCGCGCTTCTTCAACGAGTTCGCCGTCCGGCTGCCGACGCCCGCCGCGCCTCTGGCCGACGCGCTCGTCCAGCGCGGGATCGTCGCCGGCGTCCCCTACGCCCGGCTCGACCCGGAGGCCGGCCTCGACGACGTCCTGCTGGTCTGCGCCACCGAGACCACCTCCTCCGACGACATCGCCGCCTTCGCCGCCGCCCTCGCCCAGGAACTGAGCTGATGAACATGCTGAACGTTGGTCGCGTCACCCGTTCCGAGCTCGCCGCCGACGCGCCTTCCGAGGCGCACGGCATCGTCCACGACGAGCCGCTGATCTTCGAACTCGGCGGCTGGGAGAAGACCGGCGTCGATCTGCCGGATCCTGAGCTGGACGCCGGCGACCTCGCCGGCCTGCTTCGCCAGGCGCCCATCGGCCTGCCCGGCCTTTCGGAGCCCGAAACGCTTCGCCACTACGTACGGCTATCGCAGAAGAACCACGCCATCGACCTGGCCATGTATCCGCTTGGCTCGTGCACCATGAAGCACAACCCGCGTCTCAACGAGAAGATTGCGCGCCTGCCCGGATTCGCCGACCTGCATCCGATGCAACCGGTCTCCACCGTTCAGGGCGCGCTGGCCGTGATGGATCTTCTGGCGCACTGGCTGAAGACGCTGACCGGCCTGCCGGCCGTCGCCCTCTCGCCCAAGGCCGGCGCGCACGGCGAGCTCTGCGGCCTGCTGGCTATCCGCGCGGCCCATGAGGCCAGGGGCGACGCCCGCCGCAAGGTGCTGGTCCCGAGCTCCGCGCACGGCACCAATCCCGCCACCGCGGCGCTGGCCGGCTACCAGGTGGAGGAGATCGCCCAGACCCCGAACGGCCGGGTCGACCTCGCGGACCTAGCCGCCAAGCTCGGTCCCGAGGCGGCGGCGGTGATGGTCACCAACCCCAACACCTGCGGCCTCTTCGAGCGCGACGTTCTGGAGATCGCCCGGCTGACCCATGAGGCGGGCGCCTACTTCTATTGCGACGGGGCGAACTTCAACGCCATCGTGGGACGCGTACGGCCGGGCGACCTGGGCGTCGACGCCATGCACATCAACCTCCACAAGACCTTCTCGACCCCGCACGGAGGCGGCGGTCCGGGGGCGGGGCCGGTGGTGCTGAGCCAGGCCCTCGCGCCCTACGCCCCCACGCCGTGGGTGGTGAGCGGCGCAGCCGGCTTCGACCTCGTCGAAGAGCGTCGCGGTGAAGCGGCGAGCGCGTTCGGCCGCCTCTGCGCCTTTCACGGCCAGATGGGCATGTACGTGCGGGCGCTGACCTACATGATGAGCCACGGGGCCGACGGGCTTCGGCAGGTCGCCGACGATGCGGTCCTCTCCGCCAACTACGTCAAGGCCCGGCTCTCCGAGGCGATGACCGCCGCCTTCCCCGACGGCCCGTGCATGCACGAGGCCCTGTTCGACGATCGGTGGCTCGAAGGGACGGGCGTCACCACCCTCGACATCGCCAAGGCGCTGATCGACCAGGGCTTCCACCCGATGACCATGTACTTCCCGCTGGTGGTGCACGGGGCGATGCTGATCGAGCCCACCGAGACCGAGCCCAAGCGAGAGATCGACCGCTTCTGCGACGCGCTTCTCGATCTGGCCGCCGCCGCCAAGGCCGGCGAGACCGCGAAGTTCAAGGGCGCGCCTTTCAAGGCCCCGCTCCGCCGTCTCGACGAAACCGCCGCCGCCCGCAAGCCGCGCCTGCGCTGGACCCCGTAAGGCGCGATGCGCGCGGCGCTCGCCGGCGGCTACTGCGCCGCCAGGGCCTCGGCTTGGCGTAGGTCCACGCTCACCAGCTGGGAGACGCCGCGCTCGGGCATGGTGACGCCATAGAGCCTGTCCATCCGGCTCATGGTGAGCGGATTGTGGGTGATGGCGACGAAGCGGGTGGCGGCGCGGCGGCGCATCTCGTCGAGCAGGTTGCAGAACCGCTCCACGTTGGCGTCGTCGAGCGGCGCGTCCACCTCGTCGAGCACGCAGATCGGGGCAGGATTGGCGAGGAACACGGCGAAGATCAGGGCGGCGGCGGTGAGCGCCTGCTCGCCGCCTGAAAGCAGGCTCATGACGGCGAGCCGCTTGCCCGGCGGGCAGGCGTAAATCTCCAGCCCGGCCTCCAGCGGGTCGTCCGATTCCACCAGCCTCAGCTCCGCCTGGCCGCCTTCGAAGAGGGTGGCGAAGAGGGTGCGGAAGTGGTCATGAATCACGTCGAACGCCACCAGCAGGCGTTCACGCCCTTCCGCATTCAGTTCGCCAATCCCCTGGCGCAGCTTGGCAATAGCGCCGGTGAGGTCCGCACGCTCCGACTTCAGTGTCTGGAGCCGTTCGGACAGCTCCTGGGCTTCCTCCTCGGCCCTCAGGTTGACGGCGCCCAGCGCCTCCCGTTCCCGTTCGAGCGCCGCCAGGTGCGCCTCCACGCCGTCCGCGACGGTGGGAATGGCGATGGCCTCTTCCTTCAGACGGCGCCCCAGCGCCTCGGGCTCGAGCTTGGCCTGTTCGCGGATCGTGGCCGCTGTCTCGGCGAAGCGGTCGCGGGCCGCCTCGAGCCGGGCCACCAGCCCGGCCCGGCGCTCCCGGACCTCGGCGGCGGCGGCCTCGGCGGCGCGCAGATTCCGTTCCGTCTCCGCTCGCGCCGCCTCACCGGCCGCGAGCGCGTCGCTCGACCTGGCTCGGCGCGCTTCGGCGACCCCCAAATCGTCCAGGAGCTTCTTCTGCCGGGCCTCGACACGGCCGGGCGCCTCGGCGGACCGCTCGCGGGCGGCGAGCGCCTTCTCGCGCTCCCGGGCGAGCTGCCCCTGCCGGGCATGGGCGACCTTGGTCCGCGCGGCCCAGTCGGCCTGGTCGGTCTCGAGGGCCTGCAGCCGCCGGGCGCGGCCGTCGCGCTCGCGCCGCTCCACGTCGAGGCTGGCCCGCGCGGCCGATTCGATCGCCCGCGCCTCGGCGGCCGCCTCCCGGGCGGCGGCCAAGGCCGCGTCGGCGCCTTCCACGGGGGCGAATCCGGCCAAGGCGGCCTCCGCGTCCGCCAGCTGCCGCGCGAGTTCGCTCCGCTCGGCCTCGAAGCGCGCGATGGTCTCGTCCAGCGACTGGGCCCGGGCGTCCCGGCGCGCGCCCTCCCGCTCCAGCGCCTCCAGCGCCTGCCGCGCGGAGAGGACCGCCGCCTCGGCGGGACGGGGCGCGGCGCGCGCCTCGCGGAGCCCCGCCTCGGCGGCGGCCAAGCGCGCAGCCGCCGCCTTCGCCGCCAGGGCCGCGGCCGCGGCCTCCGGCGCAAGCTCGGCGATCCGGGCCTCGGCCGACGCCAGCCTCGCCCGCTGTTCCAGGCGCACCTGGGCGGGCCGCGGGGCCTCGGCCCTGGCGACGAAACCGTCCCAGCGCCAAAGATCCCCCTCTTTCGAGACCAGCCGCATGCCTGGCGCCAGCTTGCGGCGCAGCCGCTCGCCATCGGCCGCCTCCACCAAGGCGACGAAGGCCAGGCGCGCCGCCAAGGCCGGCGGCGCCTTCACTTCCG
Source organism: Caulobacteraceae bacterium (assembly GCA_019247715.1). GTDB lineage: Bacteria > Pseudomonadota > Alphaproteobacteria > Caulobacterales > Caulobacteraceae > Acaudatibacter. The sequence goes on from JAFBAO010000069.1 coordinate 73,888, forward strand.
GAGCCAGAGGCCGCGCCCCCGCCGGCCAGGCCGGAGACTCCGCCTCCGCCCCCGACCAGTGAGCCGGCGCCCGCTCGTCGAGCGCCGCCTCCAGATCATCGCCCAGCGCAGCGGCCAGGGCCGCCTCCAGGCCCGGCGCGGGGGTTACCGAATCCAGGGCCGGCGCGAAGGCGTCCGCGTCGGCCTCGGCGGTCAGCGCCCGAAGGCCGCGGGCCTCGGCCTCCAACCGGGCGACCGCGTCTTCCGCCGCCCGCGCCGCCGCCCGCGCGCCCGCTTCGGCGTCGGCCGCCGCCGCCCGCTCCGCCTCGGCCGCTTCGAGCGACTGACGCGCCGTGGCGAGCCGGGCCTCGGCCGCCGCCAACGCCGCCGCCGCCGCGCCGCGCCGCGGATCCTCCGCCGGCCCGACGGCGGCGCGTTCGATCTCGGTCTGTTGCAGGGCGCGCACCGTCCGCGACAGCCTCGCCTGCGCCTCTTCGACGCGGGCCGCAGCGGCGCGCAGGCTGGCCTGCGCCGCAGCCGTCTCGGCTGCGAGCTTCTCCAGCGCTGCATCCGCGGCCCGGCGGGCCCGCTCGGCCGCCTCGGCCTCGGCTTCGAGCCCGGGCAGCCGCTCCGGCGCGGCGGCGATTTCGCTCTGCACTTCCTTGGCCTCGCTCTCCAGCCGAGCGAGCGCCCGGCCGGCGTCGAGGACGATCTGGCTCTCGCGCGCGGCGTCCGCGTCGAGCCGCACCATCTCCGCTTCCCAGCGGGCGAGTTCGGCGGCGGCGCCCTCCAGCTCGCGCTCCAGCCGGTCCTTCTCGATGGCCAGCCGATGCAGGATGGCCGCCGCGGTGGTCTCCTCGTCGCGCAACGGCCGGATGGCGGCCTCGGCCTCTGCGGCCTGGGCGGCGGCCTGGGCCGCGGCGCGGGTCGCCGCTTCCGCCGCTGCGGCCGAGGCGAGCGCCTCGGCGTCGAGCTGCGCCAGCCCGTCACGCGCCTCCTGCCACCGTGCGAAGAGGACCGCGCTCTGAAGGCCGCGGATATCGGCGGAAAGCTTGCGGTAGCGCTCGGCCGCGCGGGCCTCCCGGCGCAGGCGCCCCAGCGATTGCTCGAGCTCGCCCGAAAGGTCGTCGAGCCGTTGAACGTTGGCCTCGGCGGCCGCCACCTTCAGCTCCGCCTCGTGGCGGCGGCTGTGGAGGCCGGCGACGCCGGCGGCCTCCTCCAGCACCCGCCGCCGGTTCTGAGGCTTGGCGGCGATCAGTTCCGAGATCTGCCCCTGGCGCACCAAGGCCGGCGAGTTGGCCCCGGTGGAGGCGTCCGCGAACAGCAGCTGCACGTCCCGGGCCCGCACCTCGCGGGCGTTGATCCGATAGGTGGACCCGGCGCCGCGGTCGATGCGCCGGCTGACCTCCAGGGTCGGGGAGCGGCTGAACGCCGCCGGCCCCGCGCCCATAGGATTGTCGATCGTGAGCGTCACTTCGGCGTGGTTGCGGCCGGGCCGCCCCCCCGAGCCAGCGAAGATCACGTCGTCCATGCCCTCGCCGCGCATGGCTTTGGCCGAATTGGCGCCCATGACCCAGCGCAGCGCCTCGAGGAGGTTCGATTTGCCGCAGCCGTTCGGCCCGACGACGCCCGTCAGTCCCGGCTCGATCCGGAACTCGGTCGGATCGACGAAGGACTTGAAGCCGGAAAGGCGAAGCTTCTGGAATTCCACGGCCGCCTACTTGGTCTTGGCGGCGGCGATCGCCGTATCGAGCTGCTCGAGGGTGAGATAGTTCTCCAGGCGGCGGCCGTTGATGTCGAAGGTCGGGGTGCCGGTCACCTTGTCGACGTCCACATGCCGCTGGGCGCGCGCCTGAAGCGCGTCGAGGGCGGCCTTGTCGGAGAGGCAGGCGGTGTAGGCCTTGTCGCTGAGGCCGGCGTCTATGGCCACCTGCCGAAGCACGGCGCCGGACTGGTAGATCTCCTCCTGCCGCCGGTAGATCTCGTCGATCACCTTGAAGTACCTGGCGGGGCCGGCGCACCTGGCGAGCAGGAAGCCGGCGGCGGCCAGGTCCGGGTCGCCGGTAAGGCATTCGCGGACCACGAACCGCGCCTTGCCGCTGTCCACGTACTTGGCCTTGAAGGCCGGGAAGACTTCGTTGCTCCACTTGGCGCAGTGGGGACAACCGACGGAGGCGTATTCGATCACCGTGACCTTGGCCTTGCGGTTCCCGATGGCCATGTCGTCCGGCTCCGCCGCCGGGGCCTCGGCGCGGGCCCTGACCACCGCCAGCGCGCCGAGCGCCGCCACCGCGGCGCCCCATTTCTCGAGGCTCGCCCTCACTTGGCGCCCGCCTGGGCCTCGGCGATCGCCTTGTCCAAGTCCTGAATGGAGAGGGGACTCTCGCTGTAGACCTTGCCGTTGATCACGAAGGTGGGCGTGCCCGAGATGTTGTTCTGCTTGCCGTAGCGCTCGGAGCGATCGTTCAGCGCCGTCAGCGCCTTGTCGTCGGTGATGCAGGCCTGGAACTGCGGCTCGGTCAGGCCGGCCGATTCGGCGATCCTGACGAGCCGGTCCCGCTTGGCGCCGTTGTCCTGGGATTCCAGGAGATCAGCCTCCTCGTGAAAGACCGCGTCGACCACCTGGAAATATTTGTCCTTGCCGGCGCAGCGGGCGAGAAGGAAGCCGGCCGACGCGATGCCCGGATCGCCGGTGAGGAACTCGCGCAGGACATAGCGGACCTTGCCGGTGTCTATGTACTTGGCCTTGAAGGCCGGGAAGACCTCATTGTTCCAGTGCGCGCAGTGGGGGCAGCCGAGCGATGCGTACTCGATCACCGTGACCTTGGCGTTGGGGTTGCCGAGGCTCATGTCGTCCGACGACACCGCCTGCGTCTTGCAGCCGCATAGCCCTGCCATCAGGCTGATCGCGATCGCGAGGACGGCGAGAGCGCGCATGTCGGAACTCCTGATCGATGGGGGCGAATAGACGCGATTCCCCGGCGACGCTCAATCGTCGCCCATCGTCCCGGTCTGGCTGCGCAGGACCGCCCGGCCCAGACGGGTCAGGGCCTCCTTCAGCGGACCGTCCGGCGCGCCCTTCAGGCCCTCCTCCAGCGCCCGCTCGGCAGCCGCGTCCAGCGGCGGGCGCATGCGCCGCTTCGGCGGCGACGGCCGCGCCGCGGCGGCGCGCAGGGGGCCCTGGACGATCCTGAGCCGTCCGACGGCGCCCGGGCCGAGGTAGAGATTCAGCCGATCGAGGATCAGCGGCGCCTGATGCTGCACGAGCGCCGCCACCGGTCCGGCGACCCTCAGCTCGAGTGTCGCGCCGCCGGCGCGGGTCTTGATCAGCCGGATCGGCTCCGAGCGGGCCGCCAGGGCTTCGCCGACGATCTCGCGCCAATGGGTCTGCAACGCCTCCGGCCCCTGCCCGAATCGGGCCTCTAGGGTCTTCATCAGCTGCAGCAGGCCTCGCCCTGCGTGTCGGGGCGGACGCGGGGCCGGGCGGGGCCGCCGGGCGGCCAGGATGGCGCGCGCCTCTTGCGTCGAGGGAAGCGAACGATGCATGGGATCACTATAGATCAGGCGATGGTCTCAGTCCCCGAAAGTCCGCCCCAGCCGCTGCGCGCGGCGATTCTCGCCTGGTACGACGCCCACGCGCGCCGGCTGCCCTGGCGGGTCAGTCCGGCCGCCCGCGCGGCGGGTTCGCGGGCCGACCCCTATCGCGTCTGGCTCTCGGAGGTCATGCTCCAGCAGACCACCGTCGCGCACGCCACGCCGTATTTCGTGGCCTTCAGCCGCCGCTGGCCCACGGTTGAGGCCCTGGCGGCGGCCGACGAAGCCGAGCTGATGGCCGCCTGGGCGGGGTTGGGCTACTACGCCCGGGCGCGCAACCTCATCGCCTGCGCCCGGAAGGTGGCGGGCCAGCTCGGCGGCGTCTTTCCGGACCAGGAAGCGGACCTGAGGGCCTTGCCCGGCGTCGGGGGCTACACCGCCGCCGCCATCACCGCCATCGCCTTCGACCAGCCCGCCAATGTGCTGGACGCCAACATCGAGCGGGTGGTGGCGCGGCTGTTCGCGGTCGAGGCGCCGCTGCCCGCCGCCAAGGCCGAGCTCGCGCAGCTGGCCCAGGGCCTGGTCGGCCCCGAGCGGCCCGGCGACTGGGCCCAGGCGTTGATGGACCTCGGGGCGTTGGTCTGCACGCCCGCCGCCCCCGCCTGCGAGCGATGCCCGGCCGCCGGCGCCTGCCGGGCGCGCAGGCTCGGGCCAGAGACATATCCCAGGCGGTCGCCGAAAGCGGCCAGACCCCGCCGCCATGGCGCGGCCTTCCTGCTCCTCAACGAAGACGAGGTCGCCCTGGTCCGCCGACCGCCGAAGGGGCTGCTCGGCGGCATGCTCGCCTTGCCGACCAGCGAGTGGCGGGCGCGCCCGTGGGCGGACGCCGAGGCCGTGGCCGAGGCGCCCGCCGCCGCCGATTGGCGGGCCGCCGGAGAGATCGATCACGTGTTCACTCACTTCGCCCTGACGCTGCGGGTGTTCCGGGCCGAGGGGGATTGGCCGGAGGCGATCTGGACGCCCCTCGCCGGCCTGGAGGCGATGCCCAGCGTCTTCCTCAAGGCCGCCCGGGTCGGGCTGCTCGCTCAGCCCCAGCTTCTCTAGGCGTTGGGCGCCGCTTGCCCTTCGGCGGCGGCGCGCCGGCTTGCGTAGATACCGGCGAAATCGATCGGCTCGAGCATGAAGGGAGGGAAGCCCCCTTCGCCGGTCATGTCTGCGATGATCCGCCGCGCGAACGGGAAGAGGTAGCGGGGGCATTCGATCATCAGCACCGCCTCCAGGTCGCCGCCGCTGACCCCGAGGATCTGGAACAGGCCGGCGTAGACCAGCTCCACGTGGAAGACCGGATCGGCCCCACGGTTGGCCCGCGCGTTGAGCTTCAGCTCCACCTCGTAAAGGCCGTCCGGCCGCCCCCGCGCGTTCAGCTCGACCCCAAGGTCCACCTGCGGCTGCGGCGCGCCGCTCCTCAGCGATTCCGGCGTGTGGGGACTCTCGAACGAGAGGTCGCGGATGTACTGGGCAAGGATGCGGATGCCCGCCTGTTCGTCAGCGCCGGGCGCGCCCGTCGGAGGAAGATCAGTCATCGGGCGGATCCGTACATCTTTGGAAAAAACGGCGCGGGAAAAGGGCCCGCCGGGCTAGCATGAGGGCCGGAGTGACGCAACGGATGGGGCCTGACGGGCCGGCCGGGCGCGCCTATATAGGTTCGTTAGCTGATTTGGCTTAGGGCCGACCATCGTGTCGCAGATCATAGAACTCGTCATTCTGGCCGCCGTGGCGGCGGTCGTGCTCTTCCAGCTGTACGCCGTGCTCGGACGCCGCGTTGGCCGCCAGCCCGAGGATCTGCCCTCGCCCCAGACGAACCCGGCCGCCCGCGAGGCGCTGCGCGCGCCCGCCGCCTCGGTCACCGAACCCGCCGCGCTCTCCGGCCTGGCGACCCTTCGCGCCCGCGATCCCGGTTTCGACGTCGCCCGCTTCATGCAGGGGGCGAGGCAGGCCTTCCAGATGATCGTCAAGGCGTTCGCCGCCGGCGACCGGGCCGCGCTGAAGCCGCTGCTGGCGCCCGAGGTCATGGACGACTTCGAGAAGGCGATCGCCAACCGCGAGGCCGAAGGGCGCTCGCAGCAGGTGGAGTTTCTCCAGGAGCCCCGCGCCGACCTCGAGAGCGTCAGTGTCATCGGTGACTTCGCCAAGGCCTCGGTGCGGTTCCTGGCCGAGCTTCGCAACCGTTCCAAGGGTCCCGAGGGTGAGGCGGTCGACGACCAGCGGACCGCCGAGATCTGGACCTTCCAGCGCAACCTCACCCACCGCGATCCGAACTGGACGCTGATCCACGTCGATACGGCCGAGGCTTGAGAGCCCCTCTCGGCGCCGCCGCCCTCTTGGCGGCGCTATTGCTGAGCGGCTGCGTGACCCCTCGTCCGGCAGCGCCGTCGTCGATGGCGCAGCTGCCGGGCTGGGCCGAAGAAGACCATGCCGCCGCCTTCGCCGCCCTCCGCCAGGACTGCGGCCTCGACCGCCGCCCGGCGTCCGAGCAGCTTTGCGCGGCCGCCCGGACCGCCGGCCCCCTGAAGGAGGCCGCCGCCCGGGCCTTTCTGGAGCGCCGCCTGCGCGCCGAGCCGATCGCCGGCGACGGCGTGCTCACCGCCTACTTCGCCCCCGATTATGAAGCCCGCAGACAGGCCGAGGGCGCTTTCACGGCCCCCGTGCGCCCGCCTCCCTCGCGGCCGGCCGAGGCGCTGGCGAGCCGCGCCGACATCGAGGCGCGTCCGGCGCCCGATGCTCTCGCCTGGATGCGGCCGGAGGATCTCTTCTTCCTGCAAATCGAAGGCGGCGGCCTGCTGCGACTGCCCGACGGCCAGAGGCTGCGGGCGAGCTTCGCCGGCGCCAACGGCCGCCCGTTCGTCGCCATCGCCGGCCCCATGACCGCCCGCGGACTGCTGCCGCCGCGCGGCGCCTCGGCGGACGCCATTCACGACTGGCTCGCCGATCACCGCGGTCCCGAGGCCGCCTCGCTGATGCAGCTCGACCCGCGGTATGTGTTCTTCCGGCTCGCGCCCGACGAGGGGGGCGAGCCGAAGGGCGCCGCCGGCGCGCCCTTGACGCCCGGGCGCAGCCTGGCCGTCGACCGCCGTTTCCATCCCTGGGGCGAGCTCCTCTGGATCGAGGCGCAAGCGCCGGCGCTGGCCGGCGCGCCGCCCTCGTACCGGCGCCTGGGGGTGGCTCTGGACACCGGCTCGGCGATTCAGGGAGAGGTAAGGGCCGACCTCTACCTCGGCCGGGGACGAGCGGCCGGGGCGGCGGCGGGCCGGGTGCGCCACCGGCTGCGGATGTGGCGGCTGTCGCCCGTGGAGGGCCGATGACGGGTGAGCTCGACATAGAAGATTTGCGGCTTTGGGCGGTGGTGGCCTCCACGGTCCGGCCACTGCCCGGCCGCCACGCGCCGGCGCTGGAAAAGGCGCCCGCCCCCCCTCCAGCCTCCCCCGCCTCGCGCCTGCCGCCGACGCTCGCCGCGCCCGCCGGGCCGCAGACGCCGAAGCGGCTGGAGGCCAGGCTGCACCGGCGCCTGACGAAGGGACACGAGACCGCAGCGCGGATCGATCTCCATGGCCTCACCTACGAAGGCGCCCGCGCCGCGCTCACCGCCTTCATCCTTCGCTCGGCGGACCAAGGCTGGCGGGCCGCCCTGGTGATCACCGGCAAGGGAAGCCGTGGCGAAGGCGTGATCCGGCGTCACGCGCCAGAGTGGCTCGCCGAGCCGCCGCTCGCCGCCCATGTCGCCGGCATCTCCTCGGCGCACCGCCGTCACGGCGGCGAGGGCGCGCTCTATGTGGCGCTGAAGCGCAAGCGGATCTGAGGCGTCCTCCTTCAACCGCCTCGGGAAGCCTTCTCCTCGACCCCCGAACGGCCCTCGCGCCCTTCGAGGACCGCCGCCACCGCCTCGAGGCTGACACCCGCCGCCGCCAGGGCCACGAGCCAGTGGTAGACCAGGTCGGCGCTCTCGGCGGCCACGGCGTCGGCGTCGCCCTTGGCCAGGGCGAGAGCGGTTTCCGCCGCCTCCTCGATCAGCTTCTTGGCCGCCATGCTCGGGTCGGCCAGCAGCCTGGCGGACCAGGAAGCGGCCGGATCGGCGCCGCGGCGGGACTCGATGACCGCGCCCAGGCGCTCGACCACCTTTCCGAACCGGCTCATCGCGATTCACCCAGCCGCATGGGCAGGCCCGCCTCGGCCATCGCCGCCTTGACCTCCCCGATGGAAAGCTCGCCGAAGTGGAAGACGGATGCTGCCAGCACCGCGTCCGCGCCGCCCTCGGTGACCGCCTCTATCATGTGCTCCGCAGAGCCCGCGCCGCCGCTGGCGATCACCGGCACGCGCACCGCCGAAGAGATCGCCTTCACCAGCGCCAGGTCGTAGCCCGTCTTGGCGCCGTCCCGATCCATGGAGGTCAGCAGGATTTCCCCCGCGCCCCGCTCCACCGCCCGACTGGCGTAATCCACGGCGTCGAGTCCTGTGGCCTTGCGGCCGCCGTAGGTGAAGACCTCCCAACCGTCGCCCGACCGCCGGGCGTCGATGGCGGTGACCACGGCCTGGGAGCCGAAGGCGTCGGCGCAGGCGGTGATCAGCTCCGGGTTCTCCACCGCCGAGGTGTTGATCGAGACCTTGTCCGCACCCGCCCGCAGAAGCCTGCGGGCGTCCTCGACGGTTCGGATGCCGCCGCCCACGGAGAGGGGCATGAAGCAGACCTCGGCGGTGCGCGCCACCACGTCGAGGATCGCGCCGCGGCCCTCGTGGCTGGCGGTGATGTCGAGGAACATCAGCTCGTCGGCGCCGGCCGCGTCGTAGGCGGCGGCTTGCTCCACCGGATCGCCGGCGTCGCGCAAGGCCACGAACTGGACGCCCTTGACGACCCGCCCGTCCTTTACGTCCAGGCAAGGGATGACCCGGACCTTCAGCATCGCGCCGCCGCCAGCGCCCCCTCGGGCGTAATGGTCCCTGCGTAGAGGGCCCGGCCCAGCACCGCCCCGGCGATCGGTGTCCCCGATCGCGCCTTCAGGCGGACGATGTCCTCGACGCTGGCCAGGCCGCCGGCGGCGATCACCGGAATGTGGACGGCGTCGGCGATGGCTCCGAAGACTTCCACGTTGAAGCCCATCAGCGCCCCGTCCCGGTCGATGTCGGTGACGATGAGGGCCGAGACGCCGACATCCTCGAACCGTCGGGCCACGGTCAGGGCGTCGAGGCCGGTGTCCTCCAGCCAGCCCTGCACGGCCACCTGGCCGCGCCGGACGTCCACGGCCACAGCGATCTGCTCGGGCCATTCCCGGGCGGCGGTCTTCACGAGGTCGGGGTCTCGCACGGCGGCGGTGCCGAGGATCACCCGGCTGACCCCGGCCTCGATCCACGCCTCGACGTTCGCCAGGGTGCGGACCCCCCCGCCCAGCTGGACCGGCGCCGAAACCGCATGCAGGATCGCCTCCACCGCCGCCGCGTTCACCGCCTTGCCCTCGGCCGAGCCGTTGAGGTCGATCACGTGCAGCCACTCGAAGCCGGCCGCCATCCAGGTCCTCGCCTGGTCGGCGGGATCGTCGTTGAACACCGTGGCGGTGGCGAAGTCGCCGTGGACGACGCGCACGCACTGGCCGTCCTTGAGGTCGATGGCCGGATAGAGGATCATGGCCGCCACTCCAGGAACGCGGCCAGCAGGCCAAGGCCGGCCGCCTGCGACTTCTCCGGGTGAAACTGCACCCCCGCGAGGTTGTCCCTCAGCACCGCGACCGGGAACCGGCCGCCGTGATCGGTCCAGGCGGCGACGTCGTTGCGATCGCCAGGGATGAAGGCGAAGGAGTGGGTGAAGTACATGTGCGCCCCCGGGGAGAGGGCCGCGAAAAGGCCGCCCTTGCCCGCGAGGTCAAGGGCGTTCCAGCCCATGTGCGGGATTTTGCAGCGGGGGTCGGAAGGCGTCAGCCGCCGCACGTCGCCGGCCACCCAGTCGAGACCCGGGGTCTCCCCGAACTCTAGTCCGCGGGTCGCCATCAGTTGCAGGCCGACGCAGATGCCCAGGAACGGCGCGCCCCGGTGACGCACGGCCTCAGTCATCGCCTCGACCACCCCCGGCCGCGCCAGCAGCGCGTTCCGGCAGGCCGCGAACGCGCCGACCCCGGGCAGCACCACGCGATCGGCCGCCGCGATCCGGTCCGGATCGTCGGTGGCGACCACCTCAGCACCTCCGGCGAGGCTCCTCGCGGCGCGCTGCAGGGCCTTCTCGGCCGAGCGGAGATTGCCCGACCCGTAATCGATCAGGGCGACGCTCTGCATGGGATTGGTCCTTCAGAGCACGCCCTTGGTGGAGGGCGCATGGCCGCCGGTCTTGGGGTCCGGCTCCGCGGCGGCCCGGAGCGCCCGGGCCAGGGCCTTGAACCCGCTTTCGGCGATATGGTGGGAGTTGTCGCCATAGAGGGTCTCGAGGTGGACGCAGGCGCCGGCGTTCATGGCGAACGCCTGGTGAAACTCCTTGAAGAGCTCGGTGTCCATCTCGCCCACCTTCGGGCGTGCGAACTGCACCCGCCAGACCAGATACGGCCGGTTTGAAAGGTCGACCGCGCAGCGGGTGAGGGTCTCGTCCATGGGTATGTAGGCGCTGCCGAAGCGCCGCACCCCGGCGAACCCCGACAGCGCCTGCTTGAAGGCCTGTCCGAGAACGATGGCGGTGTCTTCCACCGTGTGGTGCATGTCGATGTGCAGATCGCCCTTGGTCTCCACGGTGAGGTCGAAGCCCCCGTGGCGGGCGAAGCTGTCCAGCATGTGGTCGTAGAAGCCGATTCCGGTCGAGATCTTCGCGACGCCGGTCCCGTCCACGTCGAGGGCGACGCGAACCTGCGTTTCCTTCGTCTCGCGCTTGAGATCGGCGGACCGTTTCATGCGCGCCTATTGGTCGCCAAGGTCGTTGAAGTCAAATGAATCGGCCGAAACCTTGGAGCCGCCGCAGGGGGTCAGACGCCCAGGTAGAGAACCCGGGAAGGGCAAAGGTCCGCGACGGCGCATTCGGCGCATCTGGGCTTGCGGGCGACGCAAGTGTAGCGGCCGTGCAGGATCAGCCAGTGGTGCGCCCGGCCCCTGGCCCCCTCCGGGGTGATCGCCATCAGGTCGTGCTCGACCTCCTCGGGGGTCTTGCCGGCGCTGAGCTTCAGGCGGTGGGCGACCCGGAAGACGTGGGTGTCGACGGCGATCGCCGGCTCCGCGCCGAGCTCGTTGAGGACGACGCTGGCGGTCTTGCGCCCGACCCCCGGGAGGGCTTGCAGGGCGGCGCGCTCCAACGGCACCTCGCCACCGTACGCTTCGAGGAGCAAGCGCGAAAGCGCGATCACATTCTTGGCCTTGGTCCGGTAGAGGCCGATGGAGGCGATGTAGGGGATCAGCCCGGCCTCGCCGAGCGCCAGCATCTTCTGCGGCGTATCGGCGACCCGGTAGAGGCGCTCGGCAGCCTTGTTGACCGACTTGTCGGTGGCCTGGGCCGAAAGAACCACCGAGACCAGCAGGGTGAAGGGCGAGACGTAGTCGAGCTCGGTGCGCGGGTCGGCGCTGACCGCCTCGAAGCGGCGGAAGATCTCGGCGATCCGCTCGGCCTCGGCGGGGGCGATCCGCCGCCGCTTCGCCTTCACCGCCGCCTTCAAAAGCCCGTCCCCATCGCGGGAGCAATGGCGGCAAAGGCCGGCGCTGACAACCTCCGTCCCTCTCCTCCCTCCCCATGATGGGAGGGAGGAGAGCGGCGTCAGAGGATGAAGCGCGAGAGATCGGCGTTCCTGGCGAGCTCGCCGACCCGGGCGCGGACGTAGGCGCCGTCGATGGTCAGGCTCTCGCCCGAGCGGTCGGCGGCCGTGAAGCTGATCTCCTCCACCACCTTCTCCAGCACCGTCTGCAGCCGCCGGGCGCCGATGTTCTCAACGGCCCCGTTCACCTCCACCGCCGCGTCGGCCAGGGCGTCGATGGCGTCCTCGGTGAAGGTCACGGCGACGTTCTCGGTGGCCAGCAGCGCCTGGTGCTGGCGGATCAGGTTGGCCTCCGGCTCGGTGAGGATCCGGCGAAGGTCGTCGCGGGTAAGCGCCTTCAGCTCCACCCGGATCGGCAGCCGCCCCTGCAGCTCGGGCAAGAGGTCCGACGGCTTCGAGAGATGAAACGCGCCGGATGCGATGAACAGAACATGGTCGGTCTTGACCGCGCCGTGCTTGGTGGAAACCGTGGTACCTTCGATCAGCGGCAGCAGGTCGCGCTGCACCCCCTCGCGGCTGACATCGGCGCCGGTATTGCCGCGCTCGGTGCGGCCGCAGATTTTGTCGATCTCGTCGAGAAACACGATGCCGTTCTGCTCGACCAGTTCGAGCGCCTCGCGCACGACGGTTTCCTGGTCGAGCAATTTGTCGCTCTCCTCGGCCATCAGCACGCGGTGGCTTTCCGCGACTGTCATCTTCTTCGGCTTCTGCCGCTGCCCGAATGCCTTCCCGAAAATGTCGCCCAGATT
>JAFBAO010000079.1 GCA_019247715.1 Caulobacteraceae bacterium
GCCGGTCCCAGTCCAGCGTCAGGCCCTTGGCCTGCGCCGCCGCCTGCACGGCGTCCAGCCGGCTGGCGACCTCGCTGCGGATCGCCAGCCACGCCGCGCTCCACAGGACGAAGGCGACCAGCACGGCGCCATAGGGCGCAAGCAGCCAGAAGCGTTTTGGCGGTTTACGGGCGGCGTCCGGGTCGGGCATGGTTTTGGGCTCGGGTTGAGCGCGTCGAGGTCAAAGGCGTGGAGATGGACGAGAAGGACTGCGCGGGCGCCGGTCGCTGGGTTTTCGGCTATGGCTCGCTGATGTGGCGGCCGGGGTTCGACTATCTAGAGCGCAAGGAGGCCGTACTCCATGGCCGGCGGCGCGCCTTCTGCATTTATTCCGTACACCATCGCGGGACGCCGCAGCGGCGGGGCCTGGTGCTCGGGCTGGCCGCCGGCGGTTCGGTGAAGGGCGCGGTCTATCGCGTGGACGAGGCGATCTGGCCGCAGACCTACGCCTATCTGCGCGAGCGCGAGCAACCGACTGAGACCTATTTCGAGGCCTGGCGCCCCGTCCGGCTCGAGAGCGGCGAGGCGGTGCGGGCGCTGGTGTTCCTCTCCGACGTGAACCACCCGCAATGGGCCGGCGACCTGAGCCCCGAGGCGCAGGCGCGGCTGATCGCCGGCACCTCGGGCCTTTCGGGGCGTAACGTCGATTATCTGCGCGACATGGTCGTGCACCTGCGCGAGGCCGGCGTGACGGACGCGCCCCTGGAGCGGCTGCTGGCGCGGGTCGAGGCGCTGGAGGCGGAGGCGGCCTGAGGTTTGGCGCGTGGTTCGAGACGCGTCCCTTAAGGGCCGCTCCTCACCTGACGAAGGTTTATGCGATCCACTATCCTCGTCATGATGAGGAGGCCGAAGGCCGTCTCGAACCACGCACGCCGGTCATGCAACGCTGCGGAAGCGGAACATAAGCCGGCCGGCCCTTGCGGCTCGCAGGCGCCATGCTAGGGATTCGCCGCCCATGCATCCGGGAGGAACCAGGCTATGGCCAAGCTCAACTATTTCACCGTCGGCTCGAACAAGCTCGACCAGGCGAAGACCTTCTACGATGGCCTCATGGGCTCGATCGGCATGACCCCGCGCTTCGAGCATCCCTCGGGCGGTCGCCTCTACGGCGGCGAGGGCGGCATGTTCGGCGTGCTCGGACCACACAACGGTGAGGCGGCCACTGTCGGCAACGGCTCGATGGCGGCCTTCGCCTTCGACACGCCTGAGGAGGTCGCCGCCTTCCACGCCAAGGCGCTGGAGCTGGGCGGAATCTGCGAAGGCGCTCCGGGCGAGCGCGCGCCGGGCGTCTACTTCGCCTATTTCCGCGATCTCGATGGCAACAAGCTCTGCGGCTACAAGTTCGGCTGAGCCGGCTCACCCGGGATCGGCACGATCTGGCTGGAGCCCGCGAGTCCATTGCTCCTCATAAGGGGGAGCAATGGACCAACCCGCGAACCGAGTCCGGGGAAGGCTGTGGTCAGGCGGCCGCCGCCTCAGTCGCCGGCTCCTGGCGGATCAGGTGGTCGAAGGCGGAAAGGGCGGCCTTGGAGCCCTCGCCCATGGCGATGACGATCTGCTTGTAGGGCGTGGTGGTCGCGTCGCCGGCGGCGAAGACGCCGGGGACCGAGGTCTGGCCGCGGGCGTCCACCTCGATCTCGCCGCGCGGGCTGAGCGCCACCGTCCCTTCCAGCCAGTCGGTGTTGGGGACCAGGCCGATCTGGACGAACACGCCCTCCAGCTCGATGCGATCCGCTGCGCCGGTGGTCCGGTCCTCCCAGCTCAGGCCCACCACCTTGGCGCCGTCGCCGTGCACCTCGGTGGTGCGGGCCGAGACCAGCACCGTGACGTTGGGCAGGCTGGCCAGCTTGCGCTGCAGCACCGCGTCGGCCCGCAGGCGGCCATCGAACTCGATCAGGGTGACGTGGGCGACGATGCCGGCCAGGTCGATCGCCGCCTCGACGTCGCTGTTGCCGCCGCCGATCACCGCAACCCGCTTGCCCTTGAACAGGGGCCCGTCGCAGTGCGGGCAGTAGGCCACGCCCTTGTTGCGGTACTCGTGCTCGCCAGGGACGTTCATCTGCCGCCAGCGGGCGCCGGGGGCCAGGACGACCGACTTGGCCTTCAGCGAAGCGCCGCTTTCCAGCGTCACCTCGATCAGGCCGCCGGGCTCCGCGGCCGGGACCAGGCCGCTCGCGCGCTGCAGGTTCATCACGTCCACGCCGTATTCCTTGACGTGCTGCTCCAGGCCGTTCGCCAGCTTGGGGCCTTCGGTATAGGGCACGGAGATGAAGTTCTCGATCGCCATGGTGTCCAGCACCTGGCCGCC
>JAFBAO010000022.1 GCA_019247715.1 Caulobacteraceae bacterium
AGAAGAAGGTGGCCGTGAAGGCGCCGTTCTCCATGTAGCTCTCGAGCTTGGTCAGGTTGACGCCGTTGGTCGCAAAGCCTCCCAGCGCCTTGTAGAGGGCGGCCGGCAGGTTCCGGACCCGGAAGAAGAAACTGGTCACGCAAGCGCTTCCGGCCGCGGGATCGGGCGGATTCGGATTCGCCGTCATCACCAGGAAGCGGGTGGTGTTGTGGGTCTCGTCCTCCACGTCCTGGGCCAGGATCTGCAGGCCGTAGAGCTCGGCGGCGAGGGCCGGGGCGAGCGCCGCGCGCGAAGGATCCGGATGCTCCGCCAGCGCCTTGGCCGCCCCGGCGGTGTCGCCCGCCGATTCGGTCCGCGCCTTCAGCTTGCGGATCAGCTTGCGGCACTGGCCAAGCGCGATCGGCATGCTCGCCACCACCTTGACGTCCGCCAGCTTCGTTCCCGGCCCGCCCATCAGCTGGAAGTGGATCGGCTTGAACCGCTCGCCGATGATCTTGAGGCCGGATTCCGGCAGCAGGTGATGGACCTCGCTGACCCGGCCGGCCGTGGAGTTCTCCACCGGAATCAGCCCGAGATCGCAGCCGCGCGACTTCACCGCATCGAGGGCGGCCTCGAAGTCGGTGAACGCCGCCGGCTCGTGGGTCGGGAAATAGAGCCGGCAGGCTTCATGGCTGAACGAGCCGGGCTCGCCCTGAAAGGCGATTTTCAGCGGCGCGTTCATGAGGCTCTCCCGGCGAAGGCGCGGGCGGCCTCCAGATCGGCCGGGGTATCGACGGAAATCGGCGTCTCGTCCATTACCGCCGCCCAGATCGACAGGCCGAGCTCCAGGGCGCGCAGCTGCTCGAGCTGCTCGCGCCGCTCCAGCGGGGAGGGGGGCGCGGCGGCGAAGGCGGCGAGCGCCGCGCGCCGATAGGCGTAGATCCCCACGTGTTTCCAGATCGGCCCGACGCCGTAGAGGGTCGAGCGGGTGAAATAGAGCGCCCGGCCGCGGACGTCGCCGGGGGCGAGGGAGAGGATCGCCTTCACCACCGAAGGGTCCTCTCGGTCCGCCGGCGAAGCTTCCGGCGCGACGGCGGTGGCGATGTCGCAGCCGGCTTCGGCGGCCAGCACCCCGATGCAGGCGGTGAGGGTCTTGGGGGCGACGAAGGGCATGTCGCCCTGCAGGTTCACCACCACGTCATGGCGCCCCTCGGGATCGATCGCGCCGAGCGCCGCCAGCACCCTGTCCGAGCCCGACGCGAGGGCGGGGTCGGTGAGCGCCGCCTGCCCGCCGGCCTCGATGACCGCCTCGGCGATCTCGGCCTCGCCGGCCGCCACCACCACCGGACCTATCGCCGCCGCCTCGGCCTGGCGCAGAACCCGCACGATCATCGGCGTCCCGCCGATGTCGGCGAGCGGCTTGCCCGGCAGCCGGCTCGCGGCCATCCGGGCAGGAATGATCACCAGAGGGTTCATCGAGGCAGATTCTGCAGCGTGGTTTTCGACGCGGGTTGGCGGCCCTCGACTGGCCGGTTGCGCGGGGGGCGGTAGCGTGTCAGAGACGCGCACGCAACTCGGGGCGGGATTCCAGGGTCGACGATGGCCGATTTGACGTTCAACAAGATCGCCGGCGCGGCGCTGGCGACCGGTCTAGTGATTTTCGGCCTCCAGAACGTGACGAGCATCCTCTTCGAGAAAGAGCCGCCGGCGAAGCCAGGCTACGCCATCGCCGTGGCGGAAAGCACCGGCGGGGGCGAGGCGGCCGACGTGATTCCGGACTGGGGCACCGTGCTTCCCAAGGCGGACGTGGCGGCGGGGCAGGCGGTCAGCGCCAAGTGCGCCTCCTGCCACCAGTTCGATCCCGCCGGCTCGAACAGCACCGGACCCGGTCTCTTCGGAGTGGAGGGCCGCAAGCCCGGATCCCACGCAGGCTATAGTTACGACCAGGCCATGGAGGACTTCGCCGCCAAGCATGCGACGTGGACCTATGACGAGCTCTACCAGTTCCTCAAGAGCCCGCAGGGCTACATTCCGGGGGTCAAGATGACCTTCGCGGGACTGAAGTCGTCGCAGGACAGGATCAACCTGATCGCCTACCTGCACACCCTCGGCGCAAGCCTGCCGATCCCGCCGCCCAACCCCAAGGCGGCTGCGCCGGCCGAGGGGGCGACGAACGCGGTGGCCGGCAACGCGGCCGCGCCCTCGAACACTGCGGCCGCCGGTGGAACCGCGCCGGCGGCGGCCAACGCGGTCCAACCGACGCCGGCGCCGGAGACCAGCCGTCAGGCCAACGCCCACTGAGGACGCCGGCCTCGAGGAGGCTGGCGCGAAACTTGCTTAACGGCGGACGATCTCTCGCTCGCCGGAGCCGCCATGCCCGCCTTGATTCGCGCCCTCGACCTCCTGATCGTCGCGGTGCTGTTCTCGGCCCTGACCTGAAAGTGGCGGCTCGACGATCTCGCCCGGATCGCGGGCCCTGGCGTTCAGCCATAGGACCCCTGCAAGATCCGATAGCGAGGCCCAGAGCCGCCCGAGATTGGTGTATTTGGAGCGCCCGGCCTGGCGTGGCCGGTGGCCGACCGGCTCGAACGCCGTCTCGAAGCCTTCGCGCAGCATCATCGCCGGCAGGAACCGATGCAGGTGATCGAAGTAAGGCAAACGCAGGAAGGCCTCGCGCCGAAACGCCTTGAGGCCGCAGCCAGTGTCGGCGGCGGCGTCTTTCAGCAAGGCTTGGCGGACCCCGTTGGCGATCCGTGAGGCGACCCGCTTGCCGAGATTGTCGCGGCGCTTGGCCCGCACGCCGCCCACCAGCGCCAGCCGGGCCGGCCCGGCCGCCAGATGATCGGCCAGGCGCGGCGCGTCGGCCGGGTCGTTCTGGCCGTCTCCGTCCAGGGTGACCACGATCGCGGCCCGCGCCGCCAGCACGCCGGTGCGGATCGCGCGGCTCTGGCCGGCGTTGCGCCGGTGGCGGAGCACCCGAAGCTGCGGAATCTCCGGCGCGAGCGCCAGCAGCGCCGCCGCGGTCGCATCGCGGCTGGCGTCGTCGACGAAGATCAGCTCGAACGGGCGCCCGGCGAAGGCCGCGGCGATCTCGCGGGCGAGGGAGGGGGCCGCGCCGGCTTCGTCGAACACCGGCACGACGACGCTGATTTTCGGGGCGGGGGCGTCGGCGAGCATCGCCGCCTCATAGCCGAAAAAACCTGTCCGGCGCAGGTTCATGCTAACAACCGGCGATGACGCTGAAGGCGCTGGCCGACGAAATCACCGCCAGGGGGCGCGGCCCCCTCATCGCCGCCCTGATGGCGCTGCTGGCGAGCCTGCCGACCCTCTTCACCCTCCCGCCCATCGACCGCGACGAATCGCGCTTCGCCGAGGCCAGCGCCCAGATGCTGGAGAGCGGCGATTTCACCACCATCATGTTCCAGGACCAGCCGCGGTTCAAAAAGCCGGTGGGGATCTATTGGCTGCAGGCGCTCAGCGTGAAGCTGTTCTCCTCATCCGAGCGGCGCGAGGTCTGGGCCTATCGGATTCCCTCGGTGCTCGGCGCCATGCTGGCCGCCGCAGCCTGCGTCTGGGGGGCCGCGGCGTTTCTGCCGGCCTGGGCCGCGACGCTTTCCGGAGTCCTGCTGGCCTCGGCCACGGTGCTGGCGACGGAGTCGACCCTCGCGGCCACCGACGCTGCGCTCTGCGGCGCTGTGACGCTGGCGATGGCGGCGCTCGCCCGGATCTATCTCGCCGCCCCGGGAGGCCCGCCGGCGAGCCGCTGGGTGAAGCTGCTGTTCTGGTCGGGGGTTTCGGCGTCGGTGCTGCTGAAGGGACCGATCGGGCCGCTCGTGGCGGCGCTGGCCTGCGCGGTCCTGGCCCTGTGGGATCGTCGGACCGCATGGCTGAAGACGCTTGGCTGGAGCTGGGGCCTGATCCTGTTCGCGGCGGTGACCTTGCCTTGGGCCATGGCGGTCACCGTCGCCACCGACGGCGCCTTCTGGGGCATGGCGGTGGGGGGCGACCTGGCCCCCAAGCTGCTGGGCGGTCAGGAGGGCCACGGCGCGCCGCCGGGCTACTACGCCCTGCTGAGCCCCTTGCTCCTCTTTCCCGCGGCCCTGATCTTGCCGGCGGCGCTGGCGGCCGGCTGGGCGCGCCGCGCCGAGCCCGGCGTGCGGTTCGCGATCGCCTGGCTGGTCCCGACCTGGGTCCTGTTCGAGCTGGTCCCCACCAAGCTGCCCCACTACACCCTGCCGGTCTTCGGGGCGCTCGCCTGGCTGATGGCGGCGGCGCTCGAGCGTCCGGTCGGGAGGCTGAGTCGGTGGGGCGGCGCTGCGCTGCTGGCCGTCGGCGCCGTCGGCTTCGGCGGGTTCGGCCTCTACGCCGCCTACGCCTACGGCGACGTCGCGAGCCGAAGCTGGGCCCTGCTGGCGGCCCTGTTCCTGGCGGCGGCGGCCATCGGCGGCGGCGTTGCGATGTTCAAAGGCCGCGCCGCCACCGGGGCGGTCCTCGCCTGCGCTCTCGGCGTCTTCGGCCACGATTTGATCCTGGGCGTGGTGGGCCCCTCGCTGCAGCCTCTGTGGCTGTCGCATCGGGTCGCCCAGGCCCTGGCCGGCGCCGGCATCAGTCCGCGTCAGGGCCTGGCCGAGGCTCCGGTCACCGTCGCCGGCTACGGAGAGCCCAGCATCGTCTTCGAGCTGGGCGCGCGCACCGAGCTCGCCGATGCGGCCGCCGCCGCCCAGGCTATCGGCGAGGGTCGCCCGGCGGTGGTCGAGGGCCACGAGCAGCGCGCCTTCCAGTCCTCCCTCGCCGGCCAGGATCTGGCCGCCCGTCTCACCGGCGTGGTGGCCGGCCTCGACTATTCCACCGGCAAGCGCCAAATCTTGAGGATCTATGCGCCGGTCCCCGACCAGCCGCCACCGGAGCCTTAGGAGGTCATGAGCCGCTTTATCGAGATCGTGGAGGTCGGCCCCCGGGATGGGCTGCAGAACGAGGCGGCGGTGCTCGGCGTCGCCGACAAGCTGGCGTTCGTCCATCGGCTCGAGGCCTGTGGCGCGCGGCGGATCGAGGCGGTCTCGTTCGTCAACGAGCGGCGGGTGCCGCAGATGGCCGGCGCCGAGGAGATCATGTCCGGCTTGCCGCACGTCGAGGGCCGCGCGCGGATCGGCCTGGTGCTCAACGAGCGCGGCTGGGACCGCGCGGTGGCGGCCAAGGTCGACGAGGCCAACGTGGTGGTCTGCGCCACCGACGGCTTCGGGATCCGCAATCAGGGCGCGCCGGTGATGGCCCAGATGCAGGCGCTCGCCAATATCATGGAGCAGCGCGGCCACGCGGGCGGCCCGCCGGTCAGCGTCACCCTCTCGGTCGCCTTCGGATGCCCGTTCGACGGCGAGGTGGACCAAGACCAGGTGGCGGCGCTCGCGCGGGACGCGGGGGGGCTGGGCGTGGCCGAGATCGCCCTGGCCGACACCATCGGCGTCGCCGATCCTTGGACCGTACGCCGCAGGGTCGAGGCGGTGCGCGCGGCCGCGCCGGGCGCGCGGCTCAGGCTCCACTTCCACGACACCCGCAACACCGGCCTCGCCAACGCCTTCGCCGGCGTCGAGGCCGGCGTCGACGTGCTGGACGCCAGTTGCGGAGGCCTGGGCGGCTGCCCCTTCGCCCCGGCGGCCACCGGCAATATCGCCACAGAGGATCTGGTCTATATGCTCACGAGGGCCGGCTTCTCCACCGGCTATGATTTGGGGGCCCTAGTCGAGACGGGGCGATGGATCGGCGAGCGGATCGGCAAGCCGCCGGTGTCGGCGCTGAGCCGCGCGGGCGCTTTCCCCGCGTAGATCGAGGGGCGGGGGTCAAGGTTTCCGGAATGAGCAGAAGCTCGGGCGCAATCTCCATCCGCGCGGTGTGGGCGATCCCGGCGGTGGCGCTGATCACCCTGGGGCTCGGGACCTGGGGCTGGCTCAGCTACCGGATCGATTTCGCCGACGCCCTCTACCGAGCCATCGGTCTGTTCGACAACAACAACGACACCTACGGCGAGGGAGCCGGTCTCCACGACTGGCGCTTCCGGGTCGGCCGATTCGCCGGATTGGCGGTGGTGTTCTCCACCGCCCTGCTGGCGCTGGGGACGCTCCTCCAGCAGCGGGTGTCCACCACCCTGGCCCGCAGGATGAAGCAGTCAGTGGTCGTGATCGGCGACGACCCCCTGGCGACCACCGCCTTCGAGGACGCGCGGAGCGCCGGGCGCAGCGTCCTGTGGCTCGGGGCCGAAGCCTTCGGCGCCGCCGACCTGCGCACCATCGCGCTCCCGTGGCCGCCCCAGGATCGCGCCCAGTCGGTTCGTGAGCACGCCAGGGGCGCCGACCACGTGCTCATCGCCCATCCGGACGACGCCGAGGCCCTGACCATCGCCAGGGCGGCGCGCAGCGCGGCCAAGGACGCGCAGATCACCGTGCTGATGCGCGACGTCCGCCTGGCCGAGGACGCCGGAGCGACGCTCAACGAGGCCAAGACCCGGGTGCTTTCCCAGGCCGCCGTGGCGGCGCGGGCGCTGGCGGTCGCCGATCCGCCGTTCCTGATCGCCCGCGAGCGGCGCCACCCGCGCATCCACGCCTTGATCATCGGCTTCGGCCAGACCGGCCAGGCGATCGCCCGCGACCTGATCGTCAACTGCCGCACCACCTACCTGGCCCTGCCGCGGATCACCGTGATCGATCCCCAGGCCAAGTCCCTGGAAGGCGTGCTGCGGGTCCGGGCGCCCGAGATCGACGCCTGCGCCGAGTCCTTGTTCATCGAAGGCGAGATCAGCGGCCGCGCCGTGCACCCCGATCCCACCAAGATCGCCCGGGCCATCGCCGAAGCCGGCCCCCTCACCTTGGCCTACGTGTGCCTGGCGACCGACGTTGACGCCCTCTCGGCCGCGGCGATGCTGCAGTCGCTGCTGCGCTCCATCGACCTCGACCCGCCGCCGATCTTCGTGAGGGTCCGCGAGCTCGATACGATCGCCCCCGCCGGCGAGGGACGCCAGGGGCTGGACGCTCTGCGGCCGTTCGGGGACCTGGCCGCGATCCTGGCGGCGAGCGAGTTCCTTTCCGAGGCGCCCGACGCGGCCGCCCGCGCCTTCAACGAGGCCTACCGCACCTCGCTCACTCCCGAACAGCGGGCCGATCCGAACAATCGCTCGGCGCGGTCGTGGGACGCCCTCGACGAGACCTATCGGCAGGCCAACCGCGACGCGGTGGCGCACGTTCCCGCCAAGCTTGCGAGCGCCGGCGTCGACCCTGACCGTTGGCGGCGCGGCGGCGGGCTGCCACGTCTGGGGCCGGGCGAGCGGGTGTTCCGCAACGAGGCCGAGCTAGAGGCGCTTGCGGAGCTCGAACACGAGCGCTGGCTCTCCCAGCGGCGGATGGACGGCTGGCGCTGGTCCGACGGGCCGACCAAGAACGAGACGCGGCGGCTGCACCCCTCCCTGGTCCCCTACGACCAGCTCTCCGACGACGTGAAGGAATACGACCGGGTCTACGTCCGCCAGACCCAGGCGGCCTGCGGCGAAGGCGACTGAGTTCAGAACGGAACGGGCGCTTCCGATTCGACCCGCCGCGCCTTCGGACGGTGGCGGACCGCCGCCGGGCGCGCCGGCGCGGTCGCGTCATCCGACAGATTGGGCGCAGGCGCCTCGCTGTCGACGGCGGCCGGAGCGGTGAGGCTCGCCGGCGCGGTCGCTATGCCGGCAGCGGGCGCCGCCGCCGCGGGCGTTGCGGCGGCGGGCGCCGCCAGCGTCGGGGTCGCCGGTCTCGGGGCAGCCAGGGCGACGGCGGCCGGCGGCGGCTTCCTGGCCATCAGGGACGGCAGTAGCAGCGCCGCGACGCCCACCGCCAGCAGGACGACGGAGCTGATCGCCAGCAGCGCCAGGGGGGCCTTGCGGCGCTCGGACGCCGGGGGCGCGGCCGCGGGGGTCGCGGCCGCGGCAGGCCTGGCCGGCTGCGGGGGAGTCCGCGGGGGCGGCGCCCTGATGGCGGTCGGCGCCGCGGCGGGCGCCGCGCTTCGCGCCGCCGTCGCCCCGGCGTCCGTCGGCGCGCTCCTTGACGCCTCCTTGGCGGCCGGGGGGCCCGGCTCGGGCGCCTTCGGCGCCGGCGCCGGCGCGTCGAACGCGGTCACCGCAAGCTCTCTGACCGCCGCGGGCGCTTCCGCCCTGGCGGTGGCCGCCTCCCGCATCGCCGCCGGCGCCGCTGTTTGGGTTTCGACCACAGCGCGCGCAGGGCTTTGAGCCGGGGCCGGCGCCGCCGGGGCGGGGCCGGGCGCCCGGGCGACGGCAGGCTTCGCCGGCGCGCTTTCGCCAACCGGCTCGGGCGGCACCGCGCTGGCGATGCGCTCGCTGAGCTGGTTCATCGCCGTTTCCCAGTCGGCGAAGAAATCGATCCACTGCCGGGTCGCGAATTCGTAGGCGAAGGCGTCGTTCGGCGTGACGTCCTCGATCCTCAACGGGACCACGATCAGCTTGTGTTGGCTGGCGAGCGCCAGCTCCTTGGTCATTTCTTCCGAGTTGTTCGAGTTGCCGGTGAAAACGAGAAGCATCATCTTGGCGTTCCGGATGGCGCGCACGATCGCCACCTGGAAGTTCTCGCCCGGAAGGATGTCGCGGGCGGAAATCCAGCATTTGAAGCCGCGACTTTCCAGCGCCTTGCAAAGAGTCATCGCGACCTTCAGGTCGTGCGCCGCGAAACTGATGAAAATGCTCGCGCTCATGAACGATTCCGACTCGGACGCGGCAATGCCCCAGTCACTTAAACGGCAGCCCCTTCGGGCTTGCAAGCCGGAATTCCGCAGGGGCGCAGGCCGTGACGGAACGCCGCCGTGCGCCCATCGGCTTGACGGCGGCCGCCTGGTTGCGGGGCGTCCGAGCCGCTTGCGCGGCCAGCGCGCCCTCGCTAGTTATCCCGGCCTCGCTCTGAGGGCGCCTGGGAGAGGTGGCTGAGCGGTTGAAAGCACCGCACTCGAAATGCGGCATACTCGCAAGGGTATCGGGGGTTCGAATCCCCCCCTCTCCGCCACCGGCCGTTAAGGGTGCTGAAATCCCTAGGAAATTTCGTTCATTCGGCTTCTGGGGGACTAATGGCTGCGCGGGCCGCGCTACAGCTAGTGTCCGAGCCTTGGCCTCCCCCCGTCAGGAGGCTGCAAGGTAGGGTGTTACCGATGGCGGCGGCCAGGAACTGCTTTGCCTCGAGCACTTCGCACGTCAAATCCTTGCGGTCCTGCATAACCTCATTCCCTAAGCTCATCCTCCTGGCGGAACCGGAATGTCAGAAGCCACAGCCCAGCGATCAAGTGGTTCGCCCCCGACCTCTACGGCTTCGGGTCGCCGGCCCGGCGTAGTCTACCTC
>JAFBAO010000055.1 GCA_019247715.1 Caulobacteraceae bacterium
GGAACACCCCCAAACTGCGGCCGATGCCGCGCGCCGTGCGCGCACGGTCGAGAGCCTGCGCCGCTTCTTCATGGAGCTGAGAGAGTCGGAGGAAACCGAAGCTCGCTTGATCGAGCAAAGCCGCAGGGCCATCCGCGAAAGCCGCCAGGCGATCGAGAACGCTCCGGACACCTGAATCTCGACGCCGAGCGGGTGATGGAACATGTCGAGCGGGAAGAAGTTCGGCGACGCCGCCCCTGCTACAATAGCGACCGGCGGCTTGGTCGGACGGTTCGTCTGTGCTGCGCCGGTTCTATCCCGAGGCGCGCTCGCTCAGCCCTCGCCGCCATAGCTGATATCCGCTAGGGGTAGATGATATCGGCTACGTATGCCCCTGCATGGGGCTTCTAGGCTCAGTCGCCGGCCGGCTTCTCCAGCTCCGCCAGCCGCTCCTCGTGGGTCATCCAGCCCCCCTCGACCTTCGCCTGGATCGACGCCAGCTTAGGATGGACGTACGGCGCCGCGGCCTTGGCCGCCTCGACACGCTCGTCAGTCGGCCGATCCTCGTCCCGCATGATCGACAGCAAGTAGTCGAGCGGCGTCAGGCCCGATGCTGCGATCTCAGCGACCTTGGCGGCGGTGGCCTTGTTTGGCGTGCCCTTCTGCCTGCCGCCGAGCTTGGTATGTCCTGTCTCGAACGACACTGTTCACCTACTAGTTCAGTGGAGTTAAACCGGTTAGGCCTCACTGGCCCATCTGCGGCAGTTGGGGTGACGAGGGCGACGCGTACACCGTCGCAGGCCTGAAGCCGTTCGAAGCCCCCAGCGCCGAGATGACGCCCCTGATGGCCGATTGGTAGGCAGTGGGCTTGGCGTTGGGGCTGATCTTGACCAGCAGCCGGCGGGCCAGGGCGGGATCGAGAAGCGCCTGGCTGACGAGCTGATCCACTCGGGCGACGCCGGCGGCGCGGAAGCGCTGGGCTAGGTCGGTGACGGCGCCGCCGGCCAAGGCTCCCCACTCGCCGTCTAGGCCGATGTGATGCCCGAGCACCGCCCCGAGGATGGTTCCTGCCGCGTCCAAGGAGAAATGCGCGCCGCCGTGGGCGATCTTGCCAGCCAGTCCTTGTGAGCCGACCTTCGTAGCCGCCACGCTACGGGAGCGATCGATGTCAGCGGCGATGGCGTCGAGGTTATCGAGTTCGGCGGGGCTGAAGACGTTGGCGAGGGCGCCGCGCTTGGCCTTGACGAAGGACCGGAACGACTGCTGTCCGAGCGCGCCGTCGGGATTCACGAACTGGCCGGCGATGTGATCGGCCACGGCTTGGCGCAGGCCTTGGGTCGCAGCGGGATCGGCGCTGGCGGAGTTGGCCAAGGCCTTCATGTCCGCCACGGCGGTATTGCCGCCGAGGATGTTGCCGACCGTGCGAACCACGTCCTGGGGCTCAGTGAGGTTCATCACTCGGCCGACTGCGCCGAGCTTGGCGTTTGCGAGCGCCTGGGCGCGCGCCACGGCCGCGTCGGCGACGGCTTGGCTGGCGGTGTCCGCATCAGCGAAACGGGCCTGTACGTCCTCAGGAAGGGCGTTGATGGCCTGTCCATAAGTCCGCTGCCAACTGGCGAAGGCCTTCGGGCTGATCGTGCCATCGGGCAGCGTGCCGCCTGGCTGCTGGGCCTGGCGACGGAGCGTCCAGGCGGCGTAGTCGGCGAGGGGTCCTGCTGCTTCCGGGCTCGCGGTCAGAAGCTGGCGGATGGCTTCGGGCGACGTGTTGCCCCCGTGGAAGAACTGCGCCGGCACGGACCCACCAGGCATAGTGTAGAGGTCCGCAGCGCCGGCCTTGGCCAGAACGTTGCCGATCGGGCCGGTCCCGAAGGTCTGGGCGCGCTGCTTCGTCTGGGCGGTGGCGGCGGCTAGGCGCTGGGCTCCTTCGGCGTCGAAGGTTGGAGCGCCCGATAGGCCTGAAGCTCCCGCAGCGCCTCCAGATCCTTGGCCTGGCGAAAACTCTGTTCCGCCCAAGCTAGGAACGGCAACCGTTCCGCCGGTGGCATCTCCGATAGAACCTGCTGAAGCACTAGGCCCGGCCGCTTGTTGTTGTCGTTGCTGTAACCACTGGTCACGTTTGGCGGTCCACGCAGAACTAAGCCGCGCTTCTAGAGTGTCTGCCGGCTCGATTTGCCCGGCAGCCACTTGCGCACGCTGTGACTGTACCACATCCGAGATGGTCGAGCCCAGATTATCCTGGATCGCCCCCCTGAGCTGCGCCAGCCGGGCATAGCTGGGCGTCCGCCCGTTTTGAGTCAGCTCCTGGCGCATCGCTGTCGAGACGCGGCCGGCCCTCGGCCTCGGGCGGGACGACCGGCTCTTCCCCTTCGTCAACGATGATCCTGAACGGCGTCTGTGTCTGAGCGCCAGCGCCGGCTTTCTCCTCCAGCTTCGCGACCCGATCCTTAGTTGATGCTCTCATGGTACCTTTCCCTCCAGCGCCCGCAGCCGGGCCTCTATGTCGGCCAGCTCGTGCGCCGCCCTGGCCTTCTCAATGATCGCCGCCAGCGCAATGCCCTCGGACGGGGTGAGCTCACCGGCGGCCACGGCCGTCAGCACCGCGCCCAGCGCCGCGGGAATGTCTGCGGCCGACTTGATGATGGGCGCGTCCACCACGATGGGCCGGTCCTTCGGCGCCGGCGCGATCCGCTCCAAGCACAAGCGCAGGGCCGTAGAGTCGCCCGACAGGGCGGCGGCGATGGCCCGTTGCGTCAGGGCCTCGGCCTGGCCTTCCAGGAGCGCCTCGACGGCCTTTGTGACCCTGTGGCGCGCCCCTTTCGGGCGACCGGGGTTTCCAGCAGCGAACTTGCCGTCCGCCGATCTCGGCCCGTTTTTGCGGCTCGGCTTCATGCGGTTCTCCGGGGCAACTGACGGCGGACGCTCTGGGCGTCGGTGAGCCACGCTAGGTCATGCAGTTGCAGCCACCCACCCACGACGGCGCGGACTTCCGGCCAGGAGCGGCAGACGGCAAAGCGGTCGCCGAGGACGGCGGCCAAGACCCTCTGCTCCGGGGTGAGCACGCCGCCGGCGGCTTTCAGTTCGACGTACCGGGTATCGCCGTCCGGCAGCACGATCGAGATGTCCGGCGCGCCGCGCTCCATGCCGGCGCTCTTCGCCGCCCTGGCGATGGCGGGCGTCAGGGGCACGCCCGACAAGGAGGTGGTGAACCACACCTCGCCCGGCAAATAGGCCCGCAGCATGCTCGCCACCTGCCGCTGTAGGTCGGCCTCAGGGCGACGGTTGGGGGCGCGGAGGCGGAAGGGCGCGCTCATGGGGCTACCCCCGACGCTGCTTGGCCATCAGGATCGCCATCCTGGAACGAATCGGCACCTGACGTTCGCATGAACACCCGTGCCAGGACGTTCCGCGAACGGCGAAGCTCTGGCCTAACCAGATCTGCTGGAAGCCCCACCCCGGTCATGGCGCCGCCTCCAGGCTGATCTCCTCCCAAGCGGCCTTCTGAGCCGTCGAGCGCCGATAGATGCGATTGGTGGAGCGGCCCACGCGGACGGTGATGGCGTCGGCGTCGATCGCCAGCACCTCGGCGCCGACCAGGAAGAATGCCCGGCCCCGGTGATCCATCCGGCGGATCGGCGCTTCGGGGTGGAGGCCGAATAGTTCGGCCGCGGTCCAGCCCAGTGCAGCGGCCTTGCCGCCCCATTGGTCGAGGAACCGGCCGGCGGCGTTCATCATCGCCAGCCAAGCGTCGGCGTCTACACCGCGAGGGACTGGACGTCGGGCCAGTTCAGCGAAGCCGATGGCCCACTCCTGGGGGACCTTGGCCCCCTCCTGGACGATTGCCACTCGCTCTTCGAAGTCGGGCGACGGGGCTGTGCCGATAGTGCCGATAGTGCCGATAGCCCTAATCGGGGCAGCTATTGGCGCTATCGGCGCTATTGGCACAGGCTCGGGAATCGAAGAACGAGGCCTCGCGAGCGCCGCTCTAGCCTTGTCTCGCCAGGTCATGGACGACCCTCCCAAAGGGTTGGGTTGACCAACCAATCGTTGCGCTGGCGCCCCTCGCGTTCGCCGTCACGGCCGCCGGCGAACTTCAGCCAGCCGCCCTCAGCGAGGACGTTGATCGCCCGTTCCATGTCGTCGGCCTTCTTCAGGCCGGCCACGCGTCGGCGCCGGAGTTCGCGCGTATTGACGGTTCGGTCGCCAGCCTGGCGGATGTGCTTCAGTAGGTGGGTGGCCGCTACCTCGTACGGGTCCCGCGAAGCGCCGCCGAAAACGCGGGCGCTCATCGGACAGAAGTAGTCGTCGAACAGGAAACAGGCCGCCGAGAGCGATTGCTCCGTGACCGCCGCCGGCTCAGGAGCGCCCTGGCCGTACGCCCACTCCAACAGCTCCAGCAGCAGGGCGAGCCGCAGCACGATGCCGGCGCCCTTGCCGATCGTTCCGGCCATGAAGCCGGACGCCTCGGCCCCCGCTTCCCCGTTAGCTTTCCACCACTCCTCGAAAACGTCGAGGGCGCCAGGTGTCAGTGGCAACGCGCGCGGTTGGAACCGCCCGTCCTGGTCGATATCGGAGGGAAGGTTGCGGAGCCGGGAAAGGGCGGATTTCAGATGGGGGAGGTTCCCACCATTAACTGGCCGCACCCGCACCACCGGACCCGGATAGAATAGCAAGAACCGGCTCACCAACCCGTCGTCGGCGCGCTTGAGGATCAGCTCCGTGAAGCGCTCCGGCTGAATCCCCCCGAAGATCGACAGCAGGGCGATATCGGCCCGGATGTGGCCTGCCTTGACCCTATCAACGCTCAGGGCATGGCCGTTGTACCGCTCCAGGAACATGGCCGCGTCGCCATCGCCGCCGTACTTGTTGAAGTTGCCGACGAGGCCGCTCAGTTCGTCACGGCAGGCGACCAGGCCGCGCGGGTTGTTCTTGAATAGCGGGGCGAGGCTCTCCACGGTGACGTCGGAGACAGTGATCCGAGGCGCTCGGGGCTCCTCTGGTTCGTCCGCGTCGGTCGGCTTCAGGGGGGCGCGGCCTCCGCTTTTCACGGCGTCCTTGACCTTGTCCTCCCAGATGGCCCGTACCGCGTCGGCTTCCCGCTTCTTCGTCTCGTAGTGCCGCCGGCGTTCGTCCAGGTCGGTTGATTCCTCCCGCTCCAACTCCTTCAGAACGGAGACAACGGGCGCGTAAGCCGGACTCTTCGAGGCGCTGGGCGGTCCCATCAGCAAGACCCAGAGGGCCGGGAACTCCGACCACTCGCCCCAGGCGCGGACCTTTCGGGCGGCGCCGACAGCAGCAGCTGCTCCAGCGAGCAAGCCGGCAGCGGCGTAGTCCACCGGGGCCGAAACAGACCGGGCGAACCCTTCAAGCCAACGGCCCCAGGATCCGAAGTGCTCCAGCGGCAAAGCGGGCGGAGGAACAAGACCTCCGTCCAGAAAGGAGCGATCCGGATCATCCCAGTCTCCCTCGACGACCGGGAGATCAGCGGCGATCCGTTCGAGGTTGGCGTATCTCATCGCGCCACCTCGCGCGGTTGCTGAACGCCACGGCCAATCCCACTCCGGATCGACGCCCGAACAGCGCTGATCCCGTCTTCACGGACCAGCCCGCAGTCGGCGGCGGCGATTTCGAGGGCGTCCTCGGCGACGTCCTGGGATAGAGCGCCAGCGCCTACCAGTTCGCCCAGGCGGGCGGCGGCTTGGAAGAGACGGTGGTTACGCCCGCCGCTGCCTGTCTGGGCGACCGCTTGGCACTCGCCTTCCACCGCGACCGCCACGTATCGAGCAAGACGGTCATGACAGAACGGCCAGACAGTTTTCGGAGCTGGGCGTGGGGTCGGTGGGGGGTCGATCAGGTCCAACAGCCACAGCGGAGCCGGCGCGACAGGACACGACGTCGGCCGGACTTCCCAGGCGTACCGGCCGTCACCGCGCTCGGACGGTGGCAAGGCCACAGAGCCGCCGCTGGTCCGCACGTCGAGCCCAGAGTCAACCAGGCCGTCGACCGGCAGATTGACCCTGTTCCTCAACGAGCGACCGAACGGGGCGGTGAAGAACAGATCCTCAACGTCTCGCGCTTGTTTTTCGCGAGCGTGGCGATGACGATCGGGCGTTGAGTTTGCTTGGCTTTTGGGCTATTCAATCCCTGTTCTTGCCTGGACAGCCGAACAGCATTGAGCCCGTCAGCGCCGCCCGCGTTGGCGGGCTCTGACGTTTGGGGCATGATCGTTACGCCGCCTCCGTTTCAGACGTCGACTGACGGCGGCGGCCTGCGATCCAGCTGTCGACCTCTGGAATCGAGTACAGAACGAGTCGGCCGATCTTGTAGTAAGGAGGGCCGGAGCCCGAAACGCGGGCTTTGTTCAGGAAACTTTCGCTGCAGCCGATATGCTTGGCCGCTGCACGAACGTCGCCGTAATGGCTGAAGCCGGATATTTGCTCGGCGGGAACTGGAGGCATCTTGTCGCTCCGTAAGTGGATAGCGACAGCCGAAATAGCCCTGTCCGATATGGTTATAGAGCCCACATTTGGGCAATAATCAAAAAATATCGTCCTTCGTGGGCTCTTCCGTCGACCCGCTGCGCGCCTCGCGCTCTATCTCCCGAAATAACTTCCAGCACGTCTCGACCATCCGAGGCGAAATCCACACGCCGTACCTTGCAAGGCAGTCGTTGATCGCAGCTTCCATGATCTGGCCTTTCAGACCCCGGCCATATGGTCTGGCCGATTTCACCACGTACTCAGGCCGACGGCCGCCAAAGGCCTTTCTAGACAAGCGCTCCATCTGAATGGGATCACCAAACTTCAAGCGTCTTTGACGCGGCGAAAGCCCGTCCAGGTCCTTAAGCAGTCGTTGTTGCCTCTGAAGAAGTCGATAGTTGTTGATCTGCTCCAGCTCTCTCAGACCGCGACACTTGTCCCACTCCCGCTCGCAATATTCGCCCACCTCCAATTTTTGGAAGAACGTGAGCATAGGCGGTCGTCCGGACCCAGGCCTTCTTCCGCCACGACGGGTGGATGGTTTCGCCGCCGTCATGACCCTTCGGACGTCGCACCCATCCGCCGAGCCGCCGCCTCTGACAGGGCGTCGAGCGCGTCCGCAGCCAGGTGGCTGTACCTCTCCGTCACCCGCGTGTCCGCGTGGCCGAGCGCCTTCGCCACCATGAACAGGCTTGCTCCATCGGCGATGGCGAAGCTGGCGAAGGAGTGCCTGAGATCATGGATTCGGGCGCCGCCCAGCTTCGCCTTCGCGCGGACGTCCGCCCACGGTTTCTGCAATCCGATCACATGCCCGTCGCCGCGGTGAGCGGGGAAGACATACGGGCTTGGAGGGACGTTGCGACGCTCCTTCCGGTCGCGCTTCTCGCGCTCGTCCGCTTGGACGCGGCGCGCGACCAGGATGTCCTTGGCCGCGGAATTAAGCGGGATGCGCCGCTCTCCGGTCTTCTCTCCGGACTTCGTGCGCGCTGGCGGCAGCGTGAGCCGGTTGCGCGCCAGATCGACCTCGGCCCAGAGAAGGCCCGCGATTTCGGATCGCCGCGCCCCTGTGAGCGCCAGCAGTCTGAAGATGTCGGCGTGGCTGGCGTTCAGCGACTTGTCCGCCACCATCGCGTCCAACACCTTGAAGAGGTTCACCGCCTCTTCAGAGGAGAGAAACCGCTCCTTAGAAGGCGCCTTCCCAAGCTTTCGCAATGCGCCCTTGGCGGGGTTCACCGCCGCCTTAAGGCCGCCGTGCTCCATCCCCCACACTAGCATCGCGCTCAGCGTGGCGACGGTCCGGGACGCCACCGTCGGGCCGCCGCGGACGATTGCCCGTCCCCGCTTCTTGCTCGTCTTCTCATCCTTGGCCGTGGCGCCCGCGGTGATCTGCTGGGCCATGCGCGTAACGTCGGCCGGCCGGAGATCGCGAGCGATCTTCCGGCCTAGCAGCGGCTTCACATGCCGGCTGAGGCTGGACTTGTCCTGGGCCCAACTCGAGGCCCGCTTGCTTGGCTTCGCCGCTGGCCCCTCGGTCAGGTAGAGGTCGATCAGTTGAGCGACGGTGACGTCCGCCCGCCGCTCCAGCTTCGCCGCCTGGTGATCGATGCCCTTGCCAGCATCGTGGAGAACGGCCTCAGCGGCCTCCCGGGCCTGGTCCGGCGTCCAGGGGCTGCCGTGCTCTCCGATCGTGTACCAGCGCTGGGCCCGGCCCACCCGGTATTTGACGGCATAGACCCGGCGCCCCTTCGCCGACTTCCTGCTGGGCGCGTAGATGCGAAGGCAGAAGCCTTTCAGCTCACTATCCCAGACCCGGCCCTCACCCTCGGCCGGGATCTCCGCGGCGTCCACCGCGCGCTTAGTGAGCTTGACCCGGCGGACCTCAGCCATGCCCGGACCCGCCGATTTGGTAGCGGCAAGCTACCATCCCGCTACCACGGGCGAGGAAAATCGGGGCATGAACAGGAACGTTCGGCCAACCCGACCAGACCGAAAACTCTTTGTTTGTGAATGATTGTGCCACGCTGGGAATGTACGGCTAAGCCCTGGAAAATGGCAACCGTTACTTTCGCAATGAGGAGGTCAGGGGTTCGACTCCCCTCGGCTCCACCAAGGACATAGCAAGACGTTGTGGCGGAGGAATCATCGCCCCGGTTGCGGCGCGATTGACCTTCCCCGACGCAAGCGGCCCCCTGCGACGTCGTCCGCGCTGCCGCCAAGCGCAACCGTGGGGCGGCGGGGACGTTCTTCTCCTGTCCGACGGCGCCTCGACCCACAGGCGATCTTTGGATTGGGGCCCCGCCAACCAGAGGAGGAAGCGATGAGCGTTTATCGAGTCACCGAGGTGATCGGCGCCAGCAAGACCAGCTGGGAGGACGCGGCCAAGGAAGCCATCGCCGTCGCTTCCAGGACCCTGCGCGACCTCCGGATCGCCGAGGTCGTCGAGCAGGACATAACCCTCGGCGAGAACGGGACGGTGGAGGCCTTCCGCACCAAGCTCAGGCTCAGCTTCAAGTACGAGCAGTCGGCCGGCGCCCCGGAATGGGAGGGGGCGGGCGCGGCGCGGTGACACGCCGCCCCTCTCGCGTCGGGGCTTCAAGGCTAAGAGAGAGAGAGAGAGAGCCGGTTCGACCCCCTAGGCGAGTATCTCTCCGGCCAAGGTCACCTATGTTAGTGTGGGCCAGAGCGCGAACTGCCATTCTGAAGCGTGGAAGGCGGCCCCCCTGTTGCGCCTCCCCGACATGATGATGCCCTGACGGCGGCCCTCCCGGCGATGGCTGGGAGGGCCTTCGCCGAAGAGCGCGCAGGGGGTCAGCCGGACAGGGAGGAGGCGGGCGCCCGCCGCGGGCCCAGCGCCAAAAGGAGCTTGTTCCAGGCCCGCAGAGCGAGGCTGAGCGGGCGGGGGACCTGCTTGCGCAGCACGGCGACCTTCCGCAGGGGCTGGGTCACCCGCCAGCGGCAGGCGCTCTTCGCCGGAAAGAGCGCCACGTCGCCCGCGCCGAGCCGCCGCTCGGCCCCGCCTCCCGAGCTGAGGAACACCTCGCCAGAGAGGATGTAGACCACCTCGTCCTCGGCGTAGCGCCAGTCGAAGGTGCCCGGCGTGCAGTGCCACAGGGAAACCCACATCAGCCGGTCCCGGCTTTTAGCCACCAGCTTGGCGGTGGCGACGGGGTCGCCTTCCAGAATTGACCCGTCGTCGATCGGACTGGCGCTAAGTCTCTCCGAGACGACGGCTTGGGCTATGATTGGGACGAGCATGGCCTTTTTGCGCAATTCAATCTGTTGCTGCTTGTTGCAAGGTTGGCGCCGTTCCTGAACCCCTCGGCCACGCAGGCCCCCTCTCGACGGAGGCCGACATGCGCCGACCCTCAACGCCGTGACGCTTTCGCGGGTTCCAGGCCCCGGCGCCGCTTGCGACCGCCCGAGGTCAGCGGCCCTGCTCCAGGCCGAGGGTCTCGCGCAGGAATGGGACCGGATCGGCCGCCAGGTGCTTCAGCGCCGGCCAGGCCTCCGCCGGAATCCCGCGGCCGCGGGCCAGAGCCGCAGCCACCGCCTTGGGGAACTTGATAGTGACCGGCGCCGCCAGGAGCTGACGGCCCGAGCGGGGGCGCCAGGGCAACCCCAGGGCGATGAAGTTGATCCCCGCCAGCATCGACATCGCTATCTTGTGGTAGACTCTCGGATTGCATTCCAGAAACACGAGCTCGTTCTGGGGCGTCAGTCGTATGTCGAAGCCGAATATTCCCGACAGCTTCAGCTTTCGAGCGATCGCCGATACGTGCCTGAACACCTCATCATCGTGGTAGGCGCGATAGGCGCCCATGGCGTAATGCTGCGTCAGGAACCCCTCGATCTCGCCGTCCTCGCAATAGAGGTTGGCGCTGATGTCGGCGCCGTCCACGTAGCTCTGCGCCAGGATCGGCGCGTAGTCGACGCGGCGCAGCCGGCGCCACGACTTCGGCGAGGTCAGCCGGACGCAACCTCTGCCGCCGCTGAGGCTGAGGGGCTTGGCCATCATGGGGAAGGTTACGGCGCCGCCGGTGATCGCCTGGGCGAGCTCGTCCAGGCTCTCGAAAAGCCGGGTTTGCGGCGTCGGGACACCGAGCTCCCGGCAGAGCTCGGAGAACCGCCACTTGTCATTGAGGAGGTCGAACGCCTCCAGATCGGGCAGCGGGAAGCAGGGCGCAGAGAGCTGGCCGCGGATGGCGATGATGCTCCGGGTGGCGTCCGCGTCCGCCGGAATGACCAGGTCAAGCGCGAGGCGGCCGACCAGGCGGTTTATCTCCACGGCCAACTCGCCGCTGGCCGCCCCGTCGATGGGACTGGCGGCGGCGAAGTAGGTCCGGCAGCACCTCGAGGAGGCCAGGCCTCTGGCCTTTCGCGTCCCTAGGACGAAGATGGTGAGGCCGGCCGCCGCCGCGCACCTGAGGACCCGATAGGGCAACCTGAACAGCGTCGCGACCACGAGGACCCGCGCCGGTTCGCCGGCGGGCCGCGCGGTGCGGCCCGAGAGGGTCGCGGGCGCCCTCGGCGGCGGCCGATAGTTCGGGCGGCTCGGATTCAGCAGGCTGTTTTCCATCGGGTCACCCGCGTTCGGGCGCAGCGAGCGAACCTTGCTCCTGTGCGCGCGCGCGCCCGCCATGCGCTTCCTTGGCGAAGACCTTGGTCAGGCGTCTGGCCGGGTGGACCGCCCCGAAGACGAAACGGACCACCGGCCCGAAACTATCCGCCGAGGCGGCGCCGATGAAATGCAGCCCCGGAACGCTGCTTTCGAAGTCCGACGACAGGACCGGCGCGCCGTGGACGGCGCGGACCCGGCGGCGGAGCGCTGGGTCGAGGAACGAAAGCCGGTCGAGATGGGGCCGGTAGCCGGTCGCGGCGATGACGTGGTCGGCCGCCAGCGTCTGCTGAGCGCCGCTTCGGTGGCGAAGCGCCAGCCGAACCTCCCCTCCGATCTCCTGGGTCTGCTCGACCCGCCAGCCCAGAAAGAGGGGCAGTTTGCCCATCACCCGCTCCTTCATCACCGCCCCGCCCAGCGGCCCCAGGGTCCGTCGCACGATCCGCCGGCGCAGGGGGCCCGGCAGGGCGTGAAACAGCCAAGGCGCGTTGGCGTAGGCCCACAGCATCCAGCCGGGTCCGATCCCCGAATCCGGGCGCGCCATCCGTTTGAGGAGGCTGCGCCGCGCGCCCGTGGCAGGGGCGGCGAACCGCAGGGCCGGCGCCCGCGCCACCAGCGAGACCGATGCGCCCCGCTCGCTCAGCAGGGCGGCGGTGTCGATGGCCGACGCCCCCGAGCCCAGCACCACGACGCGGCGGCCCTCGAACCTCGAGAGGTCGCCATGATCGCCGCTGTGACTGAGCGCCTCCGGCGACAGGCCATCCAGCTCCCGCGGCAGATGCTTGAAGGGATGGACGCCCACTGCGAGCACGATCCGGGCGGCCTCCACCACTTCCCCATCGTCGAACGTCGCTGCGAATCCGTCTCCCGCAGCGGCCAGGCTCACCAGCAGCTTGCGCGACAGATCGGGGACGAGCCTGCGCTGGAAGGCCTCGCCGTACGCCACGAACGTCTCGACCGGCAGCGGCGTGAGCGAGGGATGGTAGGCGACGCCCCGTTCGGCGCAAAAGGCTTCGAAGGTGAACTGGGCGTCCGGGTCGTAGAGGCAGGAGGACCAGGCATGTGACTTCAGCAGCATGCCGACCGGCATGGCGTGCTTCCAGGCCCCCATCGGCTCGCCGAAGATCCGGTGCTTCACCCCCGCCGCCCGCAGGTGCGCGCCGAGCGACAGTCCATACGGTCCGGCGCCGATGATCGCCACGTTCACCAAGTTTGCACCTCTGGTTGTTCGACGCCCGCGCCACCAAAGCGCCGCTAGAACGCGGAACGGCAAAGGCCGGTTCCGGCCTGGCCGTCGGAGCGGCGGTGATTCGAAAGAGGGCGCGAAAAGAGCCCCCGGCGGCCTCGCCGAGGGCTCTTCTGGACGTCCAGGCCTGCTAACGGGTGGTCAGCCGCCCGCCGCCTCGTCGCTGATCCGCTCGCCCAGCGCGTCGAGGCGGATCGCGAGGTCGGCCCGGTCGTCGCCGGTGAGTCCGGCATGCTGATCGCGAAGATCGGCCTCGTGCTGACGGATCCGGTCCAGCTCGCCGAAGGCGCGCTGGGCGTCGTCCGTGCTCAAGGCCCCGGAGCGCTGGTCGGCGCGGATGCGCCTGTCGAGGGCGTGTTCGCGCGCATCGACGGGCTCGGCGCCGATATAGGATGTGTCGGCGCCATAGGCGTCCGCCGGGCGAGCACCGGGATCTTTGTCAATCAGATAAGCGCTGGTCTCGCCAGAAACGTCGCTTTTCTCCCTGTAATCGATCTGTTGCGCCGAGGCGGCTGCGGGAAGCGAAAGCGCCACGGCGGCAGCAAATAAGCTTAATTTCATCATCATGCGGCTCCTCGTCTGAGCTGGGCGCCCATCAATTCGACCCGACTGCGCCCGCTTGATTATCTCTGCTCATATGAACGTGCTGCGGTCGGTTTGGATGCTTTTCTGGAACTGAATGGCGAACCAACCGGCGCAACGTCGGCGGCCGGGGGCAGGGCGCCGTTCGCAACCATGGCCGCGCCTGCTATACGATCCCGAGGGACGAGGTCCCGCGTGGGAGCCAAGGCATGAAGTTTCGAATCCTCGGGCCGCTGACGGTGCTGATCGCGATCGGCTGGATGGGGCTGGCCCTGCCGGCGTTCGCCCAGAGCGATCAGGCGCGCCAGCGCGACTCGGACGATTTCATGTGTCATCACGGCCGCCTGGACGACCAGGCCACGCTCTCGGCCTGCTCGCGGCTCTGGGGCCGGCCGGTGGCGGCCGTAGAGGTGCAGGCGGGACGGCGCGCGGCGCTGCAGCGCGATTCCGACGACTATGTCTGCCACCATGGACGCGCCCAGAGCCGCCGGACCCTGGCGGCCTGCTCGCGGCTCTGGCGGATGCCGGTCGAGGTCGCCGACGTGGAAGCGGTGCGCGAGACCGGCCGCCAGCGCGACTCGGACGACTACAATTGCCACCACGGACCGCGCGGCGATCCCCGGACGACCGCGGCCTGCGCTCGGCTGCGCGGCGATCACGGCGGCTGAGCCCGATCGAACCGCGCTTTCCGGCGCGGGCGTCGCCGTGAGGCGACCCGCGCTGCGAAGGACTCGGCCGGGCTCAGCGGCCCAGCAGGGACTCGACGTTCATCCGGGCCATCTCGAGCTCGGGGCCGAGGCGGCGGGCGGTTTCGCGCACGCCCGGCGAATAGGCTTCGCCTCCGTCGACGATGTCGGCGGCGATGGCTTCCAGCTCGACGATGGCGCGCAGCAGCATGGCCGAGTGATCGCGCGCGGCTGATTCGGCCTCGGCCTTGAGGCGGCGAATCTGCTCGGCGAGGGACTCGGGGGTGCGCTCGACGGTTCTGGCAGGCAGGGCGGAGACGGACATGGGACTCTTCCTGGCGACGCCGCCGTTCCAGGGCGGCACAACGCTCACCCCTCCAGCGAAATTCGCGCCAGATGAGAGTCAGGCCCGGGTTAGGCCAGGTCGGCGGCCAGTTCCTGCCGGGTCTCGTGGGCGAGTGGCGCCATGTGCGCATAGAGCGGATGATCGCAGCCGATCAGCGCGCGCACGCCCGGCTCCTTGAAGGCCGCCGCCTCCGGATCGGCGAAGGGAAACCGGAGGAAATGGACCGAGGAGGTCTTGCCGTCCTCGCGGGTCCGCTCGGCGTCCTCTTCCTGGACGGCGGCGATCCGACGATCGCCGATCTCGAGGAAGAACCGGTCCTCCACCCCGCCCAGCTCGCCGAGGATGCGGGTGCGGCGCACCGGATCGTCGATCTCGAACATCACCGTAGCCACCAGCTCGCGCCCCTGAGGAACAAGGGGATTGTAGGCTGCGAGCTCGTCGGCCAGCTGGGCTGGGCCGCCCTTCTCGATCAGGAGCATCTCCTGGATCTGGAAGAGCATGGTCTCGAAGCTCTCGAAGTAGACCGTGCAGTAAGGCCCGAGCGCCACCCGCCGCCGGCGCTTGTGCGGGAGCAGGGCCGCGCGCCGGGCCTTGCGCTCCGCGGCGAAGGTCTCTGTGGGGAGGATGTCCTCGGCGGTGATCCGCCGCTGGGCGGCCGGCATGGTCTATTCCCTCGACGGCAGGCCGTAGGCCCGGGCCAGCACCTCGATCGGATGGGCCTGCAGCGGCGGCTCGGCGCCGGCCGCCATCTGGACGCTCACCAGCCGGCCGAGGTGCTTGCAGGCCAATGGGCAGTCCGAGCAGAGGGTTCCATCGCCCTTGTCGGCGACCTGCCGCGCCGTCGGACGGCCGATCTTGACGGCGGTCTCGTGGGTGGCGGCCATCACGCCGAAGGTGCCGCCATGGCCGGAGCAGCGCTCGATCAGATCGACCTTGGCGCCCGGGATCAGCCGGAGCATCTCGGCCGACTTTGCGCCCATGTTCTGGGCCCGGGCGTGGCAGGCGTGGTGCAGGGCGATCCCGCCGTCCACCGGACTGAGCCCCGGCGCGAGCCCGTGCGCCTTGGAGAGCTCCACCACGTACTCGCAGACATCACGCGTGGCCGCCGCGAGGGTCTTGACCGCCGGGTCCTCGGGAAGGATCAGGGGCCACTCGAACTTCATCATCAGGCCGCAGCTCGCGGTCAGGGTTACGACGTCATAGCCCTGCTCGATCCAGGGGCCGAGCTCGCCTGCGACCTTCGTCGCGCGGCCGGCCACCTCGGCGATGTCGCCGGCCTCCAGCTGGGGCATGCCGCAGCAGACGGGATAGACGAGCTCGACCTCCACGCCTTGGCGGGCGAGCACCCCCAGCGCCGCGGCGGCGGTGGAAGGCTGGTTATACTCCGTGAAGCAGGTGGCGTAGATCACCGCCTTGCGGCGCCCGAACGCCGGCCCGGCGGGATCGGGCGCGGGTGTCGCCCGCCGCGCCCGGTCGATGGCCGTCCTCGTGTGGTATTTCGGCAGCTCGGCGTCCGCATCGATGTGCAGGACCGCCTCCATCGCCGGCCGGGTCAGCTTGTTGCCCCGCCGGCTCGCCCAGTTGGCCAGGGGCGCCAAGGGCTTGGCGAGCTTGCCGTTGCGGTCGGTCTCGCCCAGCTGCTCGCGCACGAGCTCGCCGCCGTCGCGCTTGCGCAGCGCCGCGCGGTGGCGAAGCATCAGATGGGGGAAGTCGACGTCGAACTCGTGCGGCGGCACATAGGGACACTTGGTCATGAAGCACATGTCGCAGAGCGTGCAGGCCTCGGTGACCAGCCCGTAGTCGGACTTCTGGACCCCGTCGACTTCCCCGGTGGGGCCGTTGTCCACGAGGTCGAACAGCCTCGGAAAGCTGTCGCACAAATTGAAGCAGCGCCGGCAGCCATGGCAGATGTCGAACACCCGCTCCATCTCCGCCTCGACCTTGGCGAGGTCGTAGTAATCCGGGTCGCGCCAGGCGATCGGATGGCGGAAAGGCGCGTCGAGGGAGCCCTCGCGCGGCGGCGCTTTGGTGGGGGCGTCTGCCATTCGCACACCCTC
The DNA here is from genome assembly GCA_019247715.1 of Caulobacteraceae bacterium. GTDB lineage: Bacteria > Pseudomonadota > Alphaproteobacteria > Caulobacterales > Caulobacteraceae > Acaudatibacter. Next base: position 15,988 of record JAFBAO010000055.1, read on the forward strand.
CGCCGCGGGCGGAGGCAAGGGGAAGCGGCGGCGATCGGCTTGATCGAGGCCTGAAGGACGCTTCCCCCTTTTCGCGCGTCCGCCTAGTCGAGCGCCTCGAGGGCGCGCTGGAAGCGGCCCGCGTGCGACTTCTCGGCCTTGGCGAGGGTCTCGAACCAGTCGGCGATCTCGTCCATCCCCTCTTCGCGTGCGGTCCGCGCCATCCCGGGGTACATGTCGGTGTACTCGTGGGTCTCGCCGGCGATGGCGGCCTTGAGGTTCTTGGAGGTCTCGCCGATCGGCAGGCCGGTGGCGGGATCGCCCACCCCTTCCATGAACTCCAGGTGGCCGTGGGCGTGGCCGGTCTCGCCTTCCGCGGTGGAGCGGAACACGGCGGCGACGTCGTTATAGCCTTCGACGTCCGCCTTCTGGGCGAAATAGAGGTAGCGGCGATTGGCCTGGCTTTCGCCGGCGAAGGCGTCCTTCAGGTTCTGCAGGGTCTTGCTGTTGGCGAGCGGCATCGGCTTTCCCTCATGAGCTGGCTGGCGGGCGGCCAGGCCGCTCCGACATCCGCCTCCTTAGGCGCGCGAGGAAGCCGCGTCCAATCGATTGATCTCATGTGGTCGATAGAGACGACCTATGCCGCGTGGCCGGCCCGGCGGCGCACCAGATCCTGGAACGCCGCGAACAGCTCGGCCATGGCGGGGACCTTGTAGGGGTAGAGCTCCGGCGGATCGAGGTCGTGGATGATCATCGCCGTGTCGGCCTCGAACACCAGCAGGCGGCCCAGCTTGTCCTCGGCGCAGTCGATGGCGAAGTAGTCGAGGCCGACCCGCTCGGCGAGGATGTGAAGGGCGCTGGCGTGGCGCACGGCGAAGTAGATGTCGAAGGTCTCCATCATCGCCGCTTCCTCGGCCCGCCGCGCCGCCGATTCGGTCATCCCGGCGTTGAGGTAGTGGACCATCCAGTGCTCGGAGACGGCCATGTGGGCGACGAACGGGCGCCCGCCGACGAAGGCGAGCCTGAGCTTGCGATAGAGACCGTCGCGACTGGCGTAGTCGACGAACGGGGAGAGGTAGAAGAGCTCGCCTGACTGGGCGGCCAGGTAGGGGCCCAGGTCCGCCGGCGTCTCGATCCGGGCCAGGCCCACCCCCGCGTGCGAGCCCACCGGCCGCACGATCAGCGGGAAATCGCACCCCGGAAGCAGCGCCTGGATCAGGGCGCCGTCCTCGGCGAGCACCATGAGCTCGGCGCGGCGCACGCGGCGCGAGGGCGGCGCATTGATCTCGGAGGCGCCGGCCAGCCGCTGCGGGGCGCGGTCGCGTCCCAGCGCCAGCACGTGCGAGGGGGCGCCGTTGAGGATCGGCTTGGGCCAGCTCGCCAGCCGACCCGAGAGGGCGGCGAGCAGCGGGGCGTTCTCGTCCGATTCCCCGACCGCCAGGATGGCGAGCTCATGATCGGGAACCGCTTCCGGCGGCGGGCCGTCGAGGAAGAGGGTGTCGAGGCGGCCATTGAACCCCTGCAGCATGAAATCGAGCGGCGTGTTGGCCATCAGATCGCCTGGCGCGGCGAGCGCCAGGAGGCGCGGCCCCTGGCCGTCACCGAGCTGGCGTCGGTAAACGCGGTTGAGCTTCAGCGCGTCGGCCTGCAGGGCGAGTCCCTGCTCGCGTTGTCCTACCAGCTGCAACAGGGTGGACAGATCAAGCATGGCCCCGGTGTCGCCGGCGCCCGCGCGGGCCATCAGCTGATCCCAGACGACGTCGAGTTCCTGGCCTAGGAAGACCATCCGGGCGAAATCGGCGACGCCGCGGGTCTCGGCCGGTTCGGGCGCGCAGGAAGTGGACGGGCGAAGAGCGACGGCGGGCAAGTCGGCTTCCTACGAGGCCTCGGAGAACCTGATCATGCCCTGCCGGTCATGAAAAAATCGCTTCCCGTTCCCTACCAGAACCTTTCCCGTCGCATCAGGCGGCCGACCTCGCGGCCAAGGCGCGAAGCCGGCCGGGGACGCCGCGGGCTGCGGCGATGAGGGGCTTCTCCGCCGCCAGGTGGAAGAGGAACCCCGCAGCGATGGAGGCGGCGAGCGCCGCCGTCACGAACAGCCAGGCTGGATGGACGCCCAGTCCATGGGCGACGATGGCGACCGCGGGCATGTGGCACAGATAGATGGCGTAGGAGGCGTCGCCCAGTTCCACGAGCGCGGCCGGGGCCTTGAAGCGGCCCCCCTCCGAGGCCGCAGCGCCCCCGACGATCAGCGCCGCCGGCGCCCCCCAGAGCAGCGGGCGCCAGAGCTCCGAGCGGAAGCCGGCGAGGAACATGGCGGCGAAGGCGCCGAGCCCGAGGGCGACCAGGGCGGGTCCCGCACGCGACCGGGGCAGGCGACCCAGGGCGTAGCGGCGGCCGAGCCAGGCGCCGGCGACGAACTCGAGCAGCATCGGATTGGCGGCCAGGCCGTAAGCCGGCGGGTCCAGCCAGCCGAACAAGCACACCACGCCCAGCGCCGCCGCCAGCAGCGCGAAACGCGGGGGCGCGGGGGCGAAGAGCACGGCCGCGAAGGTCACATAGAAGATCGCCTCATAGTTCAGGGTCCAGCCCGCCGGCAGCACCGGGAAGGCCAGTCCGTTGGGATCGGTGTGCTGGATGAAGGCCAGCGACAGGATGAGATGCCGGGAGCTGACCGAGATCTGCGGAAGGAAGAGGGGATCGGCGGTCGCCGCCGCCGCCAGGGCCAGGGTGATCAGCCAGTAGGCCGGCGCCACCCGGGTGAGGCGACGCCAGAGGAATGTGCCCGGCGCGGCTTCCCCGCGCGCGGCGATGGTCCAGATGATGAAGCCGCTGATGACGAAGAAGACGTCGACGCCAGCTGCGCCGATCCAGAACTGGTCGTCCAGCCACTGGAAGGCGTGGAACACCGCCACCGAGAGGGCGGCGAGGCCGCGCAGGACCTGGATCGAGGCCAGGGTCGGCGGGTGGGACGACGGGGTCAGGGCGTGATCACCGCCTTGCCGATCACGGTGCGGTCGGTGAGCGAATCGAACGCCGCCCGCCAGTCGGCAAGCGGGTGCTCCCGATGGACCCGCGGCCGCAGCCGCCCCTCCGCGGCCATCCGCCAGATGACGTCCCGGTCTTGCGCCCCGCGATCCGGGAAGCGTCGGCCATACTCGCCCGCCCGCACCCCGACCACCGAGAACCCCTTGATGAGCGGCATGTTCACCGAGACGTTGGCGATCCGTCCCGAGGTGAACCCCACCACCAGCAGGCGCCCTTCGAAGGCGATGCACCGAACGCTTTCGTCGAACACGTCGCCGCTGACCGGGTCATAGATCACGTCGGCGCCGCGCCCGTCGGTGAGGGTCTTCACCTCGTCGCGAAAGCCGCCGACGACGTTGATGAGCGCGTCCGGCGCATATTCGTCGGCGATCACGGCGAGCTTGGCGTCCGAGGAGGCCGCGGCGATCACCCGGCAGCCGAAGGCTTTCGCCATGTCGACGCAGGCGAGGCCGACGCCCCCCGCCGCCCCGTGCACCAGCACCCACTCGCCGGCCTCCACCCGCGCGCGCCGCACCAGGGCCACATAGGCGGTGAGGTAGGCCGCGCCGAACGCCGCCGCCTCGCTGAACGACAGCCGCGCGGGCTTCAGCCGGATCTCGGCCGCCTTGCAGATGGCCACGTCCGAGAAGCCGCCGAGCTCCGGCCGGCCCACCACCTCGTCGCCGGCTCTGAACGCGCCGGCCCCTTCGCCGACCGCCACGACGACGCCCGCCAGCTCCATTCCCGAGATGAAGGGCAGCGGCGGCTTGTGCTGGTATTCGCCCCGGGTCTGGAGGATGTCCGGAAAGTTGACCGCCGCGGCGCGCACCTCCAGCAGCACCTCGCCCTGCCCTGGCGCGGGCGTGGGCGAATCGGTGAGGGCGACGCCCCGGTAGTCGGGCGTCAGCTCGTGAACCGTCAGGGCCCGCATCAGGACCGCCTCCCTTCGATCATCTCCCTCAGCAGCCCGCCGATCTGACGGCAGGCCGCGTCGGCGGCCGGCGAGGCCCCTCCATAGGCGGTGAAGCCATGGGCGAGCGAGTCATGGCGTCGGTAGATGGTCGGCGCGCCAGTGGCGAGCAGGCGGCGGGCGTAGGCCTCTCCCTGGTCCGCCAACGGATCGAAGCCCGCCGTCACGATGAGGGCGGGGGCGAGGCCGGAAAGGTGAGGCGCCCTCAACGGCGAGAGCCTGGGATCGGCCGGGTCGTCGCCCGGGCCCACATAATGTCCGACGAACCACTCGATGAGCTGGCGCGAAAGCGGGAAGGCGTCGGCGTAGATGGTCATCGACGGCGTCTCGCTGGCGGCGTCCACCGCTGGATAGATCAGCAGCTGCAGCGCCGGCTGAAGCGCCCCCTCGCGCTTCAGCGTCTGGCAGACCGCCGCGGCGAAGCCGCCCCCGATGGAGTCGCCGCCGATCGCCGCCGCGCCGACAGGGGCGCCGAACCGGTCCGCATTGTCCCTCGCCCACCGGAATGCCGCCAGCACATCCTCCAGACCGGCCGGGAACCGGTGCTCGGGCGCCAGGCGATAGTCGACGGAAAGGACCGCGCACCGGCCGAGCTTGGCCAGCAGGCTGCAGAAGCCGTCGCAGGTGTCGAGATCGCCGATCACCCCGCCCCCCATGTGGGCGTAGACCAGCACGGGCGCCGCCGGATCCTGGTCGGTGGGCCGGTAGGCGCGCGCCTCCAGCGGCCCTTGCGCGCCCTGGGCGGAAAGCGCCTCCACCGCGACGTCCGCCTCGCGCGGCGGCGCGACGGCCGCCAGCGCCTCGGCCACGGCCGCCCTCGCCTCTTGCGGCGTCAGGGTGGTCAGAGACGGACGGTTGCGCGCCTGGTGGGCGAGGAACTGGAAGCTGGGATCGAGCGTGCGCCCGCCCTGGTAGACCGCCGCGCCGCCGGAAATCAGCCGCAGCACCGGGCGGGGCAAAGCCAGGACGCTCCGCAAGAGCGCTCGCCGGACCAGGGGATCGGCCACGCCTCAGCCGTCGACGGTCGGGACGGCCGAAACGCCGCCGAGGATGAGCCGCACGCAGAACTCGGTGGCGGCCTCCACGTCCGTCGGCTTCCGTTCGAGCATCGCCTCGCCGACCTCGCGGGCGATGGCGATGCAGGCGGTGGCCAGATAGTCGAGGTCGACCTTTGGCGCGAGCCCCCGCTCCATGACGTCTGCAAAGGCGCGACGCACCTCCTCGAACACCGCCTGCATCCCGGGCGTGTTGCGGAAGTGGGGCGCGACCTCGTGCGCCGGACGGCGGCGCGAGAAGGTCTCGTGCTCGCTGGCGATGAATTCGAAATAGGCGCGCACGCCGGCGCTCAGGTACGACTCGAAGTCCGTCGCCTTGTCGTGGAGAGCCTGCAAAATCGGGCGGAAGCGGCGGGCTCCGTCATCGGCGAGGGCCTCGAACACCTCCTCCTTGGAGCGGTAGTAGTTGTAGAAGGCGCCGACGGAGAGGCCGGTGCGCCGGATGATGTCGCGGACCGTCGCGGCCTCGTAACCGAGCTCTCCGAAGACCGCGCGGGCGGCGTCGAGGATGGCCTGCCGGTTCGCGAGCTTGGTCTGCTCGCGCTTGCCGGGCTGAAGAACGGCGAGTTCCGACATGGCCAGAGAAGATCGCCCGCCGGGCGGGCGAAGTCCATGGCGCGCCCTCAGGGCCGGCCGGGGACCGCGGCGGCGAGATCCGGGGAGGCGCACGCGGCCACACAGGCGCTCCAGGTCGGGGCGCACCCGTCCGGGTCATCCCCGGCGCGGCAGAAATAGTAGCTCTGCGCGCAGGACATCCGGCAGTCGGCCGGCTCGGCGGCGGCTCGGACCGCGACCGGCTGCGCGGCGGGCGCCGAGGCCTGCAGAGCCGGCGAAAGGGTGTCGCGCTGCGCCTGGGGCGCCGGAACCTGGTAGCGGCTGGCCGTGGGACCGGCGGCCAGCGCCACCGCGGGCACGGCGGCGAAGAGCAGGAAGATCCGACGCATGTCGGAACCTTGCGAGCCGAGTCCTTAACGGGTCCCTGCCGGGAGGCTCTTTACGTGGCGAAAGCGCCTCGCCGCGTCAATTCCGGCAGGCCTCTAATTCGGAAGGCACCGATGTCCGTAGGGGCCGAGGTGGTAGCCGAACGGACAGGCGCGCCCTGGCGGGATGACCAGGGCGCCCCGCGGCGCCACCACCACCCGGCTGGGCGCGACCACCACCGCCTCTCCGTTTGGCCGGCAACCGCCCATCGGCCCGCGATGCCAGCCGACCCCGCACCCGCCGGCCGCTTCGGCTGCCGGGACGACCGCCAAGCTCGCGGCCGAGGCGATGATGACGACCGCCATTCTGATCATCGAAACCTCCCTATCCGGTCGGACCTCTCGCGGGGCCGACGACTTGGCCATTGTCGATGCAATCTGCGCTGGAGGCAATTTGCGTCGATCGGATCAAGCGGTCCGCTCGATCAGCGCCATGGCCGCCGCCGGCGCGCGGACCTTCCCCTCGTGGATGACGAAGGCGAACACGTCGCGGGGGGTCCGGGGCGCCGCATGAGCCGGATCGACGAGCGGGAGGTCCCCCGGCGCCTCGCCCGCGGCCCAGGTCTTCAGCCGGTCGGCCCAGGAGTCCAGCTCCTCGGGCGGATAGGCGGTGGCGACTTCGTCGCTGCCGGTCTGCAGGCGGGCGTAGACGAAGTCGGCGGTCAGGTCGGCGATCTCGGGATAGGCGGCGTGCTTGGCGTAGACGCAGGCGACGCCGTGGCGGCGCAGCAGGTCGACGAACGCCAAGGTCAGGAAGCTCGGGTGCCGCGGCTCCAGCGCATGGCGCAGGCGCCGCCCATCCAGGCTCTTCGGCAGAAGGCCAAGGAAGCCGTCGAGGTCGTCGGCGTCGAACTTCTTGGTGTGCGGAAGCTGCCACAGGAAGGGGCCCAGGCGGTCGCCCAGCTCGGCCACGCCCTGGGCGAAGAAGCGCTCCAGCGACTCGCCGGCGCTAGCGAGCTCGCGCCGATTGGTAGTGAACCGGGAGCCCTTGACGGCGAAGACGAAGCCGTCGGGGGTCTCCGCACGCCACTTGCGCCAACTCTCGGGCTTGAAGGTCGAGTAGTAGGTGCCGTTGATCTCGATGGCCGTGAGCCGGCGGCTCGCGTAGGCGAGCTCGTCCTTCTGCTTGAGGTCCGGCGGGTAGAAGACGCCTCGCCACGGTTCGAAAGTCCAGCCGCCGACGCCGGCGAAGATCCGCCCTGACATGCTCGCCTCGCTTCTGTGGTCGCCCCACAACCCTAGTGTGGTGAATTCGAAGTTCGCTCGATTGACGGCGCCGGCGCTGAAGCGAACTTGAAATTCGTAAACTACACTAGATTCAAAGCCTTGTCCGTGTTGTTGTCGAGTCCGAAGTTCGCGCGGCGCCCGTCCCATCCACTGGCGAACTTCTGATCCGGGACACTAGCGGCGCCGGGGCTGGAGCGGGAGGCCGTCAGGAGCGGCGTCTTTTGTTGTGGCGATCGCGAGGCGATCGGACGCGTCAGGGGCTGGATTTGGCGCCTCGATTCGATATATCAGCGCGGCGCGAGGACGGTCCCAGAGCGAGTCTTGCTCTATTCTCGCCGAATCGGCCCGCATTTGTTCGGGGGAACTCTGACTGTGGAGAGCGGCCTTTCGGCAAGGGCCTGGGTGGCGCTGGCGGGGGCGCTCGCCCTCGCGGCTTGCGCCTCCGGCGCGCGCAAGCCGGACCTCCGCTTGCCGCCCGCTTACGAGGCGCCGGCCGGAACCATGACCCTGGCGCCGGGGATGCTCGAGCGCTGGTGGACCGTCTTCGCAGATCCCGAGCTGGACGCCCTCGAGGACGAGGCCCTGCGTCTCAGCCCGGACGCCAAGACCCAGGCCGCGCGGCTCGGCGAGGCAGGCGCGAACCGCCTCAGCGCCATCTTCCAGACCGGCCCGGCCGGCGATCTGACCGGCGCGGCCAGCCGCAAGCACACCACCCAGATCGGCGGGACCGTCAATCCGCTCTTCCCGGTCGGGGGGCCGAGCATCGACGAGAACCTGGACTTCAAGGTCAGCTGGGAGATCGATTTCCTGGGCGGCCTTCGCACGGCGCGTCAGGTCGCCAACGCCGATTTCGCCGCCACCCGGTTCAACACCGAAAGCGCCCGCGCCAGCCTGGTCGCCAACGTGGCCGACAGCTACTTCCAGGTGCGAGGTCTCGCCATCCAGCTCGACGATGCGCGCGAGAGCGTGCGGATCGAGGAAGAGCTGCTCCGGATCACCACGATCAAGGCCGACCGCGGGCTGGGTCCGCGAGCCGACGCCGACCGGGTGGCGGGCGACCTGGCGCAGGCGAAATCGACCGCCGAGAGCCTGACGGCCGAGCTCCATGCCGCCCGGCGCCTGCTGCTGATCCTGGCGGGACGCGGCGTCGAGCCGGTGGAGAATGTGGCCGCCGAAGCCAGCGTCCCCGATCCCCCGCCACTGCCGGCGGCGGTGCCTGGCGACCTGCTCGTCCGGCGGCCCGACGTGCGGGAAGCCGACTGGCGGCTGCGCGCGGCGGCGCTGAGGACCAAGCTTGCGCGCGAACAGTTGTTCCCCAACCTCGTTCTCCAGCCGGCGACGGGCCTGTCGCGCTCGGTGGCGCCGGGGGTCGAGGTGGTCCCGACCGCCAGTAGCGCGTCGTTCTTTCCCTCTCAGGTCTCGCAGGCGACCGCCTTCTGGTCTTACGGCGTGGGACTTACGACTCCGGTGCTCGACATCCCTCGCCTCCTGGAGGACGCCAAGGCCCAGAGCGCGCGGACCGAGCAGGCGGTGATCGCCTACGAGAAAGCCGTCCAGGACGCCTATGGCGACGCCGAGAACGCCCTGGTGCGCCTGGCGGCCGACGAGCGCCGAGTGGTCATCCTGGTGGACGGCGAAGCGCGCGCGCGCCGGGCCTCGGAAGCGGCCAGAATCGGTTACGTGGCCGGCGTGAACGACCTCACCGCCGCGCTTCAGGCCGAGGGGAGCTGGCGGAACGTCCGCGCCGCCTTGACCGCCGAGAGGGTTCAGGCGGTCCGGCGCGCGGTCCAGGCGTACAAGGCGCTGGGCGGCGGCTGGAATTATGCGGGCGAAAGGCCGGCGCCTCGCACCCCATGAAAGCTCCAGCGTCCAGGCCCCTCGCAGCATTTGTCGGCGCGACGCTCGCGGTCGCCCTGGCCGGCTGCCATCAGCAGCAGGCCGTCAGCGCCCAGCAGCAGGCCCGCACCGTGAGCGTGGTGCGGATCGAGGTGCGGCCCATCGCCGGTGGGCTCACCGCAACCGGAATGCTGGCGCCGCGCAACGAGGTGGCGGTGAGCGCCGACATCGCCGGATACCGGGTGACCAGGGTGCTGGCTGAGGAGGGGGACTGGGTGTCGGCCGGCCAACCGCTTGCGGAGATGGACGCCTCGATCCTGCGCGCTCAGCTCGACCAGCAACGCGCCCTCGCCGCGCAGCAGAAGGCGACGGCCGACGAGCGCGAGGCGGAGGCGGCGCGGGTGAAGGGGCTCGACGTGCAGGGCGTGGTGTCGGTGGAAGAGCTGCAGACCCGGCGCTTCTCCGCGCGCAACGCGCGCGCCGCCGCCGCCGCCCAGGACGCTGCCGCCCGGGAAACCGAGACACGGCTCGAACACCTGACGGTTCGCGCGCCCGTCTCGGGTCTGATCATCGAGCGCACCGTCAGGCCCGGCGACATCTCCGGCGGCCAGGGCGTCTGGTTCCGAATGGCCGAGGCCGGTCAGATCGAGCTCTACGCCGACGTCCCCGAGGCGGCTTTCGCCCTGATCCGTCCGGGGCTGGCCGCCAAGGTGACCTTGTCGGACAATGTCGTCGTCGACGGGACGGTGCGCCTCGTGAGCCCTAGGGTGGACGCGAACACCCGGCTGGGCAGGGTCAGGATCACGCTCCCCGTGCGGTCCGACGTCCGCGCCGGCGGCTACGCCAAGGCGAGCTTCGTCGACGTCGCCAAGCCGACACCCAGCCTGCCGGAGACAGCGATCCGCTACGACGCCAACGGCGCCTCGGTGATGGTGGTGGGCGCCAACGGCCGGGTCACCCAAGAGCCGGTTCGCACCGGACAGCGGGGCGGCGGCTACGTGGAGCTGTTGTCGGGCCCGCCGGCAGGCTCGGCGGTGGTGGCCAAGGCCGCTTCGCAGCTGCTGGCCGGCGACTACGTGACGGCCGTCCCGGTCACCGCGAGGCCCGGAACGTGAGCGAGCGCCAGCTGCGCATCTCCGCCTGGGCGATCCAGAACCCGACGCCGGTGGCGGTGCTCTTCATCGCCTTGGCGGTGGCCGGGATCTTTTCCTACTTCATGCTGCCGGTGAAGGCGTTCCCGAACATCCAGTTCCCGGTGGTGACCGTCAGCGTGACCCAGAGCGGCGCGGCGCCGTCGCAGCTGAAGACCCAGGTGACCCAACCGGTCGAAGACGCCCTCTCGGGTCTCACCGACGTGCATTCGATCTCCTCGATCGTCACCCAGGGCGACTCGGAGACGACCATCGAGTTCAACCTCGGCGCCGACCTGCAGAAGGCGCTGGACGACGTCCGGGCGAAGGTGGAAGCGTCGCGCGCCCAGCTTCCGCGCGAGATCGACCCGCCTATCGTCCAACGCTTCGATCTCGAGGACCAGCCTATCATCACCTACGCCGTCGCGCCCGCGCCGGGCAGGAGCATGAGCGAGGCCGATCTTTCCTGGGTCGTCGACAACGACATCGCCCGCACGTTGCAGGAGGTTCCAGGCGTGGCGCGCGTCTCCCGGGTGGGGGGCGTCGACCGGGAGATCAACATCATTGTCGACCCGGTGCGGATGGCGGCCCAGGGCGTCACCGCCCCGCAGATCAACCAGGCGCTGCTCAGCGTCAGCCTCGATGCGGCCGGCGGCCGAGTCCAGGTCGGGGATCGCGAGCAGACCCTTCGGGTCCTGGGGGCGGCGGTCAACGTCGACCAGATCCGAAACCTGTCGCTGCCGGTGGGCGGCGGCCGGTTCATCAGGCTGAGCGACGTCGCCGACGTCGGGGACGGATCGGCGGAAGTCCGCTCGGAGGCCCGCTTCGATGGCCGCCCCGTCGTCGGCTTCCAGGTGACTAAGCTCAAGGACGCCAGCGAGATCAGCACCGAGAACGGCGTCAACCAGGCCCTGAAGCGCATGGTCAACGGCCAGCGAGGCTCGATGTTCGCCAGCGCGGCGCCTCCCGCGCGTCCCGATATCCAGGTGCGCCCCATCGTCTCGCGCGTCGAGTCGACCCGCGGCTCGTTCGCGGCCACGCGCGAGACGATGTTCGAGGGCATGGCGCTCGCGGCCCTGGTGGTCTGGCTCTTCCTGCGCGACTGGCGCGCGACGGCCGTGACCGCGGTCGCCATGCCCGTGTCGCTGATCCCGGTCTTCGCCTTCATGGCCGCGGCCGGCTTCAGCCTCAACGTCGTCACCCTGCTGGCCCTGACGCTGGTGATCGGCATCCTGGTCGACGATGCGATCGTCGAGATCGAGAACATAGAGAAACGGGTGCACGTGGGGATGCAGCCCTACGATGCGGCCATGGAAGGCGCCGATCAGATCGGGCTGGCGGTGGTGGCCACCACCTCGGCCATCGTGGTGGTCTTCACGCCGGTCTCGTTCATGCCGGGCATCCCGGGCCAGTTCTTCCGCGAGTTCGGCCTCACCGTCTCGGTGGCCGTCCTGTTCTCACTGGTGGTCGCCCGGTTGCTGACGCCGCTGCTCGCCGCCTATTTCCTGAAGCCGAAGCCGCCCAAGCCGCGGGCCCCGCTGCCGGGCGTCTACGTGAAGGCTCTGCAGTGGGCCCTGGACCACCGGATCGTTTCGGCGCTGGCCGGCCTTGCCGTCTTCGTGCTTTCGGTGGTGCTGGCGGTGGGCGTGGTTCCCAAGGGCCTGCAGCCCGAGGGCGACCCGAACTTCTACCAGGTGAACATCGACGGCCCTCCCGGCTCGACCTTGGCCGACACGCGCCTGGTGGTGGCGCGGCTCACCAAACTGCTGCGCGACCAGCCCGAGACCGATCACGTCTTCTCCGCCATCGGCGGCGCGGGCGGCAGCGGCGCCGGCGGCAACGTGCCTTCGTCCACCGGCGTGGCGAGCGCCGTAGCGGTGGCGGTGCTGAAGCCGCATCGGCAGGCGACGGTCGCCCAGATCCGAGACCGCCTGCGGCCGCTGCTGCATGCGATCCCCGACGCCCGAATCACCTTCGAAGGCTCCGGATTTGGGGGGTCGACAGTCCAGGCGGTGCTCACGAGCGCCAGCGGCGAGGGACTCGACGCAGCCGCCCTCGAGCTGCAGCGCGAGATGGCCGGGCTGCGGACGTTGGCCGACCCCCGGCCGGCGAGCGCGCCCCCCGCCCCCGAGGTGATCGTCCGTCCGCGCGCCGACGACGCCGCGCGGCTCGGGGTCAGCGCTGAGACCATCGCAGCCGCCGCCCGGGTGGCCACGGTCGGCGACATCGACGCCAATGTGGCGAAGATGGACGTCGGCGACCGGCGCATCCCGATCCGGGTGCGCCTGCCCGAGGCGGCCCGTAACGACCTGCCCACCCTGAAGGCTCTGCGGTTGCCGACCGGCTCCGGCGGGACGACCACTCTCGACAGCGTCGCCGACGTCTATTTCCAGGCGGGTCCGGCGGAGATCACCCGCTACAACCGCCGCGACGACCTGATCGTCCTGGGGGACCTCGTCGGCCGCGCCAAGCTCAGCGACGCCGAGCGGGAGCTGGACGCCCTGCCGCTCATGCGCCGCCTGCCGCCCGGCGTCGCCCACGAGAAGAACATCGGCAGCCAGGAAGCCCAGAGCCAGCTCTTCGTGGGCTTCGGGGCGGCGATCTTCGCCGGGATCGGCCTCGTCTACGGGGTGATGACGCTGCTGTTCGGCAGCTTCTTCAAGCCGCTGACCATCCTCTCGGCTCTGCCGCTCACCCTGGCGGGCGCCTTCGTCGCCCTGCTGATGGCCCGTTCCGAGCTTTCCATCCCTTCGATGATCGGGCTCTTCATGCTCATGGGCATCGCCGCCAAGAATTCGATCCTGCTGGTCGAGTACGCCATCGAACGCGAACGGGCGGGGGTGAGTCAGCGGGAGGCCCTCTTCGAAGCCTGCCGCGAGCGTGCGCGGCCGGTGGTTATGACCACGCTCGCGATGATGGCGGGCATGCTGCCCACGGCGATCGGCATCGGCGAGGGGTTCGAGTTCCGTCAGCCGATGGCCGTGGCGGTGATCGGAGGGCTGATCACCTCGACGGTCCTGTCGCTGTTGCTGGTGCCGGTGGTCTACGAGTTCGTGGACGACTTCGAGGGGTGGCTCGCGCCCCAGCTCGGCCGGCTGATCACCCCGCGGCGCCAGGCCCTGGCCGAGCCGGCGGCCCGCTGATCAGCTTTCGTCCGGTCCGGGCGTCACCTGAAAGCCGACGATCACCGGACTGACCCCGGACGGCGACTTGAAGAGAGCCACCTGCGCGACGAGGCTGTGCTGGCCGTAGTGATAGACCTCCGAAAGGCGCGTGGTGGTCCCCACCGAGTCACGGACCACGGAGACGTCGCGCGTCTCCACCCGATCGGGCGGGTCCGTCGGGATCAGGGCGCGGAACTGGGCGATCTCTGCTTCGGAGTTGGCGTTCTTCAGCTCGTGGGCGAGATGCGGGTCGGCCTGGATGTCGCCGCCCGAGCGGACTTCGTCGTAGAACGCCCTGGCGATGGTCTCGGCCTGCGGGTCGAGCTGCGGCGCCGCCGCCTGGCAGGCGGCCAGCCCGATGGCCAGGCCCAGAGCGCGTTCCGCAAAAGTGGAACCGCTTTTGCGACGAGAACGCGCTCGAAGTCTTTGAATTCTAGAGCATGATTCAACGATCAGACGATTCCGTCTGATCACATCGTGCTCTAGGGCGCGCGAAACCCTCATGATTCCTCCGTCGCCGAAGGCTCTCCCATCGCAGCCACGCTGTCCATCGTCGCCGCACCGCTCGATCTTTTCGACCGGAACCGCATCGGGCGCCTAGCTCGCGCCGCGAGGCTGGACTAGCCTCTGCTGCGCTGCAACATCGGAGCCTGCGCCATGGCGTCTCCCTACAACCTGAACGGCCAGACGGCGATCGTCACCGGTTCCACGAGCGGGATCGGGCAGGCCCTCGCCCACACCCTCGCCGCCGAGGGCGTCAACATCGTGCTGAACGGTCTCGGCGACCCCGCCAAGATCGAGTCCGACCGCGCCGACCTGGAGAGGCAGGCAGGCGTCAAAGTCATCTACCATGGGGCAAACATGACCAACCCGGCGGAGATCGCCGACATGGTGGCCGTCGCCCAGCGCCAGTTCGGCCGGCTCGACGTCCTGGTCAACAACGCCGGCGTCCAGCACGTGTCCCCGATCGAGGAGTTCCCGATCGAGAAGTGGGACCAGATCATCGCCATCAACCTCTCGTCGGCCTTCCACACCATCCGCGCGGCCGTGCCGATCATGAAGGCGCAGAAGCGCGGCCGGATCATCAATCTCGACTCCGCCCACGGCCTCGTGGCCTCGCCCTTCAAGGCGGCCTATGTGGCGGCCAAGCACGGAGTGCTCGGCCTCACCAAGACCGTCGCCCTGGAGGTGGCCGAGATCGGGATCACCTGCAATGCGATCTGTCCCGGCTATGTGCGCACGCCCCTCGTCGAAGCCCAGCTGGCCGACACCGCCAAGGCGCGCCACATGACCCCCGAGCAGGTCCTGCGCGACGTCATCCTCGACGCCCAGCCGACCAAGCGCTTCGTCGAGTTCGGCGAGATCGCCGGCCTGATGCTCTATCTGGCGAGCGACATGGGCGCGTCGGCCAACGGAGCGGCCTTCTCCCTCGACGGCGGCTGGACCGCCGCGTGACGGCTTCGCAGGCCGCCCGGCCGATCAGCTTGGCCCTCCAGGGGGGCGGCGCTCACGGCGCCTTCGAATGGGGCGTCATCGATCGGCTGCTGGAAGACGGCCGGGTGGAGATCAAGGCGGTCACCGGAGCCTCGGCGGGCGCCATGAACGCGGCGGTGTTCGCCTTCGGCCTCATGGGCGGCGCGAGCGGGGCCCGCAAAGCGCTGGAAGCCTTCTGGCGCTCGGTCAGCGACGCCGGCGCCTTCCCGTTCGGACGGACCGGCGTGTGGACCGACGTCTTCAATCCCCCTTGGCTCAAGGAGACCCCGGCCTGGCGGGTGACCCAGAGCTTGCTGAGCAACTTCTCCCCCTACGAGTTCAATCCGTTCAACTTCAATCCGCTGCGCATGGCGCTCGAGAAGGCGGTGGATTTCGAGGCGCTGCGCGCGCGTTCGCCGGTCCGGCTCTACATCTCGGCCACCTCGGTGCGCGAGGGCAAGGCGCGGATCTTCCGCACCGCGGAGCTCACCTGCGACCACCTGCTGGCCTCGGCCTGCCTGCCCCACCTCTTCCAGGCGGTGATCATCGAGGGCGAGCCCTACTGGGACGGCGGCTACCTCGCCAACCCGGCCCTCTGGCCGCTGTTCTACGACCCGACCCCCGACGACATCCTGGTCGTCAACCTAAATCCCTTCCATCGGAAAGGCACGCCGAAGACCCCGGCGGAGATCCTCGACAGGCTCAACGAGATCACCTTCAACGCCTCGCTCATGGCCGAGCTGCGGGCGGTGGCCTTCGTCCAGGAACTTATCCAGCAGGGCATGCTCGAGGAAGCGCCGAAGGGACGCTACCGGAACATGCTCATCCATGCGATCGGCGCGGACGTCTGGCTGGACGACCTTTCCGCAGAATCGAAGTTCAACACCGACTGGCGCTTCCTGGAAGATCTCAAGAACCGGGGCCGGCGGGCCGCGGGCGCCTGGCTCGCCTCGGGTCTCGCCGAGGTCGGCGTCCGCTCGAGCGTCGACTTCCGGGCCCAGTACCTTTGACGCAGGCGCCGAACCGGCGGCTTGACGCGCCCGCGAGCGTCCCCGATCAAGCCGCATGGCCGTCTACACGGACATCAGCGATGCGGAGCTGGAAGCCTTTCTCGCCGGCTACGACCTGGGCGCGCCGTTGGCGTTCAAGGGGATCGCCGAGGGGGTGGAGAACTCCAACTTCCTCCTGGAGACCCAGAAGGGTCGGTTCCTGCTGACCATCTATGAGCGGCGGGTGCGGCCCGAGGATCTGCCGTTCTTCCTCGGCTTCATGGAGCATCTGGCCAGGGCCGGATTCCCGAGCGCCACGCCGGTGCCAGACCGCCAAGGGCGCCTGCTCGGGGCGCTCAGAGACAAGCCCGCCGCCATCGTCACCTTCCTGACCGGGCTTTCGGTGCGCCGACCGACGGCCGCCCATTGCCTGGAGGCGGGCGAGGGTCTGGCCTGGCTTCATCAGGCCGCGACGGGGTTCGGCGGCCGGCGCGAGAACGATCTCGGCCGCCAGGCCTGGCCGCAGCTTTTCGCGGGCCTCAAGGACGCCGCCGAGCAGCTGAAGCCCGGCCTCGCGGGGGCTATCCAGAGCGATCTCGACCGCATCGCCGCAGGCTGGCCCAAGCGGCTGCCCGAGGGGCTCATCCACGCGGACTATTTCCCGGACAACGTCTTCTTCCGGGAGGGCCGGTTCGCGGCCGCCATCGACTTCTACTTCGCCGCCTGGGACGCCTTGGCCTACGACATCGGGGTCGCCCTCAACGCCTGGTGCTTCGAGCCGGACGGGAGTTTCAACGTCACCGCCGCCCGGGCGTTCGTGGCCGGTTACGAGCGTCGCCGGCGCCTCGCGCCCGAAGAGAAGGGCGCCCTGCCGATCCTCGCCTACGGCGCGGCGGTGCGGTTCTTCCTCACCCGCCTGGCGGACTGGGGCCAAACCCCCGCCGGCGCCATGGTCAGGCCCAAGGACCCGCTCGAGTACGAGCGCAAGATCGCGGTCCATCGGGCCGGCGTCGCCCTATTCGAGGCCAGCGCGTGACACCTGAGGTGTTGATCTACACCGACGGGGCCTGCCGGGGGA
Source organism: Caulobacteraceae bacterium (assembly GCA_019247715.1). Lineage (GTDB taxonomy): Bacteria > Pseudomonadota > Alphaproteobacteria > Caulobacterales > Caulobacteraceae > Acaudatibacter. The sequence continues at coordinate 32,896 of JAFBAO010000055.1, forward strand.
ATCCGGGCCCCGGCGGCTGGGGAGCGGTGCTGCTGTTCGGCGCGCACGAGCGGGAGATCTGGGGGGGCGAAGCGCAGACCACCAACAATCGGATGGAGCTTACGGCCGCGATCGAGGCGCTCTCGGCCCTGAAACGCCCCTGCCGCGTGGAGCTGCACACCGACAGCCAGTACCTGCGCAACGGCATCAGCGAGTGGCTGCATTTGTGGAAGGCCCGCGGCTGGCGCACCATGACCAAGGGCGCGGTCAAGAACGAGGATCTCTGGCGGCGGCTCGACGAGGCCCGGCTTCGCCACCAGGTGGATTGGCGATGGGTGCGCGGCCACGCCGGCCACGAGCTCAACGAACGGGCCGACGCCCTGGCCCGCAGAGGCCTGACGGAGCTCCTGAAGGAGACTTGACAGAGGGCGGCCCCGGGGAGACCAAGGCGAAAATTCAACGTTGAACTATCTTGGCTCCATCTGCTCGCCCGCGCCCCGATCTCGAGCTTTTCACCGAGATCGCCATCATCGATCAGCTGGCCCGCAACCGGGTCGAGAGCAGGCTGCCGGCGGGCCTTTCCTATGCAGGCCTCGCCCTCCTCAACCACTTCGCCCGGGTAGGCCGGCCGGAGAATCCGGCGAGGCTGGCGGAAGCCTTCAAGGTCACCAAGGGCGCCATGACCAACACCCTGCAGCGGCTGGAGGCGCTGGGCTTCGTCGCGGTCGCCCGGGACCCGTCGGACGGGCGGCGCAAGGTGGTGACCCTGACCGCGCGCGGGGTCCAGGCGCAGCGGGAAGCCCAGGGCGCTGTCCGCCCCCAGCTCGAGACGCTTCGTCAAGCCTTCCCGCAGGCCGACTTCGACGCCGCCCTCCCCTTCCTGCGCCGGCTGAGGGCCTGGCTCGACCAGCATCGGTGACGGCGCCCTTCTTGCTTCGGGCCCGCGCATGACGGGACCGATCGACCCAATCCGACGCCTCATGGGGCCGTCTCCCGGTCGACCTCGCCGCGGTGATGAGAAGGCCTCCCCCGCTACGGCCGCCTCGAGCCCCTCCTGGTCTGCAGGCGCCGCAGGCCTCGCCCCGGTCCGCGAACCCGCCGCGGCCTTCGCCGCGCAGCTGATCGCAGGTCCGGAACGGCGCGGTCTGCGCGGTGGGGCGCAGACCATCGGCCAGGCGCAATCGACTTATCTCGGCGCCGAGTGGTCCGGACCAGCCGACCGGCGCACCCACCGCGGGGCCATCGCCAAGAAGGACGTCTAAAGCCCGATGCGACGGACTGGACCGTCCGATCGCCGGGTCGCGCCTTGGGTTCCAGCATCCAGAGCGGCCGCGGCCGCCGCGCCCTAATGGACGCAGAACAGGCTTGTCACGTGGGCCAATTCCGACATATCTTTCATCAGATATATCGCTTAGCGGTCGGAGTGACGCATGCATCGTTTTCACCATCGGCGCGAGGCCTTCGCCGCCCGCGCCTTCGGCTTTCCCGGCGGCGGCTTCAGAGGCTATCGGCCCAGGCGTGGCGAGCGCGTCTTTGACCAGGGCGACTTGCGGTTCGTGATCTTGAAGCTGATCGCCGAGTCGCCGCGCCACGGCTACGAGATCATCAAGGCCATCGAAGAGAAGGTCGGCGGCGCCTATTCGCCGAGCCCGGGCGTGATCTACCCGACGCTGACCCTCCTGGAAGAGCTTGGCTATGTGACGGTGGAGAGCGCCGACGGCGGCAAGAAGCTCTACCGCATCACCGAGGCCGGCGAGGCCGCGCTCGAGGAGAAGAAGGCCGTCATCGACGCGATCTTCCGCCGGATGGACGACATTCAGGCCTGTTTCGAGGGGCCCTCGCCCAGGATCGCGAGGGCGATGCAGAATCTGGTCGCCTCGGTCAGGCTGCGGATGCGGGCCGGGCCCCTGGATCCCAAACAACTCGACGCCCTCACCGATGCGATCGACGAGGCGGCTCGCAAGGTCGAGAAGGTCTGACAGGGCTCCGATGCAAGGCGCGCCGCTGGACGACCGGGGCCTGCTGCTCGGGGACGGTCTCTTCGAGACCTTGCTGTGGACGGAAGGACGCCTTGTCCTGGGGCCCGAGCACGCATCACGGATGGCCCGGGGCGCCGACGTCCTCGGCCTTCCCGCCCCGACGCTCCCCGAATTCCTGGAACTGGCCGAAAAGGCGGTCCGCGCGGCGGGCTTGAGCGGTGCGCGCGCCGCCGTCAGGGTCACCTTGACCGCCGGCTCCGGCGGCCGCGGCCTCGATCGGCCGGAGCCCGCGCGTCCCCGCTTCTTCGCAACCGCCGCCGAGACCGCCAGGCCAGACCGGCCGGCCCGTCTGGCGATCTCGAGCGTGAGGCGGAACGCCGCCTCGCCGGCCTCGCGGCTGAAGACCCTGGCCTACCTCGACAACGTGCTCGCCCGGCGCGAGGCGCGCGCGCAAGGCGCGGACGAGGCGGTGATGCTGAACGGCGAGGGAAAGCTCGCCTGTACGGCGGCCGCCAATCTCTTCTGGGTCCGAGACCAGACCCTGTACACGCCGCCACCGGCGGTGGGCTGTCTGGAGGGGACAATGCGGGCCGCCGTGCTGGCGGCCGCGGCGCGGCTGGGAATTCCAGTCAGCCTGGCGCAGGAGGACTCCGCGGCCCTCGCCGAGGCGGAGGCGATCTTCCTGACCAACAGCCTGATCGGATTGCGACTCGGCGTTTGGGCGGGCGGCGCCGATCCGGAGCCGCACATGCTCGTCGACCGCCTCGCCGCGGCGGTGCGGAACCTCGCCTGACCTTCGCGATGCTAGGGGGTCGTCGGTGAAGCGGCGACGCTAGAGGTCTGACTCGCGGCCGGCGCGAATGCGTTTCGCATCGCACCGAATAGGGACGAGCCCAGGGAGCCGGCGTCGTCCAACACCTGATCGTCGACTTTCCGGCATTCCGGCGCACAGGAGTAGAGACGGGTGTCGCGCCCCGCCACCAAGGTGATGTGTCCCACCTGCGGCTTGCCCACCAGAACCTCGCTGTTCATCAGCAGCCGCCCGCGCGGACCGGTGATGATGAGATTGGTCGCCCCGAGCGCCTTGCCGGTGATGATCAGGTGCCGCTGGTCCGCCAAGGTCACGTCGGCGACGGTCGGGTTGCCGACGATGACGTCCGAGGCGGGGGCGCCCAGCGTGACCCGGACGGCGTGGTCGAGAGGAACGCCGATGGTGGCGGCGAGAACCTGGGCCGGGGCGAGCGCCGAGAGGAGGGCGAGGGCGAGTCTGGACATGCGCGAAGGCTCCGCCGGAATGGTCAAGAAAGACTGAACGGGGCCCTCACCGCGCGTGCGCGGCCTTCCAGGCCATCGCCTGGGCCAGGCGGCTCTTCAACGGCGGGTGGGTGTAGAGGACCGCCCTGGCCAGAGGGCCCGGATCCACGTCCTGGTGATCCCAGTTGCGCACCAGGAAGGCGGCCAGGCCGTCCGGCTCGCGCGCCTCGTCCAGGGAGTAGGCGTCGGCGCGGACGTTCACCCATTGAATGTAGCCTGCGAAGACGACCGTCGAGGCCGCCAGGGCCGCCGCGCCGATGACAGCGGCCGCCGCCAGGCCCTCCGGATCGCCCGGACCTTCGACACCGGTCCCGCCCATCCACTTCGCCAGCGGCCGGCAGGCGGCCTGGACGGCCAGGCAGGCGACCAAGGCCAGGAGCCCTGCCAGCAGATAGATCGAGAAGATGTCGCCGTGCGCGTAGTGTCCCATCAGGTGGGCGGCGAACGCCCGCGCCTCGGCGACGGTCGCGCGCCCCAGGGCCGGCCCCACCACCACGACCGCGCGGCCGAAGCCGCCCGTGACGTCGATGTCCATGTCCGCGCGCCTGGAAACATAGATCTGGCGCGCCGGAAGGCCGGTCGTTCGGATAAGGTCGGACAGGCCGCGGGTTGTGGCGGTGGTGGGCGCCGGCGCCATGGGCGGACCGCTCGAGAGCGCATAGGGAAGCCAGCCCCAGGCCAGGCTGATCACGATCGCCGCCGCGCCGGCCGCCCACGGCCAGGCCCGAGGCGCCTTGCGCATCATGAACTGCAAGGGAGGGGCGGCCAGGATCGCCAGACCCGCCAGCGGCGGGGCGGCGACCAGCGCCGCCGTCAAATGGCCGCCGTACGAAGTCGCCGAGGCGCCGTTTAGGAGCCAGTCGCAGCGCCAACCTACGACGGCGTCGAACGGCGCCCGGACGAGGAGCACGGCGAGCGCCAAGCCTCCGCCCAGCCCCGCGCTCGCCAGCCACGGCCTGGGGCCATCGCGCTCGATCGCGGCGCGCAGCCGCGCCAGCCACCCGAGCCTCGCCGCCGCGAAACAAACCCCGACGACGAGCGCCCAGCCGACGCACCAGCCCCAAAGCCGCGTCTCCGTCGCCGCCGCTGCGGCGGCCCGCTCCGCCAGCGGCAGGGCGGTCAGCCACGCGTCGATCGGGGCGACGGCCGTCATGCCGCCGCGCGTGCCGCTTTCGTCGCCGGCGCCAGGCCGAGGCGCTCCGCGTAGACCACGAAGGGATAGGCGAGTTGCCCCAGGAAGTGGGGCGGAACGCCCTCGACGCCGTAATCGCGAGGCAGGATGCCCTTGGGCATGTAGAAGGTGCCGAAGATCACGTCGAGAATTGGAAAGGTCGGCGCGAAGTTGCGGTTGCGGACGCTCGGGTCGCGAACGTGGTGCCACCGATGGAACACCGGGCTGGCGAGCAGGTAGCGGAACGGACCGAAGGTCCAGTCGAGATTGGCGTGCACGAGCGCGCTGGCCACCAGGTTGAACGGCCCGATGATGACGAACGCGAGCGGCGAGAAGCCGGCCAGCTTCACGAGGGTGACCGCGCCCGTATTGTAGAGAATGAAGTTGACCGGATGGAACCGGTAGGCGGTCGTCCAGTCCACCTGTTCGGCGCTGTGGTGGATGGCATGAAACGGCCACAACGCCCGACCGTGGAACAGCCGGTGCAGCCAATACTGGATGAAGTCCAGAGCGAGGAGGATCAGGATCGCCTGGACCAGCAGCGGCGCGTGGCTCGCCCAGCCATAGCCGGCTGCGATGGCGGCCAACAGGCCGGCTGAGTGAGTCGGCGCCAAGGTCTGGGCGGCGGCCTTCAGAAATAGGCCGCCGAGGTCCGCATAGAAGATCGCGGAAAACCAGTAGAGCGCATCGTCCGCCAGCTCTCGGCGCGCGAATCTGGGCTGCTCTCTGTTGCAGGGGCAGATCCCCGCCAGCAGTCCGAAAGCGAGGAACAGGACCCCGAGATTGATGATCGACCAGGGCATTCCCGTTCCACTGTTGTTCCTGGTCACGTTACGTTGGCGAGGCCTAAGGTTGTGTAAAATAGCGCTCGACGTCCCCGATCGGCGCTTGCAGAACCGCGGCCCCTTGCATCTGCGCCCCGCCGAGCGCGACTACATGGAAATCGGCGTTTGGTTAAATGTAAATAATAGTAAATTCCAGGAAACCACGACAAGTTTGAGAATAGAATTGGCCGTTTACAGCCGATTAAGGCCGTTAGGGCATATTGGGCATCTCGAGGGGGCAACAGGCCTCGGTCGGCTTGATCCCTCAATTGTCGCTACTAAGGAGATCGAGCATGTCGAAGTTCATTTCGCGTTTCGTGAAGGACGAATCCGGCGCCACGGCGATCGAATACGGCCTCATCGTCGCCCTCATCGCGGTCGTCATCATCGGCGCGGTGACCACTCTGGGCACCAACCTGAACACCAGCCTGAGCAAGGCCGGCAGCGCCATCGGCCGCTAATCGTTGACCCGCGAGAAAAGGAGCCGCGGCGCAAGCCGCGGCTCCTGACGGGAGACGAACAATGGGTGGTCTCGTGAGGCGCTTCGCCGCCGACGAATCGGGTGCGACGGCCATCGAATAGGCCTCATCGTCGCCCTGATCGCCGTCGTCATCATAAGCGCGGTGACCACCCTGGGCGCCACCCTCAACACCTCCCTGAGCAAGGCGGGCAGCGCCATCGGTCGCTGAGGAACCGCGCCTCGCTCAGCCGGAAGCCGCGGCGCGAGCCGCGGCTTTTCTTTTGGCCGCGCTTCCCGGCGAGCCGGGAAAGCCATCCTTAACCCTGCCTCTTCACGCCCCGTAAGGGAGGAGCGGCCTATTGTCGCCAATGCTGGAGGGGCGCGCATCGAGGCGCCTCATTCGACTGAGGGGCCTAACAATGATCAACTTCTTGACTCGTCTCGCCAAGGACGAGTCGGGCGCGACCGCCATCGAATACGGTCTCATCGTCGCCCTGATCGCGGTGGTCATCATCGGCGCGGTGACAACGCTCGGAACCAACCTCAACACCACGCTGTCGTCGGCCGGAAGCGCCATCGGGCGCTAAGGCTGCAAGGCCGGATTGATCGATTGCGCGGAGCGAGGAAACCTTTGGTTCACCTCGCTCCGCGAATCTCGCGGCCGACCGATCGCCTCCATCGCCGCCGCGGATGACGCCCGAACTCGCCAAGTCGCTATTCCCGCTCGTCTTTGCGGCCCTGGTCATCCTCGCGGCGTTGAGGGATCTCGCGTCCTTCACCATTCCCAACTGGATCTCCGCCGCCCTGGCGTTGGCCTTCGGGCCGGCGGCCTTCCTCTGCGGGGCTTCCTTGGCCTCGATCGGAGCTTCCTTCGCCTTGGGCGCAGGCGTCCTGGCGGCGGGGGCGGGGATGTTCGCGATCGGCTGGGTCGGCGGCGGCGACGCCAAGTTGCTCGCCGCCAGCTCGCTTTGGGTGGGACTGAAGGGACTGGCCGCCTTCGCCGCGTTCACGGGACTTGCGGGAGGCGCCCTGGCGTTGATGCTCCTCGCCGTCCGATCGGCCTGGCTGAGGCCCTTGGCCGCGACGGGACCGGCGTGGGCCCAGCGCCTGGCGACGCCTGGCGAAGCCGCCCCGTACGGCGTCGCCATCGCGTTCGGCGCCCTCGCCGCCTTTTGCGTCGCCCATCCGCTTATCTAGCGGTGGCTTAGGCGGCCGTTAACCATGGGTCGCCCAATGTCGCGCCGGGCCAGAAAGGCCGCGCATGAATCTGGACCGCCTCAGCCGAAGGGGACGGCGCGGTCGCCCTCCAGTTCAACCCGACGCCTGGGAGTCGCGGATCCGAGATGAACCCTAGCCGAATCGCCATCATCGCCGTGGCCGGTCTCGCAGCGCTGGTGCTGGCGTTTCTGGTTCACACCATGGTCTCCATGCCGAAGAGTCCGGTCGCCGCCGGACCGGCCGCCGCCCCGGCGACGACCCGCGTGCTCACGGCCAAGCAGGATCTCGCGGTCGGCGACCGCCTGTCCGGCGAAAACATGACCTGGCAGTCGTGGCCCGCCACCACTCTCAATGCGGCCTACATCACCGACGGCTCGACTGAACAGGCCAAGCCTTCGGGCGCGGCCGGTGCGGTCAAGCAGGCCAGCTTCGTGGTGGGGGATATGGCCACCGGCGGCGGTCCGAAGATGCAGTCGATGGTGGGCGCCATCGTCAGGGAGCCCATCTACGCCGGCGAGCCGATCACCGCGGCCAAGATCGTCCGCAGCAGCGACAGCGGCTACATGGCGGTCCGCCTCCCCGCCGGCATGCGTGCCATGAGCGTGCCCGTGACCGTGGAGAGCGGCGCCGGAGGCTTCATCCAGCCCGGCGACCACGTGGACATCGTCTCGTCACACCCCGACACCGCCCACAACGGCCAGGGCGGCACGGTCGCCGAGACGATCCTCGCCAACGTCAAGGTGCTGGCCGTGGACCAGCACACCGACACGCCGAAGAACGCCACGAGCCTGCCGGGCGCGACCCTGACCCTCGAGGTGCCTGCCGACAACGTGGAGGGGATCGCCCGAGCCCGAAGCGGCGGCCAGCTGATGATGGCGCTTAGGTCCTATGCCGACATCGCCGGCGAGACGAGCTCCAGCTCGAACAACCATGCAGTTCGAATCTTCAGGGGCGGCGGGCCCGCCGAAGTGGTGACCACTCAATGACCCGGACATTCATCGCCATGCTCGCCAGCGCCGCTGCGGCGAGCCTTTGGCTCGCCCTGCCCCCGGCGGCCCACGCCGACGGATCGAGCGCCGTCGTGCGGGTCGACGTGGGAGCATCGGCCCAGTCTCTCTCCCTGCCTCTAGGTCGCTCGGCGATCGTCGAATTGCCAGCGGACGCACGCGATGTCCTGGTGACCAATCCCGCCGTGGCCGAGGCTGTGTTGCGGACACCGCGCCGCATCTTCGTCATGGGACTCAAGTCCGGCTTGACCGACGCCATCTTCTTCGACGCCGCCGGGCGCAGGCTGCTGGCGCTCACCATCCGGGTGGACGCGAACACCTCGGCGATCGCCGACACCATCAACCATGTGGTTCCGGGCGCCCAGGTGCAGGTCGAGTCGATCAACGACAGCGTGATCCTTTCGGGCTCGGTGGCGAGCGCCGCCGACGCCGACAAGGCCCTCCAGATCGCCCGGGCCGGGGTGGATGACCCGAAGAAGGTTCTCAACATGCTGAGCATCGCCGGCAAGGACCAGGTGATGCTCAAGGTCCGGGTGGTCGAGATGGACCGCCAGGTGATCAAGCAGCTCGGGGTGAACTGGACCGCGGTCCTCAGCCAGGCGAGTTCGCCCCAGTTCCTGATCGGCACCACCACCACCTTCGGAATCAACGGCGCTTTGCTGGGCGGCATCAACGCCAGCGGCATCGGAAAGAGCCGGAGCGGAGCGAACCGGCTCACCGGCAGCCTTCAGGCCTTCGAGCGCGTGGGTCTGGTGCGGACCTTGGCCGAGCCCAACCTCACGGCCGTTTCCGGCGAAGCGGCCAAGTTTCTGGTGGGCGGCGAGTTCCCGGTCCCCACGGGCCAGGCCACCAACGGGCAGGTGAGCATTGAGTTCAAGCCCTATGGGGTGGGACTGGGCTTCACCCCGATGGTGCTGTCGGGGGGGCGCATCTCCCTGCACCTCGCCACCGAGGTCTCCGAGCTCAGCAACCAGGGCGCCTTCAGCATTTCCAGCGGCGGCGGCGGACCCGCTTTGGTGGTGCCGGGGCTGACCGTCCGCCGGGCCGAGACCGCCGTGGAGCTGCCGTCGGGGGGCGCCCTGATGATCGCCGGCCTCCTGCAGGACAAGACGCAGCAGGATCTCGATTCCCTGCCGGGCGTCCGGGATCTGCCGATCCTCGGGGCCCTGTTCGGCTCGCGGGACTACCAGTCCGGCCAGACCGAACTGGTTATCATCGTGACACCCTATATCGTCAGTCCCACCAGCCCCGCGGACCTGCAGACCCCCATCGACGGCCTGCAAATGCCGGACGACAGCGAGACGTTGCTCCTGGGGCGGCTGAACAAGACCTACAACCACCCCGCGCAGACGTCGGGGGGAAGAACCTATCAAGGTCCCTATGGCTATGTCGTCGAGTAACCTCACCGACCAAGGAGCGCCCGCCCATGCGTATGTCGCCGTGGCTCGCGAGCCTCGCCCTGCTGACGCTCGGCGGGTGCGTGAACGGGGTTGAGGATCGTCCGCCGGGCCCGCCGCCCGCGACGCCGACCGAGCAGTTCGCGATCGAGGTCCGGCCGACAGCCGAAGAGCTGAAGCTGGCGCCGCATGCGACAGGACTGTCCCCCAACCAGGTCGGCGCCCTCGACGATTTCGTGCGTGGCTGGAACGGCGCGGGCGATGTCACCGTCAAGGCGCCCGAGCACGGCGCAGACCCCGCCGAAGCCTATCGGACCGCGACCGACGCCAGGGATTTCCTGATCGCCCACGGGGTGGCCGCCGCCAAGGTCCGGATCGTCGGCTACGAAGCCGACGGGGACGGCCACGCTCCGGTGGTCCTGACCTACGCGCGCTATGAAGCCAGGGGGCCCCGGTGCGGACATGGCTGGGGCAACCTCGCGGCGGTGAACGACAACCGCGAGTACGCGGAATTCGGCTGCGCCCTCACCGCCAACATGGCCGCGCAGCTCGCCGAGCCGGCGGATGTCCTCCATCCGCGGGAGTCCACCCCCATGGACGCCGGCCGACGGGAGACCGCGCTCGAGAAGTACCGCCAAGGCGCCATCACCTCTACTCCCAAGGACCCGCAGGCGGACGGCACCTTGGTCACCGTCGGGCATTAGAGACATGAAGCCTCAAAGCGCCGAATCCAGCGACCCCTTCGACCTCGATTTCGAGGCCGACGACGACTTCTCCGGCCCGCCCGCCGCGACCGCCGGAGAGCCCCAGCACGATCCGATACCCGGCCCGCCCGTCGCCGGTCCGGCCCCGGACCCGTTCGAGGGGCTCTCGACGCCGGAGACCGCATCCGCCCCGCCGCAGGATGGAGCGCCAGCCGCCACGACCGGCAATCCGATCGCCGAGATGATCGCCAGCGCCGAGGCGGCGTTGGGCGAGCACACCGTGCCGCGCATCACCATTCACGCCTTCTGCGCCCGCGCGGAGACCGGCGAGATGGTGGAGAAGGCCGCCGGCGACCGCAGGATGGAGCGGGCCAAGACCGTCGTCCACCAAGGCGGTCTCGCCGCGGCCGTGGACTTCTACCAGAACCAGCCGACGCCTTCGCTGTTGCTTCTCGAGAGCCAGGATCCGGCGGCGCAGCTCCTCGACCTGCTGGGCCGCCTGGCGGAGGTCTGCGACCCTGGGACCAAGGTGGTCTTGATCGGCGCGGCCAACGACATAAGCCTCTACCGCGAACTCATGCGGCGGGGCGTCAGCGAGTACCTGGTGCCTCCCCTCAGCGCCCTGCAGCTGATCGCCGCCATCACCGCCCTCTACGCCGATCCCGCCCAGCCTTTCATCGGCCGCCAGATCGCCTTTTGCGGCGCCCGGGGCGGCGCCGGAGCCTCAACCCTCGCCCACAACGTCGCCCATCGGATTTCCGAGATCATGGGCGCCAACACGGTGCTCGTCGACCTCGACCTCGCGTTCGGAACGGCGGGCCTCGACTTCAACCAGGACCCGCTGCACGGCGTGGCCGACGCGCTCACCCAGCCGGATCGCCTGGATCCGGTGCTGATGGAGCGTATGATGGCCCGCTGCAGCGATCACCTGTCGCTGTTCGCCGCGCCGGCCAGTCTCGAGAAGGACTTCGAGATCGCGCCGGAGACCTACGAGGACGTGGCCAACAAGATACGCGCGAGCACCCCCTATGTGGTCCTCGACCTGCCGCACGCCTGGACGTCCTGGACGCGCCGCCTGCTGATCACCTCGGACGACCTGGTGATCGTAGCCGAACCCGAGCTCACCTCGCTGCGCAACGCCAAGAACATCATCGACCGCATACGTTCCGCCCGGCCGAACGACTCGGCGCCCCGCGTGGTCCTGAACAAGGTGGGGCTGCCAGGACGTCCCGAGATACCGGTCAAGGACTTTGGGGAGGCCCTGGGCCTCACCCCGGCGATGGTCATCCCGTTCGACGCCAAATTGTTCGGCCAGGCCGCCAACAACGGCCAGATGCTCGCCGAGGTGTCGCCCAAATCCAAGCAGGCCGAGAACCTGGACCAGCTCGCTCGCATGATCAGTCGCCGCGACGCGCCGGCCGAAGCCCCGCCGAAAGCCCGTTCCCTGTTCGATCTGTTCAGAAGGTAGTCGCCCCGCGTGTTTGGCAAACGGGCATCCGATACGCCGCCAACCGAGCGCCAGGCGCCCCCGCCTGCCCCGGCCGGCGCGCCCATCCCCACGCGTCCGCAGCAGCTCGACTCCGGAGCGAGCGGCGGATCGGGGGCGAGCGCGAGGCCGGCGCCGCGGGCGACCCCGGGTCTCGAGCAACTGCACGCGGCGCAGGGCCCGACCGCCGAGATCGTTCGCGAGCAGAGCGAATACTACCATCAGACCAAGACCACGATCTTCAACGCCCTGCTCAACACCATCGACCTCGCCCAGCTCGCCCAGCTGGACGCAGCGACGGCGGCCGAGGAAATCCGGGACATCGTCGCCGAGCTGGTGGCGATCAAGAACGTGTCGATGTCGGTGGCCGAGACCGATCACCTGGTTCAGGACGTCATCAACGACGTCCTCGGCTATGGGCCGCTGGAGCCCCTGCTGAACCGCGACGACATCGCCGACATCATGTGCAACGGCTCCAACCGGGTGTTCATCGAGGTGGGCGGCAAGGTGCAGCTCACCAACGTCCGCTTCCGCGACAACTCGCAGCTGATGAACATCTGTCAGCGGATCGTGAGCCAGGTCGGAAGGCGGGTCGACGAAGCCTCCCCCATCTGCGACGCCCGCCTTCCCGACGGCAGCCGCGTCAACGTGATCGCCTCGCCGCTGTCGCTCGACGGCCCGACCCTCACGATCCGGAAGTTCCGGAAAGACAAGCTGACCATGAAGAACCTGGTCGAGTACAGCTCGATCAGTCCCGAAGGCGCCCGGGTCCTCGGCGTCATCGGCGCCTGCCGGTGCAACATCCTCATCTCCGGGGGCACCGGCTCGGGCAAGACCACCTTGCTCAACACCCTGACGGCGTTCATCGACCCCACCGAGCGGGTGATCACCTGCGAAGACGCCGCCGAACTGCAGCTCCAGCAGCCGCACGTGGTCCGGCTCGAGACCCGTCCGCCCAACCTGGAAGGCACAGGCCAGATCTCCATGCGCGATCTGGTGCGCAACTGCCTGCGGATGCGGCCGGAGCGGATCATCGTCGGCGAGGTGCGCGGACCCGAAGCGTTCGACCTCTTGCAGGCGATGAACACCGGCCACGACGGATCGATGGGCACCTTGCACGCCAACTCGCCGCGCGAGGCGATCAGCCGTTTGGAGTCGATGATCACCATGGGCGGCTATGGACTGCCTTCCAAGACCATCCGCGAGATGATCGTCGGGTCGGTGGACGTCATCATCCAGGCCGCCCGCCTCAGGGACGGTTCGCGCCGGATCACCCACATCACCGAGGTGGTAGGCCTCGAGGGCGACGTGATCGTCACCCAAGACCTGTTCGTCTACGAGATCACCGGCGAGGACCAGCACGGCAATGTGCAGGGCCGCCATCGGTCCACCGGCATCGCCAGGCCGAGGTTCTGGGATCGGGCGCGCTACTACGGGCTGGAGCGCGAGCTGGCCGAAGCCCTCGACGCGGCGGAGTAGGCGGTGAGCCCGACCCTGATGATCATCGTCGCCGCCGTCGCGGGCTTCGTGCTCATCGCCGGCGTCGGCCTCGCGTTCGCCGGCGGCGATCCCAGCCGCGATAGGGCGATCAAGCGCGCCCAGGCGCTCGGCTCCGGGACCCGGGAGCTCAGGCGCGCCCGCGGCGCGCCGCTCAACGCCGCCGACTCCCGGCGTCGCCAGATTCTGAAGACCCTGAAGGAGCAGGAACGCCAGCAGAAGCGCGCCCGACTGACGCTGGTCAACCGGCTCCGGCAGGCCGGGCTTCCCATCACCCCCGTCCAGTTCTGGATGGCGGGCGGCGGATTCGGCCTGGTGGTGGCGCTCGTGGCCCTGCTGCTGCACGCCCATCCGCTGGTCGCGCTGGGGCTGGGCGTCGCCATGGCGCTCGGCTTCCCCCTCTGGGTCCTGAACTTCCTGGCCAAGCGCCGGACGAACAAGTTCACCTCCGCCTTTTCGGACGCGATGGACATCATCGTCCGCGGCGTCAAGTCGGGCCTCCCGGTCCACGACTGCCTGAAGATCATCTCCCGGGAAACCGCCGAGCCTCTGAAGAGCGAGTTCGCACGGCTCGTGGAGAACATCGGCATGGGGATGACGTTGGACCAGGCGCTCGAGAAGCTGTGCGAGCAGATGCCGACCGCCGAGGCGCGCTTCTTCGCCATCGTCATGAACATCCAGCAGAAGGCCGGCGGCAACCTCGCCGAGGCGCTGAACAACCTCTCGACGGTGCTGCGCTCGCGCAAGCTGATGCGCGAGAAGATCAAGGCGCTTTCATCCGAGGCGACGGCCTCGGCGTCCATCATCGGCTCTCTGCCGCCGGCCGTGATCCTGCTGATCACGGTGACGACGCCGTCCTACATGCAGCCCATGTTCCAGGATCACCGGGGCTGGTTCATGCTGGGGCTCAGCGGCTTGCTGATGGGCGTCGGCATCTGGGTCATGGCCCGCATGATCAACTTCAAGTTCTGACGGGGCGCCGATGGACTGGCTCGACGTCGTCACCAATCCAGGCAACGTAATCAGCGCGGTGACCGCCGTGCTGGTGTTCGTGGCGGTCCTGACGCTCGTCACCCAGTTCCGCGACCGTTCCAACCTGGAGAGCCGGCTGAAGTCGGTGGCCAACCGCCGCGAAGAGCTTCGCCGCCGTTCGCGCGAGACTCTCGCCGGCAGATCCGCTTCGCTGCGCCAGACCGACGATGGCCTCTACAAGCGCGTGGTCGACCGCCTGCAGCTTTCGCGGCTGCTGGAGGACTCCAATCTGACGGACAAGCTCGCCCAGGCGGGGTTCCGGGGGCCGAGCGCCGTCTCGACGTTCTACTTCTTCCGACTGATCACGCCCTTCGTGCTCGCCACGGCGGCGGCCATCTACATATTCTTCATCAACAATTTCGGCCTGCCGCCGATGAACCGGGTGGCGGCCGTGGTGGCCGCCTTCGTGGCCGGCTACTACGCTCCCAACCTCTACGTCAGCAACATCGCCGCCAAACGGCGCGAATCGATCATCCGCGTCTTCCCTGACGCGCTCGACCTGCTGCTCATCTGCGTGGAATCGGGCATGTCGATCGAAGCGGCGCTCCAGAAAGTCGGGCAGGAGGTCGGGGGCACCTCGATCGAACTGGCCGAGGAGCTTTCTCTGCTGACCGCCGAACTCTCCTACCTGCCCGAGCGCCGGATGGCCTACGAAGGGCTGGCCCGACGCACCAACCATCCGGGCGTCAAGGCGGTGGTCACCGCAATGATCCAGGCCGAGCGGTACGGCACGCCCCTCGGCACCGCCCTTCGGGTGATGGCCAAGGAGAACCGTGAGCTGCGGCTGTCGGCGGCCGAGAAGAAGGCCGCCGCGCTTCCGGCGCAGCTGACGGTGCCGATGATCATCTTCTTTCTGCCCGTCCTGTTCATCGTGATCCTGGGTCCGGCGATCATGAAGGTCCAGGACGTGATGGCCCACAAGTAGCCCTCGGACCGCGCCCGAACCCGGCGAAGCGAGCCAGGGCCGGAGCGGTCCACGTAGAGGGTGTTCAATCTAAGTTGAATTCGCCCTTCGAATCCGCTCATCCGGGCGAAAGCTGGGGATCCGGGCAGGGCTTTGAAGGATTCCGGCGTCGTCCGCGATCAGATCGAGCCGATCTTCTCAGCCATCTCAACGATAGCTCCAAGAAGATAGCGAAGGCGGGGGTGCAGACGCTTGCCTGCCCGGCTTTCGCCGGCATGTGCGCGCGCATAGGGCGCGGAGATTCGTCTAAGCTCAACATGCTCTGGAGCGCACTGGCTGGAGACCCGGAGACGGAGGGGCCAGCCCCGGATTGGCCGCCCGCTCGAGGGCGAGGCTGGTCCGGGGCGACGATCCGCGATCGATCCTGCCTCGCCTCGGGCTCCCGCTGGAAAAGCAGAGAGCCCGGTCGGATGACCGGGCTCTCGCCTCGAGCTTCGATGAGGATCGGCGTCAGAACTGGACGTCGATGGTGGCCCGGCGGTTGAGGGGCTCCTTGACCCCGTCGCCGGTCTGCACCGCCGGCTCGCTCTTGCCCTTCCAGCTGACGTCGAGGGTCTGCTGGGGCACGCCGTCGGCGACCAGCTGGTCGGC
>JAFBAO010000091.1 GCA_019247715.1 Caulobacteraceae bacterium
CGCACCCCAAGCCCAGGCTTGACCGAGCCCCCCGGCCAGCCCCTATATCAACCCGCCAACGACGACCCCTCGGGTGGGCGGCATCATCTCGGAATGATGGGCGCGATCATCTCGGAATGGGCGGGCGGCATCGTCGGAATCCGCACCTCCAGCACCTCGAGTATCAGAACGAGATTCTGATGCGGATGGTCGCCAAGCTCGGGGTGGACCTCAGGGAGGGCCTGGCGCGGACCTGAACCGTCCGCCCCTCACAGCCCATGACGCGTGGACCCGACAAATCGCCGTCCCAAACCCGCGTTCCCCGCCGGCGCGGGCTTCTCTCGGGCAAGCTCGTCTACGGCCCCACCCAGCACACCCTCGATTGCGCGATCTCCGACATGTCCCAGACGGGCGCCCGGATCCGGCTCGAAGGCGCGCTGGCCCTGTCCGATCCCCTCTATCTGATCGACGTGACCCACGGGCTGGCGTTCATGGCCAAGGAGATCTGGCGGCGCGACGCCGAGGTGGGACTGAGCTTCCAGCGCTATTTCGACCTGCGCACGCCCGTCCCCGAGCTGCCGTCGCTGGTGCGCCGGCTGTGGGTGGAGCAGACCCGGTCCGGCTGAGGCGTAGTCTCAGAGGTCGAGGGCGTAGCCGGCCGAACGGACAGTGCGGATGGGGTCCGGCCCCTCCTGTCCGGCGAGCGCTCGCCGCAGGCGCCCGATATGGACGTCCACCGTGCGGATTTCGACGTAGACGTCCGATCCCCAGACCGCATTGAGCAGTTGCTCGCGCGAGAAGACCCGGCCGGGATGCTGCATGAAATAGTCGAGCAGCCGGAACTCGGTCGGCCCGAGGTGGATGTCGCGACCGCCGCGCCTGACCCGATGGGCGGAGCGGTCGACGACGATGTCGCCCTGGCGCACCTGATCTTCGGCCAGGCCCGGCCGCAGGCGCCTCAGCACCGCCCGCACCCGCGCGGCCAGCTCGCTCATCAGGAAGGGCTTGACGATGTAGTCGTCGGCGCCGGTGTCCAGGCCTCGTACCCGATCGCTCTCCTCGGTCCGGGCGGTGAGCATGATGATCGGCAGGTTCCGGCTCACGGACCGCTGCCGCAACCGCCGGCACACTTCGATGCCCGACACCGAGGGCAGCATCCAGTCGAGAATGACGAGATCGGGAAGCTTCTCGTCGATGCGGATCAGGGCCTCCTCGCCGTCGGCGCAGAGCTCAACCCGATAGCCCTCCTTGTCGAGGTTGTAGTGAAGCAGGGTGGCGAGCGCCTCCTCATCCTCCACCACCAGGATGAACGGCTGAACCGAGTTCACTTTGCCCCCTCACTGTAACGGAACTGGACGGTCAGCGCGGCTCGAGGGCGTCGAGCTTCGGCCGCTGATCGGGCAGGTTCTCGCCGGTGATCTCGTAGTAGATGATTTCGGCGATGTTGGTGGCGTGATCGCCGATGCGCTCGAGGTTCTTGGCCACGAACAGCAGGTGGGCGCACGAGGCGATCGTGCGCGGATCGCTCATCATGTAGGTAAGGAGCTCGCGGAAGATGCTGTCGTAGTGCTCATCGATCTCCTCGTCGCGCTGCCAGACGAGCTTGGCCCGCTCCACGTCCCGGGCGGCGTAGGCGTCGAGCACGTCCTTCAGGCGCCGAGCCACCAGCTCGCCCATCCGCTCGATCGAGCGGGTGAGGGGCGTGATCGGCTCCGACTCGGCGATCACCAGCGCCCGCTTGGCGATGTTCTTGGCGAGATCGCCGCACCGCTCGAGATTCATGCTGACCTTCAAGGCCGCCACCGTGCGCCGAAGGTCGTCCGCGACCGGCTGGCGAAGCGCGATCAGGCGGATTGCGCGCCGTTCTATGTCGGCTTCGATTTCGTCCAGTCGATCGTCGCGGCTGATCACCGCCTGGGCGGTCGCCACGTCGCGCCGGGTGATCGCCCTCAGCGCGTCGCCGACCTCCACTTCCGCCAGGCCGCCCATCCGCGACAGCTCCGCCGAGAGGGCGTCGAGCTCCTCGTCGTACGCTCGAAGGGTGTGCTGTTCCATCGCGCGTCTTCCCTCAGCCGAACCGGCCGGTGATGTAGTCGCTGGCCCGCCGCGTCGCCGGGCGAGTGAACATGGTGGCGGTCTCGCCGAATTCCACGAGCTCGCCCAGGTACATGAAGCCCGTGTAGTCCGAGACCCGCGCGGCCTGTCCCAGGTTGTGGGTGACGATGACGATCGTGTAATCGGCCTTCAGCTGGATGACCGTCTCCTCCAGTTTGGCGCTGGAGATGGGGTCGAGCGCCGAGGTGGGCTCGTCGAGCAGGAGGATCTCCGGCTTGACCGCGATGCCGCGGGCGACGCACAGCCGCTGCTGCTGCCCTCCCGAGAGGCCGAGGCCGGGGGCGTTCAGCTTGTCCTTCACCTCGTCCCAGAGGGCGGCGCGGCGCAGCGATTCTTCGACCCGCTCGGCCATCTCGGATTTCGAGAGGCTCTCGTAGAGCTTCACCCCGAAGGCCACGTTGTCGAAGATCGACATCGGGAACGGGGTCGGCTTCTGGAACACCATGCCGATCCGCGCGCGCAGCATGGAGAGGTCGACGCCGGGACGCAGGATGTCCTCGCCGTCGAGGAGGATCTTCCCCGTGGCCCGCTGCCCCGGGTAGAGGGCGTACATGCGATTGAGGGTGCGCAGCAGCGTCGATTTCCCGCATCCGGAGGGGCCGATCAACGCCGTGACGGCCTTGTTCGCGAAGGGGATGGAGACGGCCTTCAGCGAATGCGACTTGCCGTAATAGAAATCGAGGCCCTGGACATCCAGCTTCACCTTGGCCTTGTCGATTTCGGCGACGGAGATTTCAGGGTTTTCGGTGGCGATGGTGGTGGTCATCCCTGCTTCTGCTCCCGCGAGACCAGCCGGGCTATGACGGTGACGCCGAGGACCGAGCCCGAGACAATCAGCGCCGCCGCCCAGGCCAGACGTTGCAAATCGTCGTAGGCGGAAAGGGCGAAGTTGAACATCAGCACGGGCAGGTTCGCCATCTCCTTGGACATGTCGAGGCTAAGGAACTGGTTGTTCAGGGCCGTGAACAGCAGCGGGGCCGTCTCCCCGCTGATGCGAGCGAAGGCTAGCAGGCCTCCGGTGAGGATGCCGGCGCTGGCCGACTTCCAGAGGATACTCCGGATCACCGTCCAGAAAGGCGTGCCGAGCGCGACGCCGGATTCTCGAAGGGATGTCGGTTGCAGGCGCAACACGTCCTCAGTGGTGCGGGCGATCACCGGCACGGCGATGAGCGCGAGGGCGACACTTCCGGCGTAGCCCGAGAAGTGGTGCAACAAATTCGCCACCATGATCTGCCAGACGAACAGGCCGATCAGGATTGAGGGCGCCGACAGCAACACGTCGTTTATGAACCGCACGACGCTGCCGTAGCGGCTGTCGCCGGCGTATTCGGCCAGCCAGGTGCCTGCCAGGATGCCGAGGACCAGGGCGATCGCCATCGCATAGAGGCACAGCAGCACCGAACCGATGATGGCGTTGAGCAAGCCTCCGCGCGAGCCGGCGGCGGGGGTGTTCATGGTGAAGGTGTCGACGGATAGCCCTGCGACTCCCTTCTGGATCAAGGTCGTGAGGATCGCCGCGAGGAAAGCCAACGCCAGCAGGGTGACCAGGACGCAAAAGGCCGTGAAGGCGCCGTTGGCCAACCGGCGGCTCATGACACGGGCGGCTGAGACGGCCATGGCTCAGATGCTCCTCGGGCGGCCCAGCATGAGGCGGGCCAGCGTCAGCACCGCAAAGGTGATGATGAAGAGCACGAGGCCCGCAGCTACCAGCGAAGCGGTGTGCAGGCCAGGTGAGGCTTCCGCGAACTCGTTGGCTATGGTGGAGGCGATCGTCGATCCCGAGTCGAAAAGGCTTTTCGGGAAGCCGTGTGAATTGCCGATGATGAAGGTGACCGCCATCGTCTCGCCCAGCGCCCGCCCGAGGCCCAGCATGACCGCCCCGATCGCGCCGCGCCGCACATAGGGGAGGGTGACCTTCATCACCACCTCGCCGGTCGTGGCCCCGAGCCCATAGGCGCTCTCGCGCACTTGCGCGGGCACGGTATTCAGAAGATCGCGCAATGTGGCGGCGATGAACGGCAGCACCATGACGGCCAGGATGATCGACGCGGCCATGATGCCGGTCCCGTTGGGGATGCCTTGCGTCAGCTTCTCCCAAACGCTTCCGGGCGGCGCTGCGGTCATCGCCGGGAGCTGGACGTATTTGGCGAAGACCGGCGCGAAGACGAAGAGGCCCCACATGCCGTAGACGATCGACGGCACCCCAGCGAGGAGCTCCACCGCCGTGCCGATCGGCCTCCGCAGCGGCGCGGGACAGAATTCCACCAGGAAGAAGGCGACCCCAAAGGCGATCGGAACCGCTATCGCCAGGGCCAGGACGGAGGTGACCACGGTCCCAACGATTGGGCCGGCGACCCCGAACACCCCTTCGACCGGGTCCCAGGTCGAACTCGTGAAGAAGGAGACGCCGAACTTGGCGAAAGCCGGCCAGCCGCCGACAATCAGCGACACCATGACCCCGCCCAACGCCGCCAGCAGCATCGTGGCTGCGGAGAAGCACAGGTATTCGAACGCCCGGTCGAAGCCCGCGCCTTTAGGCGTCGTTCGCCTCGAGGCTTGCGCCTCGTCGGTCTGGGCGATGGTCATCGCGACCTCGGTCATGGAGCGTCCGCCGGCGGTTGATGAGTGTCTACACGGATCGGCGGGGCCGCTGAAGGCCGCCCCGCCGTGACGCACCCAACTCTACGAATAGACCGGCTTGCCATCCGGGCCGGTAACCTTGCGCCAAGCCTGGCGCACCAGGTTCTTCACCGCGTCCGGCAGGGTGACATAGTCCAGCGACTCCGCCGCGCCGTTGCCGTTCTTGTAGGCCCAGTCGAAGAAGGCCAGGACATCGTGGCCCGTCTGGGGATTGGACTGCTTGGTGTGGACCAGGATGAAGGTTGCGCCGGTGATCGGCCAGGCGCTCGGCGCGGCCTGGTCGAGCAGCAGCAGGTAGAAACCAGGGGCCGACTGCCACTTGGCGCCCGCGGCGGCCGCGGCGAAGTTGGCGGCGGTGGGCTCGACCCAGGCACCGGCCTTGTTTTGCATCTTTAGGTAGGTCATGTGGTTCTGCTTGGCGTAGGCGTATTCCACGTAGCCGATCGCCCCCGGGGTGGTGCGCACGAAGGCGGCGACCCCGTCGTTGCCCTTGCCCCCGATGCCGGTAGGCCAGTTTACGGAATCGTTGCCCCCAGGCCCGCTGGCCCAGTGCGGCGCCTTCATCGACAGATAGGTGGTGAAGAGGAAGGTGGTGCCCGAGCCGTCCGAACGGTGGACCACCGTGATCTTCATGTGGGGGAGCTTCACGCCGGGATTGAGCGCCGCAATCTCGGCGGCGTCCCAAAACTGAGCCTGAGGGATGCCGCGATAGATGTCGGCAAGCACGCCGCCGTTCAGTTTCAGCTGGCCCGGCGCGACCCCGGGCAGGTCGACCACCGGCACCACGCCCCCGATCACGGTCGGGAATTGCACCAGGCCGTTGGTGGCAAGGTCATCCGGCTTCAGCGGCTTGTCGGATGCGCCGAAGTCTACCGTGCTGGCGTTGATCTGGCGGATCCCGCCGCCGGAGCCGATCGCCTGATAGTTGAGCTGGTTGCCGGTCGCGCTCCGATACGCTTCCGCCCACTTCGCGTAGACGGGCGCCGGAAAGGTGGCCCCGGCGCCCGACAGGTTGGCGGCGAGAGCCAAGGTGCAACTCGCAGCGACCGCCAGGCTGGCAGCGCCAGCCGCGATTTTCTTCAGCATTTTCTTCTCCTGGATCAGAGCGCCTAGTCCCTGTCGCCCCAGGCATCGCATAGCCGTCTTCCTTATCGGTTTTGTGACACCCCACGCTCGCGCGGTGTCACACAATCGTCACTGTAGTGTCGGCGATCTGTTACATTGTGACTGTATTGGCTCCTCAAATGTCGTGCTGGTTAGTCGCGCCTTTCTGAGTCGAGGGCCGTCGGCCGCATCGAACGAGAGGGGGTTTACCAATGACATCCACCACGGCGGCGCCAGCGCGCCGCGTCTGGCGTAGCGTGTTGCTCGCCGCACTGCTCAGCTCGGTGGCCAGCGCGGCGCTCGCGCGGCCGCACGCGGCGCCTGCCGCGCCGGCGGCCTCGGCCGACCGTGCGGCCCGGATCCAGCATCTGGAGGACGAGTTCAACCAGATGCAGACCGAGCTCAATGACCTCAAATCCTCGGGCGGCGCCTCGGCGGCCACCGTGACGGACATGCAGGCGAAAATGGACGCGTTCGCCGAAGAGCTGAACGCCCTGAAGACTCAGACCGACACCAACACCTCTGATATCGCCACCCTGAAGGTGCCGCCAGCCGTGGTTCCGAGCCTGCCGAACGGCAAGCCGATGCTGGCCTCGTCCGACGGGCGGTTCACCGCCAACATCCGGGCCACCATCCAGTTCGACGCCGGCAAGTACTTCCAGGACACCGCGCGCCAGGCGACCGGCGTCGGCGCCGTCGATTTCCGCCGCAGCGGCGGGGCCGGCACAGGCGGCTTCGGGACCAGCGGCGCAAGCGGGCCCGCCCGCAAGCTGAACTCGGGCACCAACTTCCGCCGGGCCCGATTCGGGATCGACGGCAAGGTGTTCGGCGACTTCGACTATGAGGCGATTTTCGAATTCGGCGGCTCGGGCGGCGAGGACGCCGGCCACGTCTACGCTCTAGACGCCACTTGGCATCCGGAATTCCTGAAGCCGTTCAAGGTGAAGGTCGGGGAATTCGAGCCGATCATCGGCATGGAGGCGAACATCTCCACCGGCTCGATGCCGTTGATGGAGCGTCCGTCGCCCGCGGAAGTCTCGCGCAACATCGCCGCCGGCGACACCCGCGCGGCAGTCCAGGTGTTCGGCAACGGCGATATCGGCGGCGGGGACCAAAGTCTTTCGGCCTACTGGCTGGCCTCCACTGCGATCACCGGCAATACGGCCGGCACCATCAATTCCACCGGCTCGTCCACGGCCCAGCCGTTCGGCGAGCAGTACGCCTGGATCGGCCGGGCGGCGATCGCGCCGTTCTCGGGACCGGATTGGATCGCCCACCTGGGCGTCCACGGCCAATACGTGTTCAAGCCGAACGACGCGGGAGGCCCGAACGGCGCGGGAACGATCGCCAATGGCCGGTACACCGTGACCCTGCAGGACCGGCCCGAGCTTCGCCTTGACGGCACGCGCCTGGTGAGCACCGGCGCGATCGACGCCCACAACGTCTGGGAGGTGGCCGTCGAAGCTGGCTTCCGGTTCCGCAACTTCTACGCCTCGGGCGAATACTTCTGGTACGGGATCAAGCGTAACGTGAACCCCTGCTTCACCGCGCCGGCGTCCGCCGCCGCCTTGGCGCCGTGCGCCAGTCCCCAGATCAATCCGGCCAATGTCGAGCTGAAGGATCCGCGCTTCCACGGCTACTACGTGGAAGGAAGCTGGGTGATCAGCGGCGAGACGCGCAAGTACAACCAGGTGAACGGCTCCTTCGACGGGCCCACCCCCGCCTATCCGTTCAATCCGGCGGCCGGCACCTGGGGGGCCTGGGAGCTCGCGGCCCGGTTTTCCGATCTTGACCTGAACTTCGACCAGGGCCTGGCCGGGCTCGCCCCGACCTCGAGCGCCGTCCGCGGCGGCGATCAGCAGATCGTCACGGTCGGCCTCAACTGGTACCTGAACCCGACGATCCGGTTCATGCTCGACTACCAGCACGTGAAGATCAGCCGGCTCAACCCAGATCTCACGGCCGCCGGATCTTTCGCCGCCCCCATCGGGGCCCAGATCGGGCAGACCTACAACACCTTCGAAGTCCGCAGCCAGCTGCAGTTCTAGCGATCCTCCTCCCAGCGGCCGCCGTTCGCGGCCACTCAGACTAGCCGCCCGGTCGCGCCGATCGGGCGGCTTTTCTTTTGCCCGGCGCGGCTGAACCGGGCCGGCGCTTGAACTGTTCCTTGCAGATAGTTAGTTAGTCTAACTATCATGGCCCAGCTGGTTCTGACCAAAGCCGCCCGCGACGACATCCTCGCCCTGGCCGAGCAGCTGCGCCCGGCGGTGCTGCGCGTGGCCCGTTCGCTGAGGCGCGAGGCGCAGCGGGCCGGGATGTCGGCCCTCGACGTCCAGCTCCTGGCCGTGGTGCGCAAACATCCGGGGATCGGCGTCTCGGGCCTGGCCGAGCTGGAGCAGGTGAGCGCCGCCTCCATGAGCGGCCACGTGAAACGGCTGGCCGAGGCCGGTTGGATCGAACGGACCGCCGGCGAGGATCGCCGCCGCTCGGGCCTCACCCTGACCCACCGTGGAGCCAAGGCGCTGGACGCGATCCGCCGCCGGCGGAACGATTGGCTGGCGGCCCGGCTGGGGGCCCTGGCCCCCGAAGGCCGCGCCGCCCTGGCGGCGGCGGCCGAGCCGCTCATGCGACTGGCCGAGGAGCGGCCATGAGCTGGGCCGCGCTCCGAGGCGACCAGGAAGCGGCGGCGCCCGCTCTCGATCGTGGATCCGCCCACGACCCCGCGCCGACCTCCGAGCCCGCCCGCGCTCCCGAGCCGGCCCCGGTCGAGGCCGTGGAGAAGCCCTTCTCCAGCCTTGCGCCGGCGATTATCGGCGCCTCGATGCTGATGCAGACCCTGAGCGCCACGGTGTTGTCGAACGCGCTGCCCACCATGGCCCGTTCGCTGCATGAGGATCCGGTCCACCTCAACACGGCGATCACCATCTATCTGCTGGCCGGGGCGATCTTCCTGCCGGTGAGCGGCTGGGCGGCCGACAAATACGGCGCCCGCCGGGTCTTCCTCATCGCCATCGGCCTCTACGGCGCCTCCTGCGCCGCCAGCGCGCTGGCCCAGAACCTCGCGGAGCTGCTGACCGCCCGGTTCTGCCAGGGCGCGGCGGGGGCGATGATGGGGCCGGTCGGGCGCCTGGTGCTGTTGCGCTCCACGCCCAAGCACGACCTGGTGCGGGCGATGTCGGTCCTGACCATGCCAGCGCTGCTGGGGCCCGTCATCGGTCCGGCGATCGGCGGCCTCATCGTCACTTACGGTTCGTGGCGATGGATCTTCCTCTTCAACCTGCCGATCGCCGCGGTCGGCATCCTTCTGGTGCTCCGGTTCATCGACGACGTGCGCGAGGAGGCGGCCGCGCCGCTCGACTGGGTCGGCCTCGTCCTCACGGCGGTGGGCATGGCCGCGGTGGTCTACGGGTTCGAGAACCTGGGCCGCGACGATCTGCCAGCGCTGGGAGTGGCGGGCCTGCTGGGGGGCGGCGCGGGATTGCTGGCGATCTACGCCTGGTACGCCGACCGCAACCCATACGCGATCCTCGACCTCAAGCTGCTCAGGATCCGCACCTTCTTCGCCTCGGTGGTGGGGGGGGCTTTCCTCAGGATGGGGGTCGGCGCGCTGCCGTTCCTGCTCGCCCTGCTGCTGCAGGTGGCGTTCGGCTTCTCGCCCTTCCATGCGGGCCTGATGACGCTGGCCAGCGCGGCGGCGGCCCTGGTGATGAAGACGGCCGCCCCGCCGATCCTGGCGCATTTCGGCTTCCGGCGGACCCTCACGGTCAACGCCGCCCTTGTCGGGGCGCTGTTCATGGCCTGCGCGCTCTTCACCCGCCAGACGCCGGTCTGGTTCATCACCCTGCTGCTGCTCACCGGCGGCTTCTTCCGGTCGCTGCAGTTCACCAGCCTGAACGGCCTGGCCTTCGCCGACGTCGAGACCCAGCAGATGAGCCGCGCCTCGACCATGTCGACCATGGGCCAGCAGTTGGCCCAGAGCATCGGGGTCGGCCTGGCGGCGACCATGCTCCACCTCTTCCAGGTGCGGCAGCACGCCGAGGCGGTGAGCGTCGCGGTGATCTCACCGGTGTTCCTGATCATCGGGGTGGTGACCCTGATCTCGGGTCTCTTCTTCGTCGCCCTGCCGGCCGACGCCGGTGCGGCCTTGCATGGGCGACCTCGACGGGTGCGGGGGTAGGTCGCGGTTGGCCCGGCGAGGTCTCTGGGCTATGCGCCTCGCGTTCCGGAAATGGAGGCGCCGGCATGGCGGAGTGGTGGCGCGGGGCGGTGATCTATCAGATCTATCCGCGCAGTTTTCTCGACACCAACGCCGACGGGATCGGCGACCTGGCGGGGATCACCCGCAAGCTCGACTACATCGCCGCGCTCGGCGTCGATGGCGTCTGGCTGTCGCCCTTCTATCGCTCGCCGATGAAGGATTTCGGCTACGACGTCTCCGACTATCTCGACGTCGACCCGATCTTCGGCACGCTGGCCGATTTCGACACCCTGCTGGCCGAGGCGCACCACCGGGGCCTGAAGGTGGTCATCGACCAGGTATGGTCGCACAGCTCGAACATGCATCCCTGGTTCGTGGAGAGCTCGGGCTCCAGGGACAACCCGAAGGCCGACTGGTACGTCTGGGCCGATCCGAAGCCGGACGGGACGCCGCCCAACAACTGGCTGGCCTCGTTCGGCGGTCCGGCCTGGACCTGGAGTCCGCTGCGACGCCAGTACTACCTGCACAACTTCCTGCCCGAGCAGCCCGACCTCAACTACTGGAACCCCGAGGTGCGCGAGCAGATCCTCAACGTCGCCAAGTTCTGGCTCGACCGCGGGGTGGACGGCTTCCGCCTCGACGTCATCAACTACATCGTCCACGACCAGGAGCTTCGCGACAATCCGCCCGCCCTGCGCGCAGTCCCGCCGCCGCTGGCGACCATGATGCAAAGGCACGTGTTCGACCGCTCCCGGCCGGAGGCGCTGGATTTCATCCGCGACCTGAGGCGGCTGATGGACGGCTATGGAGGCCGGATGACCGTCGGCGAGATCGGCGACGAGCCGCCCCTGCCGCGCCAGCAGGAATACACCGCCCCGCCGGACCGCCTGCACACCGCCTATAGTTTCTACCTGCTGCAAGGTCCGGCGACGCCCGAGCGCTTCGCCCAGGCGCTCTCCTCCTGGGCCGACGCCCCCGGCTGGCCATCCTGGTCGCTGGGGAACCACGACGTCGCCCGCTACGCCTCGCGGATCGCCCGCGAGGATCCGTCCGTGACCCGCACCCTGATGGCCGCGCTGCTGGCGCTCAGAGGGACGATCTTCCTCTATCAGGGCGAGGAGCTCGGGCTTCCCCAGGGTGAGGTGCCTTTCGAGCTGCTGCGCGATCCCTACGACATCAACAGCTACCCGGCCGGGGAGGGCAGGGACGGGGCGCGCACCCCGATTCCGTGGCTGGGCGAGCCGGCCCTCGCCGGGTTCTCGGACGCGGCCCTGACCTGGCTGCCGGTGGATCCCAACCACCGACTGCTGGCGGCCGACCGCCAGGAGGGCGACCCCGCTTCGATGCTGAACTTCACCCGGCGCTTGATCGCGCTGCGGCAGGCCTCGCCGGCGCTGAAGACCGGAGAGGCGCTGTTGCTGGACGCCCCCCTGGGGGTGCTGGCTTTCGAGCGCCGGCAGGGGGACGAGCGGGTGATCTGCCTCTTCGAGCTCGACGGCCGGCCGGCCAGCGTACGTCTGCCCGGGTTCGCCGAGGCCGAGCCGCTCTTCATGTGGCACGGCGCCTGCCGCCGGGAGGACAGGATCGACCTCGCCCCGTTCGCGGGGGCCCTCCTGCGGATTGAGGCCTAGTTCAGGCGGTCGGGCCGCTCGCGGCAGCCTGAAGCATCTGCCAGGTGAGGTCGCCAATCCCGACGATGAGGGCGGCGAGCAGAATGATGAACACCATGTTGGTGATCGAGCGGTGATTTTGGGCCAAGGCGGCTTTCCTCGAACGAGCGCCGAACGTGGCTGGTATAGCGGGCGCGCCGCTCAACGCAATCCCGCTCGCGCTCTACGCCCGCCCTGCTTGCGACTCGCCGGCTGGAGGGCCAAAGACGATCCTGGAAGGAGGCTCCTGCATGAGGCTGGCGGCCCTTGCGTTCTTGAGCCTGCTGTCGGCGGCCGCTTCGGCGCGGGCGGCGGGAAGCGACCTGGAATTCTACACCGGCGAGGATCTCTACGCCCAATGCTCGGCGAATCCGGCTGACGCTGACTACCAGCCGCGCCAGGCGCGCTGCGTCGGCTATGTGATCGGGGCGAGCGACGCCCTGCAGGCCGCTCAGGGCGGCGGTCGCCCGGCGATGGCCTGCCTGCAGCCAACCAACGGGGCGCCGCAACTGGTGGCTGCGGTCCAGCAGTATCTGGCGGCCCACCCCGAAAAGCGCCGGCTTGCGGCCCACGACTTGGTCGACGAGGCGCTGGCCGCGGCCTTCCCCTGCAGGTGAGCCGCCCGCCCAACCGCGCCACCCTGTTCGCCGCCTTCCTGTCAATCGGCCTTTCGGGCTTTGGTGGCGTGCTGCCGTTCGCCCGGCGCACCCTGGTGGAGCGGCGCGGCTGGATGACCGCTGAAGAGTTCAACGAGACCCTGTCGCTCTGCCAAACCCTGCCGGGTCCCAATATCGTCAACGTCTCCGTCGTGGTGGGAGCGCGGTCGGGCGGCTGGACGGGATCACTGGCCGCGGTGAGCGGCCTGATGGGCGCGCCGGTCGTCATCGTGCTGGCGCTGGCGGCGCTGTATGACCGCTTCGGCGCTTTGCCGGCCGCGCGGGGCGCCATCGCCGGCCTCGGCGCGGCCGCCGCGGGCCTGGTGGCGGCGACCGCCGCGCGGATGGCCGAGCCGCTCCTGAAACCGGGCCATCTGGTCGCCGCCGCGCCTGTCATGCTGGCCGCCTTCGCCGCAGTCGGCCTCATGCGGGCGCCACTGCCCTACGCGATGCTGCTCCTTGCCCCGCTCAGCATCGCGATGGCCCGGAGGCTCCGGCCATGAGCGGCTCGGGCGCTGTCCTGGCCGGGCTGGCGGCGCAGTTCGCCCTGCTGTCGCTGCTGGCCTTCGGCGGCGCCAACGCAGTGGTCCCGGAGGTCCACCGCCAGGCCGTGTCGATTCACCACTGGATGGGGGAGCAGGATTTCGCAGCGCTCTTCGCCATCTCCCAGGCCGCGCCAGGCCCCAACGTGTTGATCTGCACCCTGGTCGGATGGCGGGTGGCGGGCGTCGCAGGGGCCCTGATCGCCACGCTCGCCATGTGCGGCCCCTCCTGCCTCCTCACCTACGGCGTGGCGAAGGTTTGGGATCGGCATCGCGACGCACCCTGGCGCGCCGCGATCGGCGCGGGGCTCGCGCCGGTGGCGGTGGGACTGGTCCTCGCCACGGCCTATCTGCTGGCCCGGGCCGCAGACAGCCAATGGCGCCTCGCGGCGGTCACCGTCGTCAGCGCCGCCGTCTCCTGGATCACCAAATGGAACCCGCTCTGGTGCCTGGGCGCGGCCGCCGCGCTCGGCGCCGCCGGCGCGTTCAGCTGACCGAAGCGTTGGCCGGAGCGGTCTCGCGGCCGGCCGCCGCCCGATTGCCGCGTCCCAGGCCCATGCGCTTGGCCATGCTCGAACGCGCGGCCGCATAGGCGGGGGCGACCATCGGATAGCTGTCGGGAAGGCCCCAGCGGGCGGTATTCCTCGGGGGTCAGGCCGTGGCGGCTCATCAGGTGGCGCTTCAACGATTTCAGCCGCTCACCATCCTCGAGGCAAACCAGATGGGCGTCGGTCACCGACTTCCTGATCGAGGTCGCCGGCTTAGGCGGCTCCTCGCGCTTGGCGCCGTGGACGTCGCTGAGAGCGCCAAATGTCCTTTGGATCAGGACCGGGAGGTCGCTGGCGGCGAGCTTGTTGTTGCTGACATAGGCCGCGACCACGTCCGCAGCCAGTCCCACTATGGAAGCACTGTCACTGTTCGGCCCAGTCATGGGTACCTCGTTCTATTGGCGCTGCGGTCTCTAGTGCCCAATCTGGCCCAAATCTAGGCCGCTCTTCGCCTATAGCGCGAAAAGATCAGATTCGCGACCCTACCGCTAGGCGACGGATTCGTGGGCCTCGCCGACCAGCGGCGGGGGGGCCTCGGGAGTCGGCGGCGGGGCGGGGGGCGTCGCGCGCCGCAGGGACGGCCACTTGAGGCGCCGGGCGATCAGGGCCCCGGTCAGGACCGCCAAGCCCCCGCCGATGGCGATCAGCCAACCTACGAGTTGCATCTCGGCGGTCGCCAGGGCGTCTATCCTGTCCTGGAGCTGGCTAACCTTCGCGTTCGCGGCCGCGATCGCGGCCTCGTCGGTGGCGAGGCGGTCGTCGAGGGTCTGAACCTCGGCGGGCACGCAAGGAGCCTGGGCGATGGCGACGCCTACCTGGGCGTCGGAGAGGAACTTGGCCAGCACCGAGGAGCGGCTGGCGATGAACTGGCCCTGCGGGTTGGAAATCTCGCCGCTGTCGCTCAGCTGGGCCCCGGCGCTCCAGGTGTTGACCCCGATCACCCGTCCGCAGGCGTCGATCAGCGGGCCGCCGGAATTGCCTGGGTTGATCGGGGCGGTGTGGAAGATGGTGGGAATGCGCTCGCCGCCCGGGGCGATCTGGGAGAACAGCGCGATCGAGCCGGGCGTCACGTAGGGCTCGCCGGGCTTCAAGATCTCGGCCAGCGGCAGGTTGCGCACCTCGTCGGTGACGCCGGGGTAGCCGAGGGCGTGCACGGTGGCCTCCTTGTCCGGCATCACCCCGGTGATGGAAAGCGGCGGGGACGCCAGCTTAGGCGCCTCCAGAAGGGCGAGATCCGCCTCGTTCCAGGTCTGGCTCACGCTGGCCGGCTGGGCCGTGCCGCCGGCGTCGTGGTCCGGGATCACGAAGATCTCCACCCGCGAGGCGGCCGGCGCTCCTTGGACCACGTGATGGTTGGTGACCACCTTTCCGGGCGAGACGACGAAGCCGCTGCCGGTCTCCATCGCCGCCGGATTGCCGTTCTCGTCTTCGGAGACGGTGACCACGCGGACGACGGAGCGCTCCGCCCCGCGCACGGCGTCGGTGGCGGCGGCCCTGTCGCTGTGGGCGAAGGCCGTGGCGGCGAGAGCCAGGCTCATGGCCCCGCCCAGCATCGTGGCAGATCGCAAACGCCCCACGCGCAAGCTCCTTCGCGTCGGCGCCATGCTATCACCATCCCCCAAAGAGAACACGGAAGAGATGTAGGCAAACAACGCGCGCGAAGGTGAACGCTCGGTCAACGCGCCGACGGCGGGCCGGCTTACGACCTGATCCTCACGTAGCTGCCGGGGGCGTCTTCCAGCGCCTTCAAGGGACCGGCCGCAGGATCGCGGGCGGGGACCTGGCCCCCGGAGCGTGGCTTCAGCCATTCCAGCCAACTCGGCCACCAGGAGCCTGGATGCTCCTGGGCGCCGGCCTGCCAGGCCTCCAGCGTCGGCGGCAGGGCGGGGTTGGTCCAGTATTGGTACTTGTTCGCCGCCGGGTGATTGATGACGCCGGCGATGTGGCCCGATCCCGCCATCATGAAACTCACCGGCCCGCCAAACAGCTTCGCGCCGTTGTAGACGGAGCGGGCGGGGGCGATGTGGTCCTCCTTGGACGACTGGATGTAGACCGGCGTCTTCACTTTCTTCAGGTCCAGCTTTACCTCGCCCGCCTCGATCTCGCCCTTGGCCAGGGCGTTGTCGCCGTAGAAGCGACGCAGGTAGTAGAGGTGCAAAACCTTGGGCATCCGCGTCTGGTCGGAGTTCCAGAACAGCAGATCGAACGGCCGCGGCTCCTTGCCCAGCAGGTAGTTGTTGACGAAGAAGCTCCAGATCAGGTCGTTGGCGCGCAAGGCGTTGAAAGTGTCGGCCATGGATTGGCCCGACAGCACCCCGCCGCCGGCTTCCATCTGCTGCTCCACGTCACGCAGCCAATCCTCGCTGGTGAACACCAGCAGGTCGCCGGCCTCGGTAAAGTCTTGCTGGGCGGCGAAGAAGGTCGCCGAGGCGATTCGTTCGTCGCCCTCCGCGGCCATCCGGGCCAGGACGCACGAGAGCATGGTGCCGCCGATGCAATAGCCGACGGTGTTCACCTTGGAGACGCCAGCTTGGCGCTGGACGGCGCTAATCGCTTCGTAGAAGCCCTCGTCCATGTAGTTCTGGAAGGTCCGCTCGGCGAGGCGCTCGTCCGGATTGACCCAGGAGGCCACGAAGACCGTCAGGCCCTGGGCGACCAGCCACCCGATCATGGAGTTCTCGGGCCTGAGGTCCATGATGTAGTACTTGTTGATCCAGGGCGGGAAGATCAGCAGCGGGATCTCGAACACCGTCTCGGTCGTGGGCGAGAACTGCAGCAGCTGGATCAGTTCGTTCTGGAAGACGACCTTACCGGGGGCGGTGGCCACGTTCACCCCCACTTCGAATTCGGAATAGTCGGTCTGGCTGATGGCCAGGTGGCCGCCGCCGCGGGCGAGGTCGGCGGCGAAGTTCTCCATGCCCTTGGCGATGCTCTCGCCGCGGCTCTCCATCACCTCCCGCAGCGCCGCCGGATTGGAGAGCAGGAAGTTGGTCGGCGACACCGCATCGGTGAGCATCCTGGTGAAGAACTCGACCCGCCGCTTGTTCAGCGGGTCGACGCCCTCGACCCCGGCGACGAGCTCGTTCAGCCACCCCGAGCTGATCAAATAGGACTGCTTGATGACATCGAAGAGGGGATTCTCGGTCCACTCCGGATCGGCGAACCGTCGGTCGCCGTTAAGCGGCTCGGCCACCGGCGCGTAATCCCCGCCGTGAAGGCGATGGGCGGTGGCCCGCCACAGGTCCAGGTAGCGGCTGAACAGCTCCGCCTGGGCCCGCATCAGCCGGTCCGGCTGGGCCGCCAGACGCGAAACGACATCACTCAGGGCCGGCGCCAGGTGAAGGGGATCGGGCGTCAGGGCGGACGGGCGGTCGGCCTGGCGCAGCGCCGCCTCGGCGATCGCGCCCTGGGCGGTCATGGCCGCGCGGGCAAGGTTGAGCGACAGCATCTCCAGCGCCTCGCGCTGGGCAGGAGAGAGCAGGTCGAGGCGGCCCAGCCTAGGCGCTGCGGCCACGGCGGCTGCAGGCTGAGGGCCGGCGGCCTGGGCCGCCGCCTCCGCGGCCGCCTCGGCGGCCTCGGCGGGGCCGGCCTCCATCGCAGGCCGGCGAGGCGCGCGCGGCCGCTTCGACGACTGGGCCCTGGGCCGCCGAGGCCGGACAGGTCCGTTGTCAGCAGACGTGTCGGTCATCCGTCTCCTCCCGCACAGGTGGATATGTGTCCGCCCGGCGCGCTCGGCCAGCGCTCGCCCTTCCGTGCGCGCCCGCTCGCCCTTCCGTGCGCGCCGATGATGTCATAAAGCAAGCCGATGAGCCTCAAGGCACGCGAATTTTCGGTTACGCGCATGCGTTGGGCGCCGGGGGCGGCCGTGGCGCTGATGGGCCTTCTGCCGGCATCGCCGGGTCTCGGCGCACCCGCCGTTTCCACGCCCGAGCCCTTTCCGGTGCCGCCGGCGCTGATCCGCGAGGCCGAAAAGCCGGCGCCTTACCCGAACTTCGGGTCCATCCCGCCGGTCCCGACCGACAATCCCACCCCGGCCGGCTGGAAGACGCGGGTGGTGGCGACCCGGCTCGAGGGGGCGCGCCTAAGCCGCAGCATCGCGCAGACGCCATGGACCCTGAGCGACACCGAAGCCTTTGCCGAGGCGAAGCGCTCCGCAGGGGCGCCGCCCGCGCCGGTGACCACGCCTTTTTCGCCGGACATGGAGGCCCGCCTCGCGGCGCTGAGGGCCCAGGCTAGCGCG
The DNA here is from genome assembly GCA_019247715.1 of Caulobacteraceae bacterium. GTDB lineage: Bacteria > Pseudomonadota > Alphaproteobacteria > Caulobacterales > Caulobacteraceae > Acaudatibacter. The sequence goes on from JAFBAO010000091.1 coordinate 17,672, forward strand.
CCTCCGCGGTCGCACTAGACGGCGGAGGCGTTTCCCCCAAAGACCGAAACCAGCTTGGCGGACCCCAGGACGGGGGTCTATCCATGCGCGACCCCGCACCGACTCCGCCGCGTCTTTGCGGCTGCCCCCACATCCTTGATGACACCTGACTTTCCCCGAATCCGACGCCTCCCGCCCTACGTTTTCGAAGAGGTGAACCGGCTGAAGGCGCGCCTGCGCAGCCAGGGCGTCGACATCATCGACTTCGGCATGGGCAACCCCGACATGCCGACCCCGAAGCACATCGTCGACAAGCTGATCGAGACGGCCCGCGATCCCAAGTCCGGCCGCTATTCCGCCTCGCGGGGGATCCTCGGCCTGAGGCGGGCGATGGCCGGCTACTACGCCCGCCGGTTCGACGTGAGGCTCGACCCCGACTCCGAGGTGATCGCCACCCTGGGATCGAAGGAGGGCTTCGCCAACCTCGCCCAGGCGGTCACCGGCCCGGGCGATGTGATCATCTGCCCGGACCCAGCCTATCCGATCCACGCCTACGGCTTCATCATCGCCGGCGGCGTGATCCGCCCGCTGCCGGCCCTGTCGCCTGAAGAGTACCTGTCGGGCATCGGACGGGCGGTGCGCGAATCACCCGCCCCCAAGGTGCTGGTGGTCAGCTACCCTTCCAACCCGACCGCCCAGTGGGTTGACCTCGACTTCTACCGCGAGGTCATCGCGCTCGCGAAGCGGAACGACATGCTGGTGCTCTCGGACATCGCCTATTCCGAGATCTATTTCGAGAACAACCCGCCGCCTTCGATCCTACAGGTGGAGGGGGCCAAGGACATCGCGGTGGAGGTCAATTCCCTCTCCAAGACCTACGCCATGGCCGGCTGGCGGGTGGGGATGGTGGTGGGCAACGCCCGGATGTGCGCGGCTCTGGCCAGGGTCAAGTCCTACCTCGACTACGGCGCCTTCACCCCCGTCCAGGTGGCGGCGGTGGCGGCCCTAAACGGCCCGCAGGAGTGCGTCGACGAGATCCGGGCGACCTACAAGGCCCGCCGGGACGTCCTGGTGACGGCCATGCGGCGGGCGGGCTGGGACGTCCCTTCGCCGCCGGCCTCCATGTTCGCCTGGGCCCCCGTTCCGGAACCGTTCCGCGAGGCGGGGTCGATGCTGTTCTCCAAGCTATTGATCGAGGAAGCCGCGGTGGCGGTGGCCCCGGGTGTGGCGTTCGGCGCCGCCGGGGAGGGCTACGTCCGGATCGGGCTGGTGGAGAACGAGCACCGGATCCGCCAGGCCGCGCGGAACGTGAAGCGGTTCCTCGACCAGTCGGGACAACTGCTAAGCCGGGCTCGCGAACAGGCGCCCGCCACATGAGCGACCGAACCCTATGGCGGGTCGGCGTCGCCGGGCTGGGTACGGTCGGCGCCGGACTGTTGGCCTTGCTCGCCGAGCGGCCGGGACTCGCCCCTGCCGGCGGCCAGGCGGTGGTGACCGGCGTTTCTGCCCGCTCCCGCTCGCGCCCGAGACCGGTCGATATCTCCAAGCTTCACTGGTGCGACGACCCGATCGAGCTCGCCGCCTCCCGGGACAACGACCTCTTCGTGGAGCTGGTCGGCGGTTCCGACGGCCCGGCCAAGGCGGCGGTGGAGATGGCTCTCAGGTGCGGCAAGCCGGTGGTCACCGCCAACAAGGCGCTGATCGCCGAGCACGGAGCGGCGCTGGCGGCCCTCGCCGAGGAGCACGGCGCGCCGCTGCTCTTCGAGGCGGCGGTGATGGGCGGCACCCCGGCGGTGAAGATGCTGCGCGAGGCCATGGTGGGCGACGAGGTGGCCTCGGTGGCCGGCATCCTCAACGGCACCTGCAACTACATCCTGACCGAGATGGAGACCTCCGGGCGCTCGTTCGCGGAGGTCCTGGCCGAGGCCCAGCGGCTGGGCTACGCCGAGGCCGATCCGACCACCGACATCGGCGGGTTCGATGCGGCCCACAAGATCACCATCCTGGCGGCGCTGGCCTTCGGCTGCGCGCCGACCTACGCAGCCGCCCAGATCGAGGGGATCGAGCGGGTCGAGCTCCTGGACATCCGCCTGGCCCGCGACCTCGGCTACCGGATCAAGCTGGTGGCCAGCGCGGCCCGCTCCAGCGCCGGCGTGTCGGTGCGGGTTCACCCGGCGCTCACGCCGCTCGACCATCCGCTGGCCGCGGCGGCCGGGGCGCTCAACGCCCTGTTCATCGAGGGGCGCCGGATCGGGCGGATCTTTATCCAAGGCCCGGGCGCGGGCGCGGGCCCCACCGCCGCCGCGGTCGCCGCCGACATCGCCGACGTGATGGCCGGCGCGCGCCGGCCGGTCTTCCAGGCGCCGGCCCGGCTGCTGAGGCCCTTCACCGCCGTCGATCCAAGGAGCGCGGTCGGCCGGGCCTATGTGCGCCTGCTGGTCCGCGACGAGCCAGGCGTCATCGCGGCGGTTTCCGAGACCCTGGCGGAAGCGGGCGTCTCGATCGACAGCTTCCTGCAGAAGCCGGTGGAGGGCGCCGGTGGCGTGCCGATCGTGCTGACCACCCATGAGGCGCCCGAGCAGGTGATTTTGGCAGCCATCGCCCGAATGGCAGGCTTGCCGGCCCTCATCGAGCCGCCGCGGATGATCCGCATCGCCCGCATATGAGAATCGCCGATCAATGACGCGCCGGAACGGGAGGTTTCGATGAGCTCGACGGGGCTGGATAGGGGGCTCGTGATGGAGGCGGTCCGCGTGACCGAGGCCGCCGCCATCGCCGCCTGGCGTGAAGCGGGCAGGGGCGACGAGAAGGCCGCCGACCAGGCCGCGGTCGACGCCATGCGCCGGGCGCTCAACGAGGTAGCCATCGACGGCATGATCGTGATCGGCGAGGGCGAGCGCGACGAGGCCCCCATGCTCTACATCGGCGAGCGGGTGGGGGCGGGCGGCGGCCCGAGGATCGACATCGCGCTCGATCCGCTCGAGGGCACGACGCTGACCGCCAAGGCGATGCCCGACGCGCTGGCGGTGATGGCCTGGGCGCCGGAGGGCGGCATGCTCAACGCCCCCGACACCTACATGGACAAGATCGCCTGCGGGCCGGGCTATCCGGCGGGGATCATCGACCTGGACGCCAGCGCGGGGACCAACGCGGAGGCGCTCGCCAAGGCGAAGGGCGTTCCTACCTCGCAGATCACCGTCTGCGTCCTCGACCGGCCCCGCCACGCCGAGATCATCGCCTCGCTCCGGGCCGCCGGCGCGCGCGTGCGGCTGATCACCGACGGCGACGTGGCGGGGGTGATCAACACCGCCGACCCCGACACCGGAGTCGACCTCTATGTCGGCCAGGGCGGAGCGCCCGAAGGGGTGCTGGCCTGCGCGGCCCTGAAATGCGTGGGCGGCCAGTTCCAGGGGCGGCTGGTCTTTCGCAACCCGGATGAGCGCGCGCGAGCCGAACGCTTGGGCGTCAAGGATTTCGACAAGAAATACGATCTCCATGAGATCGTCCGCGCTGAGGCGATCTTCGTCGCGACGGGGGTCACCAAAGGCGCCTTGCTCGACGGGGTGCGGATCGCCGGCGGCTTCGTCGAGACCCACAGCCTGGTGATGAACTCCTCCACCCACACGCTGCGCCAGGTGCGCATGCGCCGCCCGCTCTAGCCGTGGCCGACGGCGGGGGGGCTCGGCCGTTTCTCGGCGTCTCGCGCTCGGTGAGCGGGCGGGGTTGGCGCCCGCGGGCGGCCGATGAGCGGCTGGTGCGCGAGCATCAGGCGCGGCTGGCGCTCGACGAGCCGCTGGCAAGGGCGCTGGCCTCGCGCGGCGTCGGCGCCGATGCTGCGGCCGACTTCTTGCGCCCGACGTTGAAGGCGCTGTTCCCCGATCCCTCGAGCTTCCGCGACATGGACCGCGCCGCCGAGCTGCTGGCCGACGCTTTGGCCGGCGGACGCCGCGCAGTGGTCTTCGCGGACTATGACGTGGACGGGGCCTGCAGCGCGGCCCTGCTGGTGCGCTGGTGGCGGGCCATGGGCGCCGAGCTGCCCATCTACGTGCCCGACCGGATGACCGAGGGCTACGGGCCCAGCCCCGCCGCCTTCCGGCGGCTGAGGGACGCAGGCTTCGAGGTGGTGGTCACGGTGGACTGCGGCGCGGCCGCCTACGACGCCATCGCCGCGGCCGAGGAGATCGGGCTGGAGGTGGTGGTGATCGACCACCACCTCATGCGCGAGGATGCGCCCCGGGCCAGGGCGCTGGTGAATCCCAATCGGCCGGACTGCGGCTCGGGGCAGGGGGTGCTGGCCGCCGCCGGGGTCACCTTCGTGCTGCTGGCGGCCCTCAACCGGGAAGCGCGCCGGCGGGGGCTGTTCGCCGGGCGGCCCGAACCGGACCTGCGCCGCCTTCTGGACCTCGCCGCCCTGGGGGCCATCTGCGATGTCACCCAGCTCGTGGGTTTCAACCGGGCCCTGGCCGCCCAGGGGCTGAAGGTGATGTCGGGCTGGGAGAACCCGGGCCTCAAGGCCCTGATGGAGACGGCGGGCGCGCAAGGTCCCGCAGGCGTCTTTGCGGCAGGCTTCATCCTGGGGCCCCGGATCAACGCCGGCGGCAGGATCGGCCGCTCGGATCTCGGCGCGCGGCTGCTTTCCACCGACGATCCCCTCGAGGCGCGCGCCCTGGCCGAGCAGCTCCACGCGCTCAACGCCGAGCGCCGGCAGGTGGAGGCCGAGATCCTGGACCAGGCGGTCGCTGCGATCGAGGCGGGCTCGAACTTCGATCCCCGGGCTCCCGTCATCGTGGTGGCGCAGGAGGGGTGGCACCCGGGGGTGGTGGGCATCGTCGCCAGCCGGCTGCGGGAGCGCTATCGGCGGCCGGCTGTGGTGATCGGCCTCGACCGCGCCGCCGACGTCGGCAAGGGCTCCGGCCGCTCCCAGCCGGGCGTCAACTTGGGCCGCGCCGTGCAGGCGGCGTTCGAGGCGGGGCTGCTGCTGGCCGGCGGCGGGCACGCCATGGCCGCCGGTGTGACGCTTCGGCCCGCCACGATCCCGGAGTTTCGCGCCTTCCTGGAGGAACGCCTTGCCCGGGAGATGGGGGAGGCGGCTACCGACGACGCTCTGGAACTCGACGCCCTGGTGGGCGCGGGCGGCGCGGCGCGCAGCCTCGAGGCCTTCCAGGCGCTCGCTCCCTTCGGCCCCGGCAATCCCGAGCCGGTGTTCGCGGTGGCCGACGTGCGCCCCGAGCAGGTCCGGTCTATGAGCGGCGGCCACCTGCGCTGCGAGCTCGTGGACAGCGGCGGCGGGCGCATCCGCGCGATCGCCTGGCGGGCGCAGGAGACGCCGGTGGGGCGCCGATTGATGGCCGGTGGGGGCGCGCTGCACGCCGCCGGCCGGCTGAAGCCCGACGACTGGAAGGGCCGAGGGGCGGTGGAGCTGGAAATCGAAGACCTGGCCGATCCGCGCATGGCCTAGAAGCCGCGCCTCCGGGGCGCTTGCGCGGCCTTCAAGCGGCGGATATATCCCCCGCTCCCTCGGGCGCCCCCCGCGGGCCCTTCGTCTATCGGTTAGGACATCAGATTTTCAATCTGGGAAGAGGGGTTCGACTCCCCTAGGGCCTGCCAACCGTCCTCGCAGCGCGAAACCGGCGTTTGCGGCAGGCCAGCGGCCAGGGGCAAGCGGCTCAGAGTCAGCTTGCCGCCGCGCCTTCCCTGTCCAATTTCTCGTTGACCCAGGCCAGGTACTGGACGAGGCCGCCCGGAATGCGGTTGCCGCCGTTGACCGGGATCACCACGCCTGTGATCCAGGAGGCCTCGTCGGACGCCAGATAGGCGCAAAGGGCGCCGACGTCGGCCGGCGTGCCGTTGCGACGGATGGGGGTCAGCGCCAGGGGCGAGGCGCCCATGCCGTCGGATGCCTGCGGCGCGCGCCGCTCCGGCGCCGCGCTCGAGGGGGCGCGATCGACCGGCACGACGCCGAGCGCGAGCCCGTTCGCGCGGATGCCGAGGTGGCCCCACTCCACCGCCATGGTGCCGGTGAGCGCGTCCAGCCCGGCCTTGGCGGCCCCGTAGTTGCCCTGCCGCGGCGAAGGTCCGGAACCGGCGCGGGAGCTGATATTGATGATCGAACCACCGCGGGTCATGACCCGCGCGGCCGCCTGGGCGCAGAAGAAGTTCCATTTGAGATTGAGATCGACCACCCGGTCCCACTGGTCCTCGGTGAGGTTGATCAGCCGGCCGACGTCCTGCCAGCGCGCCGAGCCGGCGTTGTTGACCCAGCAATCGATGTAGCCGAACGCTTCGGTCGCCATCTTCACGATGCCCTCGATGCCCTCGAAGCTGGTGATGTCGGCTTCGACCACGCGAACGCCCGCGCCCTTGGCGCGCACCGCCTCGGCCGTCTCCTCGAGCGGCCCGCGCGTGCGGCCGGCGATCACCACGTCGGCGCCCTGCTCGGCCAGCGCCAGGGCGATGCCCGCGCCGATTCCGCGCCCGCCGCCGGTGACCACCGCCGTCTTGCCTCTAAGCGAAAACATCTGGACCTCCCATTCCGGCCTCGTCGGGGCGCCGAACGATTACCTTTCGCCGGTTCGCCCCCGTCGCGCATGCGGGCCCCGCCCGTCAAGGTGGCGCATCGGAGACTTCGGCGTCCCCATTCCCGGGGCGTAGCCCTTCGCTCGGCGTCTGCTAGAGTGGCGGAAACGACAGCGAAGGGAGACGCCCGTGTCCGTACTCGATCAATTCAGCCTCGCCGGCCAGAAAGCGGTCGTCACCGGTGGCGGCAAAGGAATCGGGCGCGGCATCGCCCTGTGCCTGGCCGAAGCAGGCGCGGACGTGGCGGTCGCCGCGCGCACGCGGGCGGACGTCGAGGCGGTGGCGCGCGAAGTGGAGGCCCGCGGCCGCAAGGCGCTCGCGGTGGCCGCCGACGTCACCGACGCCAAGCAGGTCGCCGCGCTGGCCGAGAGCGCGGCGCGCGCGTTCGGCGGCCTGACGATCTGGGTGAACAACGCCGGCGGCCAGCCCGACAACACGCAGAGGCCGTTCGTGGAGGTCGGGGAGCAGAACTTCCAGGATCAGCTGAACCTCAATCTCAAGTCGGTATGGGCCGGGGTGGTGGAGGCGGTCCGCCACATGAAAGACGGCGGTTCGATCATCAACATCTCGTCCTCCGCCTCGCGGTACGGCAATCACAGCGGCCACACCCTTTACGCGGCGGCCAAGGCGGGGGTGAACACCCTCACCCGCAGCCTCGCCTCCGAGCTTGGCCCGAAGATCCGCGTGAACGCGGTGGCGCCAGGTCCGGTGCTGACCGAGACCTTCTACGAAACGGTGAGGGTGGACCACGATCAGGCGATGGAGATGCTGCCGATGATGCAGTTGCCGTCCGCCCGCTACGGAACACCCGAAGACATCGGCGCGGCGGTGGTGTTCATGGCCTCGCCGGCGGCGAGCTGGATCACCGGCCAAACCCTGTTCGTCTCCGGGGGCTGAGCGCCACCAAAGCGCTCGCGTAGCTAGGCCGGCCCGCCGCGCACAGAGGCGGGCCGACGCCCTCGTCGCCTTCCATAGACCTGAGTGCCCCAACGGCGGCGAAGATTGGGCGAGCTGAGCCGTGCGGCCAATGATCGCGCGCCGCCTCATTTCAGCCTGAAATATTGACGGCTCTCTTCTTACCAGAACAGTGTTATAGTGGCTGACCTCGACCAGCGGACACTGGCCGTGGCGGGGGCTGTGAGGGGCGTATGTCACATTCCGATTTTGAGGAGGCGCAACCGTTTGACGATCCGGTCAGGATCAGCGGGCGAGTCAAATGGTTCGACGCCGGCAAGGGCTACGGGTTCGTCATACCCGACGATCCCAGCCAGACAGGCTCGAGGGACGTGCTGCTGCATGTCACCTCCTTGCGGAACGCCGGGCGCGAAAGCGCGCTGGAAGGCTCGATCATCGTCTGCGACGTGGTCAAGCGCCCCAAGGGCTGGCAGGTCTCCGACATCGTCGATCTGGACGAGACCTCGGCGCCCGCGCCGCAGGAGCGGCCCCGACGCCAGTTCGAGGGCGAAGGCCATGGCCACGGCGGCTTCCGTCGGGACCGCGGCGGCGAGGGGTCACGCGGACACGGCCGGTTCGAGACGGTGCGCAGCCCCCGCCGCCCGCCCGCCCCACGAGGGCCGCTCGAACGGGCCAAGGTGAAGTGGTTCAACCGCACCAAGGGCTACGGCTTCGTGGTGCGGGAGGGCGAGCCCGGCGACATCTTCGTGCACATCGAGACCCTGCGGCGCAGCGGCCTGGAGGATCTGCAGCCGGGCGCCGACGTCATGGTCCGCTTCGCCGAAGGACCGAAGGGATTGGTGGTGGCCGAGATCGAGGTCGGTCAGCTATAGGAGCCCGGCGCCGCCTGCCGGAGTCTCGCGCTGATCACACGTCTCCCAAGCCGGCGGCTCGCCGCCCTGGTTCTCGCCGCGTCGGTCTGGCTTGGCTCGCCGCCCGCATCCGTCGCGCACGCCCAGCCTATCGATCACGCCCAGCCGACCCTCAGGATGCAACCGGTGACGATCGTCACCCATAAGGGGACGTTCCGGTTCCGGGCCGAGATCGCCGGCACTCCCAGGCAACAGGAGATCGGCTTGATGTACCGGCCGCGGCTCGCCGACGACCACGCGATGCTGTTCGAGATGCGAGGTCCCCCAGCCGAGCAGGATTTCTGGATGAAGAACTGCCCCGTCCCGCTCGATATGCTGTTCATCAACGCCGACGGCACAATCCGCTCCATCGCCCGCAACGCCGCTCCCTATTCGGAGACCCCGATCCCCTCGGGCGGACCGGTGGCTGGGGTGCTGGAGCTTCGCGGGGGCCGGGCCGCCGAGATCGGCGCCGAGCCGGGCGACCGGGTCCGCCACCCGTTCTTCGGTCATGGCTGAGTCCGAGGCGTCGCCGCCGGCGGGTTTCGTCGCCTGGCCGGGGACCGGCTTCTCCGGTCACGTGGGTCCCTACTTCCACGGGCCGGACGGGGCGCAGGCGTTCTTCGTCGCCGAGCGGCACTGCAACGGCCTCGGCCTCATTCATGGCGGCATGATCTCGGCGTTCATGGACGGCGTCCTGGCCGCGGCCGCCGCCCGGGCGACAAGCGCCCTGCCGATCACCATGCACCTCGCGGTCGACTACCTGGAGATGGGCCGCATGGGCCACTGGCTGATCGGGGAGGGGAGCCTCACCAAGGCGACCGGGGACGTCGCCTTCGTGGAGGGCCGCGCCAGGATCGGCGCGCGCAGCGTCGCGCGCGCCACGGGGGTCTTTAAGCTGATGCGCCGCCGCTTGCGCTAGAGCGGCGCGCGTTGCGGCCGGGGCCGGATCATGGCAAGAGGCGCCCGCCCGATGGCCGCGGGGCGTAGCGCAGTCTGGTAGCGCATCTGCTTTGGGAGCAGAGGGTCGCGTGTTCGAATCACGCCGCCCCGACCATCGAGGCCGCTTTGAAGGATCCGACATGCTCGCGCGCATCTTCCGACCGGCCAAGACCGCCATGCAGTCGGGCCGCGCCAAGGAGAGGGAGTGGATGCTGGAGTTCGCGCCCGCAGCGGCGCGCACCCCCGATCCGCTGATGGGCTGGACCCTCAGCGGCGACATGAACGGCCAGGTCCGGCTGACATTCGACACCCGCGAGGAGGCGGTCGCCTATGCCCAGCGGCATGGCATCCCCTTCGAGGTGCTGGCGCAGCGCGAGCGCCTGCGGACCCTCAAGGCCTACGCCGACAACTTCGCCTTCACCCGCCGCGAGCCCTGGACCCACTGACTTCGAATCGACCCCGTAGCTCAACCGGATAGAGCATCCGCCTTCTAAGCGGACGGTTGCAGGTTCGAGTCCTGCCGGGGTCGCCAAGCCTGACGCCGGGCCTCCCAGGTCATGGCGCCCGCGGCTGGATTTCGCGGTCCGGTTTGTCCATCATCGACCGCTCCCGCGGCCGCCTGTGCAAGGGGTGCTAGTTGGTGACCGATATGCAGCTTCTGGACTTCATTCGTCGCAGCATCCGAACGGTCTGGGCGCTGCGCCTGTTGCTGATGATGAGAGACTCGCCGTGCCGGATATGGTCCGTGGGCGAGCTTGTAGGCGAGCTGCGGGCGAGCGAGGCGGTGGTTTCGGGCGCGCTCATCGGGTTCGAGCACGACGGGCTGGTGGCGCGCACCGACGGCGGAGGCTTTCGGTTCGCGGCCAAGGGCGCCTCTCTGGACGAGCTCTGCGACGCCCTCGCCGAGGCCTATCGGGAGCGGCCGGTGGCGGTGATCAACGCGATCACCTGGCCGGAGGATCAGATCCATTCCCTGGCGGAGGCCATCCGCTTCAGAGACCGGCCGCGTTGACTGCGCCGGTCCTGATCTACCTCCTGTGCATCGCCGCCAGCGTGATCTGCGCCGGCCTGCTCGGGCGGGCTTACCTGCGGGCCCGGACGCCGCTCCTGCTGTGGACCGCCGTCTGTTTCGCCTTCTTCGCCCTGAATAACGTGCTGCTGGCGGCGGACCTCCTGGTGTTCACCGACATCGACCTGCTCGGTTGGCGGCAGGCGACCACGGGGCTGGGGTTGGCGGCGCTGCTCTACGGCTTCATCTGGCAGACGCGATGAGCGCCACCCAGGCGGAGATCGCCCTGTTCGTCTCGGGCGCCCTGTGCGCCGGTTTCGCCATCGCCGCCGTTTTCTTCCTGAGGTTCTGGGCGCGCACCCGCGACGCCTTCTTCATGGCGCTTTCCGCGGCGTTCTGGCTCATGGCCGCCAACCAGATGGTGTCGAGTTTCAGCCGCGCGACCCGGGGCGAGGACGCCTGGGCCTATCTGCTCAGGCTCGCCGCCTTCGTGATCATCATCGTCGCGGTGCTCGGCAAGAACGCGCCCGCCGATCGCCGCTGAGCCAAGGCGCGGCTACTTCCTGAACGACTGCGCGATCTTCGAGGGATCGCCGCCCGACGCCGCCATGCGGCCGATGAACTCGCTGCGGGAATTTTCGGAAGGATAGGGCTCATCGGGAACCGGAACGCCCAGAAACGCGCACAGCGGCCCCCAACCCTGCCCGGACTCGTAGACGAGCAGCCGCTCGGGCGGGATCGCCGCCTTCACCGCCTCGGTGTGGCGGCGGAAGTATTCGGTCATGAAGGCCCGGTCGTGCAGGCGCTCGCGGATCTCCGCCATGAAGGTGCTGAAAAAGGGCTGCATCGGCCCCGGCATGGAGGTCATGGCGCCAGGGGCGAAGATGGTGGCCTGGGTGGAGTCGAACCAAGCGTCGGGATCGCGCACCGAGTGGAGCACCTTGGAGTCCGGGTAGTGCTCGGCGAGCTCCCGCCAATAATAGGCGCCCGGGTAGTCCACCATGGAATGGTAGTCGGCGAAGAGGGCGTCCCAGTCGGGGCGGCCCGCCCCGACCTCGATCCAGAGCGGGATGTGCTCGGGATGGGAGAAGACCTCGATCATGTGGTAGCAGGGACCGAAGCCCAGCCGGTTCAGCGCCGTCTGCAGCGACTTGGTGCCGGTGCGTCCGAGGCCGGAGCCCACAACCTTCAGCGCCATGGCGCGATCCCCCTTTCGACGAGCGCCGCAGCCTATCCTCGGGCGGCGGCGCTCCGCAATGCGCCCAGCGCCTGCGCAAGGTCGGCGATCAGGTCGGCCGGGTCCTCGAGGCCGATGTTGAAGCGCAGCACCGGCCCTTCGAAGCCGGTCGCGAACCTGCGCACGTCGAATTGCGGGTCGCAGTTCAGGGCCAGGCTCTCGAATCCGCCCCAGGAGAAGCCCAGGCCGAAGAGGGTGAGCGAGTCGAGGAACGCCTGAACCGCGAGGTCCGGGCAGGGCTTCAGCACCACGCCGAACAGGCCGGCCGGGCCGCAGAAATCCCGCTTCCAGAGCGCGTGGTCCGGCGCGCCGGGCAGGGCGGGGTGCAGCACCTCGGCCACTTCCGGCTGCTCGCGCAACCAGGCGCCCACCGCCAGGGACGCCGCGCCGCAGCGCTCCAGCCGGGTGGGAAGGGTCCGAAGACCCCGCAGCATCTGGTAGGCGTCCTCGGCCGCCACCGACCAGCCGAAGTCCATGATCGCCTGGTCGAGGGCCTTGACGAGGGCCGGCTCGCGCGCCGCGGCCGAGCCCATGAACAGGTCGGAATGCCCGCCCACGTATTTGGTGAGCGCCTGGACGCTGAGGTCGACGCCATGCGCCAGCGGCTTGAAGAGGAGGCCCGCGGCCCAGGTGTTGTCGATCAGGGTGCGCACACCGCGTTGGCGGGCGAGCGCGGCGATGGCGGAAACGTCCTGCAGCTCGAAGCTCAGCGAGCCCGGCGACTCCAGCACGATCAGCCGGGTTGCGGGCGTCGACATCGCCAGCAGCGCCCCGGCGGCGGTCCGGGGAGGATAGTAGCGGACGGCGATCCCGAAGCGCGAAAGCACCCGATCACAGAACCGGCGGGTGGGCTTGTAGACAGCATCGGTGACCAGAACCTCGTCCCCCGCCTTCAGCACCGCCAGCATGGCGCCGGTCATGGCGGCCAGACCCGAGGGGAAGAGGCGGACGGCGGCGGCGCCCTCCAGCTCGGCCAGCGCCTCCATAAGGGTCGCCTGGGCCGCGAGGCCCGCGCGGCCGTAGGTGGCCTGGCGCTCGTCATAGAGGGCCGCGGCGTTGGGCAGCAGCACGGTGGACCCCTTCTGGATCGGGGGACCGACAGTGCGGGAAAGCCTTTCCGGCGCCTTGCCGGCGCGGATCAGGCGGGTTCGCTCGCTCGTGCCGCTCATGATCCGACGACGATCGGGGTGTCGGCGCGCCCGCCCCATTCGGTCCAGGAGCCGTCATAGACCGCGACGTCGGGGCGGCCGATCCTCGCCAGCGCCAGAGCGAGGAGGGCGGCGCTGATCCCGGAGCCGCAGGTGGTGACGATGGGATGGGCAAGATCGATCCCGGCCGTCCGGAACGCCGCCTGGAGCGCCGGCGGCTGGGCGAGGGTCCCGTCGGGTTCGATCAGCGAGGCCCAGGGGACGTTCAGAGCTCCGGGCATGTGGCCAGGCCGCACGCCTGGCCGCGGCTCGGGCGCCTCGCCGCGGAAACGCGCCGCCGAACGCGCATCGACCAGCTGCGCGGCCCCCGTCTCGAGCAGCGACCGCACCTCGGCGAGGCTGCGGACGAGCTCCGGGCGCGGATGGGCCTTGAACTCGCCGTGCGGGGACTCGCGCCAGCCGGTCTCCACCGCCCGGCCCTCGGCGATCCACTTGCGGAGCCCCCCGTCCAGCACGAAGACGTCCGCGTGTCCCATGGCCCTGAAGCTCCACCAGACCCGGGGGGCGGAGAAGAGGCCGAGGCTGTCGTAGGCGACGACGAGGCTTTGCGGCCCCACACCCAAGCGACGCACCGCGGTGGCGAACTCCTGCGGCGAGGGCAGCATGTGCGGCAGGTCGCCGGCGTGGTCGGCGATCTGATCGATGTCGAAGAACACCGCGCCCGGGATGTGGCCCTCGGCGTATTCGGCCCGCGGGTCGCGGCCCTCGGCGGGCATGCGCCAGCTGGCGTCCAGGATCGCCACGGAGGGCTCGCCGAGGCGTTCGGCCAGCCAGTCGGTTGAGACGAGAGGCGAGGACGTCATCCCTTGATCCAGGGCGGGGTCGGCAAGCCCTTCTCCCGCAGGAAGGCCGGGTTGAAGAGCTTCGACTGGTAGCGCGCGCCGTAGTCGGCAAGGATCGTCACGATGGTGTGGCCCGGGCCCAGGTCGTGGGCGAGACGCACCGCGCCCGCCACGTTGATGCCCGTGGAGCCGCCCATGACCATGCCTTCGTCGGCCAGCTCGAAGATCGCTGTCATCATCTCCTCGTCGGTCACACGGTAGGGATAGTCGACCTTCAGGCCCTCGAGGTTGGCGGTTATCCGGCTCTGGCCGATGCCCTCGCTGATGGAGGTCCCTTCGGCCTTGAGCTGGCCGTGGGCGTAGTAGTCGTAGAGGGAGGCGCCGCCCGGATCGGCGAGGCCGATGGCGATGTCGGGGTGCTTTTCCCGCAGGCCGATGGCGACGCCGGCCAGGGTGCCGCCGGTGCCCACCGCGCAGATGAAGCCGTCGATCCGACCGGCGGTCTGCGCCCAGATCTCCGGACCGGTGCCTTCCACGTGGGCCTGGCGGTTGGCGACGTTGTCGAACTGGTTGGCCCAGATCGCCCCGGCCGGCTCGCCGGCGGCCAGCTCTTCGGCCAGGCGCCCCGAATAACGAACGTAGTTGGCCGGATTCGAATAGGGTACGGTGTCCACCTCGACGAGCTCCGCGCCCATCAGCACGATGGCGTCCTTCTTCTCCTGGCTCTGGGTGCGCGGTATGACGATCGTGGTCTTATAACCCAGCGCCCGGCCCACCATCGCCAGGCCGATGCCGGTATTGCCCGCCGTGCCCTCGACGATCCGTCCGCCCGGCCGCAGCAGGCCCCGGCGCTCCGCATCGCGGATGATGAAGAGGGCGGCTCGGTCCTTCACCGACTGGCCCGGGTTCAGGAACTCGGCCTTTGCCAGGATCTCGCAACCGGTGGCCTCGCTGGCGCGCTTGAGGCGGATCAGCGGCGTGTTTCCGATCAGGTCGAGCACGGTCTGGGCGGCCATGGCCGCTACATCGCGGGCGCGGGGCGAGGGCGCAAGGGGGTAGCGCGCCCGGCGCGGCGCGCGGATGTCGGCCAGGATGGATCCGGATCGTCCTGGAAGCGAGAAAGGGCGCGATGGGCGCGCCCTTCTGCGACGGAGCCCGGCCCATGGCCCAAGTCACCCAGCACCTCTGGTTCGAGAAGGACATGGAGGCCGCCATCGGCTTCTACGTCGGGCTGATCCCTGGCTCGACGATCGGCTGGATCTCGACGCTCCCCGCGGATACCCCGAGCGGACCGGCCGGAAGCGTCAAGGTCGCAGGGTTCAGGCTCGGCGACCAGCGCTACCAGGCCATTGAGGCGGGACCGCTGGACCCTTTCAACCACAGCTTCTCGATCGTGGCGGAATGCGCGGACCAGGCGGAGATCGACCGGCTCTGGGAGGCGCTGAAAGAGGGCGGCCAGACCGAAGCATGCGGCTGGCTGCGCGACCGCTGGGGCCTCTCCTGGCAGATCGTTCCCATGGGCTTCGGCGCTCTGATGCGCGACCCCGACCGGGCCAAGGCGAAGCGGGTCGCCGAGGCGATGCTCAAGATGGTGAAGCTCGACGTCGCCGTTCTGGAAGCGGCCGCGAGGGGTGAGGCCTGACCGCAAAGCTTTCGCATCTGAGGCGCGAGCCGGCTTGAAACGTCCGGGATTTCGGCGTTCTTACAAGGCGTCTGGGAAGGACACGCAGCTAGGCACTGGAGCGTTTCGAGAGTCCGGCGATGGCGGATTTCCTTACGGCTGCGTCGGATTTTGACGCCGCTGCGCCCGTAGGATCGTCCCAGGCCCGCCGGCGCCTGCGGCGGTTCATGGCCGGCGCCTTGAGCCAAGAGCCCCTGAGCGAGCGCCTGAAATTCATGTTCCGGGCCGCGGTCTGGCGCGGGACCACCGGCCGGTGGCTCGCCACCGCCGAAGGGCTTTGCCAGTTGACCGACGTGGCGGCGCCCCCGGTCGATCTGGTCAAGAAGGTCCAGACCCGGCTCGCCCATCGCCGCTTCAGCCTGGAGCAGCGCCTCCGGCTCCTCTGTCGCCACTACGACATGCTGATCCGGCGCCTGGGCCTGGAGGCCG
This sequence comes from Caulobacteraceae bacterium, assembly GCA_019247715.1. Classification (GTDB taxonomy): domain Bacteria; phylum Pseudomonadota; class Alphaproteobacteria; order Caulobacterales; family Caulobacteraceae; genus Acaudatibacter. The sequence goes on from JAFBAO010000091.1 coordinate 33,320, forward strand.
TCGGCCGCCTTTTGCGCGGTGAGCGCCTGGTGACGGCGTCCATCGTGGGACGCTCGGGGCGCAGCTTCGTGATCGACCTGCGGCGTGACTGGCTGACCCGCAGCGAAGGCGAACTGGCGATCTGTCTTTCCGAGGCCCAGTCGGACCGCGCCCTGGCCAAGCTCACGCTGATTGTCGGCGATCTGGCCGAAGGCGCGCCGACGATCCTGTGGATCGGCGGTCTCCAGGGTCCGGTGGCCGCTCCGGACGCCAAGGCCGCGATCGTCGGGGCGACGCGCGAGCTCTGGGGCCTGCGCCCCAAGCAGGCGGTGCTGGAGGCCGCCTATGGCCTGGCGGAGGCTCTGGGCGTCAGCGCGATCAAGGCGGTGTCGCGACGGGCGCACGCCGTGCGTCGGCCGTTCGCCCTCACCGAGGAGATCAAGGCAGACTACGACGGCTTCTGGCGCGAGATGGGCGGCGTGCCGGACGGCGTAGGCGCCTTCGACCTTCCGAACCGCCGGCGCCGGCGGGAGGCGGGGCAGGTGAAGGCGGGCAAGCGCAAGGCCTGGCGGGCCCGTCAGGACCTGATCGCCAGTCTCACGACCTCCTTGGGCGCATTCAAGGTTAGCGACCGGTAAACACCGCCGGCCGCTTCTCGAGAAACGCCGCCACCCCTTCCTTGTGGTCGGCGGAGAGGAAGCATTCGAAGAGCGCCTCCCGGTTCGCCTGGTAGTGTTCGAGGGCGCTCTGGCTTGGTCCCCCCCAAAGCAGCCGCTTCAGGCGGCGGATCGCGAAGGGCGAGCCCTTGGCGAACCGCGCCGCCTCGGCGCGGGCGGCGGCCATCAGATCCTTTCTGGGCACGACCGCCTGGACGTAGCCGATCCTGAGGGCCTCGGCGGCGTCGATGATCTCGCCGGAGTAGAGCAGCCGGGCGGCCTCGGCGAAGCCCACGATCCGAGGCAGGATCCAGGTCCCGGCGGCGGTGTCGGTGACGAGGCCGCGGTGCGCGAACACCCAGCCGAACCGGGCGCTGTCGCTGGCGATCCGCACGTCGCAGTGCGAGCTGATCTCGACGCCCCAGCCCACCGCCGGTCCGTCCACGGCGGCCACCACCGGCTTCGGGCACGCGGTGACGAACCAGAAGCCCCCCTCGGCGACGTTCTCCCGGGTGCGGCCGCGCTTCTCCGGCGGGCGGTTGGCGAGGTCCACGAGATCGCGGCCGGAGCTGAAGGCGCCCCCGGCGCCGGTCAGAATGACCACCCGGACCTTGTCGTCCTCTCCGGCGGCGGCGAGGGCGGCCTCGAGGGCGTCGCCCATCTCGTCGTCGAGGGCGTTGCGGCGCGCGGGCTTGTCGAGGGTGATGGTGGCGATGAAGTCGTCGCCGACCTCGTAGTGGACGTACTCGCTCACGGGCGCCTCCTGGGTTGCTCCTCCCGCTCACGCTAGCGAAGGGCCGCAGGGCCGTCACCCCGATCCCCCGGAAGGATGTTGGGAACTGCGCTTGGCCCGATCGACCGCCAACGACGAACGCGCGCTTGCTGCGCGTAGAAAGAGGCTTGGCGAAGGTGGTCGCGTAGGCCCCGGATCGCCTTCGCGTCGTCCGTGAGGTTCGTGGCCTAAATCTGCCTGACCTCAGCTTTTCGCCAGGCTGAGCTGAACGACATTGGTGCGTTCGGTGCGGAAGCCAGCCTCGCAATAGCCGAGGTAGAAGCGCCAGAGCCGCCGGAAACGTTCGTCGAAGCCGAGCCCCTTGATCTCTTCCCAGCCCCCCTCGAAGCGCCGCGCCCATTCGGCGAGAGTGTCGGCGTAGTTCTGGCCGAAGCGGATCACGCCGGCCCATTCCAGGCCAGCCCGCTCCGTCTCCTCCTTGAGCCGGGTCTCGCAAGGGAGCATGCCGCCCGGAAAGATGTACTTCTGAATGAAGTCCGCCCGGCTCCGGTAGTGGCTGAAGAGCTCGTCGCGGATGGTGATGATCTGCAGGCCCGCCCGACCGCCGGGCGAGAGCACGTCGCGGATCTTGCGGAAATAGAGGGGCCAGTAGGCCTCCCCCACGGCTTCAAACATCTCGATCGAGGCGACCCGGTCGAAACGGCCTTCGACGTCGCGATAGTCCACCAGCCGGATGTCGGCCCGCTCGGCGAGACCGGCGTCGAATATCCGTTTCCTGGCGAACTCGTACTGGGCCTTGGAGATGGTGATGCCGGTAACCTTGGCGCCGACCTCGCCGGCCGCGAACTCGGCGAAGCCGCCCCAGCCGCAACCGATCTCCAGGACGTGGTGATCCGGCTGGAGCCCGATCTGCCGGGCGAGGCTCGCGTACTTGTTCCTCTGGGCGTCGGTCAGCGACTGGCCCGGCCGCTCGAACCGGGCGGCCGAGTAGGTCATCGTGGGATCCAGCCAGCGGGAATAGAAGGCGTTGCCGAGATCGTAGTGGGCGAGGATGTTCCGGCGCGCCCCGGCGCGGTCGTTGCGGCGCAGGAGGTGGGCGAGGAGGTTGACCCAGCGCATGAACGCGTTCCCTTCGATCAGCCGGTGAAGCCGGTCGAGGTTGGCGGTGAACGCCTCCAGCAGGACCGAAAGGTCGGGCGTCTCCCACTCGCCGGTTATGAAACCCTCGCCGAAGCCGATGTCGCCGGCGGCCAGAACGCGGCTGACAAATCGGAAATCCTTCACGACAAGGCGGGCGTCGGGGCCGGGCTGCGACCCTTCGATGAGGAGCTCGCGGCCGGACGGCAGCACGAAGGTGAGCCGGCCCACCGTCCAATTCTGGGAGGCGATCTTCACCGCCGCGCGGAACGCCGCCGGCGCCTTCCGCAGCTCCGGATCGTCGAGACCGACGATCGCGGCTTGTTCACCGTCCAACGCCGCCTCCCACCGTCACTTTCGACCGCCAGCATAACACCGTTGCGCGACAAGGCGAATCAGCCTCGCCCGTCGGGCTTGCGCCGCCGCGTGGCAGGGTTCATCTGGCCGCGAGGCCGGAAATCGGAGGACGGGTAATTGTCGGCGCGGCCCAACTCCGTGGTGGAGCTCAAGACCCCTTCGGGTGCGCCGGTCAGGATCGGGAACGGCCTGCCGCTCACGATCATCGCGGGGCCCTGCCAGCTCGAGAGCCGCGACCACGCCCTGGAGACGGCCCAGGCGCTGAAGGAGATCGCTCGCCGCCTCGGCGTGGGCCTCGTCTACAAGACCTCCTTCGACAAGGCGAACCGCACCTCGGGGACCAGCGCCCGGGGGGTCGGGCTCGACCAGGCGCTGCCGATCTTCGCCGAGGTCCGCGAGAGGATCGGGTTGCCGGTGCTCACCGACGTCCACGCGGCGGACCAGTGCGCGCCGGCCGCCGAGGCGGCGGACGTCCTGCAGATCCCGGCCTTCCTGTCGCGCCAGACGGACCTCATCGTCGCCGCCGCCCGCACCGGCCGGGCGCTCAACATCAAGAAGGGCCAGTTCCTTGCCCCCTGGGACATGAAGCACGTGGTCGCCAAGGCCGTTGACGCCGGCAATCCCAACGTGATGGCCTGCGAGCGGGGCGTCTCGTTCGGCTACAACACCCTCGTCACGGACATGCGGGCCCTGCCGATCCTGGCCGAGATCGGCTGTCCGGTGGTGTTCGACGCCACCCACTCGGTCCAGCAGCCGGGCGGGGCGGGTGCGAGCTCAGGGGGCGAGCGGCGCTTCGTGCCGGTGCTGGCCCGGGCGGCCGTGGCGGTGGGGGTGGCGGCGGTGTTCATGGAGACCCACGAGGACCCCGACCGCGCCCCCTCCGACGGACCCAACATGGTGCCGCTCGAGGACTTCGAGCCGCTGGTGCGCGAGCTCCTGGCTTTCGACCGGTTGGCCAAGGCCCGCGGCGCCGCCGCCTCGGCTTGACCGGCTCCGCCTGAGCGCGCAGACCCTGGACCATGGACCTGTCGGCCCTCCAGCAGCTGCTCCACGCCATCGCGGGCGTCCGCCTCGTCGCCGTGGGCGACCTGATGGTGGACCGCTTCGTCTACGGCGAGGTGGGACGCATCTCTCCTGAAGCGCCGATTCCGGTGATGGCCCGCTCGCGCGAGAGCGTGATGCTGGGCGGCGCCGGCAACGTCGCGCGCAACATCGCCTCGCTCGGCGCCGCCTGCGCCCTGGTGGGTGTGGCGGGCGCCGATGCGGCCGGCGGAGAGGCGAGGGCGCTGATCGCCGCCGAGACCGGCCTCGAGGGGCGACTGATCGAGGACCCGGGCCGCCCGACGACGGTGAAGACGCGATTCGTCTCGGCCGGCCAGCAGCTCCTGCGCCTTGACGAAGAGGCGGCGCGGCCGGTGGCCGGCGAGGTCGAGGCACGGCTCGTACTAGCGCTGGACGAGGCCGCCATTGGGGCCAAGGCGATCCTGATCTCTGACTACGGCAAGGGGGTGGTCACAGAGCGGGTGATCGAGGCGGCGCTGGCGGCCGCCCGGCGGGAGGGCGCCCTGGTGATCGTCGACTCCAAGGCCCGTTCCTTCGCCCGCTACGGCGCGGTCGACGTGATCAAGCCGAACGCCGCCGAGCTCGCCTACGCTACCGATCTTCCCACCGGCGCCGACGCCGAGGTGGAGGCGGCGCTCGCCAGGGGGCTGGAGCTGTCGGCCTGCAAGGCGATCCTCGCCACGCGGTCAGCCAAGGGAATGTCGCTGGCCGTGCGGGGCGAAAGCGTCCGGCATTTCCGGCGGCCGCCGCCGGAGGTCTACGACACCTCGGGCGCCGGGGACACGGCGCTGGCGGCCCTGGGCGTCAGCCTGGCGGCCGGCGCCGACTGGACCTCGGCCGTCGAGCTCGCCCTGCTGGCCGCCGGGGTGGTGGTTCAGAAGGCCGGCACCGCCACCGTCTCGCCCGACGAATTGGTGGAGGCCGAGCTCGCCGAGATCCTCGCCCCGGCGGAGGCCAAGATCGCCACCGCCGAGCGGATGGCGCGCGAGGTCGCCCGCTGGCGCGAGCGCGGTCTCAGGGTCGGCTTCACCAACGGCTGCTTCGACATCCTTCACCGCGGCCACATCGCCTACCTGGCCCAGGCCCGCGCCTGGTGCGACCGCCTGATCGTGGGGTTGAACTCGGACGCCAGCGTACGGCGGCTGAAGGGCGAGGGACGGCCGGTGAACGATCTGGAGTCGCGGGCCCTGGTGCTGGCGGGCCTGGCGTCGGTGGACCTCGTCACCCCCTTCGACGAGGAGACGCCGCTCGCCCTGATCGAGGCGGCCCGTCCCGACGTGCTGGTGAAGGGCGCCGACTACAGCCTAGACGGGGTGGTGGGGCGCGACCTGGTGGAAGGCTACGGCGGCGAGGTGAGGCTCGCCGACCTCGTCGAGGGCCAGTCGACCACCGCCACCCTGAAGCGCATCGCGAAAAGGGCATGACCGCCCCTGCCGCCCGCCCGAGGGGCCGGCGATGAGCCGCCGCCTCGTCCTCGTCACCGGCGGGGCAGGGTTCATCGGCTCCAACATCGTCGGGCGGCTGGCGGGGGAGGGGCGCTTCGAGGTCGCCGTATGCGACTGGCTGGGCGCGGCCGACGACGGGCGCTGGCGCTATCTCGCGCCCCATCCGATCGCCGATTTCGTCTTCCCGGAGGAGCTGTTCGACTGGCTGGGGCGCCGGGGCGGCGAGCTGGAGGCGGTGATCCACATGGGCGCCATCTCCTCCACCACCGAGGCCGACGTCGACAAGATCATCCGCAACAACTTCTGCCTTTCGCGCGACCTCTTCCGCTGGTGCGCTGCAGCGGGGCGGCGGTTGATCTACGCCTCGTCCGCGGCGACCTACGGCGACGGCGCCGGCGGGTTCGACGACGACGACGACCCGACCGCGCTGGCGGCGCTGCGTCCGCTCAACCCCTACGGCTGGTCGAAGGCTCTCTTCGACCTCTTCGCGGCCCGGGAGGCCGCCCGCGGGGCCGGGCCGCCGCAGTGGGCCGGGCTCAAGTTCTTCAACGTCTACGGCCCCAACGAGGGCCACAAGGGGGCGATGAAGTCGGTGGCCGCGCAGATCTGGCCGGATGTGGCGGCCGGGCGGCGGGTGCGTCTCTTCAAGTCCCACCGAAGCGACTATCCTGACGGAGGACAGCTGCGCGACTTCGTCTATGTGCGAGACGCGGCGGACGTGGTCGTCTGGCTGCTCGAAGCGGCACCGGCGAGCGGGATCTTCAACCTGGGTTCCGGCCGCGCCCGCTCGTTCAAGGATCTCGCTGAGGCCGTGTTCCGGGCCGCCGGCAAGACCGCGGCGATCGACTACTTCGACATGCCGGAGGCGCTTCGGCCCCGCTACCAGTACTTCACCGAGGCCCGCCTCGAGCGGCTGCGCGCGGCCGGCTACGACGGCCAATTCACCAGCCTCGAAGACGGCGTCGCCGACTATGTGCGCAGCGCTCGCTCGCAGAGCGGCTGACCGCGGCCGCCTCGCCTTGTCAGAGCGGGGTGACGGCGGGCGGCGCTCGGGCTAAGCGTCGTTCATGGCGGCCCGGACGCGCGGTTGGAGGTTCTGGTTCGCCGCCTGGGTCGCGGTGGCGCTCGGCGTGGCGCTGGTGGTCGCCGCCATCTGGCGCGACGACATCATCCGGGCCCTGCTGGACCCGAAGGTCCCCTTCGTGAAGAGCGCGCCGCCGAGCGCCCCCAACTACGCCGCCGGGGGCGCCTGGGCCCTGGCGCCGGTCACCACCACCGGGCCCGCCGACGTCTTCTTCCTGCAGCCCACCACCTACAATGGCGGCAAGCACTGGAACGGACCCGTGCTCGATCCCGGCGCCAACGCCATCCTCTTCCGGGTGATGCTGCCGAACTATGCGGCGCCCTTCTCCAGCGTCGGCGACGTGTTCGCCCCCCGCTACCGGCAGGCCAGTCTCTACACCAAGTCGACCCTCTGGGACGACGCCATCGACGCCCGCCGCTTCGCCTACGGCGACGTGAAGGCCGCCTTCGACTACTATCGCGACCACCTGAACCGCGGCCGGCCCTTCTTCCTGGTCGGGGTGGAGCAGGGGGGGGAACTGGCGGCGAGGCTTCTGACCCAGGAGATCGCCCCGGATCCGGCGCTCCGCGAGCGGCTGGTGGGCGCCTACCTCATCGACACCGTGGTTCCTGCCGACCAGCACCAGCCCGGATCGGCGATTCCCGCCTGCGACCGGCGCGACGAGGCCGGCTGCCTGGAGGCCTGGGCGGCGGTGCGGGCGGGCGACTTCACCGGAGTGGCGCGGCTGCTCAGCCGGGCGATGATCTGGAGCCCCTCCGGCGAGCTGACGCCGCTCGGAAACCGCAAGCCGCTCTGCGTCAATCCCCTGTTGGGGGCGGCCACCGAGGAGCTCGCGCCGCCGAGGCTGAACCTGGGCGCGGCCGCCGCCACCGGTCTT
>JAFBAO010000063.1 GCA_019247715.1 Caulobacteraceae bacterium
CCAGGTCCCGGCGGCGCTCCTCGGTGAGCGGGGGGATCGGAATCCGCAGGTTCTGGCCCTCGACCACGGGGTTCAGGCCCAGGCCGGCGTTGCGGATCGCCTTCTCCACCGAGACCACCAGGCCCTTGTCCCAGACGCTCACGGTGAGCATGCGCGCATCGGGCACGCTGACCGCCCCCACCTGGTTGATCGGCATGTGCGAGCCGTAGGCGTCCACCGTCACCTGGTCGAGCAGGCCGGCATTCGCGCGGCCGGTGCGCAGGGTGGTGAACTCGTCCTTCAGGGCGCCGACGGCCTTGTCCATGCGCTCCCGGATTCTCGCCATGTTGGGCTTTTCGGCCTGGGCCATGTTCAGCCTCGCTCTTCTAGACCGCTATTCTGGTCTCGGTGATGGTCGTGTGGATCCCCTCGCCGCGCAGGACGCGCAGCAGGTTGCCGCGTTCGCGGATGGAGAAGACCACGATGGGAATGGCGTTGTCGCGCATCAGGGCGATGGCGGAGGCGTCCATCACCCGCAGGTCCTGGGCCAGGACCTCGAAGTAGCTGAGCCGCTCGTAGCGCTGGGCGCCGGGCTCCTTCTTGGGGTCGGCGGTGTAGACCCCGTCGACGCTGGTGCCCTTCAGCAGCGCGTCGCAGCCCATCTCCGCAGCCCTGAGCGCGGCGGGGGTGTCGGTGGTGAAGAAGGGCGCGCCGAGGCCGGCGGCGAAGATCACCACCCTGCCCTTCTCCAGGTGCCTGAGCGCCCGGCGGCGGATGTAGGGCTCGCAGATGGCCTCCATGGGGATCGCCGACTGGACCCGGGTCTGGACCCCCTGCTTCTCCAGCGCCGCCTGCAGGGCCAGGGCGTTCATCACCGTGGCCAGCATGCCCATGTAGTCGGCGCTGGCCCGCTCCATGCCCTTGCCGGCCATGGAGACGCCACGGAAGATGTTGCCGCCGCCGATCACCAGGCACAGCTGCACGCCGGCGCGGACCACCTCGGCGATGTCGGAGGCCACGGTGTCGAGCGTCGCCAGATCGATCCCGAAGCCCTGGTCGCCCATCAACACCTCGCCGGAGACCTTCAGCAGGATCCGGCGATAGGACGGCTGGGCGTCAGGCATCCGCGCGTTTCTCCTCGACTCGCGGCCGCACCATAATCCTACCTTCCCCGCCTGGGGAGGGAGGGCGAAGCGCGGCCGCTCCGAGCGTCGGGCGCTCAGCTCGCCCCGCTGAGGGCGGCCACCTCGGCGGCGAAGTCGTCGGTCTTCTTGTCGACGCCCTCGCCCAGCGCCAGCCGCAGGAATCCGGTGATCTTCGCCGGCGAGCCCTGGGCCTTGGAGGTCTCGGCCAGCAGCTGCTCGATGGTCTGGTCCTGGTTCATGATGAAGGGCTGCTTCAGAAGCACCACCTCCTCGTAGAACTTGCGGATCCGCCCTTCGATCATCTTGTCGACCACCTGCGGGGGCTTGCCGGAGGCCAGCGCCTGCTCGCGGAAGATGGCGCGCTCGCGCTCCACCGCCGCCGGGTCCAGGGACTCGGCGGTCAGCGACAGCGGATTGGCGTGCGAGATGTGCATGGCGACCTTGCGTCCGACCTCGGCCAGCGCCGCCTTGTCCCCGCCCCCCTCGATGGCGACGATGACCCCGATCCGGCCGAGATCGCCGGTGGGGTGGACGTACCAGCCGACCACGCCTTGGCTGACGGCGAGCCGGCCCGAGCGGCGCAGCAGCATGTTCTCGCCGATGGTGGCGACGAGGCCGGTGACGAGGTCGCCCACGCTCTCGCCGCCCTCGGTCTTGGCGCCCCGCAGGGCCTCCACGTCGCCGGCCACGTCCAGCGCCGCCCTGGCGATCTTGCGCGCGGCGGCCTGGAAGCTGTCGTTGCGGGCCACGAAGTCGGTCTCGGCGTTGAGCTCGATGACCGCGCCGGTCATGCCGGCCCCTTCGTCGCGGACGGCCACCGCGACCGCCCCTTCGGAGGCCACCCGGTCGGCCTTCTTGGCCGCCTTGGCCAGGCCCTTGACGCGCAGCTTGTCGGCGGCGGCGTCCATGTCGCCGCCGGTCTCCTCCAGCGCCTTCTTGCAGTCCATCATCCCTGCGCCGGTCGCTTCGCGCAGGTCCTTCACCATGGATGCCGTGATGTCGGCCATGGTCTCGCCTCCGATCAGAGTGTCACGCGGGCCAGCGGCCCGCCAAGCTTAGCCTTCCGACGCGGTCTCGCCCTCGGGCTCGGCCGCCGCCCCGCTCATCTCGGCCTCGGAGACCGCCGGGCCGGCCGGCTCGCTCTCGGCGGCCGGTTCCGGCTGGGCGGCGGCGCTCTTGCGCAGGGCGGGCTCGCTCGGCGCGACCGCCGCCCCGATGTCCACCCCGATCGCCGCCTGGCCCTCGGTGAGGCCGTCCAGCACCGCGTCGGCCACCAGGTCGCAGTAGAGCTGAATGGCCCGGGCCGCGTCGTCGTTGCCGGGGATCGGGAAGGTGATCCCTTGAGGGTCGCAGTTGGTGTCGAGGATGGCGACCACCGGGATGTTCAGCTTGCGCGCCTCCTGGATGGCGATCGCCTCCTTGTTGGTATCGATCACGAACATCAGGTCGGGAATGCCGCCCATGTCCTTGATGCCGCCCAAGGAGAGCTCGAGCTTGTCGCGCTCGCGGGTGAGCTGCAGCAGCTCCTTCTTGGTCCGGCCCGAGGCTTCCGGGCTCTCCACCACCCCCTCCAGCTCCCGGAGCCGGGCGATGGACTGGGAGATGGTCCGCCAGTTGGTGAGGGTGCCGCCCAGCCAGCGGTGGTTCACGTAGTACTGGGCGCAGCGCTTGGCGGCCGTGGCCACCGGCTCGGAGGCCTGGCGCTTGGTGCCCACGAAGAGGACCCGCCCCCCCGAGGCCGCCACCTCGCGCACCTTGACCAGGGCCTGGTGCAGCAGCGGCATCGTCTGGGAGAGGTCGATGATGTGGATGTTCGAGCGGGCGCCGAAGATGTACCGCTCCATCTTCGGGTTCCAGCGGTGGGTCTGGTGGCCGAAGTGGGCGCCAGCTTCGAGCAGCTGACGCATGGAAAACTCGGGAAGCGCCATTCAGATCTCCTTCTTCCGGTGCGCCTCCGCAGGCCAAAACCCCCGGAGGGGCCCGGAACGGAAACGCGCGGGTGTCAGGCCCGCGCGTCGCCGAACGCCTGCGTGTGTGATGGCGGCGAAATAAGGCCTTGAGCCGCAAAAGACAAGGTGGGCTCAGAAGGCGACCTGGGAGCGCACCGCCAGCACATCGAAATGCTGGCCGATCTGGAGGCCGGGGGCGGGCAGCAGCCAGGTGGCGTTCCCCGCGGCGTTGGCCGCCGGCGAGAGCCGGTCGACGATAACGTGCTGATAGTCCAGCAGGAACCGGACGATCGGGACCGGGTACCAGCTGAGGCTGACGTTGAAGTTCTGCTCGTCGCCGCCGCGGATGCCCGACCCGGTCTGGAAGCTCCCGGCGAGGCCCGGCCGGTAGTTGAGGTTCATGTCCGAGTAGCGGAAGCCGAGCTCCCAGGCGCCCAGGCCCCCGCCCGTCAGGCTGAACGGATGGGCCACGGGCGGGGCGTCGAAGGCGGCGGTGGTCGGGTTGTACTTGCGCTGCTCGCCGGTGAGCATCCAGAGCCCCTCCACGTAGAAGCCGTGGAAGGACGGGTCGGCCAGGGGGGCGGCGGGGGTGCCGTCGGACCTGGTGACGTGGAAATCCTCGTATTCGGCCTGGGCGATGAGGGGCCCCTTCTGGACCGCGAACTCGGCCCCGAGGGTGCTGGCGTGGCGGGCGTTGATGGAGCCGGTGTTGATGAACCGGGTGGCATCCACCCGGATCTCCGGCGTCGAGTTGAAGGCGATCACCTGGTTGTTGAGGGCGGTGGGGAGCGGGGCATTGTTGGGCGGCCCGACCACCGCCGCCGGATGGATGACGTAGCTGCCGTGGACGCCCACGTGCACCAGCCAGTCGCGGCCGTGGAAGGGCGTGCCAGCGAACCTGCCGACGAACCCAAGCTGATCGCCGAAGGTCTGGGCGGTCCCGATCCCGGCCGTGGCGCCGAGGGTGGAGGGGATCACCCCGGTGCTCACCACCCCGATGGTCTTGCCGGTGACGGCGCCCGAGATCAGCCAGTGGTCGCCGCCCGCGAAGATCTCGGCGGCGGTGCGGGTGTCGCCGGCGGCCAGGCCGCGGGCGATGTCCGAGGAGGCCGACCGCTCGATGAACGGCATGGAGTTGGTGGAGGCCTGGTCCTCCATCCCGATCGAGGGCGAGAAGGCCCCCACCCGGAAGTGCAGCGGCTTCAGGCCGGAGTACTGGACCCAGGTCTCGTACACCTGCCCGGCGTTCTCGACCCCCGCGCCTCCGAAGTCGAAGATGAAGCGGTAGTCCCAGTCGCCGAAGGCGGTCCCGTCGATGCCGATCCGGGCTCGGCGGAAGACGTCGCCGTCCTTCAGGTTGCGTGCGTGGACCGCGTCGACGTTGGAGGCGCTGGCCCCCAGCGCCGGCCCGTCGCGGCGCCAGTCGGTCCCCACCGGGCCCGGCCCGCGCTGGAAATAGGCGGCCGTGTCGAGCTGCATGATCCCGTGGAAGTTGACGCTGAACTTGCCGTCGGAACTGGCGATCGAGGGCTTGCCGGCGGCGAGGCTGGCGAGGAAGGCGGGCTTGCGGTCCTGGATGGTCTGGATGTTCTCGGTCTGGGCGACCTGCCCCCGCTTCAGGTCGGTGATCTCGGCGCTGAGCTCGCTCACCATGCCGGACAGCTGGCGCACCTGAGCCTCCAGTTGGTTGATCCGGGCTTCGCGCGCATCGGGGACGGCCTGGGCGCCGACGGCCTGGTCGGGTTGGGCGAACGCGGCCCCGCCGGCGGCGGCGAGAAATAGGACGGCGAGCCCGGATCGGGCGAAGAGCTGCGTGTTCATGTTCCCCTCCTGACGGATGGGGGTCAAAAACACCTATATTCGATAGGTTCAATAGGTTTTAGCTGGCGCTGTCGTTAGATTCCCTAAAGGACCAGGATCCGTCTTCGTGGTTCAGGCCGCGCCGATCGCGCGGAACCGGGCCCAGACCGACCTCGCCTCGGCGCCGTTGAGATGCTGGTCGCTGGCGGCGACCACGAAGCGGAAGCCCTGGGCGGCGCGGGCCGAAGCCTGGGCGGGGGTGGCGGTGTAGATGCCGGCGCGCGTCCCGGCGTTCTTGCAGGCGGCCAGCACCCGCTGCAGCGCCGCCTCGAACTCGGCCGAATCCGGCGCCGCTCCCAGGGCGAGGGAAAGGTCGTGGGGGCCCACGAAGACCATGCCGAGCCGCTCGGTGGCGGCGATCGCCTCCACCGCTTCCAGGGCGCCCAGCGTCTCGATCATCACCGCCGCCACCATGTGACGGTCCATGGACTCCCGGTAGGCGCGGAACCCCGTCATCGGCCGCACGCCACCGCCGGAGCGGCGCCCGAGCGGCGGATAGTGCGCCGCGGCCACCACCTGGGCCGCCTCGGCCGCGCTGTTCACCATGGGAACGATCACCCCGTGCGCGCCGGCGTCGAGCGCCTGGCCGATGGCGAAGTCGGAGGCGTCGGCGGTGCGCACCAGCGGCGGCGCCCGGCCGCGGATGGCGGCGATGGCGTTCTCCAGGCCCTCGCGGTCCCAGCGCCCGTGCTGCATGTCGATGACGATCGTCTGGGCCCCCGCATCCGCCGCCATTTCCGCCAGGACGGGCGCGCCCAGGGAGAGCCAGTGGCAGCCCACCGGCTCACCCGACGCGAGCCAGGATTTGAGCCGCTCGTCCGCGCAGTAGGGCGATGTCATGGGCGCGGACTATACACGCCGCTCCCCCATCGCGAAGCGCGCTCGGGAGGGCTCGACGCGCAGCGGCGACGGCCGGCCCGTCCTGCGCGCTAGTGTGGTGGATCAGAAGTTCGCCCCGTTGTCGCGGCGGGCGCTGTGGCGAACTTCTGATCCGTAAACCACACTAAAACTTATACTTGGCTAGTGTCCTTATCGATTCCGAAGTTCGACGGGAGATGCCGCTCGCGCTAGCGAACTTCGGAATCGGGACACTAGTTTCGCAGGCGCTGCCAGGCCTGCTGCGCGCCGGGGGGGAGCTTGTCCATGTGCTTGAGCAGCAGCGCGAGGCTCCAGATCTGCTGATCGCTGAGCGCCGACGCCCAGGAAGGCATCCCGGTGAGGCGGATGCCGTGCTTGATCTTCCAGAACGAGTAGCCCTCGGGATCGTCCTCGACCCCGTCGGTTCCGAACTGCGGCGGCCGGGGATACTCGCCCTTGGCCACCGGCGAAGCCGAGCCCTCGCCGCGCGCATCGCCATGGCAGATGGCGCAGTGCTGGCCGTAGACCGCCACCGCCTGCGTGAGGTTGGCGTCGGTGAGCGCCACCGGGTTGGCGCCCTTCGGCGCCTCGCGCGTCAGCGTCGCGCTGAGCGAGGTGTCGGCCGCCCAGAGCTCCAGGCCGCCGGGCCGGCCGTCGGCGTTGGCCGGAACCAGGCCCGACTTCAGCGCCAGAAAACCGCCGAGGGCGGCCACCGCCACCGTCACGATGACGCCGAGAATGAATCCACGCAGCATGCCGCTCCCTCCCGGTCGTCGGGCCTGGCGGCGATGCTATCGCCCCGCGGGCGCCCGCGAAAGACGCGCCCGACGAAGGGGCGCCGCCAGCTACGATCAGCGCTCGTCGCCGCCCCCGTCGCGCGCCTGGTCGACCGACCGGTCGACCTGGTCGAGACTGGCCTTGATCTGCTGCTGATCCCAGTCGGGCAGCGACCAGCCGTGCTCTGCGAACTCCCGCATCTCGCGGCGCTGCACCCACTGGATGCGGCGATAGAGATCGGCGGCTTGGTCATCGTCCAGCCAGCCCTCCTCCACGCCCTCGCGGATCTCGGCGCGGATGTGCGCCTTCTCGTCGCGGAACTGCGGATAGCCGGCGAAGGCGCGGTAATGGCCATAGTCCCAGGCGGCGCGGTTGTAGTCGCCGCCGCCCCAGGGCTGGGCGGACGCGGCGAACGGCAGCGCTACGGCGGCGAGGCTGGCGGCGGCGAGAAGCGGCTTCAGCATTTCGGGTCTCCCTTGCAGGCGTCGTTGCAACGCTGAAAGGAAGCATGCCCGCCCCCGCCTGAACGGCCTTAAGCCTCACCATTCAGTGGGCGTTCACGGGGGTTAAGGCCGAACCGCCTGATCAGCGGCGCAACGCGCGCGAAGACGCGGCCGGCTGAGGGAAGGATCACCTGCGCCCTTGTGCTGGTTGGCGTCGGACGTCGGCCCGGCAGCGGACGTTAGGAAAGGCCGCGTAGGGTGGAGGCTGTGTGAAAACGCCGACGCAGCTTAGGGTTCGTCATCGACGCATCCGGGGGGTGGTCGATGAAGCGCTTTGTCGAGGGTGAGGATCGCCGCCAGGGGATTCTGCTGCCGGAGTTCCTGGACGACTGGGTGAGCGAGGAGAACCCGGTCCGGGCGATCGACGTGTTCGTCGACGAGTTGGACCTGGATGCGCTTGGCTTTGAGGGCGTGGAACCGGCGGCGACGGGCCGGCCGGGCTACCACCCGGGTCTGCTGCTGAAGCTCTACATCTATGGCTACCTGAACCAGGTAGCGTCGAGTCGCCGGCTGGAGCGTGAGGCGCAGCGGAACGTCGAGCTGATGTGGCTGACGGGTCGGCTTGCGCCGGACTTCAAGACCATCGCCGACTTCAGGAAGGACAACGGCGTCGCGATCCGGGCGGCCTGTCGCCGGTTCGTGGAGCTGTGCCGGAAGGTGGGGCTGTTCGCGCATGCGGTGGCGGCGATCGACGGCAGCCGGTTCAAGGCGGTGAACACGCGCGACAAGAACTTCACCCGCGCCTCGATCCTGCGGCGGATGGAGCAGGTGGAGGCCAGCATCGCGCGCTATCTTGCAGCGCTGGAGACGGCCGACCGCCAGGAGGGAGAGCTGGCCGAGGCGAAGGCCGGGCGGCTGAAGGAGAAGATCGCTTCGCTGCGCGAGCAGATGCGGGACTTCCAGGCTCTGGAGGTCGAGATTCATGCCGCCCCGGGCCAGCAGATTTCGCTGACGGACCCGGACTGTCGGGCCATGGCCACCAACGGCAAGGGGACGGGCCTGGTGGGCTACAACGTCCAGGTCGCGGTCGACGTCACTCATCATCTGGTCGTCGCCCACGAGGTGACCAATGTCGGCCACGACAGAACCCAGCTCGAGCCCATGGCCCTCAAGGCGCGAGAAGCGATGGGATGCGAGGAACTCACCGCGCTGGCCGATCGCGGCTACTACAACGGCGAGCAGGTGCTGGCCTGCGAGGGGACGGGGGTCCTGCCCTGCATCCCGAAGATCGAGTGGCCGAGCGAGCGTGGCCTCTTTACCCGGCGCGACTTCGTTTACGACGCCAGGCACGATCATTACACCTGTCCGGCGGGCCAGAAGCTGACCAGGGGGCTCGTTCGGTCAGATCGAAAGGCCGACGTCGATCACTACCGCCATCTGACCGCCTGCTTCAGCTGTGTGCTCAAGCCGAGGTGCACGCCGGACAAGCTGAAGCGGCTGAAGCGTTGGGAACACGAAGCCGTGCTCGACCGCATGCAGGAAAGGCTCGACCGCATGCCCAAGGCCATGCGCATCCGCAGGGCCACGGTCGAGCATGTCTTCGGCACGCTCAAAGCCTGGATGGGCGCCACACACTTCAAGATGCGGAGCCTGGAGAAGGCCCAGACAGAGATGAGCCTGCACGTACTCGCTTACAATCTGAAGCGAATGATCTCGATCCTTGGCGTCGCCCCGCTCATCCAAGTCATGAGGGCCTGAGGAGCCGCCAGCTTCCTCAGTCCCGGCCGCGCCGGGGAACGCGTTCTCACACAGCCTCGGTGG
>JAFBAO010000001.1 GCA_019247715.1 Caulobacteraceae bacterium
CGCAGGTCTCGTAACCCAGTGCGGCGAGATGCTCGCCGATCTCGCCTGTGTAGCGGCCCACCCCGGCGATCTCGGGGGCGTAGTTCATGCCGTAGATGACGACGCGGCGGTTCATGCCGGGGCCACCGTCTTGCCGGCGCGGACCCGGCTCGGCGCGCGCTCGGCGGGCCGCGCCGGCGCGGTCGGCGCGGCCGCGCCGAAGCCAACGCCCAGGAGCAGGCTCAGGAAGAGCGCCATCGAAAAGACTTCGAGCGCGTAGTCGGTGGCCCCGTGGAGCAGGAAGAGCAGCAGCGCCGCGCCGACGCCCATCAGCCAGCCGCGCATCCGCTGGCGCTGGACCGCACCGATGATCAGCCTAAGGCCGATCACCACGACCACGGCGAACATCGCGGCCGCGCCGGCCCCGCCGGCCTCTTCGAGCCACTGGATATAGACGTTGTGCGCCGCCCCTATGGCGCCAATGGCGACTAAATTGCTCCGATCCATGATCATCGCGTTGATCCGCGCGAAGCTGCCGAGGCCGTAGCCGCCCCACGGCGCGGCCTGGAAGGCGGACCAGTGGGCGGCGAAGATCTGGCCGCGTCCCAGGGTGTCAGGCCCGATGAACAGGAACCTCTGCTGGAGGGCGCCGAGGTTGAGGGCTACCGAGCCGAGCGCCAGCCCCGTCACGACCGCCGTCGCCCCGAGGACCGGGGCGGAGGGCGACGAGGGGCCCGACCGGCTCGCCGCCAGAGCCCCCAGCAACGCCAGCCCTACCCCGGCGGTCGCCGCCATCCCGGCGCGCGACTGGGTGAGCACGAGACAGGTCAACGAGAGGGCCAGCGCGAGCAGCGGCCTCGCCAGCGCCGGCGCTCGCTGCAAGATGTCGTGGTCCCTGTGCGAGCCGCGCCGCCGACCGGACTGGTAGGTCCGGGCTAGGTCGACGATGTTCAGCAAGGTGAGCGCGCCGAACAGCGTGGCGGCGGTGTTGGCGCTCCCGAACGAAGCCGAGAGCCGGTCCGGCCCGAACGGCCGCGGGCTCCCGAACAAGAGGTTCGGGCTCAGCGCGTGATCCACGAAGGCCCAGGCGCAATAGAGGGCGCCCAGTAGCAGCAGCGCGCGGATCAGCGCCTTGGCGCGCCCGTCGTCGCCTCCAAAGGCCACGCCCACCAGGAAGACCGCCGCCAGCGCCATCAGCTTGATCAGCTCGACGAGCGTCGCATAGGGATCGATCGTCGCCGTCGCCGTGGCGCCCGGCACGAAGCTCCAGATCGGATTGGGGCCCCCGACGCCGAAAGGGGTGAGCGACAAGACGGCCAGCAACAGGACGAGGGCGAACGGGACGGCGGGCCACCCCAGCGCCGCTTCTTGCACGGCGCGCCGGGCCCAGGATTGGCTCGCCAGAAGAGCGGCCAGGACGGCGAACCAGATCGCCGCCAAGGTCAGGGTCACGTTGGTGTGGCCGGCGCCGAGCGCCAAGTGGCCGGCGAAGACGATCCCTGCGGCCAGATAGGCCAGGGCTATCGCCGGCAGCGGCGGCCTGCGGCCCGAGGGCATCGGATCACCTCCGCTCCCTGCTCAAGATGCGTAGTACTTCTTGTACGACCGATAGTAATAGCCGGGATCGCCGTAGCCGTACTTGGCCTGTTCGCGGACGTCGACCAAGGTCAGGGCGATGCCCGCGACCTCGGCGCCCACCGAACGGAGCATGGCGAAGGCCGCTTCGATGGCCTTGCGGGGCGTCTTGCGCCACTGGACCAGGAACACCACGACGTCCGCTTTTGGCGCGAGCAGACGGGTGTCGGAGACCGGTATCACCGGGGCGGTGTCCAGCAGGACGATGTCGAACCGGCGGCGCAGCTCCTCCAGCAGGCGGTCCATCGCCTGCGAGCCGAAGAGGTCCCTAGGATTGTAGGGCGACTTGGCGAGCGGCAGGAACCAGGCGCCGGACGCCTTGTCCTCGATGAGCACGTCATCGAGGTGGGCGAGACCCTGGAGCACCTCGGTGAGGCCGCTCTCGGGCTCGACACCCAGCAGGCGGTTGATGTTCCGGCGGCGCAGGTCGCAGTCCACCACCACTACTTTCGCGCCCGACATGGCCATCGACTTGCCGAGGCAGAAGGTCGTCGTGGTCTTGCCTTCCCCCGGCATGGCCGAGGTGACCACCACCACCTGCACGGGGGAGTCGACCTTGGAGAACAGGATCGAGGCCCGGAGGTTACGGAACGCCTCGGAGAAGGCGGAGAGCGGCTTCTCGATGATCTGCTCGGAAGGCGAGAGGCGCGGACCCTTCTCGTCGGTGGTGCTGCCCAGCAGCGGGACCGCCCCCAGCTGCGGCAGGTTGAAATGCCGCTCGATGTCGGCCGCGGTGGTGAGGCCGCTGTCCAGCCCTTCCATGAGGAACAGCGCCCCGAGCCCGCCCGACAGGCCCAGGAGGAGCCCCAGCGCCAGGTTCAGCTTGATGTCAGGATAGCTGGGCTTCAGCGGAATCTTGGCGCGCGAGACCACCCGGGCGTCGGACTGCTGGTTGCCCAGGTCGGTGGACGTCTGTTTGGCGCGGTTGAGCAGATTGTCGTAGAGCGTGCTGGCGGCGGCCGCCTTGCGCTGCAGATCGGCCAGCTCCACCGAGGCGGCGTTGTTGCCGATCAGCGCGCCCTTCGCGCCGGCGAGGCTCCCCTCCAGCGAGGCCACGCGCTGACGCGCCACCTGGTCCTCGGACTGCAGGTTCGAGACCTGGCGCGAGAGCTCCTGGTTGATCTGGGCGCTGATGTCGGCGAGCTCGCGCTGGGCGCGCTGGACCTCTGGGTGCCGCGGGCCGTACTTCGTCTCGAGGTCGGCGACCTTGGCGCTGGCCGCCGCCTGCTGCGTGCGCAGCTGCATCATGGTCTGGGAGTTCAGCGGACCCGACAGGTTGCCCCCGTTCGAGCCCGACTGAGCCGCCGATTGCGCCGTTCGCGCCCGGGCGTCCTTCTCGGCCATGTCGGCGCGCGCCTGAGCGAGCTGGTCGTTGAGGTTGGATATCTCCTGCTCGGTCAGGGTGGATCCCACCGAGGCCAGAAGCCCGTGCTCGGCCTTGTAGCGCTGCACCGCCGCCTCGGCGGTCGCCACCTGCGGCTCGAGCTCGGCGATCCGCTCGTTCAGCCACTGGGTGGCCTGCTGGGTGGCGTCGTACTTGGCCTGCAACTGCTCCGACAGGTACTTGTCGGCGAAGGCGTTGGCGATCGTCGTGGCCTTCTCGGGGCTTTGCGACTGGAAGCCGATGTCGATCACGTAGGTCAGGCCCAGGCGATTCACCGAAAGCCGCTTGAGCACCGCGTCGACCACCGCCTCGTGGTTCTTGGTCAACCGCGCCTCGTCAGCGGGGCGCAGGTCGGGCCCGTCGCCAACGCCGAAGATGCTGAGCGCCGACATGATCGGGTTGCGGGGACGCAGTTTCGCGTTGAACTCGGGATCGCCGTCCAGGTTCAGGGCCGTCACGACCCGCTCGGCCAGGGAGCGCGACTTCAGCACCTCCACTTCGGTGTCGACGGCGCTGCTTTCGGCGGGCAGACCCGAGACCACCTCCTCGATGTTGGCCACCTCGTGCTTGCGGGTGTCGATCTCGACCTTGGCGATCGCCGTGTAGCGCGGCGTCGTCTGCAGGGTGATCAGCAGGACGGTGACGAAGATGACGGTGGCCACCGCGTAGAAGACCCGCGAGCGACGGCGGAACGTGGCGATGATCTCGTTGAGATCCCAGCGCGCGGCGCCGGGTTCGACCGAGGTCGGCATTCTCAGCTTCAGGGGGGCGTTCATCACGGTCACTTTCAGCGGCGCCCGCCGCCCGATCGATCAGTACTGGACGATTGCGGAAAGCGAGACGCGGTGGTCATTGAACGACGGTCCTGCAGCGGAGCCATGGGAGGACTGGTCGTAGTAAGTGTAAGCAAAAGTAAGGCCAAGGTGGCGGTTGAGGAGCCAGTTCGCCGATGCGCTTGCGCCTCCCAGTTGGTCGGAGCGGTCGACGCCATTGTACTTGTCCTGGGCGACCCACGCCGTCCCGGTGAGGATGACATTTCGCCTCAGCTCGTAGTCGATCTGCAGGTTGGCGCCCGAGGCCAGGTAGCCGGCCGAGCCGATGACGCCGGCGTCGCCGACGGTCCGCGATCCCGAGACGGTGACGGTGATCAGCGGGGTGGGGAACCATTCTAGCTGCGCCTTGCCGCCCAGACCCCGGATCGGGGCGAACAGGTGCGAGCTGAAGGTCTGGTCGAGGTAGCCGATCTGGAACTCGCCGCGCAGCAGGTGGGTGAGGTCGAAGTTGGCGCCGGCGTCGACCTCATAGCCCTTGTTGTTGCGGGTGAAGCCGACCAGCGGCGGATTGAGGTCGTAGCGGCGATCGTTGCCCTGGGCGCTGACGAACACCGCCGCGTCGGGGGTGATGGCCACTTCGGCCTTGCCGACCACGGTGAGGTTGCCGTGGTTCTGGTCCTGCACGAAGACCAGCGCCCCGGCGGCGGTATGGCCGTTCTTGTAGTCGAAATGCTCATAGTCGACCCGGGCCGAGAGGCGCACGCGGGCGAATTCGTGGGTAAGCTGGCCGTTGACGTCCCCGTAGTAGTAGGGGATCCGGTGCAGGGGCAGGCCGATGTTGTTGGAGGTCGCCCTGGGCTGAATGAACCGGCCGAATTCGCCTCCGACCTTCAGCGTCGAGTTGCCGAACTGGAGCTTTCCGGCCAGCCCGGTGTCGAAGCCGGTGGCGTTCTCGTTGTGGTTCTTGAAATAGACGTCCTGCGCAACCCTGGCGAATCCCCAGAGGCCGTTGCGAGACCACTTGGAGTTGAAATCGATCTCCGGGGTGGCGGTGAAGATACCATCGCTGATCTGGTGGCTGTGCAGCGCGAAGATGTTGCTGTCGTAGGCGAAGGCGAGGTTCACCTTCGGGTAGATCATGAACCCCGGGAGGTCGATCCCGATCGCCTCGTAGTCCGGGCGCGGCCGCTGACGCACGCTGATGTTGCGGCCGCGGTCGTAGCTGCGGGAATCGATGCCGTTCGTGGCCAGCGGCCCATTGGCTTCGGTCGAAGTGTAGTCGGGATTGATCGGCTGCGGCTGCGTCTGGATCTGCGGCTGGGTCTGAGCCTGCGCGGCCTGAGGCCCGAACAGGCAACAGGTCCCCGCCAGGCTCACGGCGAAGGGGCCCCATACGCTCCTACGCGATGCGCCCCAATCCGACGCCCAAGTCGTCTGCCCCACGGCCTGCCCCCTCACGCGAATCCCTTTTCAGGAACGGCCTCTGTACTAGCCGCACCCTAAAGAACGGTCTACGGAATCGAAGCTCCGGGCGTCGCCGGCCCCCTCACTGGTAATCAGGCGTCGCCAGCCCCTTCACCACGTTCACCGTAGGCGGCGCGCCGATCGGCGGCGGGATCAGGCCGCCGTAGGGACCGGCGCCGGGCGGCGGCGTTTCGGCCAGCGCCAAGCTGATCTTCTGGTCGACGCTGGCGATAGCGTCCCGCTGGACGCCGCAGAGCCTCGGCCAGACGATCAACGCCCTAAGGGCGGCCTGGGCGATCTGCGGCGATGCGCCCGACTTGGCGATCGTCGTCTGCAAGGCGGTGATGTGGTCGGCGGTGGTGGCCGTGCAGGTGAGCAGGGCGAGGGCCTGCATCATCTGATTGTCCAGGGCCTCGATCTGGGCCTTTTCGGGGACCGTCGGCGTCGCCGAGGCCGTCCCGGCGGCCAAGGCGGCGAAAAGCGCCGCCGAAAGCGGCAAGGCGCGCATCCATTTGCCCATGATCGGGGCCCCCAAAAAAACTCTGCATCAGCCGGTCCCCTTCTACCAGCTTAACAGGACCCTAACAACAGAAAACACCCGTCAGAAGAACCGTTCGCCGATCCGAATCGTGTCGCCGGGCTCGACCGGAGTGGTAGTCTCAAGCTTAGAGACCGACTCGCTCGATGAATTCGCCCGTCTTATATACACCTTGCGCGTGTCGGCCCGGTAGGTGAACCCGCTCGCGGTGGCTACGGCATTCAGCACGGTCAGGCCGACGATGTATGGATACTCTCCAGGCTTTCCGACTTCGCCGAGAATATAGTAGGGCCGATAATTGAGGACCTCGATGCTCACGCGGGGCTCCTTGAGGAACCCGTTCCGTAGCTCGGCCTCGAGCTCCGCCCTGAGCTCGGCCAGCGAGAGGCCTCCGGCCTTGACCTCGCCGATCAGGGGAAAGCTGATCGTTCCGGTGCCGCCCGGCACCAGGAACTCGCCCGACAGGGACTCTTCGCCGAAGACGATGATCCGCACCTTGTCGCCGGCGCCCAGTCTGTACTCGAAGGCCTGCGGGGATTGGGCTGCGGTCGGCGCCGGGGTGGCGGCCGGCGGGGTCTGCGCGGACGCCCCGGCCCCGAGCGCGATCGCCATCCAAAGAGCCAGACACAGACGCTTCATCTTGGAACCTCGATTCCCAGCCCAATAAGCTTCACCTGTGGGACCGGCCCCTCCAAGCGCGTCGCCCGGGGGGAGCATAGCAGCTTTACCCTCGGCTGACATCGCGGCATGCAATGACCGGGCCGCCGGTGTCCTACGTCCCAAGTTCGTGAGCGCAAGGGGGGCAGGCCCAAGCGAACTTCGGACTCGATAAGGACACCGGCCAAGTTATGAATCTCGTGTGGTTTACGAATTTGAAGTTCGCTGCGGCGCCCGCCCCAACATCAAGCGAACTTCAAATTCACCGCACTAGGCGGCGCGTCATATGTCGGGGGCGGTCTTGAAGGGGTTGAGGTGGAAGGTCTGGATCGCCGCGTCGGCGTCGGCGGCGCTCTGCATCTATGCCGCTCTTCTCCTCTACGAGGGCTTTGTGGCGGCGCCCTACGAGGGCGTCTTCACCCTTCCGTTCGTCGACAAGCCCTCCGCCCAGAGGGCCTACGAGGCGTTGACGGCGAACGCCGACGCCCGGGGCCGCCGGGCGGCCGCCTGGCGGCTCGTGCGGGGCGATCCGGCCGACGCCGCCGGCTGGATCGCGGTCGCCTACGCCGACTGGCTTCAGCATGGGCGCCTCGGCCCGGAGGGCCTGGCGGCCCTGGACCATTCCTACGCGGTGAGCTTCTTCGACGCCCGCCAGGCGGTCTGGCGGGTGGGCTTCGCTTTGGAGAACTGGCCGACCTTGACCCCGCAGATCCGCCAGGACGTGCTGACGGAGGCGCAGACCGCCTTGCAGGACCGGCGGCTCGGGCCGCAGATGAAGGCTCGGCTGGCGACGGTGCGCAACCCTCAGGGACGTCTGGCCGCCCTGCTGCTCAGCCCCGACGCGCGCCCCTGAAGATCGGTCCTCAGCTCACCAGGGCAGCCGCTGCGCTCCGCCCTGATCGCCCCCGAAGTAGCTGGTCGGGGCCGCCTTCAAGGTCGCCGGCGGCGTCAGCGCGGGAGTCCCGCCGGCATCGGCCTGGGCGAGCTTGACCATGGCCGGCTCCTTCACCACCGGCGCGGGAGGCGCGGCGGGCGCGGCGAGCGCCGCCTCGACGGGCTGCACGGGGGCCAATTCCGTCTGAAGGCCGGTGTCGAAGTCCTTCATGGGCGGGGGGGCCATTTCGCCGCCCCCATAGGTCGCCAGAAAGGCGCTCGGCAGCCCCAGCCCGCCCTTCCAGCGATAGAAGATGTGGGCCCCGATCTGGGTGAGCTTCAGCACGCTCGTCTGCCAGTAGGGAACCACCCATTGGGTGTGATAGTGAGTCGCTTCCCCGACTTCCTTGGCCACGTAGCCGTTCAGGGCCCGCTCCGCGACCTGGACCGCGCGCTTCCAGGCCGCCTCGGAGGGCCGGCGCGAAAGCGAGCCGTCGCAGGTGAAGGTGAACTGGCAGCCGGTCGCCAGTTCGGAGCCCTGAAAGACGACGCCGCACACCGATTTGGGGAAGATCGGATTGCGCACCCGGTTCAGGACCACCTGGGCCACGGCCGCCTGGCCCGCCGCGCTTTCCGAGGCCGCTTCGTAGTAGACGGCCATCGCCAGGCAGGCGGCGGCCCGCGCGCGGTCGACGCTGGAGGCGGCGCCGAGCGTGAACGGCTTCGCCGGAAGGTTGGGCAAGGTGGAGAAGGGCACCGATGCGTTGATCGCCTCGGCCGCGTCGGGGGCCAGCTGTTCGAACAGCTGCGGCGCCACAACCGCCGGGGCAGGAGGCGCTTCAAGCTGGACTGCCGGCGGCACGCGCCCCCGCAGCAGCGGCCTCGGGG
This sequence comes from Caulobacteraceae bacterium, assembly GCA_019247715.1. GTDB lineage: Bacteria > Pseudomonadota > Alphaproteobacteria > Caulobacterales > Caulobacteraceae > Acaudatibacter. Next base: position 8,192 of record JAFBAO010000001.1, read on the forward strand.
CGGTGGGGTAGGCATAGGAACGCATGAGCACAAGCGCCAGGAGAATCAGGACCCCCGTTGCAGTGGCGGCCGCTCTCAGAGAAGGGCTCAAGATGTTCGGGATCGAAAGTCGCATATGCTGTGATCAGCTGAGGCCCGATTTCGGACAAGACGAATGACTGTAGGCCCACCCAGTCGGCAAGAACCGGGCCACCATTGGCGCCAGGGTCACCACAACCGCGTCCAACCCCAGCGCCGTTAACCAATATCATGCCGGGCCATCTTTGCAATTGGTTAACCATATTTCCGCCCCAAAGAGCTCGATTCGCCGCCGGAGCAGGCTCGCCGGCCAACCGCCGGTCAGGAAGCGTCCGCCGGGCCGTTCTCGGCGCCCGGTCTGGACCCGCGCTCCGCCCGCTCGCGGAACCGGCCGACCAGGATCGGCGCCAGCGCCGCCAGCGCGCCGGCGATGTCGGCCAGCAGATCCTCGGCCGCGGACAGCCGGTGGTAGGGCATGAACATCCTCACCCCCGCCAGGACCACCGCCAGGACGGCGAGCGCCGCAATCAGGCGCCCCAGCGGCGCGCGGGGCAGGCCGGCCGCCGCCAGCAGCGCCATGGCGTAGAAGGCGATCAGATGTTCGACATGGGCGTTGTGGAAGATGTGAGGGACGTAAGCCGGCGGGCCGATGGCCGCGAAGACGACCGCGATCAGCGCCCAGCCGAAAGCGGCGGCGGCGATGGTCGCCCAGAGCCAGGTGTTCGCTCCGATCCGCCCCGGCATCCCTCCCTCGGACGCGTCCGTCGCCCTGCCTCCGGTCCCGAGCCTAGTGGAAGTGCTTCGGCGCGGGCAAGGGCGGCGCGGCGGTAGTGTCTCAGTTTGAAATCCGCCGCCGTTGACAAGCATGGCGTCCAACTAGGCGCGGGGCTATCTTCGCCTCCATGTGGTGGAAGAAGAAACCTCGCGTGGATGAGCGACCGCTGCACGAGCAGCTGGTCGAGGCGCGCGACGCGCTGCTCAGGCAGATAGAGATCATGGAGGGAGGGTCGACCCCGGTCCCGTATCCTGGCGGCTCGGTTTCATATGACGGCGACGTTGCCATGCTGAGGGAGACACTCAGACAGATCGAAGGGCAGCTTGCGGAGACTCCCAATGCCTAAAGGCCCACGCGGAGAGAAGCGCCCCGGCGACGTGATCGGCGCCGCGGAGACACTACGGTTCCGCCGGGCGCCTCGCTCGAGCGGCCGCTGACCAACGCCTCGATGCAGGCCGCCCTCTACGCTCAGGTGCGGGCCGGCCACGGACGCATCGTCTCCAAGCCCAGGATCGCCGCCCAGAGCGGCGGCACGGCGAAGATCGTCACCGGCGACGCGCTGCCGATCCTCACCTCGATCGCGCTCTCGGGCGTCAACGCCGTCTCCCAGCAGGTCCAGTACGTGAATGTCGGGGTGACCCTCCAGATCGCGCCCCGGGTCAGTGACGACGGGTTCGTCACGTCCCACGTATTCTGCGTAGTCTCCAGCGTGACCGGCACTTCTCAGGGCTATCCGACCATCAGCCAGCGCGAGGCCGAGACCTCCGCGACCGTAGGAGACGGCGACACCTTCGTGATCGGCGCGGAGGAAAGCGAGATCCCCAACACCAGCAAGATTCCGGTCGTCGGAAGCGTGCCCCCTGCTGGGAAACTTCTTCAGCCTGAGGACCGGCGCCAGCTCCAAGACGGAGCTCTACATCGTGGTCACCCCGCACGTGGTCAGGCGCGGCCAGACGGCGATGGCCTTGCCGGCCGCGGCGGCCGGCAGGATGGGCCGTTGACGTTCTCCTAGCCCTCGTGCGGCGGGCTGGGTAAGCTCGATCCGGCTCAAGCGGGAGGCGATGTCATGGCGATCACGCTCTACGAGGCGACCGTGGCCTCGTTCCTACAGACGCTGGGCGGCGTCAGGCGGATTCCTGGAGCGGGGTCTCGCCCATTGCCGGGACAACAACCTCGATCCGGCGGAGGTGGTCGAGACCCGCCTCTACGGCGACATGCTGCCCTTCCGGTTCCAGGTGGTGTCGGTGGCCCACCATTCGCTGGGCGCGATCGAGGGCGCCCGGCGCGGGACGTTCGGACCGCCGTCGGACCCGGGTGACCTGACCTACCAGGATCTGCAGCAGCTGGTGGCGGGAGCCCAGGCCGGCCTCGAGAAGCTGTCGGCGGCGGAGGTCAACAGTCTCGAGGGCAGGGACGTCCTCTTTCAGGTCCGCGATTTGAAGATGCCGTTCACGGTCGAAGGCTTTCTGCTTTCCTTCTCCTTGCCGAACTTCCATTTCCACGCGACGACGGCCTACGACATCCTCCGCTCCAAGGGCGTGCCGCTCGGCAAGCGCGATTACATGGGGCGGATGCGGATGAAGAACTGAGACGGCCCTCGAAGGGGCGCCGCGAAGCCGTTACAGGAACGGACGACGTCCCGCAGGTGTCATGATCAGTTCATCCGGCGCTGCTCCATGCGGCGCGGAGCCGGTGATACCCGACAACCGGGTCCGACTATCTCGATCAACCTAGGTGCGCCCCGGCGGCCCCATCTCAGGACTTGATTTTTCTGGCGGCGACTCCACGGTGGCCGGGCCCATGCAACCTTTGCGGCCGATCTTCGTTGTCGGCGCGAGTCAGGTGGAGATACCCCAGATGAACAAAATCCTCCGCGGCGCCGCCGCCGTCGTTCTGGCCGGCGCGCTCTCGGCTCCGGCGCTGGCGCGGCCCGAGCGGCCGGACGCCATCATCCATTTCCACGGGGGTTCGGTGGGCTTCATCGCCGGCGTGCAGTGGGGCGGCGGCGTGGTGGATTTCCACGGCAAACACTATCCCGTCCAGGTGAGCGGCCTCGATGTGGGGACGATCGGCGGGAGCAGCTACGAAGCCACCGGCGAGGTCCGCAACCTCCACCGGATCGCCGACATCGAGGGGACCTACGCGGCGGCCAGCGCTTCGGCCACGGCCGGTCCCGGGGCCGGCGGGCTCGACATGACCAACGGCAACGGGGTGGAAATTCGGGCGACCTCCACGTCCACCGGCCTCAAGCTGACCGCCGGCGTCCACGGCATCACGATCAAGCTCAAGCACTGAGCGGCCCAACCGGGCCTGCGAGCCCTCCCCGCCGCCGCGGGGAGGGCTCGCGCCTTGAGACGGCCACGTCGTCGAGGCAAGAGGAGCCCGTGCCTTTGCGTCCGGCCCGACTTCGCTTCTGCGCCGCCGCGCTCGCCCTGGCGGGGCTCGCCGGCTGCCTGACGGTGGAGCGGGTGGACGCGGCGGCGGACGTGCGCGCCCTGCTGATCGCCATCCGCGACGACGACGGCGCCGCCTTCGACGCCCGGGTGGATCGGCCGGCGCTGCAGCGTCAGCTCGAACAGCGCCTGGTCGCCGCCGCCCAAGGCCCGAACCGCGACGATCCGGTGCGCGCCTTGGGGGCCATGTTCGCCGGCCCGCTCGCCGCCCTGGCGGTGGAGGCGCTGGTGCAGCCGGCGGTGTTCCGGGCGGTGGCGGAGTACTATGGCTACGGGCCGGACACCCCCATCCCGCCGCAACTGGCGATCGCCCAGGACCTCAAGCCCCTGCCCGAGGACAGGGTCTGCGCCACCCGCCACCACGGCGGCCCCTGCGTGCTGACCTTCGCCAAGCAGGACGGCGTTTGGCGCCTGGTCAGCTTCGATGGCGATCTCGGCCTCCTGAAGCCGAGGCCGCGTTGATCCACCGATCAAAGGCCCGCACCCCCAGCCGCAGCCGACCGGCGCTGATGGCCGGCGCTCTCGCGCCCTTGACCCTTGCAGCCGCGATCGCCGGGGGGGCTCAGGCCAAGGTGCGGCTCTTTTCCTTCGATCCGGCCGACGACAGCACTCGCCATGTCGCCGGCCAGCTCACCTTCGAGGTGGATCAGCGCCTGATGTTCGTGAAGGTGCTGAAGATCCTTTCGACCCAGGGCGAGGCGACGGCGATCCTGAAGCCGGTAGGGGAGGAGGTCCTCGGTCCGGGCGGGCTCAGCCGCCTCGGCGGCCCGCAGGGGCGCGAGCGCGATCTCTACGAGGTGGAGCAGACTGCCGAGGGCGCCGATCTGGCGCGCGCCTTCTGCCCAGGATCGGCGCGGGTCTGGCTTGCCTTCGGGCGGGTCAGCGAGGGGCGCGACGTGCGGGTGCTGGCGCTCGGCAGGGGCCCCGGGACCGGTCCGGCCAGGCTCTGTCGGACCTTGGCCTTCAGCTACCACGGCGAGTGGAGGATCCCGCAAGGCCAGCCGGTGCGCGATCGGGATCTCAGGGTCCCGAAGTTCCCCTACTAGGCTTCTTCAGCCCGGCGGCGGCCCTCGCCAGCTGCTCGATCTCGGCGAAGTCGCCGCGGGCCACCGCCGGGGCAGGGACGACCCACGAGCCCCCCACGCAGAGCACGTTGGTCAGCGCGAGATAGGCCGGGGCGCTCTCGGCGTCGATTCCGCCGGTCGGGCAGAACCGCGCGTCGGGGAACGGTCCGGCCAGCGCCTTCAGCGCCGCCGGGCCGCCGCAGGCGGCCGCCGGAAAGAACTTGAAGGTAGAATAGTCCCGCTCCATGGCGGCCATCAGTTCGCTGGCGGTGGCGATGGCCGGCAGGTAGGGGAGAGGTCCGGACCGCGCCGCGTCGAGCAGGGTGGGCGTCGCGCCAGGGGACACGGCGAACCTCGCCCCGGCTTTGGCGGCCTCCTCGAGGTGCTTGGGCGTCAAGGCCGTGCCGACGCCCGGCAGGGCCTCCGGCGCCTCCGAGGCGATCGCGGCGATCGCCTCCAACGCCGCCGGGGTCCGCAAGGTGACTTCTATGGCCCGCAGCCCGCCGGCCGCCAGCGCCCGCGCCAGCGCCCCGGCCTGCCGGGGGTCGGCGATCGTCACCACGGGCATCACCGGCGCCAGTCCGAGGATTTCGACAATGTCCATGACCGCCGTCCAGACGAGGAAGCTCGAAGACGCCGTTTGACGCCACAGGGGCCAAGGCGTCCAGCCGCCTTGTCGTTCCCGCCCGCGCTTCTCGACCCGCGCGGCGCGCGTTCAGGCGGAGAGCGGCCGAGGTGTCCTCATGGCGGTCAAGCGCTCCTTGAGCGCAGCCACCGGCTCGGGCTTGGCGAACAGATAGCCCTGCATTCCGTGCACGCCGGCCACCTTCAGGAACTTGCGCTGGGCCTCGGTCTCCACGCCTTCGGCGATCACCTTCATGCCGAGCGCCCGGCCGATGGAGACTACCGCGTGGACCAGCGTCGCCGATTGCACGTTCTCGGCGCAGCCGATCACGAAGGCCCGGTCGATCTTGAGCTTGTCGAACGGAAAGAGCCGCAGATGGCTCAAGGAGGAGTACCCCACCCCGAAGTCGTCGAGCGCGATCTTCATGCCGAGCTCGTGCAGGCGCGCCATGTTGCGGCGCACGTCGTCCTCCTCGGCCAGGACGGCCGTTTCGGTCACCTCGATCTCGAGGCGCCGCGGGTCGAAGGCGTGCCGGGCGATCAGCACCGCGAGCTCGTCCACGAAGGCCGGGTCGGCGAATTCCACGGCGGAGGCGTTGAAGCTGATGGTGAAGTCGCCGAGGCCGGCGGTCTCGCGCATCGCCCGCGCCAGCACCCAACGGGTCACCTCGCCGATCAGTCCCCGGCGTTCGGCGATCGGGATGAAGAAAGCGGGACTGACGAAGCCGCGGCCGGGGTGATTCCAGCGCACCAGGGTCTCGATCCCGGTGATCGCCTCCCCCTCGCGGTCGAACTGAGGCTGGTAGACGAGGCTGAGCTGGTCGTGGGCGAGGGCCTCGGCCAGATCGGCCATCAGCGACTCTTCCTCGCCGCCCGCCTCGCCCATGGCGATCTGGTTGAGCGCCGGCGGATAGCCTTCCAGCACGTCCAGGGTGGCGAGCAACTGCCGGTGAAGGACCTGGGCCTGGTCGACGTTGACCACCCTCAGCTCCCGCGCCTGGGCCTCCAGGCGGGCCGCGGTCTCCGCCACGAGGCGCGCGCCCATGTTGAGGCTCATCGATTTCAGGGCGTGCGCCGCGCGCGCCGTGGCCTCGCAGTCGCGCTGGGTCGAGGCCTCGATCACCGCCTTGACCGCCGCCGGCGCATTCTCGCGATAGATGCGGCGCACCCGCTCGACGAAGTCGCCCTTGCCGGCCGCCGCCAGGCGCGCGAGCTCGCCGGTCACCCGGGGGTCGAGCAGATCGGCGACCGCCGTCGGGCCGAGACTGGCGGTGAGCGGCTTCGCTGGCCCCGATGGCGGAACGCCGCCGCTCGGCGCGCCAGACGGGCGAGCCGCCTCGCCCGAGGGCCCGTTCGGGGCAGGCGCCGTGCGGGCCTGCCTGGCGAGCGCCAGCTCCCGGTCGCGACCCGCAAGCGCCTGCTCCAGCGCCGCCGTCCGGCCCGCCAGCGCGGCCTCACGTTCGCCGGCCGCTTTCGCCAGCCCAGCGAGCGCGCCGGCAAGCGCCTCCAGCCCGTCGCGCGAGGCGAGCTCCAGGACCAGGCGATCCTGGTCGCCGAGGGCCAGGGCCCTCAACGCCGCCGCCAGCGCCTCCAGAGCGCCGGCCGGGCGTGACCCGGCGCCGCCGGCCGCCAGGGCGGCGCCCAGCCAGGCGCGGAAATTCGACTGGCCGACGATTGGTCCCTCAGACGCTTCCACCAAGATTTGGATACCCCAAGCCCAGACCGTATTAGGCGTTACGCGTGATTAATGACTCGGGGTTTAATGACCAACGCCAAGACACCTAGAATCGGTTCAGAAATGGCTGCGAATCCCGAGAAGGCCGACGCCGTTCTTTCGCGCCTTAAGGAGACCTTTCGGATATTTTTTGTTGACGATGATCCCATCCTTAGGGAATTCGCTGTCGTTAACCTTGCCAATGAGTATACGAAAGTCGAAACGGCGCCCGATGGCCAGGCCGCGCTCGCGGCAATGGAAGCGCGCCCGCCCGACATCCTCCTCCTCAATCTGGAAGCCCCGAACGCCGACGGCTTCGAAGCCCTTCGGCGCCTGCGCGAGGACGATCGTCACCCTAACCTCGCCATCGTCGTGGTGACCGGACGGGAGGATGTCGAGGCGGTGGACCGCGCCTTCGCAGCCGGCGCCAGCTCCTTCGTGGTCAAGCCCCTGAACTGGCGGCTCCTGAGCCACCAGCTCCGGTACGTCCACCGGACGACCAAGGCCGAGCAGGTGATGCGTGCGCGGTGCGAGGACGCGCTTCGGCGCCTTCAGGCCCTGGCCCTGGAAGGCGGCCGCTTCGTCGCCCAGGCGCTGGCCCACGACCGCACCCTGGCGGGGGCGGCCGCGCCGTTCGTGAAGGCCGCCGACGCGGCCCTGCCGCCGCCGGCAAGCCGAAGGCCGCCTAGAGCGGTGAATTTGAAGTTCGCTCGGCGCCCTTCCCAGCCACTGGCGAACTTCGGACTCGGGACACCAGTCGCCATCAGTCGGGGCGGGGCCCTAGTGTGGTGGATCAGAAGTTCGCCCCATTGTCGCGGCGGGCGCTGTGGTGAACTTCTGATCCGTAAACCACACTAGAAACACATACTTGGCTAGATTCCGAAGTTCGACCGGAGGCGTCGCTCACGCTAGGGAACTTCGGAATCGGGACACTAGGCTCGACCATGAATATTTCTTAAGAGGGCGCGCGCGCCAGGACGTGCTTGGACGAGGGACGACCCCCCTCCTTCTGGATCGACCCACGATGAAGACGCCTCTTCTCGCCCTTGCGGCGATCCTCGCCCTCGCCGTGGGGCCGGTTTCGCAAGCAGCCGACCCCGCCGCCGGCGTCGCGCGGGTCTGGCAATCCGGCGGGTCTCCCGGGCCGAAATTCGGCCCGTGGGGCTTCGACCTGGCCGGCCGGGACGAGGCGGTCACGCCGGGAGCGGACTTCTACGACTACGCCAACGGCCACTACCTCAAGGAGCTGGTGATCCCGCCGGATCGGGCGCGATGGGGGATGTTCGACGCCCTGTCGGCCCTTTCGGAGGAGCGGGTTCGCGACATCCTCGAGAAGGCGTCGGCCGACCCTACGGCCACCGGCGACCAGGGCAAGATCGGCGCTTTCTACCGGGCCTACATGGACGAGGCGCGCGCCGAGGCGCTTGGGGCCCGGCCGCTGGCGCCCCGGCTCAGCCGGATTCGGGCGGTCCAAACCAAGGCGCAGCTGGCCGGCTTGATGGGCGAGGCGGCCAAGAGCTTCTACGGCGCCTTCTTCACGACCGCCACCGAAGTGGACGCCAAGGACCCGGCCCACTACGCGGTCTATCTCGGCCAGGGCGGCCTCAGCCTGCCTGACCGCGACTACTACGTGGAACCGGCTTTCGCGGCCCAGAAGGCCAAGTACCAGGCGTACGTGGCCCAGATGCTGGGCCTCGGCGGCTGGGCCAATCCCGAGGCCGAGGCCGCCGCGATCGTGGGCATGGAGACCAAGATCGCCGAGGCGAGCTGGACGCGGGCGGACCAGCGCGACCCCACCAAGATCTATAATCCCATGAGCCCCGCCAAGCTGGCCGCCGCGGCGCCCGGCTTCGACTGGAAGGCCTACCTGAAGGCCGCCGATCTGGGACGCGCGCCCCGGCTGGTGGTCGAGGAAAACTCAGCCTTCCCGAAAATCGCGGCGATCTTCGCGGCGACCCCGCTGGAGACGCTGAAGGCGTGGGAGGCGTTCACGGTCATCGACGCAGCCGCGCCGCTGCTCTCCGAGCCGTTCGTCGACGCCCACTTCGCCTTCCGCTCCAAGACGCTTTCCGGCCAGGAGGCGCAGAAGCCGCGCTGGAAGCGGGCAGTGGAGACCATCAACGCCGACGTCGGCGAGGCGGTGGGGCGGGCTTATGTCGCGGCCTACTTCCCGCCCGAGGCCAAGGCCAAGATGCTGGACCTCGTCCAGAACGTGCGCGCCGCGCTCGCCGAGCGGATCCGCCGGGTCACCTGGATGAGCGACGCCACCAAGGCGCGCGCGCTGCAGAAGCTCTCCATGCTCGGCGTCAAGATCGGCTATCCGGCGAAGTGGCGCGACTACAGCCGCCTCGCCATCGCCCCCGACGACCTCGTGGGCGATGTCGAGCGCTCGACCGCCTTCGAATGGGACCGGCAGGTTCGGCGCCTGCGCGGCCCCGTGGACCGCGGCGAGTGGGACATGACCCCCCAGACCGTCAACGCCTACTACGATCCCACCAAGAACGAGATCGTCTTCCCGGCCGCCATCCTGCAGCCGCCGTTCTTCGATGCGGCGGCCGACCCGGCGGTGAACTACGGCGGCATCGGCGGGGTCATCGGCCACGAGATGACCCACGGCTTCGACGACGAGGGCCGCCACTTCGACGGAAGCGGCCGGCTCACCGAGTGGTGGACCGCCGCCGACAGCGCGAAATTCGTCGCCCAGACCAAACGGCTGGGCGCCCAATATTCGGCGTTCGAGCCTTTGCCGGGAGCCCACATCAAGGGCGACCAGACCATGGGCGAAAACATCGCCGACCTCGGCGGCCTGCTGCTGGCGCTCGACGCCTACCACAGCTCGCTCGGCGGAAGGCCGGCGCCGGCGCTGGACGGGATGACCGGCGAGCAGCGGGTGTTTCTCGGCTGGGCGCAGGTGTGGCGCGGCAAGGAGCGCGAGGACGCCCTGCGCCGGCAGCTGGTGGCCGACGTCCATTCGCCGCCGAAGTTCCGGGTGGACGGCGTCATCCGCAACATCGACGGCTGGTACGCGGCCTGGGGCGTGAAGCCCGGCGACCCCCTCTATGTCTCTCCGGACGAGCGGGTGCGGATCTGGTAGGCGCTTGCCCGGCCTGCGCCAGGCCATAAGGTGTCCCGCGGTCCTTCCGGCGCATATGGCGCGGTTCTTGGCCTAGGAGTGACGGGGCATGGCGGACGCAGGCGGCGATCTCGATCTTGAAGCCTTCCGGGCCGAGGCGCGCGGCTGGCTGGAAGCGAATTTCCCGGCCTCCCTGAAGGGCAAGGGCTCTGTGGTTCTCATGGAGGGGCGCCCGGCGGACGCGAACCTGACGGTCTGGAAGCAACGCATCGGGGCCAAGGGCTGGGGGACGCCCAGTTGGCCGGCGGAGTACGGCGGCGGCGGTCTTTCGCCCGAGGCCGCCCAGGTGCTGCAGCAGGAGATGGACCGGGCGGGCGCCTTCAACCCTCTCACCGCCGGCATGGGGATCTCGATGGTCGGCCCGACCATCCTCGACTACGGGACCGAGGATCAGAAGCGCCGCCACCTTCCGCCGATCTGCCGAGGCGAGGTGCGCTGGTGCATCGGCTACTCAGAGCCGGGCGCCGGCTCGGACCTGGCCGCGCTGCAGACCAAGGCCGTGGACGCCGGCGACTGCTGGGTCGTCAACGGCTCGAAGATCTGGACCTCGGGCGCCCAGTGGTCGGACTGGTGCGGCTGCCTCGTGCGTACCGACCCGAACGCCAGGAAGCACGACGGCATCAGCTTCCTGCTGATCGACATGCGCCAGCCCGGCGTGGAGACCCGGCCGATCAAGCTGATCGCCGGCGCCTCGCCCTTCTGCGAAACGTTCTTCACCGACGCGCGCGCCGGCAAGAACGAGATGCTCGGCGCGCTGAACAACGGCTGGACGGTGGGCAAGCGGCTTCTTCAGCACGAGCGCGCCAGCCAGACCGGCGTCCTCGCCGGCAAGGACGAGCCGTTGCAGGAGATCGCCAAGCGCTATGTCGGCGTCGACGCCGAGGGGCGCCTGGCCGATCCGGACCTTCGCGCCCGGCTTGTGCGCCACCTCATGGAGGCCAAGGCGCACGAGCTCACCATCGCGCGCGCCCAGGCCGAGGCCCGGGGCGCTCACAATCCGAGCGCCGCCGCTTCGGTGCTGAAGAACTCGGCCACCCTCGTGGGCCAGACGCGCGCCGAGCTCATCCTGGAAATCATGGGCGCCCAGGGGCTCGGCTGGGAGGGCGAGGGCTTCACCGCCGAAGAGCTTCAGGCGGTCCGCGGCTGGCTTTCGGGCAAGGCGGTCTCGATCTACGGGGGCTCGTTCGAGATCCAGAACAACATCATCGCCAAGCGGATCCTGGGCCTGCCCGACACGACCAAGTCCGCCTAGTGAGGTGGATCAGAAGTTCGCCCCATTGTCGCGGCGGGCGCTGTGGCGAACTTCTGATCCACCACACTAGAAACATATACTCCGCTATTGTCCTTATCGATTCCGAAGTTCGAAGGGAGGCGCCGCTCACGCTACGAACTTCGGAATCGGGACATTAGCGCGCAATATCGGCAGCTTCCGTCGACGGCCGAAGGTGCGCGCCTCCGCCGCACCGCTCGTCTGGCAGAAATTGACGCTGTCGCATAAAAATCAAACCCGCCGCGGGGATATCGCGACGGGTTTGACCGATCTATCGATCCAAGCGGGCGTTTCCTCCCCGAAACGCCGGAGACCTCGAGCCCTTAAGGAAGCTGTCCGTCTCTCACGCACGCGCAGAAAAAGCCAAATTTCTCCGGCTGTCAACGCCGGCGACAAAATGGTTTGGACCTAAGCCTCGATAATTCCAACACAAAGGGGTGATTCGTATACGCGAGGGTCAAACGAGGCGTCTTCGATACAGTCTTTTTGTCGGTAGCGTCAGTTTTTGGACGCAAGGCGGAGCGCCAGCGCCTCGACCGTCGCGCTCGTCGCCTCGAAGACGTAGGCGGGATGGCTAACCGTCACGGGACCAACCGCTTCGGCCGCCAGGGCGTCGGCCACCGCGAACAAGCGGCGCGTGGGGGTCAGGAACCCGAACGGCTGCGCGCCTGCGGCGGCGTCGGAAAATTTGGCCGTGGCGCGGCGCGCCGCGGCGTCCTGGTCCGGCGGCCAGCTCAGGATCGCGGTCTCGCGAGCCCGGGCGCGGGCCTCGATGATCCGCGCCAGGCTTCGGACCAGAGCGAGGCCGGCGCCCGACCAATCGGCGGCGAGGCTGGCGGCGAGCTGCGCCTGGCTGGCCAGGATCAGCCCGTCCCGCAGCACCTTCAGTCCGTTGGCCGCCAAAGTCGCGCCGGTGGTGGTGATGTCGCACACGAGCTCGGCCGAGCCGGCCGCCGGCGCGCCCTCGGTAGCCCCGGTGGATTCCACGATCCGATAATCGGCGACGCCGTGCCGGGCGAAGAACGCCCGGGTCTGGGCCAGGTACTTGGTCGCCACGCGAAGCCGGCGGCCGGTGCGGGCCAGATAGAGATGGGCGACCTCGTCCACGTCGGACATGGTCTCCACATCGATCCAGCTCTTGGGCGCGGCGACCACCAGGTCGGCGCGGCCGAACCCCAGGGCCTGGAGCAGCATCACCCTGGCCTCCAGATCTTCGGCGAGCTCGCGCAGCAGATCCTCGCCAGTGACGCCCAGGTGGACGTGGCCGGCGAACAGCCCCGCGGCGATCTCGGAGGCCGAGAGGTAGCGCACCTCCACGCCATCCAGGCCCTCCACGCGCCCAAGGTAGCCGCGTTCGCCACCGGCGGCGCGAAGCGGAAGGCCGCAGTCCCGCAGCCAGTCCTCGGTCTGTTCCTTAAGCCGGCCCTTGGAAGGAAGGGCGAGGATGAGCGGCGCACTCATTGGCCGCCTCCCGCCCAGGCCCGACCGGGCCGGATCATGCACCCCACCGCGCCTGCAGCGAGGTTTGCGCCCAGCCGGGCCGGCAGGCCGTCGTATCGGCCTCCCGCGGCCACCGGCTGCTCGTCCCCGAGCGCCTGGCTGCGGACCTCGAAAAGCAGTCCGTCGTAATAGCCGAAGTCGCGGCCGAAGGCGGTGGCCAGGCGCATGCGACCCTCGGGCGCGCCTTCGCTGGCGAGGCCGGCCAGGCGCCGTTCCCACCCCGTCAGCGCCGCCTCCAGCCCCTTCGCCGGCTTCGGGGCCAGCCGCGCCACCGCGTCCAACGCCTTTTGGGGCGCGTCGGCGATCGCGAGGTAGCGGTGGATGAGCGCGGCCCGCTCGGGGTCGAGGGCGGGCGTCTGAGCCGCCTTGGCCCGCTCGGAGAGCCGGTGCACGATCTCGACCGCCGAGCGTCCGCCGGCCGGCTCGATCCCAGCCAGGGCCCAGAGATCCTCCAGCACCGCAGCCGCTTGCGGTTCAGGCAAGCCGCTCAGCAGCTCGGCCAGCTGCCCGCCGGCGGCGAGCCGGGCGGCCTCCTCGCCGCCGGCGGCGCGCTCCAGCGCCTGGCCCAGGCGCCGGGGGCTGGCGATGGCCCGGCGGATGCGGCCCGCCAGGGGCTCTTCCAGGCCGATGGCGGCCAGGAAGGCTGCGAAGAGGCCGACGTCGCCCAGATGCAAGGTGAGGTCTTGCCGGCCTCCCGCAAGCGAGGCCCGCCAGGCCAGGGCGACGATCTCGGCGTCCGCCTCGGGCGGCTCGGCGGCCTCGAAGACTTCGAGGCCGATCTGCAGGAACTCCTCGAAGCCGCCGCCGGCGCGGGGCGCGGCGCGGAACGCCTTGCCTTCGTAGAAGTAGCGTCCGCCGGCCCGGCCGCTCTCGATGAGGGCCCGGGCCGCCGGGATGGTGAAATCAGGCCTGAGCGCGGCTTCCGCGCCGCCGTCGGCCTGGACCAGGATCAGCCGCTCGCGCATCGCTTCCCCCGCGAGGTCGAGGATGAGCCCCAGGGGCTGGAGCACGGGCGGATCGAGGGTGTGCGCGTCCATGGCCGCGAACGGGGCCCGGATGGCGGCGAGCGCCTCGGCCGGGATCGGGGGCTCGACCCTCATCGCGCGCGCCCCACGATTTGGCGGACCAGGCTCACCAGGTCGGCCCTTGGCGCGGTCACCTGGCCTGGCCGGTCGCCACGCCAGGCGCGGTTGTCGGAGACGCCGGCGGCGAGCTGGCGGCCGAGATCGAGATCCTTCACGGTCACCTGCCCCGCGGCGATCTCGTCCTCGCCGAGGATCACCGCCGCCGGCGAGAGGCGCCGGTCGGCGTAGCGCATCTGGGCCTTCATGCCGGCGCTTCCGAGATAGACCTCGGCGGCGAAGCCCGCGCCGCGCAGCTCGGCGGCCAGGCTCTGGTAGTCGGTCATCCGCGCCGCGTCCAAGGCGATCACCACCACCGGGCCGCGCGCCTGGGACGTCTCGCTCTGGCCGCTCGCCGCCAGCGCCGCCGCCAGCCGCGAGACCCCGAAGGAGAAGCCGGTCGCGGGGGTCCGCTCGCCGGTGAACCGGGCGACGAGGTCGTCATAGCGTCCGCCGCCGCCGATGGCGCCGAAGCGTGCGCCCCCTCCCGCCTCGTCCTGGGTCTCGGCCAGCAGCTCGGCCTCGAAGACCGCGCCGGTGTAGTACTCGAGGCCCCGCACCACCGATGGGTCGAACAGCGCCTGCTCCTCGCCGACGCCGAAGGCGCCGAGCGCCGCGCCGATCCGGTCGAGCTCGGCGAGGCCCGCCTCGCCCTCCGCCGATCCGGCGACCACCTCGGCGATCCGGTCGAGCGTCGCCGAGCGCCCGCCCGCCCCCGCGGCGATGAAGGCCAGCACCGGCTCGGCGGCGGCCGGGGCAAGGCCCGCGCCGCGCGTGAAAGCGCCGGATTCGTCGAGCCGGCCCTCGCCCAGCAGCAGCCGCACGCCGTCGCGCCCCAGGCGGTCCAGCTTGTCCACCGCCCGCAGCACCGCCAGCTTCTGGCCCTCGTCGGCCACCCCGCAGGAGGCCAGCAGGCCGTTCAGCAGCTTGCGGTTATTGATCTTGAGGACATAGGCCCCGCGCGGAAGGCCGGCGGCGGCGTAGCCCTCCACCGCCATGGCGATGATCTCGGCGTCCGCCTCGGGTCTCTCCGAGCCCACCGTGTCGGCGTCGCACTGGACGAATTCGCGGTAGCGGCCGGGGCCCGGCTTCTCGTCGCGCCAGACCTTGCCCACCGCGTAGCGCCGGAAGGGCTTGGGCAGGGTCTCCCAGTTCTGGGCGACGAAGCGGGCCAGGGGCGCCGTCAGATCGTAGCGCAGCGCCATCCACTCGTCGTCGTCGTCCTGGAGCGCGAACACCCCCTCGTTGGGGCGGTCCGCGTCGGGCAGGAACTTGCCGAGCGCATCGGCGTATTCGAACGCCCCGGTCTCCAGCAGTTCGAAACCGAAGCGCTCGTAGACCTGGGAGACGGCCTCGACGATCCTGCGCTCGGCGCGCAGGACATCGCCGCGCCGGTCGACAAAGCCGCGCGGGGTTCGCGCTTTCGGGCGGGGATCGGCCTTGCTGGTCATGGCCGCGCGATTAGCGGTTGGGGGTGAAAGGGGCAACGGGCGGTCCATCTTCATTCTCTCGGCGGAACGGATGGAGCCCATCTTGCGCCCCATCCGCTGGTCGGCGGGGCGGGGCGGAGCGGTTGGTCAGGCCAAGCACGTCCGGCCCGGCCCGCGCAGGCGGGTCGGGTGGCTCGGGTGGTGGTGGCGGGCCCGGATGCTCATGGCGCGCCCTATAGCGCAAATCTCCTAACAGAGCCAAACGCGCGGGCGGGCCTTGAAGAAAGCCCCGGCGGTCGCCCGCCGGGGCCCCATCGGACCGATCAGGTCAACTTAGCGCCGCGAGCCGCCCATGAAGTAGAGCAGGAAGCGGAACAGGTTGATGAAGTCGAGATAGAGGCTGAGCGCGCCCCAGCTGGTCGCCGCGCTCATGGCCGCCGTGTCGCCCCCGATCTGGTAGTACATCATCTTCAGCCGCTGGGTGTCCGCCGCGATGAGCCCTGCGAAGATGAGCACGCCGATCAGGTTGATGGCGAACACCAGGGCCGGCGAGTGGAAGAAGATCGTCGCGATCATCGCGAAGATCAGCCCCCAAAGGCCCATGATCAGGAAGCTGCCGAAGCCGGAGAGGTCCCGCTTTGTGGTGTAGCCCACCAGGCTCAGGCCCCCGAACGCCGCGGCGGTGACGATGAAGGTCTGGAAGATCGACACGCCGCTGTAGAGGATGAACAGCATCCCGAACGAGGCGCCGATCAGGGAGACGATCGCCCAATAGGTGAAGGCGGCGCTCTGGGGCGAGGTGCGGCGGGCGAAGGCCTGGAAGAGCAGGATCGCCAGCGGCGCGAAAGCCACCACCAGGCCGAGGATGGTGTAGCCGAGGTGGCCGTAGGCGTCGACGCTGAACAGCAGTTTCTGCGCCGGCGGGTAGTTGCCGGTCACCCAGGCTAGGGCGGCCGACAGCAGCAGGCCCAGCCCCACCTTGTTGTAGACTCCGAGCATGAAGCCGCGCAGGCCGGCGTCCACGCTCATGTCGGCCGGGACGGCCGCCGGACGCAAAAGCCCGCGATTGAAGTCGCTCATAGAAGATAGCCCTTCTGAATGCGCCCCCCTCGGGGACGCCGTGCGGAAAATATCGTCCTTGCCGCCCTCGCGCGCAAGAGATGGCCGGATTACCGCCCCGTTAGCTGCTCAGGCGTTACTTAAGCGCGCAGCAGCCGCGCCGGCGGCCGCGCCAGCGCCCCGTAGGCGGCGGCCAGCCCCCCGAGGCCGGCCAAGGCGGCCGAGCCGGCGGCGAGCGCCCAGACGCTGATCCAGTCGACGTTCCAGCTGGCTTCGAAGACCTTGACCACCACCGGCCAAGCCGCCGCGGCGCCGAGCGCCACGCCGGCCGCCCCTGCGACCAGCCCCACGGTTCCGTACTCGATGACGTAGACGGCGAGGACCTGGCCTCGCGAGGCGCCCAGCGCCCGGAGGGTCGCCGCCTCCCGCGCCCGGGCCGGCGCGCCGGCGGCGATCGCTCCGGCGAGCACCAGAAGGCCGGCGAGGCAAGCGACGGCGGCGATCGCCCGGATCGCCAGCGCCAGGCGGGCGAAGAGGTCCACCGCCGCCTCGAGCTGCTCGCGCACGCTGATCACGTTCACCTGCGGGAAGGAGGCCCCCAGGGCGCTGAGCGCCCGGCGCTCCTGCGCGGGGGTGGCCTTGGCGAGGGCGATCTGCCGAAGATCCGCCCCGGCCAGGGCGGCGGGATCCAGGATCAAGGGGAAGGCGGGACTGAAGCCGGCGAAGTCGACCTTGCGCAGCACCGCGATGCGGACCGGCAGCTCGCGCCCGAGCGCCGACACGGTGATCTGGTCCCCGAGCCCCAGGCCGGCGCCCCTGGCGGCGCTGGCGTCCAGGGCCCCGAGCGGCGGGCCGGCGTAATTCGGCGGCCACCAGCGGCCGGCGACGATGTCCGCCCCCACCGGCTGGGCGCCGATGGCCGAGGCGGAGATGTCGTGGTCGAAGGCCCACCGGGCCTGCGGCTCGAGCTTGATCCGGCCGACCGGAACGCCTTTGACCGCGCTGATCCGCGCGGTGAGGAAGGGGGCCCGCAGATAGGCGTCCGGCGTCAGCGCCCGCCCGAACGCCGCCGCCACGGCCGCATCGAACGCGGCGGCGCGGTCAGCCGGTATCTCGGTGAACACCAGGGCCGGGGCCGCCCGCGGGGCGACGAGGCGCACCTCGGCGAGCAGGCTGGACTGGATTAGGGCCACGCACGCCAGCAAGGCGACGCCGAGCCCGATCGCCGGCGCCGCGCGCCGGGCCGCCGAATGAGGTCCGGCGAGGTTGGCGAGGCCCATGCGGACCGCGCCGCGGGCGAGGCCGCGCGAGCGGCCGGCCCCGTGCGCGGCCGCCAGCCCGATCACGAACAGCAGGGCGAAGGCGAGCGCCACCGCGCCGATCATGATCGCCGCGGTGAGCCGGGACGGGGCGGCGGCGACCGCCAGGGCGGCGAGCGAGGCCGCAGCGGTGAGGGCCACGGCCAGTTCGGGTCCGAATCCCCGCGGGCCGGCGAGGTCCGAACGGAGCAGCATCGCCGGCGGGGTCGTCCGGGCGCGCGCCAGCGGGCCGAGCCCGAAGGCGGCGGCGGCGAGAAGGCCGAACGCGGCCGCCCGCAGCAGCGGCGCCGGATAGAGGGCGAAGAGGGCGGGGAAGGGCAGCGCATCCTTGACGGCTTCGCCGAGCGCGAAGGGCGCCGCCGCTCCGATCGCCAGTCCGAGGCCGACGCCCAGAAAGGCGAGCGCGCCCACCTGGATGAGGTAGACATTGCGGGCGAGGGCGCCGTCGGCCCCTAACGTCTTCAGGACGGCGATGGAAGGCCTGCGCATCTCCAGGTGCGCCCCCACCGCCCCCGAGACCCCGAGGCCGCCGGCGATGAGGGCCGCCAGCCCCACGAAGCCGAGGAAGTAGTCCAGCTGGTCGATCAGGCGCTTCAGCCCGGGGGTGGCGTCGGTCCGATCGCGCACCCGCTCCCCGCCGCCGGGGAAGGCCGCGGCGAGCGCCCGCCGAGCCTGCGGCAGGGAAACGCCCGGCCTCAGCGCGATCCGGGCCGTCTCGCCGAACGGCAGCCCTGGGCCCAGGAAGCCGCCCCGCCGCACGACCGCGAGCCGGGTCAGCACCCTCGGGCCGAGCGCGAAGCCCCGGGAAAGCCGGTCGGGCTCGGCGAGCAGCACGGCGCGCGCCTCGACCGGAACATTGCCGACCAGGAACCGGTCGCCCAGCTTCAGCCCGAGCCGCTCGAGCAGCCGCGCCTCCACGGCGACCCCCGCCGCGCCCCGGTCCTCGCCGAGGGCTTCCGCCAGCGTCCTGGCGCCGCCGAGCTCCACCCGGCCCGCGAGCGGATAAGCCTCGCTGACGCCCCGGAACTCGACCAGCCGCCGCTCGCCGGACGGCGCCTCGGCCATCGCCCGGTTCGCGGTCGCGTAGGAAACGCGGCCGAGCCTGGCCAGCACGGTCCGTTCGGCGTCGGTGAACTCGCGCTGCTCCAGGCTCACCGCCAGGTCGCCGCCGAGGATCTGGCGCGCCTGGGCGGCCAGGCCCTGTCGGAACGCCTCGGCCGTGGAGCCGGCCGCGGCGATGGCGGCCACCCCGAGCGCCAGGCAGGCGAGGAAGATCCGGAAGCCGCGCACGCCGCCACGCAGCTCACGCAGGGCGAAGCGAAGGGAGAGCGGCAGGGCGCTCACGCGCCTTCCACGACCTTGCCGTCGGCCAGCCGGACGATGCGGTCGGCCTTTGCGGCCAGCCCCTCGTCGTGAGTCGCGGTCACCAGGGCCGCGCCGGTTTCCGCGGCCAGACCGAACATCAGCTCGGCGACCTGGCGGGCGTTGGCCAGATCGAGGTTGCCGGTTGGCTCGTCGGCGAAGAGCAGGGCGGGCCGGGCGGCGAGCGCTCTGGCCAGGGCCACCCTTTGCTGCTCCCCGCCGGAGAGCTGGTGGGGATAGTGGCCGAGCCTATGGCGAAGGCCGACCCGCTCCAGCCAATCGCGGGCCGCGCGGGACGGCTTGGCCGCGCCGGCGATCTCCAGCGGCGCGGCGACATTCTCGAGCGCGGTCATGTTGGGCAGCAGGTGGAAGGCCTGGAAGACCAGCGAGACCCGCCCGCGCCGCAGCTTGGCGCGCCCGTCCTCGTCCAGCTTGTCGAGGTCCTGGCCCAGCAGCCTGACCTGCCCTCTGGTGGGGCGCTCGAGCCCGGCGGCCACCGCGATCAGGCTCGACTTGCCGGATCCGGACGGGCCCACCAGCGCCACGCGCTCTCCGGGCGCCACCGCCAGGTCGAGGCCGCGCAGGATCTCCACCGGTCCGGCGGTCGAGCGCAGGGTCAGCCAGACGCTGTCGAGGGTCAGCGGCGCGCCGGGCGCTAGAGCGTCGAACATGGGTCTCGCTTGTGTCCGAACCTGCAGCTCTACATAGGACGGGGCGATGGCGCGCGCACATGATCCTTTCTTCATCCGCCGAAGCCTGATCGCCGGCGCGCTCGCCGCGGCAGGCGGCGCGGCTTTGGCGGCCCGCCGTCAGGTGGTGACCCTGCTCGGGGACTCCATCACCGCCGGCTACGGGCTGCCCGCCGGCCAGGCCCTGCCCGCGCGGCTCCAGGCCGCCCTGGTCAAGCTGGGCTCGCACGCGCTCGTCCGGGGGGCTGGGGTTTCCGGCGACACCACCGCCGCAGGGCTGGCGCGCGCGGACTTCTCCGTCCAGCCCGACACCGACGTCTGCGTGGTGGCCTTGGGCGGCAACGATCTGCTCGAAGGGCTCGATCCCGCCGCGATGCGGGCCAATCTGAAGGAGATAATCCGTAAACTGAAGAATCGAAGGATCGGTGTCGTGCTGGCCGGGGTCCGGGCGCCGGCGGCGGTCGGGGCCCATTACGCCCGCGACTTCAATGCGGTCTTCCCGGTGGTCGCCCGGGAAGAGCGGGTTTCCCTCTATCCCGACCTGCTCGCCGGAGTGGGGCCGGCGCTGCGTCAGGCCGACGGCGTGCATCCGAACGCCGCCGGCGCCGCCGTCATCGCCGCGCGGCTGGCGCCACTGATCATCCGTACCATGATGGTCTCCCGATGATCCGGCTCTTCGCCGCCATCGCGATCCCCGAGGAGATCGGCGAGGCTCTCCGGCGCCGCCAACAGGGGTTGCCGGGCGCCAGATGGCGGACCTCCAAGCAGCTGCACCTCACCTTGCGGTTCATGGGCGAGGTCGCCGAGCCCGTGGCCGAGGATCTCGACGCGGAGCTCGCGTCGATCGACGGCCCGGCGCTCGATTTGAGCCTCGAGGGTGTCGGCGCCTTCGGCGAGGGCGGCGACATCCGCGCGGTCTGGGCGGGCGTGACGGAGGATCTGGCGCTCCGGCAGCTCGCCAAGCGTTGCGAGGCAGCCGCGCGAAGGGCCGGCCTCGCGCCGGAAAAGCGGGCCTGGCGCCCGCACGTCACCTTGGCCTACCTGCGCCGCGCCGATCCCGCCCGCGTCGCGGCCTGGATCCAGGGCCACAATCTCCTGAAGTCGCCGCCGTTCCGGGTGGGGGCCTTCGGGCTCTATTCCAGCTGGCGCGCCGGCGACGCCTCGACCTATCGGCTGGAGGCGTCTTACCCCCTGGGCTGAGGGGGCTTGGACAAGGTCAGCGCAGCACGCACAGGCCGTTCTTGATCACTGTCGCCCCGCGCGCCTTCACCCGCGCCTCGAACGAGATCTCCACGCCGTCGCGCCAGAGGTCCACGGTGACCGTCTCGCCGGGATAGACCGGCGAGGAGAAGCGGACCTGATGGCTCAGGATCCGATCCGGATCGTAGTCGCAGATCTCCTGGAGCACCGCCCGGCAGGTGAGGCCGTAGGTGCACAGGCCGTGCAGGATGGGGCGCGAGAATCCCGCCAGGCGGGCGACGCCCGGGTCCGAGTGGACCGGGTTGCGGTCGCCGTTCAGCCGGTAGAGCAGCGCCTGGTTCGGCAGGGTCGGGAAATCCACCGAAAGGTCCGGCGCGCGGCTGGGCGTCGGATGCGGGACCGGCGCGCCTTCGCTGGGACCCCCGAAGCCGCCGTCGCCGCGCGCGAAGGTGGTGCCGGTGAGGGTGACCGCCTTCTCGCCGGCCTGATCGGTCCAGACCATTTCGTTGACGATCACCGCCCCCTTGTCCTTGCCCTTGTCCCACGCCCCGAGGGTGCGGCCGGTGACGGTGAAGGTTCCGCTGATCGGCAACGGCTTGTGGATCTCCACCTTCTGCTCGCCGTGCAGCACCAGCAGGAAGTTCGGATCGCTGATTCTGAAGTTCGGCGGGTTGGCGCGCCGCGCCCCCTCCGCCACCGCCGCCCGGCTGCCGCCACCGGCGGACGCCAGCACCGTCACCGCGGTCGGGACCACCTTCAGCCCCACCTCGTAGACGAACGGCAGCTCCTTCTCGTCCAGCGGATCGGCGCCCATGCCGATCCCGAGCGCATAGAGCATCACGTCCTTGTCGCCGTAGGAGAAGGTGCGAGGCTCGGTCTTCTGCTCGAGGATGTCCGGGTAGTAGATGGGCATGAGCGGCGTCCTCCACGCGTCGAGGCCATAGAAGCGGGCGGACCGGGTTTCGCGCAAGCGCCCTCGGTCGCATTGCTCGCCCATGCCCGATCGGCTAGAAGCCGCCGCCTCAGCCACTTAAAGCCCGGATGCGGACCTCATGGCCACGCCCACGCAGCCCACCCCTACGCCCGAGCTGTCCGGCAATGTGCTGTTCTACTCGAAACCCGAGCCGCTTTCGCGCGACCTGCACGCCAAGCTCGGCCTGCGCAGGATGGAGAAGCCGTTCGGATTCGCGGCCGGCTCGCACGTGGTGCCCCTCACCGTCACCGAGTTCCAGATGGCGGGGGTCTGCTATCCGATCATCTTCGCCGGCGAGCGGTACCAGCCCCTGGCGATCATGGGCCTGACGCCGGGCTCCAACCTGTTCGTCCAGCCGGACGGATCGTTCCAGATCGGCGCCTACATCCCTGCCTACATCCGCCGCTATCCCTTCGTGCTGGCCGCCGACGAGTCGCGCCAGCAGCTGGTGGTCTGCATCGACCGCGACGCGGCCATGCTGGGCGAGGACTACGACCTGGCCTTCTTCGACGAGAAGGGCGAGCCCACCGACTACACCAACGGCTGCGTCCAGTTCTGCAACGACTTCGAGGCCGAGGGGCGGCGCACCGAGGCCTTCGTCAACCTCTTGAGGGAGCTGGACCTTTTCAAGGTCAAGAAGGCGATGTTCACGCCCGCCAATCCCGATGGGACGGCCGGCGAGCCCCAGCAGGTGGCCGAGTACTATGCGGTCTCCGACGAGAAGCTGAAGGCGCTGCCGGCCGAGAAGCTGAAGGAGCTGGTGGGCAACGGCGCGGTCAGCCAGATCTACGCCCATCAGATGTCCCTGGCCGGGTGGGACCGGATCTTCGCCCTGGCGCTGGCCCAGCACGCGCAGGCCGCGGCGGCGAACTTGAACTGAGCCAGGGAGGGCCCGGCGCGGCTCCCCGTTGGTCGGCGCGGGCGGGCGCCTTATAGCGTCGGCATGTGTCCGAAGGGCCTGATCGCCGGCCTGCTCCTGGGCCTGGCCTGCCTAGCCGGCCGCGCCGACGGCCAGCCGCTCCCCCGGCACGTCAAGGCCGAGCTCGTCAGTCAGACCCGCGGCGCGATTCCAGGCTCGACCGTCTACGTGGCGCTCCTTCAGCGGATCGACCCCGGCTGGCACACCTACTGGCGCAACCCGGGCGACGCCGGCGAGGCGACCCGGATCGGCTGGACCTTGCCGGCGGGCTGGCGGGCGGGGGACATCGTCTGGCCGGTCCCCGAGCGGCTGCCGCTCGGCCCGCTGATGGACTACGGCTATCGCGGCCAGGTGCTGCTGCCGGTTCCCATCGAAGTTCCCGCGAGCGCGCGCCTGGGATCGGTGCAGCATATCGCCGCAGCGGCTTCCTTCCTCGTCTGTTCGCGGGTCTGCGTTCCCGAGGACGCCAACCTTAGCCTGGACCTCCCCGTGGTCGCGGCCGCCGGTCTCGACCCGGCCTGGGGCGGCCGCATCG
This sequence comes from Caulobacteraceae bacterium, assembly GCA_019247715.1. Lineage (GTDB taxonomy): Bacteria > Pseudomonadota > Alphaproteobacteria > Caulobacterales > Caulobacteraceae > Acaudatibacter. Next base: position 31,350 of record JAFBAO010000001.1, read on the forward strand.
CCCAGACCCTCGCCGCCGCCCCGAAGCCCAGCGGCGTCGCAGCCGCCTATCAGGTCGTGGGCCGCCGCCTGCAGATTGCGGTGGCCGATCCCGGCTCGGCTTCCGAGATCTCCCAGGCCGCCTACTTCTATCCCTACCAGGCCGGCGCCATTGACCAGGCCGCGGCCCAGACCATCGACCGGGGCGAGCAGGGATTCACTTTCAGCGTTCCGCTGGCCGCCGCGTCGCCGGCGCCGCCCGAGCTTCGGGGCGTGGTGGTCACCGGTGACGGGGGCGCCTTCGAGATCGCGGCCCGGCCCGGGCCGGCGCCGCCGGGAACCTCCGGGCTCGGCCCCCCGAGGGCGGCGGCCGCGCCGATGACCCTGGCGGGCGCCCTCGTTCTCGCCTTCCTGGGCGGTCTCATCCTCAATCTGATGCCCTGCGTCTTGCCGATCCTGTCGATGAAGGCGGCGGCCTTCGCCGGCCACGGCGGCGAGGCGCGCGGCGCCAGGGCCCAGGGCTTCGCCTTTGCGGTCGGCGTTCTGGCGGCCTTCCTGGCGCTGGCCGGCCTCCTGATGGGCGCGAAGGCGGTGGGGGCGGCCGTGGGGTGGGGCTTCCAGCTGCAGTCGCCCCAGATCACCGGGGCGCTCTCGCTGGTGATGCTGGCCGCCGCCCTCAATCTCTCCGGCCTCTTCGAGATCGGAACGTCCGCCCAGGGCCTGGGCGCGGGCCTGGCCTCCCGGCGCGGCCTGATCGGCGCGGCTTTCACGGGGGCGCTGGCGGTGGTGGTGGCTGCGCCCTGCACCGCGCCCTTCATGGCGCCGGCGCTGGGCTTCGCGCTCGTCCAGCCGCCGGTCGCAGGGCTTGCGGTGTTCGCGGCGCTGGCCGCCGGCTTCGCCCTGCCGCTGGTCGCCCTCGCCTTCAGCCCCTGGCTGATCCGGCGCCTGCCGAAGCCGGGGGCCTGGATGAGGACGCTGCGGCAGGCGCTGGCCTTTCCGATGTATGGCGCGGCCGCCTGGCTGGCGTGGGTCATGGCCAAACAGGCCGGGCCGGAGGGTCTCGCCCGCCTCTTCGCGGCCGCCCTGGCGCTGGCTTTCGCCGTCTGGCTATGGGGTCTGGCGCAACGTCGCCAGGCCCTGGGAGCGGCGTGGCGGCCGATCGCGATACCGGCGGCCCTCGCCCTCGTGCTTGCCTGCGTGGCCGTGGCGGGAACCCGCTCGGCCCCCCAGTCCCGGCCGCTTGCCGCAGCGGGCGCGCCCCAGGTCGCCTATAGCGCCGAGCGGCTCGGCGCCCTGCGGGCGGCCGGGAAGCCGGTGCTGGTGAACTTCACCGCCGCCTGGTGCGTCACCTGCCAGTTCAACGAGCGGGTCGCGCTCACCGCCGCCGAGACCGCCGACGCTTTCCGCCGCACCGGCGTCGTCTACATGGTCGGCGACTGGACCAGCCGCGATCAGGCCATCGCCAAGGCCCTCGCCGACCAGGGGCGCATCGGCGTTCCCCTCTATCTCGTCTACGGCGTCGATGGCGGGCCGCCCGCGATCCTGCCTCAGTTGCTGACGCCCGGCGTCGTGGTCCGGGCGCTGGAGGCGGCGTCGAAACCGGGGGCGGAGAAGCGCGCCGGCGACGCTGCGGAGGCGAGGCTCACGCCGCCGGCTGCGGCAGCGAGGTGATCACCTCGACGTTGTCGCGCAGCAGGTAGAACATGTCCGCCAGGGCCTCGCGGCGGGCCTTGGCGTCGCCCGCGGCCTCCAAAGCCTTTAGCTTGACGGGCAGATCCTGGGATATCCCCTTGAGGATGCACTTGAGGTCGTCCTTGGCGCCCCGCTCGGCCAGGACCGTGTGGCCCTGCATGTCGAGGGCGGCGAGCTCGCTCACCTCGCTCTCGAAGCTCGAAAAGCCGCCCAGCCCTTCGAGGCCGGCGCCGAGCGGTCCCTTCTCGTAGGCTTCGGTCTCGGCTTTCAGCTTGCCCGCCCGCTGGACGATCTCGGCGAACAGCGGCTCGCCCGCCACCGAGGGCGGCGCGAGCGCGGGCGCGCCGCCGAGCGGCGAGGCCGGGGCGGCGGCGAGCCAGAGGAAGGCGGAAATGGCGGCGACGTCGCAGGACATGGGCGCTCCGGAGCAGGGCCAGACGCCGGTGTTAGACGATCGCCGTAAAGGAACGCCTAGCGCCTAGAGCCTCTACTCTACGAGGCCGAGGCGCGCCGGCTCGAAGAACCGCAGCACCTGGTCCAGCTCCCGGCCGCGGCGCAGGATCAGGCCGGCCTGGCTGACGATGGCCCACGCGCCCTGGCGCCGGGCGAGGGCCGGCTGCTTCTCGATGCGGTAGAGCGGGGCTTCGGCGCTGCGGCGAAAAACCGAGAAGATCGCTGCGTCCCGCCGGCCATCGATCGCATAGTCGCGCCACTCGCCCTCGGCCACCATGCGCCCGTACAGTCGAAGGAGGCGGTCGAGCTCGTGCCGCTCGAAGAACGTCACGGCTCGACTTGCGGAGCTCGGCGGATCGAAAGCCATGCCAAGCAAAAGCTAACTCCAAGCTTTCAGCTTGGCGAGGGGTTAGCGGCAATTGTCCGTACCGACCATGAATTTCAGGTCATGTTCGGCCTCGAAATGACCTTATTTCGGTCGCGCGCGCGCCTGTTTGCCCCCCGATATTGCCAGCGTCGGCTGATCGGGAGCCTTGCTGGTCCCGGATCCTGAACAGCCCCCCCAGCCCCCCTGGATCGTGGGGCGCCGGTTGGCCGACACCTTACGCCTGAAGAAGCGCCGCGGTCCGCCCCGACCGCGGCGTTCTCGTTTCTGGCGCAGCGGCGCCGGATCGGACCGGCGCCATCCTTCCTCAGCCCGAAGCGCACACCGTGAGAGGCCGAGCGCCCAACCGTAAGGCGGCGGTCAGGCGCTCCCGCCTGGTCGCCGGCCTCAGGCGTCGACCAGGTTGCGTTCCGAAGCGGCCGCCCGCATCGCCTTTTGCAGCTTCTCGAAGGCCCTGACCTCGATCTGGCGCACCCGTTCGCGGCTGACGCCGTACTGGGCGGCCAACTCCTCGAGGGTGGTCGGGTCGTCCTTCAGCCGCCGCTCGGTGAGGATGTGGCGCTCGCGGTCGGTGAGCTCGGTCATGGCCTCTTCCAAAAGGCCCATCCGGATCGAGCGCTCCTCGTCCTCGGCGAGCTGGGTTTCCTGGCTCACCGCGTCCTTGTCCTCGAGCCAGTCCTGCCACTCGTTCTCGCTGTCGGCCCTGAGCGGGGCGTTCAGGGAGGCGTCGGGCCCCGCCAGGCGCCGGTTCATCGAGACGACTTCCTCGTCGAGGACGCCGAGCTTGGTGGCGATCTGGCGCACCTGGTCGGGATGCAGGTCGCCCTCCTCGAGGGCCGAGATCTCGCTCTTGGCCTTGCGCAGGTTGAAGAACAGCTTCTTCTGCGCCGCCGTGGTGCCCATCTTCACCAGCGACCAGGACCTCAGGATATATTCCTGGATCGAGGCGCGGATCCACCACATGGCGTAGGTGGCCAGGCGGAAGCCCTTGTCCGGCTCGAATTTCTTCACCGCCTGCATCAGACCCACATTACCCTCGGAGATCACCTCTCCGATCGGCAGGCCATAGCCGCGGTAGCCCATGGCGATCTTGGCCACCAGGCGCAGGTGGCTGTTCACCAGCTTGTGGGCGGCGTCGAGGTCCTGATGCTCGCGCCAGCGCTTGGCGAGCATGAACTCCTCTTCCTTGCCCAACATCGGAAACTTGCGGACTTCCGTCAGATAGCGCGAAAGCCCGCCTTCCGGCGTCATCACCGCCAGTCCAGCAGTAGCAGCCATAACTTCTTCCCACTCCCGGAAGCGGCGCGCGCAGTACCGCACAGGCCCACCCCGATCAACATCCTAGATAGGCGATCGTTGCGCGTTTTTTAAGTCAACTTGGCGCCCTAGAAGTCCTGAGATTGGCCTCAGAGAAGCTGTAGCCGACGCTCCAGGTCCGCGAGGTCCGCCGGGAGCGGGGCCTCGAACCGCAGGGCTTCTCCGGTGATTGGGTGCGTGAAGCCCAGCACCGCCGCATGCAGGGCCTGGCGCTCCAGGCCCGCCGCCCGCATCGCTTCGCGCACCGGCGCCGCAGGGCCGCCTGACCCGTATAGGGGATCGCCGAGGCACGGGATGCCGAGGTGGGCGAGGTGGGCGCGGATCTGGTGCGTCCGTCCGGTCTCCAGACGGCAGGCCAGCCGCGCCGCCAGGGGATGCGTCTCGGGCCCGAACCGGCGTTCGAGCCTGTAGTGGGTCACCGCCTCGCGGCCCCCGCGCGAGACCACCGCCATCTTCCTGCGGTCGTAGGGCGAGCGCCCGATCCGGCCGCGCACGCTTGCGGCCGCCTCCTTCGGCGCGCCCCGGGTGAAGGCGGTGTAGACGCGCTCGATGTCGTGGGCCGCGAAAAGGGCGGCGAGGCCGCGGTGGGCCGCATCGGTCTTGGCGGCGACCATCACCCCCGAGGTGCCCTTGTCGAGGCGGTGGACGATCCCGGGTCGGGCGACCCCGCCGATCCCCGAAAGGCTCGCCCCGCAATGGGCGAGGAGGGCGTTGACCAGGGTGCCCGTTTCGCTGCCCGGGGCCGGGTGGGCGGCCATCCCGGCCGGCTTGACCACCACGATGAGGTGCTGGTCCTCGTAGAGCACCTCCAGTGGGATCGGCTCCGCAAGCGGCTCGGCGGCGAGAGGCGGCGGGATCAGAATCTCGTAGAGGCCGGCCGCCGGGCGGACGGCGGGATCGCGCAGCGCCATCCCCGCCGAGCTCACCCGGCCCTCGGCCATCAGCGCCTGCAGCCGGGCGCGGGACAGCTCCGGCAGCTTGGCGGTCAGCGCTTTGTCGAGCCGTCCGGACGCCTCGCCCTCGGCCAGGGTCACCCGCCGCAGGCCGCCCGCCTCGACCAGGGCGTCGTCGTCCGCTTCGATCGGATCGTCTGTTTCGCGCATCGAACCCGTGAATGGTGCGCCTGGGGTTGAGGCCGCCTCAGGGGCTCTCGACGAGCTTGCCGCCTTCGGCCCGGCGGTAGAAGCAGGAGCGGAAGCCGACGTGGCAGGCGCCCCCGTCCCCCTGGGGCAGCACCTTCATCAGCACCGCGTCCTGGTCGCAGTCGACGCGCAGCTCGGTCACCTTCTGCACCTGGCCGCTGGTCTCGCCCTTGCGCCAGAGGGCCTGGCGCGAGCGGCTGAAGTAGTGGGCCTCGCCGGTCTTGAGCGTCAGCCCCAGCGCCTCGGCGTTCATCCAGCCCAGCATCAGCACCTCGCCGGTCACCGCGTGCTGGGCGATGGCGGCGATCAGGCCCGCCGCGTCGAACCGTGGGGCGAGCGTCTCGCCCCGCTCGAGCGCCTCCTTGGTCGGCGCGGTCGGAAAGCCAGTCTCGGTCATGGCGCGCATATGCGCCCCCGACCGGGCCTGCGCCAGTCCCGCCGCAGTCGCGGGCGATGGCTTCGCGCGCGGCGGCTCTATATAGGGAGCCGCTTCGGCGGAACGGCTTTGTCCAAGAAGATGGTCCTGCGGCTCCACGACACCCTGACGCGCCGCAAGCGCGAATTCATCCCCTCCGATCCCCGGCGGGTGACGATGTATGTCTGCGGGCCCACCGTCTACAACTACGCCCATATCGGCAATGCTCGGCCGGTCGTGGTGTTCGACGTGCTCTTCAGGCTGTTGAGAAAGACATACGGCCCGGAAAACGTCGTCTATGCGAGAAACGTCACCGACGTCGACGACAAGATCAACACGAAGGCGGCCGAAGAGGGCGTTGGGATCGAGGTCATCACCTCCCGATACCTAGAGGCCTACCACCAGGATATGGCGAGGCTCGGCGCTCTGCCGCCCACCGTCGAGCCGCACGCCACCGCGGCCATGGCTGGGATCATCGCCATGATCGGCCGGCTGATCGATAACCGCGCGGCTTATCAGGCCGAGGGCCATGTGCTCTTCGACACCGCTGCCTATCCTGATTACGGCAAGCTCTCGGGCCGGCCCATGGACGAGATGATCGCCGGGGCGCGGGTGGACGTCGCCCCCTACAAGAAGCACCCAGCCGACTTCGTGCTCTGGAAGCCCTCCAAGCCGGGCGAGCCGGAGTGGCCGAGCCCGTTCGGGCCGGGCCGCCCCGGCTGGCACATCGAGTGCTCGGCGATGATCGAGGAGACCCTTGGCCTGCCCATCGACATCCACGGCGGCGGCCACGACCTCATCTTCCCCCACCACGAGAACGAGATGGCCCAGGGCCTCTGCGCCGACCATGCCGAGGTCTACGCCCGCTACTGGGTCCACAACGGCTTCGTGAACTTCGGCTCGGAGAAGATGTCCAAGAGCCTCGGCAACGTGCAACTGGTCCACGATCTCGTCGAGCGCGTGCCCGGCGAGGCGATCCGCTGGGCCCTGCTCTCGGCCCACTACCGCCAGCCGCTGGCCTGGACCGAGGAGCTGATCGACCAGGCGGAGAAGGCGCTCGACCGGCTCTACGGGGCGCTGCGCCGGGCCGCCGATGTCCCCCCTGCAGCGGGCGAGCCGAATCCGGAATTCCTCGCCGCGCTCGGCGACGATCTTAACACCCCGAAGGCCTACGCCGAGCTCTTCGCCCTCGCCGGCCGGCTCGAGACGGCGAACGCCGACGAGCGTCCCGGGCTCAAATCCGAGCTCCTGGCGTCGGCCCGGCTGATCGGCTTCCTGGAGGCCGACCCGGAAGCCTGGTTCCAGGGCATGGCGGACCCGGCCCTGAAGGCCCGGATCGAATCACTGGTCGCCGCCAGAAGCACGGCGCGCGCCGCCAAGGACTGGCCCCGCGCCGACGTCATCCGCGACGAGCTCGCCGCCCTCGACGTCGAGGTCATGGACGGGCCGCAGGGCGCGACCTGGCGGATCAGGGGGCGCGGATGATGAACAGCGCGTTCCTCCCTCCCCACGAGGGGGAGGAATTCTGATGGCCGCCCTCCCGGTCAAGGTCGAGCACCGGATCGGCGTCCAGGCGCCGGCGCAGGTAATCTGGGAGATCGTTCAGGACGTGGCCGGCTGGCCCGCCTGGAACCCGCTCTATCCGGCCGCCAAGGGCGAGATCCAGTTCGGCTCCATCTTGACCCTGGAAGAAGCCCTGCCGGACGGCCCGCGGCGGACTATCCGGCCCCAGGTGACCGACTGGACCCCCAACGAGCAGATCCTCTGGCGGATGAACCACATGGGCGGCCTGATCCAGGGCCGGCGCTACATCGAGATCGAGGTGCTGGCGGAGGCGGGCTGCATCTTCTCCAACGGCGAGATCTTCGAGGGTTTCGGCCTGCGGCTTCTGTCCAGGAAGCGGCGGCGGACCATCAAGGCGGGTTTCACGGCCATGGGCGAGGCCCTGCGCGACCGTGCCGAAGCCCTCTTCCGCTCCGGCTCCGGCGGCGCCACTTAAGGCCGGCGATGATCGACGCGCTCTATTCGGACAAGATCCTCAAGGCCGCCGCCAACATGCCGCGCGCCGGGCGGCTCGCCGCGCCCGACGGCAGCGCCGAGAAGGTGGCCAAGCTCTGCGGCAGCCGGGTCCGGGTCGACGTCAAGCTCATGGACGGCCGGATCGCCGACTACGCCCAGGAGGTGAAGGCCTGCGCGCTCGGCCAGGCGGCGGCGGCCATCCTGGGCGAGTACGTCATCGGCGCGACTCCCGACGAGGTCGCCGAGGCCCGCGATGCGCTGGGCGCCATGCTGAAATCGGGGGGCCCGCCCCCCGGCGGACGCTTTGCGGACCTCGCGATCCTGGCGCCCGTGAGGGACTATCCGCCCCGGCATGCCTCGACCATGCTGGCCTTTGAGGCGACGGTGGAAGCTTGCCGTCAGGCGCTCGAGGCCAGCCGCGCTCCGCAAGCCCGAACTAGCCCCGCCGGCGCGGCTTGATCGCCCCTCGGCCGCGGTGTCATAAGCCGCCCTGCAGCCATTCCTCGCCGGCATGAATCTCTATCACCGCAGCGTCGCCCTCGCGCACCGCGCCTACAAGCTGACGCTCTCGCCCTGGGTCGGGCGCTCGTGCCGGTTCTGGCCGACCTGTTCGGACTACGCCGCCGAGGCCCTGATCCTGCACGGACCCGTGCGCGGCGGCTGGCTCGCCGCCCGGCGCCTGTGCCGATGCCAACCCTTCGGCGGCGCCGGATTCGATCCGGTCCCGCCGCCGCGAGATCCGCGGCGCTTCACGTGTGAGACATGATCGACCTGAAATTCCCCGACGGCTCGGCGCGCAGCTTCGAGGACGGTGTCACCGGGCGGGCCGTCGCCGCCTCGATATCGCCCTCGCTGGAGAAGCGCGCGCTGCTGGCCAAGCTGGATGGCCAGCTGCTCGACCTGGACCGGCCGCTGCCCCATGGCGGGGCGATCCAGATCGTCACCCGCGAGGCCCCCGAGGCGCTGGAGGTGATCCGCCACGACACCGCCCATGTGCTCGCCGAGGCTGTGCAGGAGCTTTTCCCGGGCACCCAGGTGACCATCGGGCCGAACGTCGAGGACGGCTTCTACTACGACTTCGCCCGCGACGAGCCCTTCTCCATCGACGACTTCCCGGCCATCGAGCAGCGGATGCGCGAGATCGTGGGCCGCGACGAGAAGATCAGCCGCGAGGTCTGGGACCGCGACGAGGCCATCGCTCACTTCGAGGGGATCGGGGAGAAGTACAAGGCCGAGATCGTCCGCGACATACCCGGCGGCGAGCCGATCAGCGTCTACCGCCAGGGGAACTGGAAGGATCTCTGCCGCGGGCCGCACCTGCCCTCCACCCGCCACGTGGGCAAGGCCTTCAAGCTCACCAAGCTCGCCGGCGCCTACTGGCGGGGCGATCAGAGGAACCCCCAGCTCCAGCGCATCTACGGCACCGCCTGGGCGAGCGAGGCCCACCTCGAGGCCTACCTGAAGCGGATCGAGGAGGCCGAGAAGCGCGACCACCGCAAGCTCGGGGCCGCCATGGGCCTCTTCCATATCCAGGAAGAGGGGCGGGGGATGGTGTTCTGGCACCCCAAGGGCTGGACCCTCTACCGGACCTTGCAGAACTACGTGCGCCGCCGGCTTGAGGCCGAGGGCTACGAGGAGGTGAAGACTCCCCAGATCCTCGACCGCTCGCTCTGGGAGCGCTCGGGCCACTGGGAGAAGTTCGGCGCCAACATGTTCGTCTGCGAGACCGAGGAGGGCGAGGCGCTCGCGGTCAAGCCGATGAACTGTCCCGGCCACGTGCAGATCTTCAACCACGGGCAGCGCTCCTACCGCGAGCTGCCGATCCGGCTCGCCGAGTTCGACGGGCTGCACCGCTACGAGAGCTCCGGCTCCCTGATGGGGCTTCTCAGGGTCCGCCAGATGGCCCAGGACGACGCCCACATCTTCTGCCGTGAGGACCAGATCGAGGCCGAATCGAAGGCGTTCGTGGAGCTCCTGAAGTCGGTCTACGCCGACCTCGGGGTCGAGCTCCACTCGGTGAAGCTGGCGCTGCGGCCCGACCTCCGATTCGGGACCGACGCGGTCTGGGACGTCGCCGAAGCCAAGCTGGAACGCGCGGCGGGCGCCGCCGGCGTGGAGGTCGAGAAGCTCGAGAACGAGGGGGCCTTTTACGGCCCCAAGCTGGAATTCCACCTTCGCGACGCCATCGGCCGCACCTGGCAGTGCGGCACGTTGCAGCTCGACTACGTGCTGCCCGAGCGGCTCGGAGCGGCCTACGTGGCCGAGGACGGCCAGAAGCACCGTCCGGTGATGCTGCACAGGGCGATCCTGGGCTCCATGGAGCGGTTCCTGGGGGTGCTGATCGAGCACTACGCCGGGGCCTTCCCCCTCTGGCTGGCGCCCCTGCAGGTGGTCGTCGCGACCATCACCTCCGAAGGCGATGATTACGCGGAGAAGGTCGCCGCCCGGCTCAGGGCCGCCGGCCTGCGGGTGGAGACCGATCTTCGCAACGAGAAGGTCGGCTACAAGGTGCGCGAGCACTCCCTGGCCAAGGTCCCGGTGATCGCCGTGGTCGGGCGGCGCGAAGCGGAGGAGGGCAGGGTGGCGCTTCGCCGGCTGGGCTCGGCCGACCAGACCGTGCTCGGCCTCGAAGAGGCGCTGGCCGCCCTCGTCACCGAGGCCCGGGCGCCGGGCCAGTGCTAAGGTCGGGCTGAACCGCTCTTTCGGCGCGCCTCTCCGGCTGCGCGGGGCGAGCGCTACCCAGAGCTGGCACGAGCCTTGAAGGCCGCGCGCAGAACCCGCCGACTCTGGCGTGGCGCGGAGGGCGCGTGTTCTTCAAAGGCCTGCTGGGATACCTGCCCGCCAATCTGCTGCAGGGGATCGTCGGCTTTGCGAGCCTCATGGTGTTCACCCGGCTGATGTCGCCGGGCGACTTCGGGCGTTACGCCCTGGCCTTCGGGGCGACCAGCCTCGTCTACACCCTCACCTTCACCTGGCTGGAGGCGGCGATGGCCCGCTTCTATCCGGCCGAGCGGCTGGCGAACCCCGAGGCGCCGGCGCTTTACGGTTCCCTCTATCGCCTGTTCCTGGGGATCGGGCTGGCGTTCCTGGGCGCCGTCGGGGCGGGGCTGGTGCTCTGGCCGACGGCGGGTGCGGGGGGCGCGGCGCTCAAGGCGGCGATCGGCTTCGGGCTCGTCGGTATCGTCCCGCGCAGCCTGCTGCGGCTCGTGCAGGAGCAGCGCCGTTCGGAGGGGCGGGTCGCCGCGGCCGCGTGCGTCGACATGCTTCAGGCGGGCGGCGGCTTCGCGCTCGCCGTTCTCTTCTGTTTCGGGGGTCTCAAGTCCGCCGCGCCCCTTGCGGGGGCCGGCGCGATGGCCCTGCTGATCTTGCCGTTCGTCGCGGGCGAGGATCTCTCACGCGCCGTCCGCGGACGGTTCGAGACCGACGCGGCCCGCGCCTACCTACGGTACGGCTATCCGATCTGCCTCAGCCTCGTCCTGAGCCTCGCCCTCTACACGGTCGACCGGTTCATGATCGCCCACTACCTCAGCGCCGCCGACGCGGGCGCCTATCACGCCGGCTTCTCGATCGCTTCGCGGGTGCTGGACGTCCTCTTCATCTGGTTCGGGGCCGCCGGAGGCCCCGCTCTCAACCAGGCTGTCGAGAGCGGCGGCGAGGGGGCCGTGCGCGAAGAGGCCAGGCGCCTGCTGACGCTGATGGCCCTGGTCGTCTTCCCCGCCGCCTGCGGCCTCGTCGCCCTGGCCGGTCCGCTCTCGACCGTGTTGATCGGTGGCCCGCTGCGGGCCCCGGCCACCGCCATCGCGCCGCTGGTCACCCTGGGCGCGGTGCTGGCGGGCCTCGACACCTACTACTTCCTGCTGCCTTTCACCCTCGCCAAGCGCACCGGGCGGCTGATGCTGGCGATGGGCGCGCCGGCGCTGGCCAACATCGGCCTCAACCTCGTGCTGATCCCCCGCTTCGGGCTCGTCGGGGCCGCCGGCGCCTACGCCCTGAGCTTCCTCGTCGGGATCGCGGCGGCCTGGAGCCTCGGCCGCAGCGTCCAGCGCCTGCCGGTCCCGCTCGCCGAGCTTTCCAAGATCGCCGCGGCCGCGGTGGTCATGGCCGCCGCGTTGAGTGCGACACCGCGCCTGGGAACCGCCCTCGACCTGCTGGTCAAACCGGCGCTGGGCGTCCTCCTTTACGGCGCCCTGGCTTACGCCCTTGATCTGGGCGGCGCCCGGGCGCTCGTGAGCGCGGCCCTCGCGCGGCTGGCGTCCATGCGCGCATCGCCCCTCACTCGGTCTCAGTCGGCCTGACCACCACGACGAGGCCGTCGTCCAGCCTCACCTGCGGGACCGTGTCGCGGGTGAAGCTCACCCACCAAGCCTGCCCCAAAGGGGGCTCGATCTCCAGGAGGTCGCCGGCGCCGAAGTTCTGAACGCTTTTCACGCGACCAAGCGGCGTCCCCGCCGGGTCGACGACACGCAGCCCGATTAGGTCCGCCAGATAGAACTCGTCCTCGTCCGGCGCGGGAAGCGCGTTCCTGGGCAAATAGAGTTCGAGGCCGCGCAAAGCCTCGGCCGCCTCGCGGCTGGCGGCCTCGCGCGCCGTTGCGACAAGGCCTCCCTTGGCCGGCCGGCCGCTCAGAAGGGTAAGCGCCGGGCGCCCGTCTTCGCCCCGCAGGTCCCGGTAGCGAAGCAGCGCGGCCGGGTCCTCGGTATAGGCGGTGATCCGAAGCTCGCCCTTGACGCCGAAGGCTCCGGCGACCCGCCCCACCAGGATCAGGCGGTCGGCCAAGCGCCTAGCCCTCGGCGGCGGCCTCGCCCCCTTCGTCCTGGGCGGCCTCGGCGGCGGCGACCTCGGCCGCGGCCGCCGGCGCTTCTTCCGCGCTCGCCTCGTCCGGGGCTGCCTCGACCGGGGATTCCTCGGCCGGTGCTTCCTCGGCCGGTTCGGGGGCGGCGGCGGCCTGGGCGGCGCGCTCGGCCCGGGCTTCGGCCCGTTCCTTGGCCTTGGCGTGCGGCTCGCCCTTCTTGGGGTTGGAGCCGGGGGTCCATTTCGCCAGACCCTGAGCGGAGAGGAACCGGGCCACCCGGTCGGTGGGCTGGGCGCCCTTGCCGAGCCATTCGCTGATCCGCTCGGTCTTCAGGGTGATGCGCTGGGGGTCGTCCTTCTTCAGGAGGGGGTTGTAGGTCCCGACCTTCTCGATGAACCGCCCGTCCCGGGGCGAATGGCTGTCGGCCACCACCACCGAATAGTAGGGCCGCTTCTTGGCGCCGCCGCGGGCGAGGCGAATCTTGAGCATGTCCGTCTTGGTTTCCGTGTTCAGGGTTTCTTGAATGGGTTGAATCCGCCCCCGCCCAGGCCGGGGAGGGCGCCGGGATTGGGGCCGGGGCCGCCCAGGCCGGGCAGGCCTGGAAGGCCGGACGGCGGCGCGGCGGAGGCGGGGCCCTCGGGAAGCTTGCCGCCGCCCATGGCCTTCAGCCGGTCGAAGCCGCCGCCGCCCATCATGCCGGCCAGGCGCGCGAAGCTTCGCCCGCCGTCCTTGGCCATGAACTTGAAGGCGTCCTGCATCTGCCGGTGCTGCTTCAGGAGGCGGTTGATCTCGGCCACCTCGACGCCGGCCCCGGCGGCGATGCGCCGCTTGCGGGACGCCTGCAGGATGTCGGGCTTCTTGCGCTCGACCTTGGTCATCGAGCTGATGATCGCCCGCTGCCGGCGGACCATGGTGTCGCCGATGTTGGCCTCGGCGAGCTGCTTCTTGACCTTCTGGACCCCCGGCAGCAGGCCGAGCACCCCTTCCATGCCGCCCATCTTCTCCATCTGGGCGAGCTGGTCCGAAAGGTCGTCGAGGTCGAACTTGCCCTTGGCCAGGCGCCGGGCCATCTGCTCGGCCTTGGCGTGATCGAGGTCGGCGGCGGCCTTCTCCACCAGGGCCACCACGTCGCCCTGGCCGAGGATGCGGCCAGCCACGCGGCGGGCGTCGAAGACGTCGAGAGCGTCCACCCGCTCGCCGGTCCCCAGGAACTTGATCGGCAGCCCGGTGACCGCGCGCATGGAAAGCGCCGCCCCGCCGCGGGAGTCGCCGTCCGTGCGGGTGAGGACGAGGCCGGTGAGCGGCAGCCGCTCGTGAAAGGCCTTGGCGGTGCGCACCGCGTCCTGGCCGGTGAGGCTGTCGGCCACCAAGAGAGTCTCGGCCGGCTGGGCGATGCGGGCGATGTCGGCGGCCTCGGCCATCATCGCCTCGTCGAGGGTGGTGCGCCCGGCGGTGTCGAGGATCAGCACGTCGTAGCCGCCAAGCCGCGCCGCCGAGAGGGCGCGCCGGGCGATGTCGGCCGGCGCCTGACCGGCGACGATCGGCAGGCTCTGGGCCTCGGCCTGCGTCGCCAGAATCGCCAGCTGCTCCATGGCCGCCGGCCGGCGCACGTCCAGGGAGGCCACCAGCACCTTCTTGCGTTCGGTCCGCGCCAGGCGCAGGGCGAGCTTCCCGGTCATGGTGGTTTTGCCCGAGCCTTGCAGGCCGGCCATCATGATCACCGTCGGCGGGTTGAGCGACAGGCGGAGCGGCTCGGGCGCCTCGCCGCCCAGCATCTCCACGAGGCCGTCGTAGACGATCTTGACCACCTGGTCGGCCGGCTTGACCGCCCGGATCACCGCCTCGCCCGACGCGGCCTCCTTGGCCTTGGCGACGAACTCACGGACCACCGGCAGGGCGACATCGGCCTCCAGGAGGGCCACGCGCACCTCGCGCAGCGCCTCGTCGACGTCTTTCTCGGAAAGGACGCCGCGTCCCGAGAGCCGGTCGAAGACGCTGGATAGCCGTTCGGTAAGCCCGTCGAACATCACCAACTCCAATCGCTCAGCGCCGAACGCCCCCGTGCGCGATCACGCGGACGGGGGTCCTCGCCGCCCTCGTCCCATAATGCTCATCACATATGGGGGTCGTGGCGGTGGAGGCGTAGCTGGCGCTGCGCCGGAAGCGCGCGCTTATGCGCTCCGGCCGCCGGCCCGTCAACCGAGGGGGCTCCTAGAAACGGGCGCCTGCACTCAGCCGCGCGAACGAAGTATGAGCTGCGAGCCGCGGACCTCGAAGGATTCCAGCCGGCGCAGGAAGCTCATCCCCAGCAGGGACGTCGCCATTGGCGCCCGGTCGATGGATACGGGCACGTCCGAGAGGCGGATGGGACCAACCGCCAAGCTGCGAACCACCGCCGGGGCGCCGTAGCCGACGCCGTTGGCGGTGGCGGACGGCTCGTCGAAGCGCAGGGACTGAAGATCGAGACCGATCCGCGAGGCGTCTTGCGGACTGAGCACGACGTCGCTCGCCCCGGTATCGATCATGAAGCGGATGTTCTGCCCGTCCGCCTGGACGACTACGTAGAAATGGCCGTCCGCGCTCTGGTCGATGGTGAGCGACCGCGGCGACCGTGCGACGGCGTAGGCGGGAAAGAGCGCCCCCCGCACACGGAGCGCCAATCCGGCCACGTCATCGCGCACCACGTAGGCGGTCACCGCCCCGAGCGCGATCAGAGCCCATATGGCCATGTTCCTGAGGGTGCGGCCGAGCTCGATCCTTCGCGCGTAGACGACGCCGCTGGAAACCAGCGCCAGGAGGCCGAAAAGGTAGGCCGCATCCGCCCAGTCCGTCCCGTGCAGCTCTCCTTGGGCAAGCCACAGCAGCAACCCGAGGCCCGCCGCGGAGAGGCCCAGCAGCGCCAGCCAGAGCGTCAGCCTGCGCCGCATGCGAGCCGGCCGCCCGGCAGGCGCCCGCTCGGTCTGCGCCTCTCGGCTCCAAGGTCCACCTGAATCGGTCATTCCAACACGCTCTTGGGCCCGCCTTAGCCGTCAAGAACGGTGCAAACAAGCCGGCTCTATCCGATTTGGAGCGGCGATCGATTACGCCTATATCCCGATCCCGATGCTCCCCACCCTGCGCCAGCTCCAATACCTGAAGCTTCTCGCCGAGCACCGCTCGTTCAGCCGCGCCGCCGAGGCGGCGCACGTCACCCAGCCGACCCTCTCGGCCGGCGTTCAGGAGCTCGAGAAGATCCTGGGCGCGCCGGTGGTGGACCGCAGCCGGTCGGGAGTCATCCTGACCGCCGCCGGCGAAGCGGCGGCGGCGCGGGGCGCGGCGATCCTCGCCGAGGCCGAGGACCTCGTGCAGGCGGCGCGCGGCGCCGGACAGCCGCTGGCGGGGCGCTTCCGGCTGGGCGTCATCCCCACCGTCGCCCCGTTCCTGCTGCCCCGCGCCCTGCCGGTCCTGCGCACGCGCTTCCCGAAGCTGAAGCTCTATCTCCGCGAAGACCTCACCGGCCGCCTGCTGGCGGCGCTGCGCAGCGGCGCCCTCGATGCGGCGCTGGTGGCCCTGCCCTACGACATGTCCGGTCTCGAATGGGCCGACATTGGCGAGGACGAGCTGCTCGCCGCCTTCCCCGCCAATCACCCGCTCACCGCCGAGGCCAGGGTACCGCCCGCCAAGCTCGAGGGCGAGGACCTCATCCTGCTGGAGGACGGCCACTGTCTCCGCGAGCATGCCCTGGCCGCCTGTGGCCTCCCCTCGCGGCGGCCCGAGGCGGAGGCGCCCTTCGCGGCCACCTCGCTGCCGACCCTCGTCCAGATGGTGGGCTCGGGGCTCGGGGTCTCGTTCCTGCCCGCCATGGCGGTGGAAGCTGGCCTGGCCGACGCCGCCCAGGTGGTGGTGCGTCCGCTCGCCGCCGATCATCCCGCGCGCCAGATCGTGCTGGCCTGGCGGGCAGGGTCAGCCCGCTCGGCCGAGGGGCGACTGCTGGCCGAGGTGCTCAAGAGCGGCGGCTAGATCCGTCGGTCGGGCGGAGCGGCCTGGCCGCGGATCGCGATTCGGCGCCGAGCGCTCCAGCCTCAGCTCGGCTTGACGATGCTGGGGCCGAGGTTCTGCATCACCTCGCGCGCGTCGAAGGCGCGCGCCGGCTTCGGGCCATGACCCATGGCGATCTCGGCGTTCGCCTCGTAGCGGTCGATCGTGTGGATGTCGTAACTGTCGGCCCAGAAGGGATCGCCCCAGAAGGGGTCCCAGCTGCGCCAGCCCCAGCCGCCATGATAGCGCCAGTAGGGGCTCCATCCGCCGTAAAAGCCGAAAGCCGGGTCGACATAGGAGCTCTGGTGATTGGTGGTGTCGCGCATCACCATCTCGAACCAGTCGTAGCCCTGGCCCGCGGTGAGCTCCGCCGCCCGGTAGAGGAGATAGTTCTCCACCCGCTGACGCGAGGTCATGCTGTTGCCTTCGAACGTCACCCGAAAATGGTTCGCGTCCAGCCGCTGGTCGGTGAAGCCGCCCGAGGTGGCGTTGTGGGTGGAGAGGGGCTGGTACGGCGTGGGCGTTTCACAAGCCGACAGGCCGACGCCGAGAGCGACGACGGCGGCGATGACGGCCAAGGTTCGGTTCATCTAAGAAGCCATCCTTCCTGGGCGAGGCGCCGGGGTATTCGGCGCCTGCAACGTCCCCTGTTTAGGAAACGTACAGCCTGCAGCCCGGTTCGGGAAAGCCGCGGCTAGTGGAGGCTGGCGATTTCCCGCGAGACTTCGAGCCGCGCCGGCGACACCAGGCCAGCCGCCGAGCAGGTCACCGAGTGGATCACCGCCTGGATCTCTTGGCGCCAGAACAGCAGGAATTTGTGCACTCTTGGAAATTCAGGCGGGATATCAAGGGTTTGCCACAGGAAGCGCTGCAGCAGGTCCGGGTGATCGGGCATGTAGTAGATCACCTCGGTGGTGGTCAGCCGCTCGCCCCGCAGCAGCTGCCGGGAAAAATCCGTCTGCGACATCACCGTCTCCGAATTGACGCCAGCTGCGCCATTCTACGAATCAATGCTGTCGCAATTCGTAAAGTTCCGCAATTTCAGGGTCTTAGCAGCAGTGGAGGCGAACTGCTGACAGGACGCCTCAGCTGCGGTGCTGGACGAGCGTCCAGACGATGCGCCCCAGCGCGCCGAACAGCAGCACGCCGGCGGCGAGGGCCTGGACGCCGAAGCCGGGTCCGCGGGCGGCGGGCTCGCGGGCGTAGCCGGTCATGTAGAGGATCCGCCCGACGATCCACACCCCGCCGATCGCGGCCGGGACCGCGTCGTCGTTCCAATAGATCGCGTAGAGCCAGAGGGAGCCCAGGAACAGCGGCAGCCATTCGAGGGTGTTCATCTGGATCCGGTAGTCGCGCTCGAAGTTGGGGTGGCCGGTGACCGCCGGCGCCGCCACGCCGTACTTGATCCGTCCGCGGCCGACGCGCGCGCTCATGAAGAAGTAGAGCAGCAGGGCCAGCAGGGTGACGATCGCCACCAGCGGATGAGTCTGCATCGGATGTCCTCCCCTTCGCCGCTCAAGGCCCGACGATGGGGGTCAGCCTGCCATGGGGCGCCCCTGCGGCGAAGCTCTTTCAGCGACGGCCGCTCTCGATCGCCTCGATGTCGGCGTCGGAGAGCCCGAAGTGGTGGCCGATCTCGTGGATCAGGACATGGGTGATCAGCTCGGCCAGGGTCACGTCGCCCCGCTCGGCCCATTCGTCGAGGATCGGGCGCCGATAGAGGAAGACCCGGGCCGGCTCGGGCGCGGGGTCCAGGATCGAGCGGCGGTCGAGGGCAAGCCCCTGATAGAGGCCGGTGAGCTCGAAGAGGTCTTCCAGGCCCAGGTCGCCCAGCACCTCGTCCGACGCGAATTCGTCGATCCGGAAGATCACCTCGCCGGCGAGCCTGCGGAACGGCGCGGGCAGCCCGGCGAAGGCCGATTCGGCGATGGCGGCGAAATCATCCAGGGAGGGCGCAGGCGCGTCGCGCCAGAGCTCCCCGTCAGTCATCGGGGATCAGAATGTGGGGGGCTTCGGGCGCCGGGTTCTCGAACAGGCCGACCTCCAGCGGCTGTTGGGGGCGCACCGGCCGCAGCGGCTGGTTCGCCATCGCCCGCAGCTCCTCGGCGCTCAGCTGGGCCGCCGCCGAGCGCCGCCGGGCGGTGCGCGCTTGGCCGACCGGCGCGACCTGCTGTTCGGCCGAGCCGATCCGCCAATAGGAGATCGACAGCCGGAAGGCGTGCGCCGGGGCTTTGCGCGGCGGCTTCGGCCAGCGCCGTCCGGCGACAAAGGCGGGCTCGGCCGGCGGCGGCGCGGCGGAGGCGGCGATCACCTCGCGCAGCTGGCAGTAGCGATCCTCAGGGGCCGGCTGGGCCGCCTTGCCCGGCCGCTCGTCATCCAGGCGCCCGGCGTAGGCGTCGAGCGCCGCCTCCCGGCTCGGGAAGGCGGGACCGACCTCCTCGGTGACGAAGCGGACCGCCCCGGCCGCGATGTCGCCGGCCTGCCGCGCCCGGGCCGCCCGCCCCAGGGGACGGTCGAGGGCTTCCTCGGCGTCATGGGCCACAGGGTAGAGGATGGCGGTCATCGGCTCATCATATGCGCCTTCCTCGCCCCCAAAGGAACGCGTCGCGCGCATCGCCAGCGGCGGGCCCCCGGCCTATGCTGGCCGCACTGATTCGGGCGGGGCTCAATGGACTTTCAGGCGCTGCTGCTCGCCGCCGCGATCGGTGCGGCCTGCCTGGCGGTGGCGGCGGCGCTCTGGGCTTTCGTGAGCCAGGGCGGCCGGCGCGCCGGCGGCTCAGCCCGGGCCGCGGCTCAAGGCGGCCAGGGCGCGCTCGAGGCCTCGCTCGAGGCCTTCGGCGCGGCGCTCCTGCAGATGGACGGCCCCGAGGCGCGGCTGGCGGCCGGCGCGGAAGCCCTCGCGGCCTGCGCCGAGCGGCTGGGCGCGGCCGGCGCCGACGCGCGGGCGGTGCTCGATGCGCTCTACGCCGCCGACCCGCTCTGCCGCTCCCGGATCCGGAACCTGGCCGAGAATGGCGCGGCCTGCGACTTCGAGGCGCCGGGACCGGGGGGCGCGGTCAGGGTCGAGGGGCGGGCGAGGGGCGCCCTGGCCTGGATCCGGTTGTCGCCGGCGGCCAAATCGGAGACGGCGGCGCTCCCGAGCGCCACCCGCCTGGCGGCCTTCGTGGACCTGCACGACGCGCCGGCCTGGATGGCTGCGAGCGACGGGGCGCCAGCATTCGTCAATCGGGCCTGGCTGGCGGCGGCGGGCGCCGAGAACGTCGAGACCGCGACCGCCAAGGGGCTCACCTTCGATCGGGCGGCCGACGATCTGGCGCGGGAGGCGGCGCGAACCGGCGAGCGGCGCGAAGCGGTGCGCTGGACGACCCTCGACGGCCGCCGGCGCGCCCTGAAGCTGACCGCCGGGCCGCTCGACGGCGGGGCGGTGGGCGTCTGGAGCGAAGACGTGACCGAGGCGGAGGGGGCGGGCGAGGCGCTGCGCCGCCAGGCCGAGGTTCAGGACCAGACCCTGAACCAGATCCGCGAGGGGGTGGCGATCTTCAGCGCCGAGCGCCGCCTGCAGTTCCACAACGCCGCCTTCGCCGAGCTCTGGGGGCTGGAGCCGGCCTGGCTGGCCGAGCGGCCGGGGCACGGGGAGTTGCTCGACCGGCTGCGCCAGCGCCGGCGCCTGCCGGAGACCGCCGATTTCGCGAAGTGGAAGACCGCCGAGCTGGCGGCCTACGAGTCCCTCGCGCCCGCCGAGGATCTGTGGCGGCTGCCGGACGGGCGGACGCTGCGGGTCGTGCGCCAGCCGCACCTCTCCGGGGGGCTGCTGCTGATCTTCGCCGACATCACCGACGAGCTGAAGCTGAAGGCCGAGTTCAACGCCCTCATCCAGGTCCAGCAGGCGACCCTCGACAAGCTCACCGATGCGGTGGCCGTGTTCGGCTCCGACGGACGGCTCAAGCTCCATAACGAGGCTTTCGAACGCTTCTGGAGCGTCAGCGGCGCCCAGCTGACGGCCGCGCAGGACTTCGAGAGCGTGGTCGAGCTTTGCCTCCCGAGGCTTCACGACCGTCAGTTCTGGCGCGACCTGAAGGCCCGGGTCACCGATCCGGACCCCAAGGCGCGCGCGCCAATCAGCGACGAGGTGACCACCGCCGATCGCCGGATCGTGGCCTTCCAGTCCCGCCCGCTGCCCGACGGCGCGACCCTGATCGGCTTTTCGGACGTCACCGATACGCGGCGTCTGGAGGGGGCGCTGCGCGACCGCGAGGCGGCGCTGGCCGAAGCCGAGCGGCTGAAGCGCGAATTCGTCGGCAACGTCTCCTACGAACTGCGCACCCCGCTTACGACCATCATCGGCTATTCCGAGCTGCTGGAACGGGCTGGCGAGGGCCTTTCCGAGCGCGGCCGGGCCCACGTCGCGGCGGTCCGCACGGCGGCCACCCACCTGGTCCGCTCCATCGACGATGTGCTGGACATCGCCCAGATCGACGCCGGCGAGATGGCGCTCGTCCTGGAGGACGTCGACGTGGGGCGCCTCTTGGAGGAGGCCATGTCGCGCTGGGCCAGGATGGCGGAGGCTGGCAGGGTGGAGGTCCGGCTCACCGAGGGGACCGACGTGGGTCTGATCCGCGGCGACGCGCGGCGTCTTAGCCAGACCCTGGACCATTTGATCGAGAACGCCCTGCGCCAGACGCCCGCGGCCGGCGTGGTGACGCTGAGCGCCGAGCGCGCGCAGGGCGAGGTCCGACTCTCGGTGGCCGACACCGGCCGCGGCATCCCCTTCCACGTCCAGGCCCATATCTTCGACCGCTTCGTCGGCCGCGACCAGGGCGGGCCGGGCCTGGGCCTGGCGCTGGTCAAGGCGCTGGTGGAGCTGCACGGCGGCTGGGTGGCGCTGGAGAGCGAGCCGGGCGCCGGCTCGGTGTTCACCTGCCACCTTCCGGAAGCGGCCCAGGGCGCGGTCGCCGCGCCGGAGCTGTTCTAGGTCCGCAGCCGGGGGCTAAATCGCGTTGGGATAGATAGAACAATCCGCCCGGCACCCCTGGCGAAGGGGGCCGGACGGGCCACGCCAAGCTGGAGTTCGTCTGAGGACCGGAGGGTCCGGCCCCGGATCGACCTTGCAGGCCGTCGGGGGGGACGATGAGAGGAGCGATTCAGCCCCAACTCAACTCCCTCTAGTGCTGGCTCTCCGGCGTGCGCACGATCAGGCCGTCGAGTTCGT
This sequence comes from Caulobacteraceae bacterium, assembly GCA_019247715.1. Classification (GTDB taxonomy): domain Bacteria; phylum Pseudomonadota; class Alphaproteobacteria; order Caulobacterales; family Caulobacteraceae; genus Acaudatibacter. Next base: position 52,769 of record JAFBAO010000001.1, read on the forward strand.
CGCTCACCTTGATCTGGCAGGACAGGCGAGAGTTCGGCTGGACGTTCTCGGCGAAATCGAGCATCGATTCCTCCATGTCCGAGCGCTCGCCAACCTTCTCGCGCCAGGCTTCGTCGACGTAGACGTGGCAGGTGGCGCAGGCGCAGGCGCCGCCGCAGTCGGCGTCGATGCCGGGAATGTTGTTCTTGATCGCGCCCTCCATCACCGAGAGCCCCTTGGCGACCTCGACGACGCGTTCAGTCCCGCTGAATTCGATGTAGGTAATTTTGGCCATCAACTCCCTCGCCGTCAGGCGGCGGCGACCTCTTTCATGGAAATGGCTGGGTCCGCAAGCCTCGCCCGGTCAACTGGCTTCGCCTGGCCGATGAGCAGGCGCCCTGCCATGAACTCGGCGGGCGCGTTCACCGCCTCCACCGCCCGGATCACCGGTCCGCGCAGGTGGAACACCGCGAACCTGGCGGCGCCGGGGTCGCCGCGAACCACGATGTCGTCCGTATCGAAGGCGACGCCGGCCAGCTGCAGCTTCAGATCGTACTGGTCCGACCAGTTCCAGGTGACCTCCGGCGCCGGCCTTGGCTTGCCGGCGATCGCCGCGGCGGCCTGCTTGGCCTGCTCCAGGGCGTTGGCCACGCTCTCGAGCCGGAACGTGCGCTCGTAGAGTGGCATCGGCCTTTGAGTGACGTCGCCGATCGCGAAGATGGCCGGGTCGCTCGTCCGTGCGTCCTCGTCCACGACTACGCCGCTGCGGCACTCGAGGCCCGCGTCGCGCCCCAGCTCCTCGTTCGGCGCCGCCCCGACCCCCACCAGGGCCTCGTCGCAGGGGATCACCCGCCCGTCGGCGAGCTTGACGCCGGTGACGCGCCCGCCCGCGCCGACGAAGGACTCGATGGCCGCGCCAAGCTCGAACTTCACGCCCCGGGCCTGGTGATAGGCGGTGAAGAAGCTCGAGAGGGTCTCGCAGGCGACCCGGGCGAGGATCCGCGGCTCCTTCTCCAGCACCACGACCTCCGCGCCGAGCGCTCGGCCGGACGCGGCCGCCTCCAGGCCGATGTAGCCCCCGCCGATCACCGCCAGGCGCTTGCCGGGTCCGAGCGCCGCCTTGAGCTCCTCGGCGTCCGCCGCCGAGCGGAGCGACAACACTCCGCGCAGGTCCGCCCCGGGGATCGGCAAGGGCCGGGCGCGGCTGCCGGTGGCCAGGATCAGCGTCTGGTAGGCGAGCCTGCGTCCGTCCGCGAGGGCCACGGTCTTGGCCGCCCGGTCGATGGCGGTCGCCTTCACCCCACAGATCAGCTCGATCCGTTGCTCGGCGTAGAAGCCGAGGGGCCGCAGCATCAGCGACTCGGCGTCCGCCTCTCCCTTCAGCCAGGCCTTGGAGAGCGGTGGTCGCTGATAGGGGGCGATCGGCTCGTCGCCGACCAGGGTGATGGCGCCCGCATAGCCGTACTGCCGCAGGAGGGCGGCGGCGGTGCCGGCGGCGTGGCCCGCCCCGACGATGACCACGCCTGGCTCGGAATCGTTCATGATCGTTCGATGCAGACAAACATCCGGAACGTCAACGTCCCGGTGGCTGCGCTAAACTACCCGCTCCACCAACAGCTTCTTGACCTCGGCGATCGCCTTGGAGGGGTTGAGTCCCTTCGGGCAGACCTGGGCGCAGTTCATGATCGTGTGGCAGCGATAGAGCTTGAAGGGATCTTCCAGCGCGTCCAACCGCTCGCCGGTCCCCTCGTCTCGGCTGTCGATGATCCAGCGATAGGCGTGGAGCAGCGCCGCCGGGCCCAGGAACCGCTCCTCGTTCCACCAGTAGCTGGGGCAGGAGGTGGAGCAGCAGGCGCAGAGGATACACTCGTAAAGGCCGTCGAGTTTCTCGCGGTCCTCGGGGGCCTGGCGCCACTCCTTCTGGGGCTCCGGCGTCTCGGTGTGCAGCCAGGGCTCGATGGAGGCGTACTGGGCGTAGAAGAGGGTGAGGTCGGGGATCAGGTCCTTGACCACCGGTTGGCTCGGCAGGGGCGCGACGACCACTTCCCGGCCCGGGATCTCGGCCCAGCCGTGGGTGCAGGCCAAGGTGTTGCGCCCGCCGATGTTCATGGCGCAGGAGCCGCAAACCCCCTCGCGGCAGGACCTGCGGAACGCCAGGGTCGGGTCCATGGTGTTCTTGATGTGGATGAGCACGTCGAGGACCATCGGGCCGCAGGAATCGACGTCCACCTCGTACTCGTCCCAGCGCGGGTTTTCGGCGGTCTCCGGATCGTAGCGATAGACCCGGAAAGTCTTGACCTTCCCGGCCCCCGCCGGCGCCGGATGGCGCTTGCCCTTGCCGACCCTGGAATTCTTCGGAAGCAGAAGCTGGACCATCGCCTTCCTTTGCGTTCGTTTGAGCGGTCCTAGACCGGCGCGCGGCCGGTTGTCTACGCGCCCGGCGCTCCGGGCGGCGCCTTCGCGTCCTGCGCCGGCCGGGGGCCGTACCAGTCGATGTTCCGCGTCAGGTACATGGCCAGCGCCAGCCCGACGAAGGTGGCGAGGGATCCGGCCAGCAGCGCGAAGTCTTCCAGCCGCATCAGGAGATAGATGAGGCCGTAGACGACCGCGAAGATCGCCAGCGCCCGGCCTCCGTAGGCGCGGCTGCGGAACGCCGCGCCGGCGTAGAGGCCGATGAGCGCCACGGTGGCGGTGGCGGCCGCCGTGAAGGCGAGGTCGAAGCCCACGTACTCCGAAAGGCTGAGCAGCAAGAGGTAGAAGACCATCTGGGCGAGCCCGATCATCAGGTACTGGGCCGGGTGCAGCCGTCGGCCCGACAGCGCCTCGAACACGAAGAAGGTGAGGAAAACGAGCCCCACGAACATCACCGCATACTTCAGCGCCCGCCCGACGTTCGTGTAGGGATTGTTGGCCGGCACGAAGGTGACGCCGAGGTCCTTGGCGCTCAGCGCGCTCACCGAGAGCGCCGACAGCGTCCCGTGATCGGAGAGGCCGCGGGCGATGAAGGGCACGTTCCAGACGGCGCTGAAGCGGTGGCCGGTGAGCGAGCGATGGTCCGGCAGGAAGCCTCCGTCGAAGGAGGGCGAGCCGCCGTCGCTGGTCACCGACACCGTGGTCGACTTGGCGAAGGGAAGCACGCTGATCCGTTCGGCGCCGGTGAACCGCACCGACAGCTTCACCGTACCGCCGTCCGGGGCTGACGTGAGCGCCGCGGCCGGAGCGGTGGCGTAGTCGAACCCCCCGTTCGATCCGCCGGAATCGCCGCCCGACCCGAGGTCGAGGCCGGAGACGGGCCCGAAGCCCACCGCACCGCCGCCAGCGGCCGTGGCCAGCTCGCCGGCGAAGTCGCTCTTGGCGCCGCGCAGGTCCGACAGGCCCACCACCAGGCGCGCCTGGCTCCAGTCCACTACGCCGCCGTTGGCCAGGTTGAGGCTCTTGGGCGGCGGGGCGAACCTCGCCACGAGCTCCGCCCGCGCGTCATAGACCGGAACCTCGAAAATCCCCCGGTGGAGCGACGCGGCCTCGACCGTCAGCCGGGCCGACCCCGTCTCCGGCGAGACCAGGTACCAGCCCGTCACCGGCGTTGCGCTGGCGCTCGTGTCGCCCGGCGGGCGGGGCGGCGGCGGAATGACGTAGGGCGCGACGAGCATCGGCCCCAGGAGATGCTGCGCGCCCCCCTGCAGGGCGGAAACTTCCTGGGTCACGGTCTGGGCGCGGTGGGTTCTGTCGGCCACCAGGGCGAAGACGAACAGGCCGGGGATCGCCATCAGAACGGCGAGGACGAAGACCAGGATGGCCTTTCGGCCCCAGCCTCCGGGGCCGATGGTCAATCTCGGGAGCGGCGTTTGGCCCGCGGCGGCGTCGGTCATCGCCTCCTCCTGAAGCGCGCACCTCAGCCTAGGCGGGATTTCAACCTGCGAATAGTGAAGCTTAGGAAAGCCTCAGTAGACCCGCGCCTTCGGCGGGATGGAGGCGATATCGTTGGACATCGGCTGCATGTGGACCGGCCGGTAGTCGATCCGCACCCGCCCGGTGGCGTCGTCGAACCAGGCCAGGGTGTGCTTCATCCAGTGCTGGTCGTCGCGCTCGGGGAAGTCCTCGCGGGCGTGGGCGCCGCGGCTCTCGGTGCGGTTGAGGGCGCCGTTCACCGTCACCGTCGCCTGGGAGATCAGGTTCTCGAGCTCCAGGGTCTCCACGAGGTCGGTGTTCCAGATGAGGCCGCGGTCGGAGACCTTGAGGTCGGGACGTTTCTCGCAGACGCGCGCCAGCCGCTCGGTCCCGGACTTCAGGGTCTCGCCGGTCCGGAAGACAGCCGCGTCCTCCTGCATGGCCAGCTGCATCTCGAGCCGCAGGGCCGCGGTGGAGGTTCCGCCATTGGCGTGCCGCAGCCGGTCGAAACGCTCCAGGTGCGCGTCGCTCCAGGCGGGCTTCGGCTCCGGCTGGTTGGCGCCGGCCTTCAGGGTCTCGCCGCACCGCAGGCCGACGGCGCGGCCGAAGACGACGAGGTCGCACAGGGAGTTGGAGCCCAGGCGGTTGGAGCCGTGCACCGAGACGCAGGCCGCCTCGCCCACCGCCATCAGGCCGGGGATCAGCCGGTCGGGATTTCCGTCCGCCAGCGTCACCGCCTCGCCGTGATAGGTCGTGGGGATGCCGCCCATGTTGTAGTGGACGGTGGGCAGCACCGGGATGGGCTCCTTGGTGACGTCCACCCCGGAGAAGATCTTGGCGGTCTCCGAGATGCCCGGCAGGCGCTCGTGCAGCAGCTTCGGGTCCAGGTGGTCGAGGTGGAGGAAGATATGGTCCTTCTTCGGACCCACCCCGCGGCCCTCGCGGATCTCCATGGTCATGGCGCGGCTGACCATGTCGCGGGGCGCCAGGTCCTTCACCGACGGCGCATACCGCTCCATGAACCGCTCGCCTGCGGAGTTGGTGAGGTACCCGCCCTCGCCCCGCGCGCCTTCGGTGATCAGGCAGCCCGCCCCATAGATACCGGTCGGATGGAACTGGACGAACTCCATGTCCTGCAGCGGCAGGCCGGCGCGCAGCACCATGCCGGCGCCGTCGCCGGTCTGGGTGTGGGCGCCGGTGCACGAGAAGTAGACCCGCCCATAACCGCCGGTGGCGATCACCGTCGCCTGGGCGCTGAACCGGTGCAGGGTCCCGTCGTCGAGCTTCCAGGCGGTGACCCCCCGGCAGACGCCCTCGTCCATCATCAGGTCGAGAGCGAAGTACTCGATGAAGAACTCCACGTCGTGGTTCAGCGACTGGCCGTACATGGTGTGCAGCATCGCATGGCCGGTGCGGTCGGCGGCCGCGCAGGTGCGCTGGATCGGGGCCTCGCCGTAGTTGCGGGTCATGCCGCCGAAGGCGCGCTGGTAGATCCTGCCCTCCGGCGTGCGCGAGAAGGGCACGCCCCAGTGCTCCAGCTCATAGACCGCCGCGGGGGCGTTGCGCACCAGGTACTCGATGGCGTCCTGGTCGCCCAGCCAGTCCGACCCCTTGACCGTGTCGTACATGTGCCAGCGCCAGTCGTCCTCGCCCATGTTGCCGAGGCTGGCCGAGATGCCGCCCTGGGCGGCCACGGTGTGCGAGCGGGTGGGGAAGACCTTGGTGATGCAGGCGGTCTTGAGTCCCGCCTGGGCGCAGCCGAGCGCGGCCCTGAGGCCGGAACCGCCGGCCCCCACGACCACGACGTCGAACCGATGGTCGATCAGATCATAGGCGGCCATCAGATCACCGTTCCCGCGCCCAGGGCGACCTTCAGCAGCGACAGGATGGTGATCGCCGCCGCGCCCCAACAGACAAAGACGTTCAGGATCAGCAGCGCCGCCTTGGTCGTCGGCTTGGCGATGTAGTCCTCGATGATCACCCGCATGCCGAGCTGCATGTGCCAGAAGGCGGCGATGGCCAGCAGGATGGCGAGGCCCGCGTTCACCGGCGAGCGCAGCCAGTTCACCGCATCGTCATAGTCGCCGCGGGCGAGCTGAAGCACCCCGGTGATGCTCCAGAGCACCAGGACCACCAGGGCCGCGGCGGTCACCCGCTGGGCGATGAAGTGGCCGACTCCGTGTTTCGCCGATCCGAGGCCCCTGGCCCGTCCGAGCGGCGTGCGGATCACCGCCATCAGAGCGCTCCCGTCATCGAGGCGAGGAACCAGATGGCGGCCGCCGCGACGATGGCGAAGGTGATGGCCGCAACGCCGGTCAGGTCGGCGGTCTTGATGTTGAAGCCGTAACCGGCGTCCCAGGCCAGGTGCCGGATCCCGTTGGCGAGGTGGTAGAAGACCGAGAGCGTGATGATGAACAGGACGAAGCGGCCCAGCCGCGAGCCGACCAGCTCCTTGAAGGTCTGATAGGACTCCGGTCCGGAGGCCAGGCAGAGCGCCCATCCCATCAGGATCAGCGCCCCGAGGTAGAGCGCCACGCCGCTGACCCGATGCAGGATCGAGCCGGCCATGGTCACGTGCCAGCGCCAGATCTGCAGGTGCGGCGAGAGGGGCCTTGGTCTCGCACCCCGGGCGCTGTCAGCCATGAAGTCCCCTTTCCCTCGACGCGGGTCTTTTAAGCGCGGGGGGCGGGGTGTCAACGCGGCGGCCCCAGACCACGATGCGATCGGGCGGGGCCGCCTGATGGTTGAATCGTGCTCTGAATTCAAGAATCTGGAGCGCGTTCTGATCGCACGAGCGATCCCGCTTCTGCGGAACGCGCTCCTGTGGCCCGGCCGGTGGCTAAGCCTCCAGCCATTCGGCCGAGCGCATCTCCTCGAGTCGCGACGCCGCCCGCTGGAATTCGAAGGCGCCGTCGCCTTCCGGATAGAGCCGCCCCGGCTCGACGGCGGCGAGCGCCACCAGCTTGGCGCGCGCCTCGTAGAGGGTGTCAATCAAGGTCGCCAGGCGCCGGGCCGCATCGCGCCGCTCGGGCGTCAGGCGGGGAACCGCCTCGATGAACACCGTGTGGAAGCGACCGGCGATGGCGAGGTAGTCCGAAGGGCCGAGCGCGCTGGCGCAAAGGCTTTGGAAGTGCGCCCTCAGCAGGCCGCCGGCGGCTCTCGGCCAGTGCTCCTTGCGGCCCAGCACCTCGAGGGTCACGCCCACCTCCGCATCGCCCCCCAGCATCTCCCGCCAGAGCCGCTCGAAGCTCGCCTCGTTGTCCGGGTCGATCGGCGAGAACCAGGTCCTGGCCGCCCGCAGCCGGTCGAGCCGGTAGTCCTTCGGACCGGCCACCTCCACCACGTCCATGTTCTCTTTGAGCATGGCGATGAACGGCAGGAAGAGCTGGCGGTTGAGCCCGTCCTTGTAGAGATCGTCGGGGGCCCGGTTGGAGGTGGCGCAGACGGTGACGCCGCGCTGGAAGAGCTGCTCGAACAGCCGCCCGAGGATCATGGCGTCGGCGATGTCGGTCACCTGCAGCTCGTCGAAGGCCAGCAGCCGTGCCCCGCGCGCCACCAGCTCCGCCACCGGGGCGATGGGATCGTCGCCGCGCGACTGGCCGAACTTGACCTGCCGCACGCCCGCGTCGCCCTTGCGCCAGGTTCCCACCAGGCGGTGAACCTCGGCCATGAAGACATGGAAGTGGACGCGCCGTTTCTTCTCGACCGGCGCCGTCTCGAAGAAGAGGTCCATGAGCATGGACTTGCCCCGCCCGACCGGACCCCACAGGTAGGCGCCGCGGACGCTTTCGGGCTTGCGGAAGAAGCCGCCCGGCCGCGCATCGGCCAGGTCCGCCTCCACGCGCTCCAGCTCCGCCGCGGCCGCCGCCTGCGCCGGGTCCTGCCGGATGACGCCCTCGCGGAGACGCGTTTGGTAGGCGGCGCGGAATTTCGAGGGCATCGGCGCGGCCTTAACGGAGGGGCGGGCGCGGCTCAAGCGCCGGAACCGGCGGTCGGGACGCGGGTTTCGGGGCGGAGGAGGCGCCGATGGCCGACGAGCCCAACCCCATTCCCCCCACCACCGACGAGGATGTCGAGCGGCTCTCTCCGGAGGACGACGGCCCCCCTTCCGGCGCCCAGCACGGCCAGACCCACACGCGCCGTCCGGTCAAGACCGAGGCTGACCGCGGTCAGGGTCCGAAGACACGGGCCGCCAACCGAGAGCGCATCAAGGGCTCGACCCGCTTCAACCCGCGCTGAGGAGACGGGTTAGGCGCCCAGCTCCTGCTCCACGTACCGGTAGCTCTTGGCGCTTTCGCAGGCGCAGCCGCGCATCCGCCCGTCCTTGGTCCACCAGACGAGGGTGGGGTAGGCGAACCGGATGCCGTTGTCCTGCAGGAGCGGCGCGAGCCGCTCGGTGAGGCTGCGGCTCGCCTCGACCACCGCCATCCGGGCGGCGTCCCCGTCCGCAGGCGCGAGGCCGGCGGCGGTCCAGGCCTCCGGAGCGCCCTGGCTCCATTGCTGGAACAGCTTCCAGCTTCGGTTGATCCACAGCTCGGCGACCGTGGCCCGTTCGGCCGGGGTCGAGCGGGCCTGGCCGTTGCGGTCGCGCAAGGCGACCATGATCACCCGCGTGTCCACGCTGGCGGCCTGCAGCTTGGGGAGCGACTCCCGCTCGAAGCGGATGCAGTCCGGACAGGCGCGGAACGAGACCATGTAGAGGGTGGGTCCGGTCAGTCGGGGCGAGACCCAGCCCGCCTGCGCCAGAATCTGAGCGATCTCCTGCTGATGCTTGGTGATCGTGTGCGGGCGCCAGCGCCAGTCGAGGTCCCAGAAGGCGAAGAGAATCACGCCAGCCGCCCCGATGACCCCGATCGCCGCCGCCCAGCCCAGGAACTTGCGCATGGTCTTGGCCTCCCTGCCGGCCTTCCAGCAATCCGAACCGCACGTCCCCGTCAACTGGCGCGCGCCGCCGGGCCGCCGCCGAGCGCGCGCGAGCGCTTGCGGCCAGGCTCGGGGCGAGCGCATCCTCGCCGGCATGGTCCTGGCCGACGCCGCCTCGCCGATTCCGCGCCCAAGCGCGCTCGCGGCGCACGTGGTCGACACCCTCATCGAGGAGCGGGCGCCGAAGCTGGCCGCCTCGCCGATCTGGCCGCTGATCCGACCGCCGCTCTACGCCCTGCTCGACTATAGCAAGGCGCGGCGGATGGCCGACGCGATCGCGGGCATGGGCGGGCGCGAGGCGCTCGAATACTGCGCGGCTCTGCTGGCCCTGAAGGTCGAGGCGCGGTTCCTGGAGCGCATCCCGCCGGCCGGGCGGCTGGTCGTGATCGTCAACCACCCTACCGGGGTCGCCGACGGCATGGCGGTCTACGAGGCCCTGAAGCGGCTGCGGCCGGATCTGCTCTTCTACGCCAACTCCGACGCCCACCGGGTGTGTCCGGGGTTCGCCGAGACGCTGATCCCGGTGGAGTGGGTCGCCGCCAAGCGCACCCGCGAGCGGACCAGGCTGACGCTCTCGCGGACCCGCGAAGCAATGGAGGCGGGAAGGGCGCTGGTGATCTTCCCCGCCGGCCGGATCGCCCGCCGCCGCGGCGGGCGGACCGAAGACCCGGCCTGGGCGCCCACCGCCTGCTCCGTCGCCCGCAAATATCACGCCCCGATCCTGCCGGTGCGCCTTTCCGGTCCCGCCCCGGTGCTCTTCCATCTCTTCGACCGCATGTCGGACGAGCTGCGCGACGTCACCCTGTTCCATGAGCTCCTGAACAAGCGCGGGCGGCGCTTCGAGCTGGTGGTCGGGCCGCCCATCGATCCTGGCCAGCTGCCGCAAGACGCCGCAGAAGCCAGCGCGCGGCTGAAGGTCTATATCGAGCGCGAGCTTGGGAACGACCCGGAAAGGGCTCAACCATGTTGATTCTTCCTGCAGAAGGCGACTTTCGCCTGGATCGCGAGGCCGACACCGTCCGCCTCGGCGCCGCCATCGCCCACGTGCTCCAGAAGCGTGAGGCGGTCTGTCTCACCGGGCCGCTCGGCGCCGGCAAATCCACCCTCGCCAGGGCCGTGATCCGGGCGCTGGCGGGCGAGGGGACTGAGGCGCCCAGCCCCACCTTCACCCTGGTCCAGACCTATGACACGGCGGGCTTCCCGGTGGCCCACTTCGACCTCTACAGGCTGGAGCGGCCGGAGGAGATCCTGGAGCTTGGCCTGGACGAGGCCCTGGAAGACGGCGCCGCCGTGGTCGAATGGGCCGAGAAGCTCGCCCACCATCTGCCGCCGGACCGACTCGACATAGAACTGACCGTCGACGGGCCGAACAGGCGGGCCCGTCTCACCCCCCACGGAGCCTGGGAGGAACGGCCGCTTGAGTTCTGAGCGTGAGGGCCTGAAGGCCGAGTTCTTGCGGCGGGAAGGGTTCGGCGAGGCCCGCCGCCAGCCCTTGCCCGGCGACGCCTCCACCCGTCTCTACGAACGGCTGACGTTGCCTGGCGGCGGCGCCGCGATCTTCATGGACCAGCCGCCGTCGGCGGAGAGCCAGCCCTGCCCGCCGGCGGCGACGCCCGACGAGCGCCGCGGGCTCGGTTACAACGCCATGGCCCGGCTGGCCGCCGGACGCGTGGAAGCCTTCGTCGCCTGCGCCGGCTGGCTGCGCGGGATGGGCCTTTCGGCGCCGAGGATCCTGACCGCGGACCCGGGCCAGGGCCTGGCGGTCATCGAGGATCTGGGCGACGGCCTCTACGCCCGGCTCATCGCCGAGGGCGAGGACGAGGCGCCGCTCTATGCGGCGGCGGTGGAGGGGCTGGTCCGCCTCCACGCCGAGGCCCCGCCGGCCACCCTGGAGGCCGACGGGGTCGCCTGGCCGCTGCTCGTCTACGACGACCTGGCGCTCAGGACCGGCGGGGAGATGTTCCTGGAGTGGTGGCCGAAGTTCGCCGGCCTGCCGCCTTTTCCGGCCGAGGAGGTAGCCGCTTGGGAAGCCTTCTGGGCGCCCATCCGCGCCAGGGCGGTCGCCGGCGCCAACGTCTTCTGCCACCGCGACTATCATGCCGAGAACCTCATCTGGCTGCCGACGCGCCAGGCCGCCGCGAGGGTGGGGATGCTGGATTTCCAGGACGCGCTACGGGCGCATCCCGCCTGGGACTTCTCCATGCTGCTCCACGACGGGCGCCGCGACGTCTCGGTCGACCGCGAACAGGCGTGCCTCGCCCAATACCTGGGCGCGCGGCCGCAGCTCGATCGCGAAGCCTTCCTGGCCGACTACCATGCGCTGGGCGCGCTCAATTGCCTGCGGATCCTGTTCATCTTCGCCCGGCAGGTGGCCGGGTTCGGGCGGCCCAAGTACCGGGCTTTCACGCCGCGGATGTGGCGCTACCTCGGCCAATGCCTCGCCGGCTCGTCGGAGCTGGCGCCCCTCGCAGCCTGGCTCGATCGGAACATTCCGGCGGCGGCGCGGCTGTGAGCGGACCTCGGGTGGCCATGGTGATGGCGGCGGGGCTCGGCACCCGCATGCGTCCGCTCACCGACGCGCGTCCCAAGGCCCTGATCGAGGTGGGGGGCAGGACGCTCATCGACCACACGCTCGACCGCCTGGAGGCGGCCGGCGTCACCCGCGCGGTGGTCAACGTCCACGCTTTCGCCGACCAGCTCGAGGCGCACCTGGCCCGGCGGAGGAGCCCCGAGATCCTGATCTCGGACGAGCGGGCTGCCCTGCTGGAGACCGGCGGCGGGGTGAAGAAGGGCCGGGCCCTGCTCGGCGAAGCGCCCATCTGGGTGGCCAACAGCGACTACGTCTGGCTGGAGGGCGAGGACGATCCCCTCGCCATGGTCGCCCAGGCCTGGGACCCCGCCCGGATGGACGCCTGTCTGATCGTGATACCCAGGGCGCGCACCATGGGCTTCGACACCCCCGGCGACTTCTTCCGAGCCGAGGACGGCCGGCTCACGCATCGAAACGGGGCCGCGGAAGCGCCCTATCACTGCTTCGGGGTGGAGATCCTCGATCCGCAGCGGGTCTACGAGGTGGCGGCCGAGCGCTTCTCCCTCTTTCAAGTGTGGATGGCCGCCGCCGCCAAGGGCCGGCTGCGCGGCGTGACCCCCGACGGGTTCTGGATGCAGGTGGGCGATCCGGCCTCGCTGGCGGCGGCGGAGGCGAGGCTCGAGAGACGGTGAGCTTTCTGCGGGGGGCATCGCCGCGTTGGTTCAGCATCGAGGCCGGCAGGCCGTTCCTCGAGGATCTGGCGAGCGGTCTGGCTGAGGCCCTGGCGGAGGCGGGACCCGATGGTCTTTCCGCCGCGATGGTGCTGGTCCCCACCCGACGCGCGGGGCGGGAGCTCGCCGAGGCTTTCCTGGCGGCCGGGATCGGGAAAGCGGTGCTGCTGCCGCAGGTCCGGGCGCTGGGCGACCTCGAAGAGGGCGAGCCGCCTTTCGAGGCGGGCGACCTCGCCCTCGACCTGCCGCCGGCCATCACGCCGGCGCGCCGGCGCTTCGAACTGGCCCGGCTCGCGGCCGACCATCAGGCTTCCGGCCGCAGTCTGGACGCCGCCGAAGCCCTTGACCTTGCCGACGCCCTAGCCAGCTTCCTGGACAGCATCCAGCTCGAGGAGGCGTTCCCGCTGCCGCGCCTGGAGGATCTAGCGCCGGCCGAACTGGCGCGGCATTGGCAGATCTCTTCGGACTTCCTGCGGCGGCTGCTCACCACCTGGCCGAGCCGGCTCTCGGACCTCGGCCTCATGGACGTGGCCGAACCGCGCGTCGCTCTTCTGCGCCGCCTCGCCGAACGTTGGCGGCGAGAGCCCACCCGCCAGCCGGTGGTGGCCGCTGGCTCAACCGGCAGCGCCCCTGCCGTCGCCGATCTCCTGGCGGTCATCGCCAGCCTGCCGAACGGCGCCGTGGTGCTGCCCGGCCTCGACCTCAGCCTGGCCGAGACCGCCTGGTCCGAAGTGGGCGAGCAGCACCCCCAGGGGGGGCTCAAGCGGCTGCTGGGCCGCGCGGGCGTCGAGCGCAGCCAGGTCCGGCCCTGGGGCGCCGAGGCGGGCGGCCGCGGCCGCTGGCGCCGGCGGCTGGTCAACGAGGCCCTGCGTCCGCCGGAGGCGACCGCCGACTGGCTGGCGCAGATCGCGGCCCTGCGCGCCGAAGGGGCGCCGGCAGGGATCGACCCGATCGCCGAGGGGCTAGGGGGCCTCGGCCTGGTCGCGGCGCGCAACGAGGAAGAGGCGGCGCTCGCCGCGGCCCTGCTGCTGCGGGAAACGCTGGAGACTCCGGGCGCGTCCGCCGCCCTGATCACGCCCGACGCCGCGCTCGCGCGCCGGGTCAGCGCCCGGCTCACCCGTTGGGGCGTCGCCGCCGATTCCTCGGCCGGCGCGCCGCTCGCCGCGACCGCGCCCGGCGCCCTCATCTCGCTGGCCGCCCGGTTCGCCCTCGATCCGCTGGACCCGGTTCTCCAGCTCGCCATCGCCAAGCATCCGCTGGTCCGCTTCGGCTTCGGCGAGGCGGCGCTCGAGGAGGCGCGCGGCCGGTTGGAGCTCGCCCTTCGCGGGCCGCGACAGCGGAGCTGGGAAGACCTCGAGGCGCTGCCGGTCGCGCCGTCCGGCCAGCGGCTCCTTAAGGGCCTGCGATCGGCGGCCGAGTGGCTCGGGGCGCCTTTCGAAGGCGGATCGGCGCCGCCGGGGGTCGCGGCGCGCGCGCTCGCCGAGACCCTGGAGGCGCTCGCTGAGGGGGCGGGCCGCGAGGGTGGTGAGCTTTGGGCCGGTCTCGCCGGCGAGGCGGCCGCCGGCCTGATCGCCGGCCTGATCACCGAAAGCGACGGGCTTCCCGAAACCACGCCCGCGGGGTTCGCCGAGCTCATCGAGACCCTGCTCGCCCGGGAGATCGTCCGCGGCGGCGGCGCGGCCCATCCGCGCCTCAGGATCCTGGGCGCCATCGAGGCGCGGCTGATCCGGGCGGACCGGCTGATCCTGGCGGGGCTGGAGGAGGGTGTCTGGCCGCCGGCCGCGCCCATCGATCCCTTCCTGTCGAGGCCCATGCGCGCCGCCCTCGGCCTGCCGCCGCCGGAGCGGCGGATCGGACTGGCGGCGCATGACTTCGCCCAGGCGGCGAGCGCCCCGGAGGTGGTCCTGATCCATTCCCAGCGGCGGGGCGGGGCGCCGGCGGTGGCCTCCCGCTGGATCTGGCGGCTCGAGACTCTGGTGAAGGGCGCGGGCCTTGCCGTGCCCGGCCGCGAGGACATCCTCGAGATCGCCCGCGCCCTCGACGCTCCCGCCGACTTCAAGCCGGCCGCGCGGCCGGCCCCCCGACCGCCCGTGGCGGCGCGGCCGCGCAAGCTGCCGGTGACCGGGGTGGAGACCTGGCTGCGCGATCCTTACGCCATCTATGCCCGCTACATCCTCGGCCTGCGCCGGCTGGACCGGCCGGGCGAGCCGGTGGAGGCGCTGGCGCGCGGGACCGCCGTCCACGCCGCCCTCGAGCGGTTCGCGCGCGAGCATCCGGAAGCGCTTCCCGACGCTGCGGAGGCGGTGTTCGAGACCATCCTGATGGAATCCCTGCGCACCGCCGGCATGCCCGAGGCAAGGCTGGCGCGGGAGCGGGCGCTGGCGCAGAACGTGGCGCCCTGGGTGACGGCGTTCGAGCGCCGGCGCAGGGCAGGCGCCCGGATCTTCGTCGAGCAGAGCGGGGCCCTCGCGTTCGAAGCCCCTGGCGGCCTCTTCACCGTCACCGCTAAGGCCGATCGGATCGAGCTGCGCGCCGGCGAGGCCGACGTGCTGGACTTCAAGACCGGTTCGCCGCCCAGCCCGCGGCAGGTGGAAAGCGGCCTCGCCCCGCAGCTCACCCTCACCGCGGCGATTCTTAGAGAGGGAGGCTTTGCCGAGATCGGGCCGGCCGAGCCTGGCCGGCTGATCTATGTCCGGATCAGCGGCGGGCGGATCGCCGGCCGCGAGGAGCTCCGCGGCGCGCCGCCGGAGACGGGCGACCTGGCGGCCAGGGCGCTTGCGGGCCTCAAGGCGCGGGTCGCCGCCTTCGACGATCCCTCCACCCCCTACGCCTCCTGGGCGGCGCCCCAGTTCATCGGCCGCTACGGCGGTGACTACGACCACCTCGCCCGCTACTGGGAATGGGGCGTGATCGGGGGCGGCGAGCCGAACGGAGCCGACCCGTGACCGCCCAGGCCCGGGCGCAGACGCGCGCCTCCGACCCCACGATCTCCGCCTTCGTGGCCGCCAACGCCGGTTCGGGCAAGACCTCGACGCTGGTGAAGCGGGTCGCGCGGCTGCTGCTGCGGGGCGCCGCGCCCGAGGCGATCCTCTGCGTCACCTACACCAAGGCCGCGGCGGCCGAGATGCAGCGCCGGCTGTTCGACGAGCTGGGCGCCTGGGCGGTGATGGAGGACGAGAGGCTGGCCGCCAAGCTCGCCGATCTGGAGGAGCCCTCCCGCGACCTCGGCCGCGCCCGCAAGCTCTTCGCCCGGGCTCTGGAGACGCCGGGCGGGATCAAGATCCAGACCATCCACGCCTTCTGCGAGAAGCTGCTGCGGCGCTTCCCGCTCGAAGCCGGGGTCTCGCCGGGGTTCGCGGTGCTCGAGGACGTCGCGGCCCGCGAGGTCTCGGCCGGCGCGCGCGAGGACGTGGCCCTGGCGGCGCTTGCCGATCCCGACGGGCCGGTCGGTGCGGCCTACGCCTATTTCTCCATCGACCTGGATTATCGGCGGTTCACCGATCTCTTCGCGTGCTTCGAAGCCGAGCGTCAGGCGATCCAGGCCTACGTCGAGACCTGCGCTGAGCAGGACGGGTTCGGTTCCGACATCTGGCGCCGCTGCGGCTTTCCCCGTCGCACTTCGGTCGAGGCCATCGAGGCGGCGGCGGTGGGGCGGATCCGCTGGGGTCAGTGGCGGCGCGCGGGCGAGGCGCTCTTGGCCGGATCGAAGACCGACGCGGCGCTCGGCAAGGCCATGCTGGCGCTCGAGGACGGCTGCGCCTTCGACGAGGCGTGGTCGCTCTTCCGCACCCAGACGGGCCAGCTGCGCAAGCAGGTGGCCACGCAGGCGATCGACCCGGCCATCCGCCAGTGGCTGGCCGGCGAGGCGGCGCGGCTGGAGGCGGCCTGCGAGGAGCGCAAGGGCGCCATCGTCGCCGAGGCCAGCGTCCACGCCCTCAGCCTCGCGCTGGCCTACATCGAGCTCTACGAGGGGGCGAAGCGGGCGCTGAGGGCGCTCGACTTCGGGGACCTGATCGTGCGGACGCACGAGCTCCTGACGATACGCGCCGACGCCGCCTGGGTCCTCTACAAGCTGGACGGTGGGATCGACCATCTGCTGCTGGACGAGGCCCAGGACACCACCCCCGACCAGTGGGATATCCTGCGCAGCCTCAGCGCGGAGTTCTTCATCGGCCAGGGCGCGGGGGTGCGCCACCGGACGGTGTTCGCGGTCGGCGACGAGAAGCAGTCGATCTTCTCCTTCCAGGGCGCCGCGCCGGAGCGGTTCTTGGCCGAGGCGCAGGCCTTCGACTCGCTCGTCGGGAGCTCCGGAAGAGCCTTCGAGAAGGTTCAGCTGCTGGAGAGCTGGCGCTCGACCCCGGAAATCCTCGCCTTCGTCGATCGGGTGTTCGAGCCGCCCGAATTGGCGGCGGCGCTGAAGCCGGCGGGCACCGCCGCCTTCCCGCTCCGGCACGAGGCGACGCGCGCGCGAGGCGGCGCGGTCGAGCTCTGGCCCCTGGAGGAGACCCAGCCCCAGGACGACCCGGACCCCTGGGCCCCCGTGAACGCCGATCCCCCGCAAAGCGCCAACAAGAAGCTCGCCCGACGGATCGCCGCGGCCGTCTCGGCCATGGTCCTCGGCGGGGAGGCGGTGCAGGACCGGCGCAGCGGCGCCATGCGGCCGATGGCGTGGGGCGACGTGCTGATCCTGGTGCGCCGCCGCAACGCGCTTTTCCACGAGATCATCCGCGCCCTCAAGGCCAGGGGCGCGCCGGTGGGCGGCGCTGACCGCCTGAAGCTTTCGGAGCACGCCGCCTTCCAGGACCTGCTGGCGCTCGGCCGCTTCGTCCGCTTTCCGGACGATGACCTCACGCTCGCGGCGCTGCTGCGTGGGCCCTTCTGCGAAGTGGACGATGAGGCCCTCTACGAGCTTGCCCACGCGCGGGACGGACGGCTCTGGCCGGCGCTGAGGGCCCGCGCAGGCGAGCGGCCGGCCTGGGCGGCGGCGGTCCGGTTCCTAACCTGGGCGCGCGCGGAAGCCGAGGCGCGCCCGCCATTCGATTTCTACGCCCGTTTGCTCAGCCGCCTCGACGAGGCCGGCGTCTCGATGAAGCAACGGCTTCTGACCCGCCTGGGGCGCGAGGCCGAGGACGCCGTCGAGGCTTTCCTCGCCGAGGCCCTGGCGGCCGAGCAGCGCGGCGTGGTCGAGCTTGAGCGGTTCCTCGACGAGCTGGCCAAGAGCGAGATCGAGGTCAAGCGCGAGCAGGACGATCCGGACGGCCCCGCCGGCGGCGAGGTGCGGGTGATGACGGCCCACGGCGCCAAAGGCCTCGAGGCGCCCGTGGTCATCCTGCCGGACACCACCACCCGGGCCACCCCGCAGGGAAGCCCCCTGCTCCCCGCCGAAGGCGGCGCCTTCCTCTGGGCGCCGCGCAAGGCCGACGACTGCCCGGCCTCGGCGTGCGCCCGGGCCGCACGCGAGAGCGCCGCCGAGCACGAGAGCCTGCGGCTCCTCTACGTGGCCCTGACCCGGGCGCGAGACCGGCTGATCATCGCTGGGGTGAAGACCCAGCCCGGGTATTTCCGCGGCAGCTGGTTCGAGGTGGCGGAGCGCGCCTTCGAACACCCGGCGATCGCCGCCCAGACGCGGCCGGCGGCTTTGGGCGAAGGCGCGACGGGGAAGAGGTTCGGCGCCGATCCGCTTCGAAGCGCGGCCCCGTCCTTGGCCGCGCCGCATCCCGCCAGGGCGCCCGCCTGGGCGCTGCGGCCGGCGCCGGCGGAAACCGCGCCGGCCAGGATCTCGCCGTCGCGGCTGTCGCCGTCGGCCAGGATCGCCGCCCCTTCACCGCTCGCCGAAGCGGGCGGCCTTGGCCGCTACCGGCGCGGCGATCTCATCCACCGCCTGCTGCAGCTGCTGCCCGACGTGGCGTCGGCCGACCGGCCGGGCGCCGCCGAACGGCTGCTGGCGCGCGAGCCGGAGCTGAGCGGCTCCCAGCGGGCCGAGATGGCCGCGGCGGCGTTGGCCGTCCTCGATGACGCGCGCTTCTCGGCGATCTTCGGGCCGGGCTCGCGCGCCGAGGTCGCCCTGGCGGGAACCTCGCCGAAACTGCCGGCCGGCCTCGCCGTCTCCGGGCGGCTGGACCGGCTGCTGGTGGCGCCCGCTCGGGTGCTGGCCGCGGACTTCAAGACCAACCGGCCCTCGCCGTCGTGTATCGAGGAGGCCGACCCGGCCTACGTCCTGCAGATGGCCGTCTACTGGGCCGTTCTCCAGGAAATCTTCCCTGGCCGGGCGGTGGAGGCGGCGCTGATCTGGACCGATGGACCGAAGCTGATGCCGGTCCCAGGGAATTTGATGGCGCAAGCCCTGGCCACGCTCGACGGTCCAGGTTGATGTTGTCTGGAGCGCGCTTAAATGGGCGCCATGGGAGGCGCGGGATCGTCCCGCCAAAGGGAGTTTGTCGATGAGCACCGTGGCGGTGACGGATCAGACCTTCGAGCAGCAGGTTCTCAAGGCCAGCGGCCCGGTCCTGGTGGACTTTTGGGCGGAGTGGTGCGGGCCCTGCAAGCAGATCGCCCCTGCGCTCGACCAGATCGCCGAGGAGCTCGCCGGCCACGTCACCATCGCCAAGGTGAACATCGAGGAGAGCCCGGCGACGCCCTCGCGCTACGGCGTGCGCGGCATCCCGACGATGATGCTCTTCAAGGACGGCCACATGGCCTCCATGAAGGTGGGCGCGATGCCCAAGCAGAAGATCCTGGAATGGCTAGCCGAGACTGGAGTCGCCGCCGCGGCCGCCTGAGGCGCTCAGGTCGGCCAGGTGTCCGGCGTCATCGCCAGCACATCTCCGACGAAATGCAGCGAGCCGCAGATCACCACGTGCGGCGCGGGGCCTGACGACGCCAAGGCCCGGGTGAGGGCCGCCTCGACGCCGTCCTGGACCTCCGCGTCCAGGCCGGCGGCCCGGGCGGCTTGCGCGAGCAGCTCGGGGGGCGTCGCCCCTTGGGATTCGAAACCGGTGGTGAGGATCCTGGGTCTGAGCTTCGCGAACCAGGGGAAGAAGCTCGCCGCATCCTTGCGCCCCAGCATGCCGACGATCAGCGCCACGGGGCGCCCGTCGTGGGCCGCCAGCCGTTCCAGGGACTCCGCCAGCGCCTTGCCGGCATGTGGATTGTGGGCGCCGTCCAGCCACAGGTCCGCGCCCCGCGCCTTGGCCTGCTCGGCCAGCGGTCCCTTGGCCAGCCGCTGAAACCGCCCTGGCCAGACGGCGCTGGCCAGCCCTCGCCCCATGGCGGCCTCGTCGATGCGCGGGTCGGCGAGGGTGAGGACGGCGGCGACCGCCAGACCGGCGTTGGCGAACTGGTGGGGCCCAAAGAGGCGCGGTGGCGGCAGGTCCAGCAGCCGCTCTCCGAACTGGACCGCCAGGCGGCCGTGGGCCTCGTAGGCGTCGAAGTCCCGGCCCATCAGCGACAAGGGCGCCGAAAGCGCGTCGGCCTCGGCCTCGATCACCGCCAACGCTTCAGGCTCCTGGCGGGCCACGACCACCGGGCGCCCGCGCTTGATGATCCCGGCCTTTTCCCAGGCGATCTTGCCGAGCTCCGGGCCCAGGATCTCCAGGTGGTCGAGCGCCACCGGGGTGATCACCGAGACCGCAGGGGCCTCGAAGACGTTGGTGGCGTCGAAACGGCCGCCGAGGCCCACCTCGATCACGCAGAGATCGGCCGGCGTCTCGGCGAAGGCGAAGAGGGCCAGCGCCGCGGTGATCTCGTGGAAGCTGATCGGCTGGCCCGCGTTGGCGGCCTCCACCACGTCGGCCAGGGCCTGGAACGCATCGTCGGTGATCAGCTTCCCGGCGATCCGGATCCGCTCGGCGAAGCGGACGAGGTGCGGCGAGGTCAGCGCATGGACCTTGAGGCCGGCCGCCTCGGCGATCGCCCGGATGTCGGCGCAGGTGGACCCTTTGCCGTTGGTGCCGGCCACGTGCATCACCGGGGCCAGGCGACGCTCCGGGTGATCCAGGGCGGCGAGCAGCCGCTCCACCCGGCCGGTGGAAAAGTCGATCAGGGAAGGGTGCAGAGCGCGCAGCCGCAGCACCGTGGCGTCCGAGGCCCGCAGGGCGTCGTAGTCGGGCCTCACCGCAGGGGATCAGGCGGCGGAGAGGCGGGCGCGTCCCATCATCAGGGTGCGCAGGATCGCCCCCAGCACCGCCGGCAGCTCGGCGCGGGTCACCACCCGGTCGACCATGCCCCGCTCCACCAGGAACTCGGAGGTCTGGAAGCCGGCGGGAAGCGTCTCGCGGATGGTCTGTTCGATCACCCGCCGCCCGGCGAAGCCGACGGTCGCACCCGGCTCGGCGAGGTGCACGTCGCCCAGCATGGCGTAGGAGGCGAGCACCCCGCCGGTGGTGGGATCGGTGAGCACGACGACGTAGGGCAGCCGGGCCGCGCGGAGCCGCTGGATGGCCACGGTGGTGCGGGCCATTTGCATCAGCGCCAGCGCGCCCTCCTGCATGCGCGCCCCGCCCGCGGCGGTGAAGGCCACAAGCGGCGCCTTGCGCCGGATCGCCTCCTCGGCCCCCGCGATGAAGGCCTCGCCTACCGCCACGCCGAGGGAGCCGCCGATGAAGGCGAAGTCCTGCACCAGGGCCACGCTCTCGATACCGCCGATCTCGCCTACCGCGCCGGCCATGGCGTCGTCCTCGCCGGTGTTCTTGCGGGCGGCCGCCAGGCCGTCCTTGTAGGACTTGCCGTAGTTGAATCGCAGCGGGTCGTCGGGCGCCTTGGGCATGTCCAGGGCTTGATAGCGGGCGCCGTCGAAGGTGAAGGCGAAGCGCAGGCCCGGACGGATCTTCATGTGCCGGCCGGCGGGCGTCACCCAGAGCGCGGCCTCGAGGTCCGGGCGGTAGATCATCTCGCCGGTGTCGGGGCACTTGACCCAGAGGTTCTCCGGGGTCTCGCGCTTGGAGACCAGCTTGCGGACGCCGGGGGCGATCTTGGCCAGCCAGCCGCCGCGCTCGCGGCTCGGCGGCGGGCCTGGTCTGCCGGCCTTGTTCCGCTTGTCGTCTGCCAAAGCCATCCTGAGCCTTTCGCTCTAAGCTCGCGCCGACCGTACTGCCATAGCGAGGGCGCGCGCCGTTTCCAGGACTTTCGGAACCGGATCACGTTTCTGTGCGACGCCCTCGGCCAGCGCGTCCACCAGGGCCGAGCCCACCACGGCCGCGTCGGCCACCCGGGCCACCGCCGCGGCCTGCTCGGGGGTCCGGATGCCGAAACCCACCGCCACTGGCAGTCCCGAAGCCGCCCGCACCTTCGCCACCGCCGGGGCCACTGCGTCCGCGTCCGCCGCGCGCGCGCCGGTCACCCCCGCCACCGAGACGTAGTAGACGAACCCGGAGGTGCGCGAGACCACCGCCGGCAGCCGCTCGGCGTCGGTGGTGGGCGTCGCCAGGCGGATAAGGGCGACGCCGGCGCGGTCGAGGGCGTCGGCCAGCGGCCCGGCTTCTTCCGGCGGACAATCCACGACGATGACGCCATCGACCCCCGCCTTCGCCGCATCCTCGGCGAACCGGTCGGTGGCGTAGCTGAGGATGGGGTTCAGATAGCCCATCAGCACGATCGGCGTCTCCGCGTCGCCCTGGCGGAAGCGCCGCACCAGATCGAGCGTGCCAGGCAAGGTCATCCCCGCCTTCAGCGCTCTCAGCGCCGCCCGCTGGATCGGCGGGCCGTCGGCCATGGGATCGGAGAAGGGAAAGCCCAGCTCGATCACGTCGACGCCCTGGCCGGCAAGGCCCTGCAGCAGCCGCAGCGTGGTCTCGGCGTCCGGGTCGCCGGCCATCACGTAGGCGACGAACCCCGCGCGCCCTTCGCCGGCGAGCCGCCCGAACCGCGCATTCAGCCGCTCCACCGTCATCGGCAGGGTCCCCAGCTCACGCGCGCGCCTCGTGGGCCGCCACGGCGGCGAGGTCCTTGTCGCCCCGGCCGGAGAGGTTCAGCACCACGATCCCATCGGCGCCCGCCTCCCGCGCCGCCACGTCCAGGCGCGCCAGGGCGTGAGCCGATTCCAACGCCGGCACGATGCCCTCCAGGCGGGAGCAGAGCCTGAAGGCGGCCAGCGCCTCCTCGTCGGTGGCGGTGAGGTAGGCGACGCGCCCCACGTCGTTCAGGTAGGCGTGCTCTGGGCCGATCCCGGGGTAGTCGAGCCCCGCCGAGATCGAGTGGGCCTCGAGGATCTGGCCGTCGCGGTCCTGGAGCAGATAGGTGCGGTTGCCGTGCAGCACGCCGGGCCGCCCGCCGTTGATGGCCGCGGCATGCTCGCTCGTCTCCATCCCTTTGCCCGAGGCCTCCACCCCGAAGATCCGCACCCCCTCGTCGGCCAGGAACGGGTGGAAGAGGCCGATGGCGTTGGAGCCGCCCCCCACGCAGGCGATCAGCACGTCCGGCAGCCGTCCCTCGGCCTCGAGCACCTGGGCCCGCGCTTCCTCGCCGATGACCCGCTGAAAATCGCGCACCATGGCCGGGTACGGGTGGGGACCGGCGGCCGAGCCGATCAGGTAGTAGGTGTCCTCGACGTTGGTGACCCAGTCGCGCAGCGCCTCGTTCATGGCGTCCTTCAAGGTGGCCGCGCCGCTGGTCACGGGCCTCACCTCGGCCCCGAGCAGCTGCATCCGCTGGACGTTCGGCGCCTGCCGCTCGACGTCCACCGCGCCCATGTAGACCACGCAGGGCAGGCCGTAGCGGGCGCAGACGGTGGCGGTGGCGACCCCGTGCTGGCCGGCCCCGGTCTCGGCGATGATCCGGGTCTTGCCCATCCGCCGGGCGAGCAGGATCTGGCCCATGCAGTTGTTGATCTTGTGCGAGCCGGTGTGGTTCAGCTCCTCGCGCTTCAGCCAGATCCGGGCGCCATAGTGCTCGCTGAGCCGCTGGGCGTGGTAAAGGGGGCTCGGACGGCCGACGTAGTGCTTCAGTTCGGAAGCCAGCTCACCCTGGAAGGCCGGATCGGCCTTGGCCTCGGCCCAGGCGCGCCCCAGCCTCAGCACCAGCGGCATCAAGGTCTCGGCGACGTAACGGCCGCCGTAGTCGCCGAATCGGCCGGCGGCGTCGGGCAAGGCCGAATAATCGTTTGGGATGAGTGGCTTGGTCAAGAATCGGCTCAGGCGATCCTGGCTGCCTGTAGGAAGGCTGCGATGAGAGCCGGGTCCTTTAGTCCCGCGCCGCGCTCCACGCCAGAGGAAACGTCGACGATGGGCGCGCCGGAGAGCCGCACCGCCTCCTTGACGTTCCAGGGCGTGAGGCCGCCGGCCAGGAACCAGGGCCTCGCGAACTTGCGCCCTGCCGTCAGGCCCCAATCGAAGCTGACGCCGTGTCCGCCGGGTCGGTCGGCCCCCGGTGGGGCCTTGGCGTCCAGCATCAGATGATCGGCCACCGCCTCGAACTGCAGGGCGCGGTCCAGATCGGCCGGCTCGCCGATCGCGACCGCCTTGATCGTCCCGGCGCCCGTCCGCATCGCCGCTTCGCGGACCCTTGGGGGGGTTTCGCGCCCGTGCAGCTGGATGAAGTCCGGCCGCAGCGCCTGGGCGACCTCGCGCAGGAGGGCGTCGGTGGGGTCGACCATCAGCGCCACCACGTGCGCCTTGCCCCGGGCCGGGGCCGCCAAACGCGCGGCGACCTCGGGCGAGACGTGGCGGGGGCTCTTTTCGAAGAAGACGAAGCCCAGGTAGGCGGCGCCCCCGGCCAGCGCCGCCGCCACCGCCTCGGGGGTCGAGAGTCCGCAGATCTTGGCGAGGGTCATGGGCCTTAGGCGACGAATCTCGGGCCACGAACAACATGAACGGCGCGAATTGCAAGTCGGTCCGTCAAGGGAAGTGTTTGACGTTCGTGTGGTTCGTGAGGTTCGTGGCTAACATAGGAGGGGCCATGGCCTATCGCAGCTTGCGCGATTTCATCGAGCGTCTGGAGGCGGAGGGGGAGCTGGTGCGGGTCGCAGAGCCTGTGGCGACCCACCTGGAGATGACCGAGATCTGCACCCGACTGCTCGCGGGCGGCGGCCCGGCGGTGCTCTTCGAGCGGCCGGTCCGCCCTGACGGTCAGGTCTCCCCGATCCCCTGCCTCGCCAACCTGTTCGGGACCGTCAAGCGGGTGGCCATGGGCGTCACCTTGAAGGGCAAGGAGCGCTCCACGGCCGCCGATCTGCGGGAAGTGGGCGAGCTCCTGGCCTTCCTGCGCTCCCCCGAGCCGCCGCGCGGCGTGGGCGAGGCGCTCAGCCTCCTGCCGCTGGCGCGCACCCTGATGGACATGCGCCCCAAGACGGTCGCCCGGGCGCCGGCCCAGCAGGTGGTCTGGCGCGGAGGGGACGTCGACCTCGGCAGGCTGCCGGTCCAAACCTGCTGGCCGGGGGAGCCGGGGCCGCTGATCACCTGGCCGCTGGTGGTGACCAAGGGGCCTTCGCCGGCCCGCGAGGACGACTTCAACCTCGGCATCTACCGGATGCAGGTGATCGGGCGCGACCGCACCATCATGCGCTGGCTGGCGCACCGGGGCGGCGCCCAGCACCACCGGCGCTGGAAGGGCGCCGGCAAGCGCGAGCCGCTGCCGGCCTGCGCGGTGATCGGCGCCGATCCCGGTCTGATCCTGGCGGCGGTGACGCCGGTTCCCGACACCCTTTCGGAATACCAGTTCGCCGGCCTGCTGCGGGGCGCGCCGGTGGAGCTCGTCGCCGCCAAGACCCAGCCCCTGCTGGTCCCGGCCCAGGCGGAGATGGTGATCGAGGGCGAGGTGCTGCTGGACGACTACGCCGACGAGGGACCCTACGGCGACCACACCGGCTACTACAACGCCGTCGAGCCGTTCCCGGTCTTCCAGGTCACCGCCGTCACCATGCGACGCGATCCCATCTACCTCACCACCCACACCGGCCGGCCCCCGGACGAGCCCTCGGTGCTGGGCGAGGCGCTGAACGAGGTATTCGTCCCGCTGCTCAGGGCCCAGTTCCCGGAGATCGTCGACTTCTGGCTGCCGCCGGAGGGCTGCAGCTACCGGATCGCGGTGGTCTCCATGCGGAAGGCCTACCCCGGCCACGCCAAGCGGGTGATGATGGCGGTCTGGTCCTACCTTCGCCAGTTCATGTACACCAAGTGGGTGATCGTGGTGGACGACGACATCGACGCCCGCGACTGGAAGGACGTCATGTGGGCCATCTCCACCCGGATGGACCCGGCGCGCGACGTCACCCTCGTGGAGGGTACGCCGATCGACTACCTCGACTTCGCCTCGCCGGAGTCGGGGCTCGGCTCGAAGATCGGCCTCGACGCCACCTCCAAATGGCCGCCCGAGACCAAGCGCGAGTGGGGCCGCTTGATCCGCATGGACGAGGCGGTGATCGAGACGGTGACCGACAAATGGCCTAGGCTCGGCCTTCCCGGCGCGGGCAGGCCGATCTGGAAGGATTAGAGCACGATGCGATCAGACGCAATCGTCTGATCGTTGATCGTGCTCTAGAATTCAAAGACTTGGAGCGCGTTCTCGTCGCAAAAGCGGTTCCACTTTTGCGGAACGCGCTCTAGATGTCGAGCCTCGGCGGCTGCGCTGATGCCGATCAGCCTCCGCGGAGCGGTTTTCCGCCGTTCAGCAGAGCCAGCAGGCCCGCGAGCAATGCGATCGGCGTGGGCGGGCAGCCTGGAATCCTGATGTCCACGGGGATTACGTCCGCGACGCCGCCGGCGCAGGCGTAGCCGTCGGCGAAGAGGCCGCCGTCGATGGCGCAGCCGCCAGCCGCCACCACCCACTTCGGCCCCGGGGTCGCAGCGTAGGTCCGCTCCAGGGCTTCCCTCATGTTCAGCGTCACCGGCCCGGTCACCAGCAGCACGACGGCGTGGCGAGGAGAGGCGACGAACCTCAGGCCGAACCGCTCGAGATCGTAATAGGCGTTGCCCAGCGCGTGGATCTCCAGCTCGCAGGCGTTGCAGGAGCCCGCGTCCACCTGGCGGATGGAAAGGCTGCGGCCGAGCTTGCGCTGGACGGCCGTCTCGAACTCCGCGCCCAGTTCGGCAAAACTCATGGGTTCAGGCGGGCGCTCGGCCAGGGGGCCCTTCAACATGCCTTCCACGAGGAATCTCGGCATGCTCATCTAGAGATCAACCCCTGCGTAGGAGCAGTTGAACGACTTGTTGCAGAGGGGGAAATCCGCAACGATGTTGTTCTCGATCGCCGCCTCGAGCAGCGGCCATTGGAACCATGAGGCGTCGCGTAAGTAGGCGCGCTCGACCCTCCCCCCAGCCAGCCGCAGCCAGACGAACAGGTCGCCGCGAAAAGACTCCACCAGGGCGTTCCCTTCGCCGGTCCCGGCGGGCGGGCCCAGATGAACGGGCGGCGAGGGCAGCCGGTCGAGGATCTGCTCGACGAGGCCCAGGGACTCGCGCACTTCCTCGATGCGGATCCAGACGCGGGCGTTCACGTCCCCGTCCTCCCGCGCCCGGATTCCGAAATTCAGCACATCGTAGGGTGCGTAGGGAAAGGCCTTGCGGGCGTCGAAGGAACGGCCCGAGGCGCGACCGACAAACCCTCCCGCGCCGAAGCGGGCGGCCAGCTCCGGGCTCACGCGCCCCGTCCCGACCGTCCGGTCCTGGAGGGAGGCGGTGTCGTCGTAGAGCTCGACCAAGCGCGGCAGGCGATCGCGGATGTGGCGCAGCAGCGCCTGGATGCCCCGCGCCCCCTCGGGGGTGATATCGGCCGCGACGCCGCCGGGGATCACCCGGTCCATCATCAGCCTGTGCCCGAAGGCGCTCTCCGCCGCGCGGAGGACCTGTTCGCGCAGCGCCCCGCAGTGCGCGTGCATCAGCGAGAAAGCCGCATCGTTGCAGATGGCGCCGATGTCGCCGAGGTGGTTGGCCAACCGCTCCAACTCGGCCATGAGCGCCCGCAACCACTGGGCCCGCGCCGGGGCCTCGATCCCGAGCGCGTCCTCGGCCGAGCGGGCGAATGCGATGGCGTACGCCACGGTCGAATCGCCGCTCGCCCTCCCTGCGAGCTTGGCCGCGCGGTCCAGATCCGCGCCCGCGAGCCGCCCCTCCAGGCCGCGATGCACATACCCCAGCCGCTCTTCCAACCGGACCACCGTCTCGCCGGCGGCGGTGAACCGGAAATGCCCTGGCTCGATGACGCCGGCGTGCACCGGCCCGACCGGAATCTGGTGCAGGTTCTCACCTTCGCTGGCGAGGAAGGGGTAGGGGACCGGCCCTGTGGCGGCCAGCGCCTCGCCGAGCGGGTGGCGCAGGGTCCAGCGGCCGTGATCGAGCCAGGGCCGCTTGTCGAGCGCCCCGTCGGGCCTCAGCCCGTGGAGGTCGAACAGGGCCCGCTCAAGCCGGATCGCCGGCGCGTGCCAGGCGCTGACCGAGCGATAGGCGCCGTTCGGACAGGGCGTGGACAAGATGGCGCCTTCGCCGTCGGCGTGCGTCGCCATGTGAACGAGGCCGGGCTCGCCCCAGAGCCCGGCGAGCGTGCGACGGCCCGCGGCGAGCGCCTCGATCGCCCCCGACCAGCCGGCGGCGTCGACGAGGTGGCGCGGCCAACTCATCCCAGCAGCCTCGCCACGTGCTGGAACCACGCCGTGATCAGCGGCGGAAAGAACACCCCGGCCGCCAGCACGAGGGCGAGGTGGCCGAACATCGGCAGGTAGGACGCCCTCGCCCTGGCCGCGCCGGGACTGGGATCCCCGAAGGCCAGTCCCTGGAGCTTGAGCAGAAGCGCGCCGAAGGCGAGCAGCATGCCGAAGACCAGCGGAATGGCCAACAGCGGTTGGCGGGCGAAGGTCGAGCTCACCACCAGGAACTCGGAGGTGAATATCCCGAAGGGCGGCAGGCCGGCGATCGCGGCCACGCCGGCGACCAGGGTCCAGCCCAGCACCGGATGGGTGACGGTGAGGCCCCGGATGTCGGCCATCCGTTGCGTGCCCTTCACCTGGGCGATGTGGCCGACGTTGAAGAAGATCGCCGATTTGGTCAGGGAGTGCATGGTCATGTGCAGCAGGCCAGCGAAGTTGGCCAGCGGGCCGCCCATGCCGAAGGCGAAGGCGATGATCCCCATGTGCTCGATCGAGGAGTAGGCGAAGAGCCGTTTGATGTCGGGCCGACGGTACAGCATGAAGCCGGCGAAGATCAGCGATGTGAGACCCAGGACGATCATCAGCGGGCCGGGCGCGATCGCGGTCTGATTGGCGGCCAGCAGCATCTTGAAACGCAGCACGGCGTAGAGCGCGACGTTGAGCAGAAGTCCCGAAAGCACCGCCGAGATCGGGGTCGGCCCCTCGGCGTGGGCGTCGGGCAGCCAGGCGTGCAACGGCGCCAGGCCGACCTTTGTCCCATAGCCTAGCATCAGGAAGACGAACGCCAGGTTGAGCAGGGCGGGGTCGAAGGCGTTCGCCTTGGCCATCAGGTCCGTCCAGACCATGCCGACCAGGCCCTGGCCGACGACGGGCCTCGCCGCCACATAAACGAGGATGGTGCCGAAGAGGGCGAGCGCGATGCCGACGCTGCCAAGGATGAAATATTTCCACGCCGCTTCGAGCGCCTCATGGGTGCGATAGACCGCCACCATCAGGACCGTGGTGAGCGTCGCCAGCTCTATCGCCACCCACATGAGGCCGATGTTGTTGGCGATCAGCGCCAGGTTCATGGCGAACATCAGCACCTGATACATGGCGTGGTAGAAGCGCAGGCGCGCGGGCGTCAGGCGGCCGATCTCCACTTCGTGGGCGATGTAGCTCGCGGAAAAGACGCTGGTGGTGAATCCGACGAAGGCCGAGAGCACGATGAACACCACGCTGAGATCGTCGACCCGCAGATAGAGGCCGCCCGGCGGCCGATGGAAGAACAGGGAGCCGGCGACCACCAGCGCCGCAGCGCTCGCCAGCACGTTCAAGGCGGCCGAAAGCCGGTAGCTCGAAATCAGCGCCAGCACGGCGGCCGCGCCGATCGGGATCAGCAGCAGGGCGGCGAGCGCCGTCACACCCATCACCCCTGTCCTCCCCGGAAGCGGTCCAGCGCCGCCACGTCCACGGTCTCGAACCGTTCGCGAATGCGGAACAGGAAGACGCCGATGACGATGAAGGCGACCAGCACCGAGAAGGCGACGCTGATCTCGACCACCAACGGCATGCCCTTCGCGCCCGCGGCGGCGAGCACCAGGCCGTTCTCCAGCGACATGAACCCGACCACCAGGCCCACCGCGTTGCGCCGCGTTATCATCATCAGGAGGCCCAGCAGCACCACCGACAGGGCGAAGGCGAGGTCCTCGCGCGCCAACCGGTCCGCCTCGCTTGTAACCCCAAGCATCACCACGAGCGCCAGGGCCACCAGGCCGATTCCCGCCAACATGGTGGGGCCGACGCCGACGACCTGATCGATCTCCCGGTGGATGCCCAGGCGCTTTATGATCCGGTGCAGGGCGACCGGGATCGCCAAGGCCTTGAACGCGAGGGCGATGACCGCGGTGACGTAGAGGTGCGGCGCCTGCTGCACATAGGCCTGCCAGGCGACTGACAGGGAAAGCGTGACAGCCTGGGCGGCGAAGACGTTGATCAGAGCCGTCAGCCGGTCCTGGTAGAGCATCAGGAGGCTGATCAGCACCAGGCCGCCGGCGAGCAGGTGGGCGATGTCGAAGGAAAGGTCGCTCATCGCAGTCCTCCGCGCGAGACGAACAGCAGCAGGACCCCGAGAATGCCCATCATGAAGGCCGCGCCGAGAAACGCCGGCGCGCGAAAGACCCGCATCTTGGCAATCGCCGTCTCGAAGAGGGCGAGCAGCACGCCGGCGACGGCGAGCTTGCCTGCATAGGTCGCGATCCCGAGCAGGTGCGCCGCCGCGCCGGCGCCCACCGGCGCGAGGCCCCAGGGTGCGAAGACGCAGGCGATCAGGGAAACGTAGAGCAGCAGCTTAAGGAACGAGGCCAGCTCGATGACCGCCAGGTGCCGGGCGGAATACTCGAGCACCATGGCCTCGTGGACCATGGTGAGCTCGAGGTGTGTGGCCGGATTGTCCACCGGGATGCGCGCGTTCTCTGCGATCGCGACCATGATCAGCGAGAACAGCGACAGCGCCAGCGTCACCCGCAGGCCGACGTTGGAGGAGAGCATATAGCCCGCGATGGTCGAGAGTTGGGTCGAGCCGGCCAGGAGGGCGAGGGAGAAGACGATCATCAGGAGCGCGGGCTCGGCCAGGGTGGCGATCATGACCTCGCGCGAGGCGCCGATGCCGCCGAAGCTCGTGCCGATGTCCATGCCCGCCAGCGCCAGGAAGAAGCGCGCGGTCCCCAGAAGGGCGATGATCGCGATCAGGTCGGCCGACCAGGAGAACATCAGCCCGGTCGCGAAGGTCGGAACCAGGGCGGCGGCCACCCAGGTCCCGGCAAAGATCAGATAGGGCGCGACGCGGAAGAGCCAGGAGGCGTTGTGCGCCAACACCACCTCTTTGCGCATCTCAGCCGCCAAAGGTCGCGATAAGGCTGGATCAGCGAGGGACCCTCGCGGCGCGTCAGCCGGGCCTTCGCCTTGCGCACGAGGCCGGTGAGCCCCGGCGCCAACGCGAGCACCAGCGTCATCTGGGCGCCCTGGATCGCCAGGGCCCCGATCAGGTCCATAGGGCGAGCACCAGGAGCAGGCCGATCAGGGCGAAGAAGACCAGGCTGAGGTAGAGTCTGATGGTCAGGAACTGCAGCCGGTTCAGCCGCTCGGCCGCCAGGTCGACCGACCAAGCGATCGGCGCATAGAGAGTGCGCCAGATCGGATCGCCGATCGTCGCCTGGAAGCGTGAGGCCCGCAGCTCGCCGGGCTGCGGCATGTCGACGTCTTCGCGCGCAGCCAGCAGCGTGGTCGCGAACACGCGTCGGATCGGCTGGGCGAAGCTCGCCGCCGTGTACTGGGTGGCGGGACTCGGGTCGGGCGCGCCGCAGTCCCAGGCCGGTCCCCGGCGGGTCTGGCGCGAGGCGAACTGGTGGATCGCGGCGGCGCACATCCCCGCCGAGCCGGCGATGAAGGCCAGCACCAATATGCCGTTGTAGGAGCTTCTGGATTCGGCGATCGGCACGATGGACAGCCATGGCTGGCTCACCTGCGCCGGCAACCGGCCCCCGACCGCCGCCTCGGCCGCCGGCGCCAGGGCGTCGATGACGAAGCCCGGCAGCACGCCCACGACGAGGCAGATCCCCGCAAGGGCGAGCAGCGCCGTGCGGCAGAAGAGATCGGTCTCCCTGGCCCCACCGGCGGCGGCCGAGCGCGGCCGGCCCAGAAAGACGATTCCGAAAACCCGCACGAAGCAGGCCGCCGCCAGCGCCGCCGACAGGGCCATCAGCGCCCCTACGGCCGGCACCAGCAGCTTGAGCGCCCAGGCCTCGAGCCGCGGGCTCATGAGGATGGCTTGGAAGGTCAGCCACTCCGAAACGAACCCGTTCAGCGGCGGCAAGGCGGAGATGGCCAGGCTGCCGCCCAGGAAGGCGAGCGCCGTCTGTGGCATTCGCTGGATCAATCCGCCCAGCCGCTCGATGTCCCGCTCGCCCGTGGCCTCCTGCACCGCGCCGGCGCCGAAGAACAACAGGCTCTTGAACGCCGCGTGGTTGAAGACATGGAACAAGGCGGCCGTCATCGATAGCGCCGCCGCCGCCGGCAGCTGTGCGGCTCTGAAGGCGAGCGCCAGGCCGAGGCCGATGAAGACGACGCCGACGTTCTCGACCGTGCTGAAGGCCAGGACGCGCTTGAGATCCTGCTGCATCAGCGCCTGCAGCACGCCCATCACCGTGGTCGCGCCGCCCAGCACGAGCACGGGCAGGCTCCACCACCAGTCCGGCGGTCCGGCGAGATCGAAGACGATCCGGATGAAGGCGTAGACGGCGACCTTGGTCATCACGCCGCTCATCAGGGCGGAAACATGGCTGGGCGCCGCGGGGTGCGCCAACGGCAGCCAGACATGCAGGGGGACGAGCCCCGCCTTGGAGCCAGCGCCCAGGATCGCCAGGGCGAGGACCAGAGCGGCGACGGCGCCGGCGGCCCGGTGCGCCCGCATCGCATCGAAGGCGTAGGCGCCCTGTGGCCCAGCCAAGAGGCCGAAGGCGAGCAACAGGGAGAGCGCCCCGAAGCTCGCCATCAGCAGATAGACGTAGCCCGCCCGGACGTTCCCCGCCTCCCGGTGGCGCGCCACAACCAGAGCCCAGGACGCCAGGGACATCACCTCCCAGGCGATCAGGAACGAGAAGGCGTCCGCCGCCAGCACCACGAGGTTCATGCCGGCGAGGAAGGCGAGGTAGAAAGGCTGCACCCGCTGCGGCTCGGTCTCGTGCCGCCCGTAGCCGAGCGCGTAGAAGCTGGCGACCGCGCCGCCGAGGTTCACCACCACCAGGAACGCCGCCGAGAGTGCGTCGAGATGGAACCGGGCCCCGACCCACGGAAGGCCGAGCGGCAGGACCGCATCGCCAGTCGGGCTCGCCAGCCCCAGAAGGCTGAGCAGCGCGACGGCGCCGGTCAGGCCGCAGAGCGTCAGCGCCCCGCCATAGGTCAGCGCGCGGGCGCCCGGCGACCGCCCGAGGGCGACCACAGCCGGCGCCAGGCCTAGCAGGGCGCCCGCCCCCGCCAGGAGGATCTGCAGGGGCGTCATTTGAGCCGGACGCCGCGGCCACCGCCGCTGCTCGCCGCACCCTCGCCGATCAGCTCGACTCCCGCCGAATCGAGCGCCCCGATCAGCTTCATGAGCGAATCCACGTTGCCGCGGATGACCCCCTCACTGGCCTCCATCCGCTGGATCGTGGGGACCGACAGGCCGCTCAGCTCGGCCAGGCGCTTCTGGTCGAGGCCGGCGAGGGCGCGGGCCGCGCGCAATTGAGCCGCAGAAAGCATGTTTCAGACATCAAAAATACATGTCTCGAGCCGTATAGATGAGATTTAGCGCATCTTTCAAGGGGCGGGTGGGCGCGGCTCCGCCCGCCGCCCGCTGGACTTCGGGGCGCCGGCGCCCTAGAAGCGCGCCCTTTCCCGCGCCGGGCGTTCGACCCGCCGGCCGGGCCGGAGCGAACGCGCCGCCATGTCCCGCCCTTCCCACCACCGTCAGCGCTCCGCTTCGGGACCGAGCCAGCGCCAGCTGAGGGCCGGCGAGCTGGTGCGCCACGCCCTCGTGGAGATTCTTCGCGAGGAGGAGCTGGAGGACGAGGCCCTCAAAGGCGTTTCGGTGACCGTGACCGAGGTGCGGATGAGCCCGGACCTCAAGCACGCGGTGTGCTTCGTCGAGCCGCTGGGCGGCGCCCGGGCCGAGGCGGTGGTCGCCGGGCTGAACCGCTCGTCCCGCTTCCTGCGCGGACGCCTCGGCCACGCCGTCGAGCTGCGCTTCACCCCGGACCTGAAGTTCGTCCACGACGAGAGCTTTTCCGAGGCCGACCGGATGAACCGGCTCTTGGCCGACCCGCGGGTGCGCCGCGACGTGGAGGCCTCGGAGGGCTGATGGCCCGGCGAAGAAAGGGCGAGGCGGTCTCGGGCTGGATCTGCCTCGACAAGCCCGCCGGTCTCACCTCCACCCAGGCGGTGAGCCGGGTGCGAAGGGCCTTCGACGCCCAGAAGGCCGGCCATGCGGGGACGCTGGATCCCCTCGCCACGGGGATCCTGCCGATCGCGCTCGGCGAGGCGACCAAGACGGTTCCCTTCCTCATGGAGGCCGCCAAGACATACCGGTTCGCCGTCGAATGGGGCCGCTCCACCGCCAGCTTCGACCGGGAGGGGGCCACCACCGAGGTCTCCGACGTGCGGCCCACGCGGGCGCAGGTCGAGGCCGCCCTGCCGGCTTTCGTGGGCGAGATCGAGCAGATCCCGCCCGCCTTCTCCGCGGTCAAGGTGGACGGCGAGCGGGCTTACGACCTGGCGCGTGAGGGCCTGACGCCGGACCTCGCGGCGCGGCGGGTCGTCGTCCACGCCGCCGCCGTTGTCGCCCAGCCGGACGCCGACCACGCGGAGATCGAGCTCGACTGCGGGAAGGGAACCTATGTCCGGGCCCTGGTCCGCGACCTGGCCGCCGTCCTCGGCGCCTGCGGCCACGTCAGCGCCCTCAGGCGCACCCGCGTCGGCGCCTTCGGCCTGGACCGGGCGATAAGCCTGGAAAAGCTGGAGGAAACATGCCATAGCGGCGCCCGCCTGGAGGCGCTGCTTCCGGTCGAGACCGCGCTGGACGACATCCCGGCGCTGGCCGTGACCGACGAAGACGCTTTCAGGCTGGCGCAGGGACGATCGATCGTTCTTCTTCCCCGGCAGGCGGAGGCGTTGAAGGCGAGGCTCACGCAGGGCTCGCGCATCGTCTCGGTTTTCCACGATGAGAAGATCGTCGCCTTGTGCGAGATGCGCGCGGGACGGCTCAATCCCACGCGGGTCTTTCATCTGGCCTGAGCGGAGACCCACCGATGTCGATCACGCCTGACCGCAAGGCGGAGCTCATCCGCACCCACGCCCGTTCCGAGGGCGACACCGGGTCCGCGGAAGTGCAGGTTGCGATCCTTTCCGAGCGGATCGCCAATCTCACGGAACACTTCAAGACCCACAAGAAGGACAACCATTCGCGCCGCGGGCTGCTCAAGCTTGTCTCCCAGCGCCGCTCCCTGCTCGATCACCTCAAGAAGTCGGACGGGAACCGCTACCAGGCGTTGATCGGGACGCTCGGGCTGCGGCGATAGGCGCCCTGGAATCGGAAATTCGCGTTTCCATCTGATTCCGTCGATAATCAACGCGCCGCGCTATGCCGAAGACAGGTCGGCGGCGCGGCGAGAGGGCCCCGATCCGGCCCGCTCACCACGAGGGCTGCAAGCGGTCCTCATTCCTGTCGCTGGAGAGGACTCCCGGACCCGCACGAGAAGACGCCGTTCCGCCCCTGTCCGCCCCCGAAGGAATGGGCCTTCGGGATCTGAAGGAAACACATACATGTTCGATATCAAGCGCAAGACCATCGAGTGGGGCGGCCGCAAGCTGACGCTCGAGACCGGCCGTCTCGCCCGTCAGGCTGACGGCGCGGTGCTGGCCACCTACGGGGAGACCATGGTTCTAGCCACGGCGGTCTTCAACAAGACCGCCCGGCCCGACCAGGACTTCTTTCCCCTGACGGTGAACTATCAGGAGAAATTCTACGCCGCCGGCAAGATCCCCGGCAGCTTTCCCCGCCGCGAGGGCGCCCCTTCCCAGAAGGAGACCCTGACCTCCCGCCTGATCGACCGGCCCATCCGGCCCCTGTTCGTGGGCGGCTTCAAGAACGAGGTCCAGGTGGTGGCCACCGTGCTCGCCCACGACCTGGAGAACGATCCGGACATCGTGGCCATGGTGGCCTCCTCGGCGGCCCTGGTGCTCTCGGGCGTGCCCTTCATGGGCCCCATCGGCGGGGCGCGGGTGGGCTTCGTCGACGGCGAGTACGTGCTCAACCCGACCCTCGACCAGATGAAGACCTCGGCCATGGACCTGGTCGTCGCCAGCACCGCCGACGCGGTGATGATGGTGGAATCCGAGATCAAGGAGCTTTCGGAGGACCAGGTGCTGGGGGCGGTGATGTTCGCCCACGCCGGCGTCCAGCCGGTGATCGAGGCGATCATCGAGCTCGCCGAGCACTCGGCCAAGGAGCCGTTCGACTTCGAGGCGCCTGACACCGAAAAGCTGCAGGCCGAGGTCAAAGCCCTGGTGGGGACCGACCTCGCCGCCGCCTACAAGATCGTCGCCAAGGGCGAGCGCCACGACGCGGTGGGCGCGGCCAAGGCCAAGGCGCTGAAGGCGTTCGGCAAGTCCGAGGAGAATCCCGCCGGGATCGACGCCAACAAGCTGGGCGCCGTCTTCAAGGAGCTGGAGGCCGAGGTCGTCCGCCGCAACATCCTCGAGACCGGGGTGCGCATCGACGGGCGAGCGGTGGACAAGGTGCGGCCGATCGTGGCCGAGGTGGGGGTGCTCACCCGCGCGCACGGCTCGGCCCTCTTCACCCGCGGCGAGACCCAGGCCCTGGTGGTGGCCACGCTCGGCACCGGCGACGACGAACAGCTGATCGACGCCCTCGAAGGCAAGTACTTCGAGCGCTTCATGCTCCACTACAACTTCCCGCCCTTCTCGGTGGGGGAGACGGGGCGCATGGGCGCGCCCGGACGGCGGGAGGTAGGCCACGGCAAGCTGGCTTGGCGCGCCATCCGACCGATGCTGCCGACCGTCGAGGATTTCCCCTACACCCTGCGCCTGGTCTCGGAGATCACCGAGAGCAACGGCTCCTCCTCGATGGCCTCGGTCTGCGGCTCCTCGCTGGCGCTGATGGACGCCGGCGTCCCGATCAAGAAGCCGGTCAGCGGCATCGCCATGGGGCTCATCCTCGAGAAGGACGGCTTTGCGGTGCTGTCGGACATACTGGGCGACGAGGACCACCTCGGCGACATGGACTTCAAGGTGGCCGGGACCGCCGACGGGATCACCTCCCTGCAGATGGACATCAAGATCGCCGGCATCACCGAGGCGATCATGAAGCAGGCCCTCGCCCAGGCGAGGGACGGCCGGCTCCACATCCTCGGCGAGATGGGCAAGGCGATATCCGGCGCCCGCGAGGAGATCGGCGAATACGCGCCAAAGATCGAAACCATCACCATCCCCACCGACAAGATCCGCGAGGTGATCGGCTCCGGCGGCAAGGTGATCCGCGAGATCGTCGAGAAGACCGGCGCCAAGGTCGACATCAACGACGACGGCGTGGTCAAGGTCTCGGCGGCCGAGAGCTCGAAGATCAAGGCCGCGGTCGACTGGATCAAGTCGATCGCCTCGGAGCCGGAAGTCGGCCAGGTCTACGACGGCAAGGTGGTCAAGGTCGTCGACTTCGGCGCCTTCGTGAACTTCTTCGGCGCCAAGGACGGACTCGTCCACGTCAGCCAGATCGCCAGCGAGCGGGTGAACAAGGTCTCCGACATCCTGCATGAAGGCCAGATGGTGAAGGTCAAGCTGCTGGGCTTCGACGATCGCGGCAAGGTTCGGCTTTCCATGAAAGTCGTGGACCAGCAGACGGGCGAGGACCTCACGAAGAAGGAAGGGGCCAAGGAAGCGGCCGAGGCCTAAGTCGAGGCGTAGCGCGGCGCGCCGGGTCCCCGCCTACCCGGCGCCCCGGCGCCCCTGCAGCGCCTCGCCCACCGCGGCGGCGATCTGGTGCACGTTGTAGGGTTTGCGCACCACCGGCGCCGCGCAGCCTTCCGGCGGCACGCCCGCGTCGCCGTAGCCGGTGGCGATGATGAACGGCTTCCCCCGTGTGGTGAGGGCCTTGGCCACGGGCGCGACCGAGACGCCGTTCAGGTTCGCGTCGAGCACCGCCACGTCGAAGGGCTTCTCGGCGAGGGCGAGGGCCTCTTCAACGTCCACCGCGATGCCCGTCACCTCGGCCCCCGCCTCCACCAGCGCCGCCTCCAGCTCCAGCGCCAGGAGCACCGCATCCTCGACGATCAGGATCCGGCGGCCCTTGACGCTGTGGGCCGGAAAAAGTCCCGCGGAAGCTCCGGATTCGGGCTCGGGCTGGGCTTTCGGGGCGGGCGCCTGGGCCACTTCGCCGGGACCGGGGGTCGCCAGGGCCGAGGCGTCGGCGGTCAGCACCACGCGCACCCCGTCGGGCCGGAACTCGATGGAGACCTTCCCGCCGAGCTCGCGGCCGGTCACGCGCTCGAGCAAGGTCGAGCCGAAGCCGCGGCGCGCCGGAGGGCTGACAGGCGGGCCGCCCCGCTCGATCCAGGTGAGCTCGAATCCGCCGTCCGACAGGCTCCGCCAGCTCACTTCCACCCGTCCCGTATCGGTGGAGAGCGCTCCGTATTTCACGGCGTTGGTGGCGAGCTCGTGAAGGGCGAGGGTCAGGGCGTTCGTCGCCCTGGGGCTGAGCAGCAGGTCCGGACCGGACCACCGCGCCTGTCCGGGCGCGAGGCCCCCCAGCTCGGCCGCAGCCACGTTGCGGATCTCCGCCCCGCGCCAGCGGGTGGCGGTGAGCAAGGTATGGGCGGCGGCCATGGCCTCGAGCCGCCCGGCGAAGGTCTTCAGGAAGACGTCCACAGAGGTGGTCTTGCGCGCCGACTGGGCGGCCAGCGACTGCACCGAGGCCAGGACGTTCTTCACCCGGTGGTCGAGCTCGGCCACCATCGCGTCGCGGGCCTCTTGCTCGGCCTGGCCCTCGCTGATGTCCCGGACCACCCCGATGACCCGCGTTCCGCCGCCGGCGTCCTTCAACGCCACCCCGGCGCTGAACATCCAGAGCATCCTGCCGTTGTCCGGACGG
Organism: Caulobacteraceae bacterium; assembly: GCA_019247715.1. Taxonomy (GTDB): domain Bacteria; phylum Pseudomonadota; class Alphaproteobacteria; order Caulobacterales; family Caulobacteraceae; genus Acaudatibacter. Next base: position 91,066 of record JAFBAO010000001.1, read on the forward strand.
GTCATACGGTAGCGGACCTCGTAGCGCTGCTCGGAGGCGAGCCCTTCCGAGACCAGGCGGCGCACTGTCTCGGCGTCCTCGGCGAGGATTCCGCCGAACGCCGCCATGCCGCCTTCGGCGCGCATGGCGCCGGCGGGGATGCCGGTGATCTTCGCCATGCGCTTGCTGACGATCAGGCAGTCTTCCTCGACTTCCCACTCGAACTCGCCCATCCGCGCGGCCGCCAGCGCCAGGCTGGCTCTTTCTTGTTCTATGGCGAGCTGGTCGCTGGCTCTGCGCTGGGGCGGGGCGCCTTGATCCATGGCTCGGCAATTTAGTCCGGCTTTGGGCCGGAGGCGAGATTGCCCGCACGCAAAGATTCGGTGATCGGCAAGCATGCGTTTATACTCAAGCTGTAGGAGCGGCGCCGGAACTCCCAAGATGCGCTTCGCGTTGAGGGCGTACTCCGCACGTCGCGCTTTAGCACGGAAGTTCTCGAAAATCGGAGACCTGGCAGATGTCCTCTGATACCACGACCGGCGCAGCCGCAGAGGCGGCAGCCGCCAAGAATTCGGTCAAGGACGCGGCGAGAAGCGCCCTGGAGACCGGTCAGCGTGGGCTGAACGAGGCGCTCGAACATGCCGAACGCAGCCTGAACGAGGCGGCCCGCCGGGCGGAGAAGGCGCTGCGGGAAGGGGTCGAGGCGCTGAAGGCCCAGACCGAGGGCTATCGGGCCGACGCCGGAGAGCAGTTCGACCAGGCCCAGAAGTACGTTCTCGAGCGGGTGAAGGAGAGGCCGGTGACGGCCACCCTCGCCGGCCTCGGCGTGGGGCTGTTGCTCGGCCTGCTGCTCGCCAACCGCTCCTCTAAGTGAACCTGAGGCGGCTCCTTCTCGTCCTGGCCTCGATCACGGCGCTGGCGGTCAGCGCCGGCGTGATCGTGGTCGCGCTGGCCTTTGCGCTCTACGCGGGGGTCAAGCCCTACGTAGGCCAGGCCGGCGGCGCGGCCGTGGTCGCCGCCGCGGCGGCCCTGCTTATCGCGGTGCTGGGGCTGGTCGTCGGCGCAGCGGCCAAGCCCAAGCGGCGCAAGTCGGAGCCCGAGGGCCTGATCGAACGGGTGACGGAGTTCGTCCGCGAGAAGCCCATCCTCTCGGCGGCCGGGGCGCTCGCGGCGGGTCTGCTGGCCATCACCAATCCCCGCTATCTGGGGGCCATGGCGCGCTCTTTCGTCGAGGGCCGCGAGCCGCCGCCCCGCCGCCGGCGCTGAGTCCTGCCGTCAGCCGGGTTTCTGGCCCGCCTCGCTCGAGCCCGACTCCTTCTTCAGCGACTGGCCGGCCTGCTCCAGGGCCTCGCCGGTCCTGCCGGCCGCCGAGCGCGCTGGCGCGGCCGCGTGACCGATGGCGCGGTCCACGACCTGGCCGCCGCCGGCGAAGGAGCCTTCGCGCGCCGCGAGGTACACCATGGCTCCGCCGGCCAGGGCGATCAGCAGCACCAGCAGGCTGAGCAGCGGCGAGCCGCGTCGGCGGGCCCGTTCGTCGCGGCGGCCCCGCTGGTAGGCGTCGCGCCGCCCCTGCTCGTAGGCGTCATGGGCGATCCGGTCTTCGCGGCGGCGGACATCAGCCGGGTCGGCCTCGGCGCGCCGGCGCCTGAAAGCCGCGAAAAGTCCGGGCCGATAGGCCGGGGGCTCTTCCGTGAGAGGCGGAGGGTCGGTGTCGACCATCGCCAATTCTCCCTCTTTGTTTCTATCTTCCGCGCTGAGGAAAACGGCCAAGGGCGCGGCTCTGTTCCCTTTCCGATCCGGGGGCGGCGGGCTCGGCGACCGGCGGAAAAAGGGCGGCCGTTCGAACCGGCCGCCCTCAGTGAGCGTCATCGAGAAAGGGTGCGAAGGCGGCAGGCTGGCTAGCGCCAGCCTCGTGTCGGGGGGGCGTCGCCGCCTTCGCAGGGGATGAAACCGCCGAGCCGCCGGTTGGTTCCGCTGCTGGTTGAATCTTTTTCGCCCTGCCAGGGCTTCCACAAAAGCAGTCAGCGGCGGCGCAATGGGCGTGCTCCCGTAGCGCAGCCGTCCCTGATCCAAAGCCCGCCGGGGGCGCGCGAGGAGGCAGCTAATGTGGTGAATTCTAAGTTCGCTCGGCGCCCATCACGTCCACTGGCGAAGTCGGACTTGGGGACACTAGGCGGCCTTGCGGTCGCGGCTCGGATGGAAGAACAGCGCCTGGCCGATGGCCGCCTTCACCGTCTCGGGCTGGAACGGCTTGGTGATGAGGAAGGTCGGCTCCGGCCGTTCCCCCGTCAGCAGCCGCTCGGGAAAGGCGGTGATGAAGATCACCGGCGAGTCGTGGCGCTGAAGGATTTCCTTGACCGCATCGACCCCCGAGGAGCCGTCCGCCAGCTGGATGTCGGCGAGGACCAGCCCAGGGGCCTTGCGGGCGACCGCCTCGACCGCCTCGCGGCGGGTGGCGGCGATGTCGGTCACGTGATGGCCGAGCTCGGTCACCAGCGCCTCGATGTCCGCCGCGATCACCGGCTCGTCCTCGATGATCAGGACGTCCGTCGCCAGCTCGGCGTCGATGTCCCGCTGAGCTTCGGAGATCAGTCGCTCCACTTCGCCGAAGTCGATATCGAGGATCTGGGCGGCTTCGCTGGGGGTGAAGCCCTCGAGAGCGGTGAGCAGGAAGGCCTGCCGCGAGCGGGGGGCGATCCGCATCAGCCTGTGGGTGGCGTCCTCGAGCGCATCGCCGCCGTCTTCGGACCGGGGCTCGAGGCGGGCGCCGGTGCCCTGCCAGATCGCGTGGAAGACGCGGTATAGGGCCACCCGGGGCGACAGCTCGGGGGCCAGCTGGCGCTCGCCTGCGGCCAGCGCCTCCAGCGCCACGCGGACATAGTTGTCCCCGGTCGCCTGATCCCCGGTCAGCGCCCGTGCATAGCGGCGGACATAGGGCAGGTGCGGAGCAAGACGCGCGACAAGACTCATGACCCCATCCATCCTCCGTGGTCTTGGGGGCCAAGATATGGCGCTTCGGGCCGCCAACGCCCTCCGCATCCCCCGAGAAAAAGCCAACGCAAAGCGGCGCTCTCAGTTCCCGTCGCCGCACAATTTCCTTGCGGCGCTAGCACCCGCAGACCACAAATCAACGGAACCACTCCCATGCTAAGACGTTTGGCGAAAGCATTACAGGGGGGTGCGCAGGCGTGCGCCGACAGCGGATGATGATCGACCGACAGACGAAACCGCCCCGAAACTCGGCGAACCTGGATGAGACGCGGCTGCGCCAGCAGGCCATCGGGGTGAAGCTTCGGCAGATGTTTGACGAGGTCGTGAACGAGCCGGTTCCGGACGAGTTCTTGGAAATTCTTCGCCGAGCCGACGAGCGTGGCGGCGGCGGGAAGGGGGCCTGACATGGGGCCATCCGAGCCGGCGTCGAAGGCCAGCGCCGACCGTGATAAGGCCTTCCAGACCGAGTTGGTGGCGCTGATTCCCCACCTGCGCGCGTTCGCACGCACGTTGTGCGGCAACGCCGCGGCGGCCGACGACCTGGCGCAGGACACGGTGCTGAAGGCCTGGGACGCCCGCGAGACCTTCGCCATGGGCACCAACATGAAGGCCTGGACCTTCATGATCCTGCGCAACCAGTTCTACTCGGAAAAGCGGCGATCTTGGCGCCAGACCCAGCTCGATCAGGAGGCTGCCGAGCGGACCTTGGTCGCCGTGGACGATCCCGAGTCGCCAGTCCTGTTGGACGAGCTCCGCCTGGGCCTTGCGATGCTGCCGCCGGAGCAGCGGGAGGCGCTGATCCTTGTGGGTGCGGGCGGGTTCGCCTACGAGGAGGCCGCCGAGATCTGCCAGTGCGCGGTGGGCACCGTGAAGAGCCGGGTGAGCCGGGCCCGACGCGCCCTGCAGGGCATCCTCGAATCGGGCCAGTACCGGCGCGACGGTTCCGCCGCCGGCCAGGCCATGGACACCATCCTCGCCGACGCGGAGCGGCTGAGCACGATCAAGTGAAGCGGACGGACCTGCTGAAGCCTCGCGCGCCGGCGTCGATCCGGGTGCGGCTGGGTCTGGCCTTGGCCATCGCCCTGTTGCCGGTGCTGATCTTAAGCGGCGTCCAGGCCGACCTCGAGTTTCGGCGCGAGTCGCGCGAGCAGAGCGCCAGCCTGCTGGCGGCTGCTCAGCGGAGCGCCGCCTCGGCGAACTCCCGGATCGAGACGGCGCAGATCCTGCTCCAGGCCCTAGCGCCGGAAACGGGGGGACCGGACTGCCCTCAACGTCTGGCCGCGGTGGCCCGGCGCGTCCCCGGCTACCAGAACCTGATCCGTTTCGACGCCGCGGGCCGGGTCGCCTGCGCCGCCGCCGCCGCTCCGGCGGACCCAGGGCGCGCCGGCCGGCCCTGGTTCCGGGCGCTCGCCGTCGGGGCGCCGATGGTCGTCGCCCGCGACGCCGGCGCGATCTACGCGCGGGCGCCGTCGATCCTGGTCGCCACCCCAATCCCCGGACCCGACGGCCGTTTCACCGGCGCCATGGCTTCGGTGATCGCCGTGTCGAGCCTGCGGCCCGACCAGGTGGTGGGGGCCTTGCCGCCCGGCGCCGACGTGACGGTGTTCGACCTGCAGGGGCGCCGTCTCACCGGCCTCGATCTCGGTCCCTTGCCGCCCAAGGCGGCCGCCCTGCTCAGGGCGAGGCCGGCTGGTCTCGGAAGATCGCAAGCGTGGATCTGGTCCGAGCCCGAGCGTGACGGCCGATCCCGGATCTACGCCGCCGCTCCCCTGGCCGGGGACCAGATTTTGATCGTCCTGTCGGCTCCGAATGCAGGCCTCGCGACGTGGGCGTGGCTCAATCCGATCTCAGCCGTCGCCCTGCCGTTGCTGGCCTTCACCCTCGCGCTCGCCGCCGTGTGGATCGCCGCCGAACGGGGGGTTATCCGCTGGATCGCCTACCTACAGCGCATCGCGGCCCTCTACGTGCGGGGGCGTTTCGCGGTGCGGCCGGTGCGGGCCGAACAAGCGCCGCCGGAGATCCGGGACCTGGCGGAGACGCTTGGCGACATGGCCGCCGCCATCGCCGCGCGCGACGAGGCGCTGGTCGGACACCTGGCGCAGAAGGACGCGATGCTGCGCGAGATCCACCACCGGGTGAAGAACAACCTCCAGGTCATCTCCTCCCTACTGAACCTCCAGCAGCGCACCCTGAACGATCCGGCCGCCCGGGCGGCGGTCTCCGACACCCGCCAGCGGATCGGCGCCCTGGCGCTCATCTACCGGGCCCTCTATCAGAGCCCCGACCTCAAGCGGGTGGACCTCCACGACTTCCTGGAGGAGCTGATCGGCCAGGTGGTGACCGGGGAAAGCGGCCTCGCCCCCCCGGTCAGGACCGATCTCGATTGCGAGCCGCTGGAAATCGACCCGGATCTGCTGGCCCCGCTGGCGCTGTTCGCGGTCGAGGCGATCAGCAACGCGCGCAAGCACGGGCTGGAGCACGACGGCCTCCTGACGGTCAGCTTCGGCGTCCATGACTCGGAGGCCGAGCTCGCCATCTGCGACACCGGCCAGAGGGGCCGCCGCTCGGTGGTCGGCCCCGGGGTCGGGCGCACCTTGATGACCGCTTTCTCGCGCCAGCTGCGGGGAGCGGTCAGCTTTCGCGCCAATCCGGAAGGCGGTCTGACCGCCCGCCTCACCTTCCCCGCCCCGGAGATCCGGGTAGGGGCCCCCGATTCCGGCGAGCATCCCGTTCCCGCGCCGGCCAGCCGGGGCCAGTGGCAGGGGGAAGGGGCTAATCCCGCAGCAGGTCGTTGATCGAGGTCTTCGAGCGGGTGCCCGCATCCACGGTCTTCAGGATCACCGCGCAATAGACGTTCGGCCCGGCGCCGTGCGGGTCGGGCAGGGAGCCGGAGACCACCACGGAGTAGGGCGGGATATGACCGGACGGCAGAAGGGCTCCGGTCCTGCGGTCCACGATCTTGAGGGTGGCGGTCAGGAAGACTCCCATGGAGAGCACCGAGCCCTCGCCCACCACCACCCCTTCGGCGACCTCGGCGCGGGCGCCGATGAAGCAATTGTCCTCAATGATGGTGGGATTGGCCTGCAGCGGCTCCAGCACCCCGCCGATGCCCGCACCGCCCGAGATGTGGACGTTCTTGCCGATCTGGGCGGCCGATCCCACAGTCGCCCAGGTGTCCACCATGGTTCCCTCGTCCACATAGGCGCCGATGTTGACGAAGGACGGCATCAGGACCACGCCCCGGGCGATGTAGGCGCCACGCCGCACGATGGAGCCCGGCACGGCCCGAAATCCCGCGGCCTCGAATTGCGGAGCGTCCCAGCCCTCGAACTTGGAGGGGATCTTGTCCCACCAGGGGCCGATGCCTCCGCCCAGCCCGCCCGGCCGCATGACCCGGTTCGGGTTCAGCCGGAAGCTGAGCAGAATTGCCTGCTTGGCCCACTGGCGGGTCTCCCAGCGGCCGTCGACCTTGCTCGCCACCCTGAGCCGGCCGGCGTCCAGAAGCGCGATGGTCTCCTCCACCGCCGTGCGCATCGGTCCCTGGGTGGCGGCGCCGACTTCCTCGCGCCGCTCCCAGGCGGCTTCGATCTCGGTCTTGAGGTCCGCGAACGATATGTCGGTCATGTGAGCGCAGGTTCCTTGACTCGGGCCGCCGAGAGGAAGGCGGCGAGGTCGGGGGCGAGGTGATGGACGTGGGCCGGCGCGGGCCGCTTGGCCGCCTCTCCCACGAGCACGGTGGTCATCCCGAGCGCGGCGGCCGGTTCGAGATTGCCGGCGAGGTCTTCGAAGAAGCAGGTGCTTTCCGGGTCGACGCCGTGGGCGGCGGAGAGGCGCTCGAAAGCCGCGGGGTCGGGCTTGGGGATGAAATCGGCGGCGCCGATGTGGAAGACGTCGTCGAAGAGGTGATCAAGGCCGAGCCGCGCCATCACCCGTCCCGCATGGCCGGCGTCGGCGTTGGTGAAGATCAGCCGCCGGCCGGGCAGGCGGCCCAGCGCCCCGATCAGCGACGCATCCCGCGCCAGGAACTCCAGCGGCAGGTCCGCCAGATGCCCATGGAACTCGTCCGGATCGACGCCGTGGTGGATCATCAGGCCCCGAAGCGTCAGGCCGTGCTCGGCGAGGTAGCGCTTCTGGAGCGCGTAGGCCTCGGCCCTCGGAAGCCCGGTCAGCCGCTCCGTATAGTCGGTGATCGCCGCCTCGATCGCGGTGCGAAAGCCGGTGTCGGGCGGGTAGAGGGTGTTGTCGAGGTCGAAGAGCCACGTGTCCACGTGGCGAAGGTCCGCGGCGGTCACGCGCGCACCAGGGTTCCGGCGCCATGCTCGGTGAACAGCTCGACCAGCAGGGCGTGCGGGCGCCGGCCATCGAGGATGACCGCCGATTCGACCCCCGCTTCCACCGCCGCGACCGCCGTCTCGAGCTTCGGGATCATGCCGCCGCTGGCCACGCCGGCAGCCACCGCCTTTCCGGCCTCGGCGAGGCTCATCTGCCGGATGAGCTCTCCGTCCGCCCCGATCACCCCCTGCACGTCGGTGAGCAGCAGAAGGCGCTTGGCCCTGAGCGCGGCGGCGAGGGCGCCGGCCACCGTGTCGGCGTTGATGTTGTAGGTGTGGCCCTCGGCCGACACCCCGATAGGCGCCACCACCGGAATGTAGTCGTCCGCCGAATTGATGAGGTCGAGGATCAGCTTCGGGTCCACGTGGGTAGGCTCGCCGACGAATCCGAGGTCGACCACCTCCTCGATCCGGGAGCCGGGATCCCTGCGGGTGCGGGTCGCCTTCTCCACCGTGATCAGCCGGGCGTCCTTGCCCGAAAGCCCGACCCCGCGTACGTCGGCCTCGGCGCCCGCCAGGGTGATCCAGTTGGCGATTTCCTTGTTGATCGCTCCCGACAGCACCATCTCGGCCACCTCCATGGTGGCCGCGTCGGTTACCCGAAGGCCGTCGACGAAGGTGGAGGTGACCCCCGCGCGGTCCAGCATCCGGGAGATCTGCGGGCCGCCGCCGTGCACGATGACCGGATGCAGGCCCAGCAGCTTCAGCAGCACCGCGTCGGCTGCGAACAGCTTGGCCAGGGCCTCCTCGCCCATGGCGTGGCCGCCGTACTTGATCACCACGATCTCGCGGTCGTAGCGCTGGATGAAAGGCAACGCCTCGGCCAGGGTCTTGGCGGTCGCCCAGCCTTGCTCGGCCCGGATTTCAGCCTTGGTCGCCACGTCCCGCCCGCTCGCTGGATGCTGGGAGAGGGGGGATAGCGAAGGCGAGGCGCGCTGTCATCCGAAAGCGGCCGCGGCGATCTCGGCGCGAAGCTCGGGCAGCCCCTCGCCGGTCACCGCCGAGACGGCCGCCGTGCGCGGGAAGGCGGCGGGGCGGCGGGCCACCGCGGCCGCGGCGGCGACGGCCCCCGCGCCCACCGCGGCCGGCTTCAGCTTGTCGGCCTTGGTGAGCACGATCTGGTAGGAGACGGCGGCCCGGTCGAGGGCGTCCAGGGCCTCGGCGTCGGACCCCTTGAGGCCATGGCGGGCGTCGATCAGCAGGTAGACGCGCCTGAGGTTCGGCCGGCCGCGCAGATAGTCGCGGGCCAGGTTCTGGAACCGGCGCGCCTCGCCCCGCGGCGCCTTGGCGAAGCCGTAGCCCGGCAGGTCCGCAAGGCGCAGCCGCTCGTCCAGGAGGAAGAAGTTCACCTCCCGCGTCCGCCCCGGCTCCGAGGAGCTGCGCGCCAGGCCATGGCGGCCGACGAGGGCGTTGATCAGGCTGCTCTTGCCGACGTTGGAGCGGCCGGCGAAGGCGACCTCGGGCAGGTCCGGAGGGGGCAGCTGGTCGATCTTCGCCGCCCCCATGAGGAAGTCGCAAGGCCGGGCGAAGAGCACGCGGGCCGCCTCGATCTCGGCCGCGTCGAAGACCTCGCTCAACCCGCCGCCTTGGGCGCGGTCAGCCGGGCCAGGAAGTCGTCGATCGGGTTCTCGACCTTGAACCGCCGCATCAGCACGTATTGCTGGAAGAAGGTGAACACGCTGGAGAACGACCAGTAGATCACCAGGCCGACCGAATACTGGGCGAAGAGGAACATGAACACCCAGGGCATCCAGCGGATCATCCGCTGTTGCATCGGGTCGACGCCGGTCATCGGGGGGCCGGTGATCTGGCTGAGCCACATGGTGACCGCGTAGATGATCGGCCAGGCGCCCAGGTGGAAGACCATGCCGGCGATCCCTCCCACGAACGGCAGGTGCAGGATCGTCTGCACGATCCCGTTGGCGAACGGGTCCCAAGGGATCAGGCCGAACAGGTTCCAGATCGTGGTCGGATCGGGCGCCGAAAGGTCCTTGATCCAGCCGAAGCTGGCGTGGCGCATCTCGATGGTCACCCTGAACATGTTGATCAGGGCGTAGAACACCGGCAGGGGCAGCAGCATCGGGATGCAGCCGGTCACCGGGTTGATCTTCTCGCGCGCGTAGAGCGCCATCATCTCCTTCTGCAGGGCCTGCGGGTCGTTCTTGTGCTTCTCCTGCAGCGCCTTCATCTGCGGCTGGACCTTCTTCATCTTGGTCGACATCGCATAGGAGGCGTTGAAGATCGGGAACAGCAGCACCCGGATGGTCAGGGTCAGGGCCAGGATGGCGAGCCCGAAGTTGCCGATCAGCCCGGCGTAGAAATCGAGGATCTGGAACAGCGGCTTGATCAGGACCTCGAGGATCCCCCAGTCCACCGCCTTGTCGAAGTTCGGCGTGTGCAGCGCCGCGCCATAGGCCTCGAGCGTCTTGACCACCTTGGCCCCGGCGAAGAGGCGGGTCACCTCCACCGTCCGGCCGCCCGGCGCCAGGGTGCGGGCCTTGCCGACGTAGGCGGTCTCATAGTCCTCGATCCCGCCCACCGGCCGCACCCGGAACTGGACGTTCAGCGGCTCGCTCTGGTCGGGGATGAAGGTCGTCATCCAATATTTGTCGGTGATCCCTAGCCAGCCGCCGGTGGTGGTGAAGTCGTCCTCGCCGTCCTTCTTCCACTTGGGGTACTTCACCTCCTTGAGAACGCCGTCGAACATGCCGATCGCGCCCTCGGTGGCGGTCTTGCCGAGATCGGCCGGCACGCCCCGGCGTTGCACGGAGGCGTAGGGGGCGAGGGTGGCGGGCGCCGTCCCCTGGTTCACCACCTCGTCAGTGATGGTGAGGAGGTAGCTGCGGTCGACGGCGATCCGCCGGTGGAAGATGAGGCCCTGCGGCGCGGCGTAGCTGAGGTCGAGCGGGTGGTCGGGGGTCAGCGCTCCGGCCGACGTGGCCGTCCAGTTGGTGGTCTCGTCCGGCAGCCCCTGGAGGTTCGCGCCGGTCCAGCCGTTCACCGTGTAGTAGGCGTTCTCGGCCCCCGCCGGCCGCAGCAGCTCCTGGGGCGGGGAATTGGCGGCCACCGTCTCGCGGTAGCAGGGAGGGCTCCTGGTCTCCGAGCCGCAGAGGAAGAGGTCGTCGATCCGCGCGCCCTTGAGGCTGATGGAGCCGCTGAGCGAGGGCGTCTGCAGGCGCGCGCGCGGGGTGGCCGCCAGGGCCTTGGCGCGCGGCATGTAGACGACGACCGGCTCGCCGTTCGGGGCGAGGGTGATCCCCGCCTTGGCGGCGGCGGCCTGGGCGGCGGCCGCCCGCTGCTGTTCGGCTTCGCGCCGGCGCTGCATGGGCGCCAGAACGAAGGTCTGGTAGCCGACCAGGAAGACCAGCGTCAGGACGACGAAGACAATAAGGTTGCGATTATCGTTCTGCATCAGACGCGGGTTGGCCGGGGTCAGGAGAAGGCGTGGCCCCGCCCGAGGGGGCGCCGAGATCGGCCGCGAGCCTTATCAGCGCGCTTTTCACATCGTCAAGGAGACGGGGCCAGGGGCGCGTGACCAGCCCGCCGCGGGCGATGAACACATAGTCGCAGCCGGCCAGGGCGCAATCGGCGGTCATCCGAACCGCCTCGCGCAGCCGCCGCCGGGCCCGGTTGCGCACCACCGCCCCACCGATCCGCCGGGTGGCGGTGAAGCCCACGCGCACCGTCGGGCGCCCGTCCATGCGCCGTCGGGCCTGCACCAGCACCGCTCCGCGCGCGCAGGCGAGGCCGCGGGCGGCGGCCAGGAAGTCGGCGCGCTTTTTCAATCGTTCGAGGGGGGGAGCGGCTTCGGTCAGGCCGAAACCTCGCCCGGGGGCTCTAGGCGGTGAGCCGCTTGCGGCCGCGCAGGCGGCGGCGGGCGATGACGCGGCGCCCGTTCTTGGTGGCCATCCGCGCCCGGAACCCGTGCCGGCGCTTGCGCACGAGGCGGGAGGGTTGAAAGGTGCGCTTCACGGGGACGGCTCCGAGACGGATCGGGAGCGCGCGGCAATAGGGGAAGGCGCCGGCGCTGTCAATCGGCGCTCACGGCCGGCCAAGCACCGCGTCCTCGCCCCAGGTCGTCCGGCGGCCCTGGGCCCAGGACAGCAGGGCCGCGCCGCTTGCCGCCGAGAGCACCGAGCCCGCCAGGATCGCCAGCCGCACCGCCGCTTGCTCCCGGCCGCCCGGGCCGGGCGTCAAGGCGACCAGGAATAGGCTCACCGTCAGGCCGACGCCGCACAACATCGCCACGCCGAGCAGCTCGGCCCAGGCCGCGCCGGTGGGGCGGCGCGCGAGCTTCAGGACCGTCGCCAGCCAGGAAAAGCCGAAAACGCCCAGCGGCTTGCCGGTCCACAGGGCCAGGACCAGCCCGAGCGGGACCGGCTTGGTGAGGTCGGCCAGGCTCACGTCCCGCAACGAGCAGCCCGCGGCGGTGAATACGAACAGGGGCAGCACCGCGAAGGCGACATAAGGATGCAGGCTGTCCATGAAGTACTTGAGGGTGCTCTCGTGTCCGGGCCGGCGCATCCCAATCGGCGCCGTGAAGGCCGCCGCCACGCCGGCCAGCGAGACGTCGAGGCCGGACTTGAGCACGAAGCCCCAGACGAGGACGAACCCCGCCGCATAGAAGAGGAAGGGCGCCCGGCGCCATCGCGACAGGAGCGCGAGCGCCGCCAGCACGACCCCCGCCCCGGCCAGCATCCCCCAGTTCAGTCGATCGGCGGAAAACGCCGCCCCGACCGCCAGCGCCACCAGGTCGTCGGCCAGCGCCACGCCCATGAGCAGCACCCTCAACGACGAGGGCAGGGCCGGGCCCACCAGGGCGAGGACCGCCAGGGCGACGCCGAGGTCGGTGGCGCCGGCGGCTGGCCAGACGCCGGGCGCGCCGGCGGAGCGGTTGACGGCGAGAAAGACGACGGCCGGGACCACCAGGCCGCCCAGGGCCGCGGCCGCCGGCAGGGCGAGGCGGCGCGGGTTGGAGAGCTCCCCCCGCAGCAGCTCGAACTTGATCTGCATGCCCAGCACCAGGAAGAAGACCGGCATCAGCGCGGTCTTCACCCAACCGGCGAGGCTGAGGGTCTCGGCGAAGGCGCCGATGCGCACCGGGATCGGCGCGGCGGCGAAGGCGAAGTAGCGGTCGCCGTCCGGCGAGTTGGCGATCACCACCGCCAGCGCCGCGGCCGCCAGCAGCAGGAGGCCGGCGCCGGATTCGGTCTTCAGGTAGTTGAGGGTCAGACGGCGCATGCGGCCCGGAAATCTTACTCCGGTCGGCCGCCGGGGGTAAGCGCCGCCCTTGCGCCGAACGGGCGCCGGCCGCATCTGGCTCTCCAGATGCCTGTCTCATCCGCCTATCGGCCGGACCTGCGGTTCGCGAAGCTCGGTCCGGAATTCGCCGATCCGGTGCGGCCGGCGAGCTTCCCGCGGGAGATCGTCCGCCACCGAAACCAGGCCGCCGCCGCGACCGTGGGCCTCGACGGGCTCACCGACGCGGAGTGGCGCGCCCACTTCGCGCGCTTCGAGCCGCTGCCGGACAACCTCGACCCGCCGCTGGCGCTCCGCTACCACGGGCACCAGTTCCGGGTTTACAACCCCGACCTCGGAGACGGCCGAGGCTTCCTCTTCGCGCAGCTGCGCGAAGAGGGGAGCGGGCGCCTGCTCGACCTGGGGACCAAGGGGTCCGGCCAGACGCCCTATTCCCGTGACGGCGACGGAAGGCTCACCCTCAAGGGCGCCGTGCGCGAGGCGCTGGCCACGGCCATGCTGGAGGCCCTGGGGGTCCCAACCTCGCGCACCTTCTCGGTCGTGGAGACCGGCGAGGCGCTGGTGCGGGGCGACGAGCCCAGCCCTACCCGCTCGGCGGTCCTGACCCGCCTCTCCTGCAGCCACATCCGGTTCGGGACCTTCCAGCGGCACGCCTACTTCGAGCGCGCCGACCACGTCGGAGCGCTGGTCGACTATGTGATCGAGACCTACTACCCCGATCTGGAGAAGGCCGAGGACCGTCCCGCCGCGCTGCTCGCCGCCGTGGTCGAGCGCTCCGCGGTCCTGGCGGCCCGCTGGATGGCCGCCGGCTTCGTCCACGGGGTGCTCAACACCGACAACATGAACATCACCGGCGAGAGCTTCGACTACGGGCCCTACCGCTTCCTTCCCCGTAACGATCCCAATTTCGTCGCCGCCTATTTCGATCACACCGGCCTCTACAGCTTCGGCCGGCAGCCGGAGACGGTGTTCTGGAACCTGCGGCAACTGGCGGGCCCGCTCACCCTGGTCTCGCCGCCCGAGCCTCTCGTGGCGGCGCTGAACGGCTTCGGCCCGGCCTACCGGCGGGCCCTGGCGGCGGCGATGCTGGCCCGCCTCGGCCTCGAGCCCCGGGACGAGGCGGCGGACGTGGAGGTGGCGAACGCCGCCTTCCGCGCCTTGGCCGAGGGGGGCGCGCCCTTGCGCTGGGAGCCGTTCTTCTTCGACTGGTTCGCAGGCCTCGCATCGGAGAAGCGCGCCCTTGATGGCCCGCGCGCGGCGCTCTACGGCGGCCAGGCCTTCGCCGAGTTCCGCAAGCTTCTCGCCGGCTACGAGCCCGACCGGCCCGAGCGGCTCGCCGCGCCCATGTTCCAGGCCCCGGAGCCCGAGGAGCTGATCTACGAGGAGATCGAGTCCTTGTGGGCAGCCATCGCCGAGCGGGACGACTGGGGACCTTTCGAGGCCAAGCTCGCCGCGATCGAGGTGGCGCGGGGCGCATGGGCCCTTGCCCCGACCGGGCCTTGACGCGGCCTTGCGCGGCGGCCACAGCCGCGGGATGTCGTCGATGCGGATGCTGAAGGCGGCGGCGCTCCTGGGGCTCGCCCTCTTCGCCGCCGAAGCTGTGGCCAAGCCGGTGGGGATCGCGGTGAGCGGCGCCTGGATCCAGGCGACGCCGCCGGGCGCAGCCACCGCCGCCGGCTACCTGACGATCGTCAACCGGGGCCGCGAGGCCGATCGGCTTGTGGGTGCAGAGAGTTCCGTCGCCGCGAAGGTGCAGCCGCACCACATGTCGATGACAGGCGGGATCATGCGCATGCGCCCCGTGGCGGGGGGCCTGGGCATCGCGGCCGGCGCGACGGTCCGGCTGGCGCCAGAAGGCGACCACCTCATGCTGATCGGGCTGAAGTCGCCGATGACGCCCGGAAAGATCGTCAAGGTGACGCTGGAGTTCGCCCGCGCCGGCAAGGTCGCCGTCGATGTCCCGGTGCGGGCCGGCCCGCCCGCCGGCGACATGGGCGCGATGCGCTAGTGTGGTGGATCAGAAGTTCGCCCCAATGTCGCGGCGGGCGCTGTGGCGAACTTCTGATCCGTAAACCACACTAGAAACATATACTTGGCTAGTGTCCTGATCGATTCCGAAGTTCGAACGGAGGCGCCGCTCCGGCTAGCGAACTTCGGAATCGGGACACTAGTTGTGTGGTCCCGGAATGAGCTGGTGCGGATCGATCTTGAAGATTGATCGGTCTTTGGTCCAGGCATCGCAGATCACCTGGTAGGGCGTTCGCCACCGCAGGGCCTTCAGGTGCTTGGCGAAGTTGTAGGCGGTGACGAAGGCCAGGACATGAGCCTTCAGGCTTTCCAGGTCGTCGTAGTGGTAGGTCTTGACCGTGGCGTCCTTGATGGTGCGGTTCATCCGTTCGGCCTGGCCGTTGGTCCATGGATGATACGGCTTGGTCAGGCGGTGCTCGATCTCGTTGGCGATGCAGACGCGGTCGAAGATGTGCGGGCCGAGGAAGCGGCGGCTGGGGCCGTCGCGGTTCTTAGGCAAGTCGGCGAACGCCATGCCGTTGTCGGTTAGCACGGTGTGGATCTTGTAA
Organism: Caulobacteraceae bacterium; assembly: GCA_019247715.1. Classification (GTDB taxonomy): domain Bacteria; phylum Pseudomonadota; class Alphaproteobacteria; order Caulobacterales; family Caulobacteraceae; genus Acaudatibacter. Next base: position 106,202 of record JAFBAO010000001.1, read on the forward strand.
GGGAAGACCTCGACCACGGTCCGCAGGAAGGCCGAGCCTTCCATCTTCCCGGCGCTCTCGTGGAAC
>JAFBAO010000026.1 GCA_019247715.1 Caulobacteraceae bacterium
GGGTGCTCTCTTTCGACGCTTGGAGCTCGGCTCGAAGACACGGCGTCGTGCGGGCGCTGCCGTGAAGAACGCTTCCCATAGGGCATCCTCTTCCTGACGACTCAGGATCGATGATGCACCATCAGATTCCGGGACTGCACACCTAGCACCTGGCGCCGGGCGCAGTCGGCGGCCAGGGCGTAGACGGCGGCCAGGGAGTTGGAGGGGATCAGGGTGCGCCACCAGCGGATGACGTAGCCGTCGTCGTCGTAGTGCGAGGGCTTGATGAGGACCAGCAGGAAGCGCCGCTTGCGCGTCCGCCGCGCCCCGCGCCATCGCTGGCCCGGGTGGCGCCAGGAACCCTCAGGATCGTCGTGGCGCAGGCTCACGAACTTTCCCCCTCAAGCCCATTGTGGCGCGTGCGGGACGGCGTGGCTATCGGGCATAACCCGCAAGGCGGCGCTGCTTCCTCGGACAGGGAAGGGGGAGGCGCTCGCCGGCCCCCCGGCTACGCCTCGGCCTGGCGGGCGACCACGGCGTTGGCTTCGCGGATGGCGCGGCCCTCGTCGCCGGTCCGCTCCAAGGTCTCGTTGGCGACCTCGGCCCAGAGTTCCTGCAGCGCCGGGGTCGCGGCCTTGTGCGTGTGGCGTTCGGCGTCGTCCGGGGTCCACGGCATCGGGGTTGGCCTTTCGGGGCGAGGGCTCGCGCCCTATCAACGGCCGGAGGGCGCGCAGGATGCGCCCGGCGCCCCCGGCCGGTCGCGCCCCGCTCGCCAGCCGGGCGGCGGGCCGCTAGGATCGGGCGAGGAACCCGCAGCCGAGGGCCGCCATGACCGTCAAGCTTGGAATCCGGCGCCTGGCGGGCGCCCTGGGGGCCGAGATCACCGGCGTCGACCTCTCGGCCGAGCTCCCGGCCGAGACCATCGCCGAGATCCGCGCCGCCTTCGTCGAGCATCAGGTGATCTTCTTCCGCGACCAGTCGCTCAGCCCTGAGCGGCAGGCGGCGTTCGGGGCCCGCTTCGGGCCGCTCAACATCCACCCCTACGTGGCCGGCATGGCGGGCCAGCCGGAGGTGATGGAGATCGTCAAGGAGCCGGCCGAGAAGCTGAACTTCGGCGGCGGCTGGCACTCGGACATGAGCTTCCTGCCGGCCCCCAGCATCGGCTCGATCCTCTATGCGGTGGAGACGCCGGAGTGGGGCGGCGACACCCTGTTCGCCAGCCAGGCGGCGGCCTTCGAGGCGCTGTCGCCGGGCCTGCAGGCGACGCTCCAGACCCTGAACGCGGCCCACACGGCGGCCGGCGAATACGCCCCCGGCCGCCACTCCGCGCGCCCGCGCCAGTCCATGCGCATCGCCGAGGCCGAGGGCGCGGTGGGCGAGGCGGTCCACCCGGTGGTCAAGGTCCATCCGGAGAGCGGGCGCCGGGCGCTCTACGTGAACCCGGCCTTCACGGTGCGCATCGAGGGCTGGAGCCGGCGCGAATCCAAGGCGCTGCTGGACTTCCTCTTCGAGCATTCGCGCCAGGAGGCCTTCACCTGCCGTTTCGCCTGGCGGCCGGGCTCGGCGGCCTTCTGGGACAACCGCTCGGTCTGGCACTACGCCCTCAACGACTACCCCGGCCAGCGCCGCCACATGCGCCGGGTGACGGTGGACCCGCAGCCCAGCGCGGGGGCGCAGCGGCGGGTGGCCTAACCCTCCCTCACAGCCGCAGCAGCACCGCCAGCGCGCCGCCGGCCAGGCCGAAGAGGACCACCGAGCCGGCCACCGCGGCCAGGATGCGGGGCGGGAAGGCGCGCGAGAGCATGGCCAGGGACGGCAGGCTGATCGGCGGCAGGGTCATCAGCAGGGCCCCGGCCGGCCCGGCGCCGACCCCCAGCGAGAGCATGGCCTGGATGATCGGGACCTCGCCGGCGGTGGGGATCACGAAGAGGGCGCCGGCGATCGCGAAGGCGGCGATCCAGGCGAGCTGGTTGCCGATCTGCGGCCCCAGGGTGGGGAAGAGCCAGGCGCGCGCGGCGCCCAGGAGCAGCACCAGCACCACGTACTCGGGCACGAGCTGCACGGTCATGCGCGCGAGGATGGTCAGCCAGCGGCGCAGCGGGGCGGCCTGCGGGACGGCCTCCAGCGCGGCGAGCGCCTTCTCGGCCTCGGCCGCTTCGCCGGGCGAGGTCATGCGGTTGGCGAGGGCGCCCAGCGCCAGCACCATCAGAGCCCCGAGCGCCAGCCGCAGTCCCGCCCAGCCCCAGCCGAGCACGAAGCCCATGAACACGAGGGTGGCCGGGTTCAGCACCGAGTTGCCGAGCCAGAAGGCGATGGCCGCCCCGGCGGAGGCCTGCTGCCTGCGGAGCCCCGCCACCACCGGCGCGGCGCAGCAGGTGCACATCATGCCGGGGAGGGCGAGGAGGCCACCCGCCACCACCCCGCCGAACCTCGTCCCGCCCAGCAGGCGCGCGACCCAGTTGGGGGGGAGCAGCGCCTGGGCGCCGGCCCCCAGCACCAGGCCAAGAACCATGGCCTTCCAGATCGCCTTGCCGTAGGCGAGCGCATAGCCGAGCGCCGCGTTCCACGAGGGCGCCGGCGCGTGGGCGGCCTTGCCCATCAGGATCGATTGGCCGATGGAGTGGCTGGCGGCGGCGGTGAACGCCTTGTCCCAGTAGGGCAGCCACTTCACGTAGAGCAGCCCGGCCGCCGCCACCGCGAAGTAGAGGATCCAGCGCTGGGTGGCGTCGAGGCTGCGCGCTTGGGTCATCCTGGGGTCCGATCCGGTGGGCCGAGCGCAGCTTCTTTCCGACGCGCAGCCGCTCCGATCAAGGGCGCCGCGCCACCTCTCCCGCTGCGCGAGGGAGGCGCTCTCCTTCCCCGCGTGCGGGGAAGGCGCGCTCAGCCGAGCGCGTGCGGGCTCTGGGCGAGGCGCCAGCTGCGGTAGGTGCGTAGCGCGCCCGCCACCAGGCTCGGCGAGCGGGCCGTCCCCAGTTCGCGCAGCAGGCGCTTCAAGCCCGCCTCGGCCACCATGGACACGGCCTTCTGGTAGCGGACCCAGCGGTAGCGGCGCTGGTCCTGTTCCTTCCAGGCGTCGGCCTGGGCGTAGACCCTGAACGGGAACACGATCACCTGCACGATCAGGGTCCGTTCGCCCTTCAGGCGCTTGGCGTACTGGTAGGAGCCGATCGAGCGGTCCTCGACCTCGCCAATCAGGCCGGCCTCCTCGGCCGCCTCGATGGCGGCGGAATCCTGGGGCTTGGCGCCGTGGATCGGCCACCCCTTGGGGATGACCCAGCGCTTGGTCCCGCGCGAGGTCATGAGCAGCACCATCACCCGCCGCCCCTCGATCCGGAAGGGCAGGGCGCCGTACTGGATCCCCACGGTCTTGGTCGGCTTCATGGCGGCGGCCTTTAGGCGGAGAACGCGTTGCTGGCGAGGTAGGTCGCTGCGGCGATCAGTCCCGACGACGGCATGGTGATGATCCAGGCGAAGACGATTCCGCGAGCCACCGCCCAGCGTACGGCGGAAGTGCGGCGCGCGGCCCCCACGCCCACCACCGCGCCGGTGATCGTGTGGGTGGTGGACACCGGCACGCCCAGATAGGTGGCGGTGAACAGGGTGATCGCCCCGCCGGTCTCGGCGCAGAACCCTTGCTGGGGGGTGAGCCGGGTGATCCGCGAGCCCATGGTGTGGACGATCCGCCAGCCGCCGATCAGGGTGCCCAGCCCCATGGCCGCCTGGCAGGCCAGCACCACCCACAAGGGCACCTCGAAGGCGCCCTGCCTGCCGGCGTGGGCATAGAGCAGGACGGCGATGATCCCCATGGTCTTCTGGGCGTCGTTGCCGCCGTGCCCGAGCGAGTACATCGAGGCCGAGACGAACTGCAGGGCGCGGAACAGGCGGTCGACGGCGGCCGGGCGCGAGCGGAAGAACAGCCACGAGACCGCCAGCACCAGGACCAGCGCCAGCAGGAAGCCGAACAGCGGCGAGACGACGATCCCGGCGGCCGTCTTGCCCACCCCGCTCCACACGATCGCCTTGAGGCCGGCCTTGGCGAGCCCGGCGCCCACCAGGCCGCCCACCAGGGCGTGCGACGAGGAGGAGGGGATCCCCGCCGCCCAGGTGACGATGTTCCAGACGATGGCGCCCATGAGGGCGGCGAAGATCAGCCGGTCGGTGACCAGGTCCACCGACACGATCCCGGCCCCGATGGTCTTGGCCACGTGCAGGCCGAAGAACAGGAAGGCCACGAAGTTGAAGAAGGCCGCCCAGGCCACCGCGTCGCGGGGCCTCAGCACCCGGGTCGAGACGATGGTGGCGATCGAGTTGGCCGCGTCGTGCACGCCGTTCAGGAGGTCGAACGCCAAGGCGACGCCGATCAGCGCCCACAGGGTCAGGGAGACGGCCGTCACGCCGGGCCCCGGGTCACAGATGCTCCAGGAGGATGCCGCTGACGCCGTTGGCCACGTCCTCGAAGCGGTCGATCACCTTCTCGAGGTGGTCGTAGATGTCGGCGCCCACGATGAAGTCCATGGGCTTGGCCTGGCTGGATTTGAAGAGCGCCTTCATCCCCGCGTCGTAGACCTCGTCGGAGCGGCTCTCGATGCGGGTGACGGCCTCGGCGATGGCGTTGAGGCGGGCCGCGTTGCGCCGCATGTCGCGCAGCAGCTCGATGGCCTCCAGCGTCAAGAGCGCCGCCTGGATGGCGAGGTCGCCCAGCTCGCGCATCTCCGACGAGAAGTCGGAGATCCCGAACAGGCTAATCGACTTGGCGGTCTTCTGCATCTGGTCGATGGCGTCGTCGAGCGAGGTGGTCAGCTCGCGGATGTCGCCGCGGTCGAACGGGGTGATGAAGGTGCGCCGGATGGCCAGGAAGATGTTGCGGGCGACCTCGTCGGCCGCCTCCTCGTGCCGGACCACCGCCGCGCAGGCCGCCGACACCTCCGGGCCGCCGTTCAGCAACTCGCGCAGCGCCTCGGCGCCCTTCACCAGCAATCGGGCGTGGGCCTCGAAGAGGTCGAAGAAGCGCGCCTCGCGCGGAAGGAGCGCCCTGAACCACTGCACGTCGACCGCGTCTCCTCCCGCTTCCGCTTCCAGCGAATCGCAAGCCTATCAATAGCGCAATGGGCGCCGGCGCCGATCCTTTCCCGTCACCCGGCCGCAGCGCTCGTAAGAGCGCGCAGAGCCGGCGCCGGAGGGGCCGCCGTCAAGCTGGACATCGTCTAGGCGCCGGAGGTCCGGCTCCGGATCGGCCCTGCGGGGCCGTCCGGGTTGACGGGGATGCGCGCTGAACCTCCGCGCCCGCCTCAGAGCCGCGCGGCCCGGAGGCGCAGGGCGTTGGCGATCACGCTGACCGAGGAGAGCGCCATGGCCGCGGCGGCGATCTGCGGCGAGAGCAGCAGGTGCAGCGGCGGATAGAGCACGCCGGCGGCCACCGGCACGCCGGCGGCGTTGTAGACGAAGGCGAACACGAGGTTCTGGCGAATGTTGCCCATCACCGCGCGCGACAGGCGCCGGGCCTTCACGATGCCCTGCAGGTCCCCCTTCAGCAGGGTGACGCCGGCGCTCTCGATGGCCACGTCCGCGCCCGCGCCCATGGCGATCCCCACCTCGGCCGCGGCCAGCGCCGGCGCGTCGTTGACGCCGTCGCCGGCCATGGCCACCGCCCGGCCCTCGGCGCGCAGCCTCTGGACCACCTTCGCCTTGTCCTCGGGCAGCACCTCGGCCTCTACCGCCTCGATGCCGAGCCGGGCGGCCACCGCCAGCGCCGTGGTGCGGTTGTCGCCGGTCATCATGACGAGGCGCACGCCCTCGGCCTTCAGGGCGCGCACCGCCTGCGGCGTCGTGGGCTTGATGGGATCGGCGATCGCGAGGACGCCGGCCAGCCGGCCGTCCGCCGCGGCGAAGACGGCGGTGGCGCCTTCGCGCCGCATCGCCTCGGCCTCGGCCGCCAGCGGCGAGACGTCGACGCCCTGGCCGGCCATCATCGGGGCGCCGCCGAGAGCGATCCGCTTGCCGTCCACCCGGCCGAGGACGCCCAGGCCCACCGGCGAGTCGAAGTCCTCGGCCTCGGCGAGGACCAGCCCGCGGGCGCCGGCGGCGCTGAGGATGGCGTCGGCGAGCGGGTGTTCGCTGCCGCGTTCGAGACTGGCGGCCAGGCGCAGCAGCCCGGCTTCGTCGAACCCGGCGGCCGGTTTGATGGCGGTCACCGCCGGGCGCCCCTCCGTGAGGGTGCCGGTCTTGTCGACGACCAGGGTGTCGATCTTCTCGAAGCGCTCCAGGGCCTCGGCGTTCTTGATCAGCACGCCGCTTTGCGCGCCCCGGCCAACGCCCACCATGATCGACATGGGGGTGGCCAGGCCCAGCGCGCAGGGGCAGGCGATGATCAGCACCGAGACGGCGGCCACCAGGGCGTAGGCGAGGCGGGGCTCGGGCCCCGCCAGCCCCCAACCGAGCGCCGCCGCCACCGCCGCCGTCACGACGGCCGGGACGAACCAGCCGGAGACCACGTCGGCCATGCGCTGGATCGGCGCGCGGCTGCGCTGGGCCTCGGCCACCATCTGGACGATGCGCGCGAGCAGGGTGTCGGCGCCCACCTTCTCGGCGCGCATGACGAAGGCGCCGGTCTTGTTGATGGATCCGGCGATCACCTTGGCGCCGGGCGCCTTGGTCACCGGCATGGATTCGCCGGTGACCAGCGACTCGTCGATGGAGACGCGGCCCTCCAGCACTTCGCCGTCCACCGGGACCTTCTCGCCCGGGCGCACCCGCAGCCGGTCGCCGGCGCCGATCAGGTCCAGCGTCACCTCCTCGTCGGCGCCGTCCTCGCGCACCCGCCGGGCGGTCCTGGGCGCGAGGTTCAGCAGCGCCTTGATCGCCCCGGACGTGCGCTCGCGGGCCCGCAGCTCCAGCACCTGGCCGAGCAGCACCAGCACGGTGATCACCGCCGCCGCCTCGAAGTAGACCGGCACGGCCCCCTCGACGCTGCGGAAGGCGGGCGGGAAGAGGCCGGGCGCGAAGACCGCGGCGAGGCTGTCGAGGAAGGCCACGCCCACGCCCATGGCGATGAGGGTGAACATGTTGAGGCTGCGCGCGACGATGGAGGCCCAGCCGCGCTGGAAGAACGGCCAGCCGGCCCAGAGCACCACCGGTGTCGCCAGGGCGAGCTGGATCCAGTCGTTCTCCCGGCTCCCGATCAGCGCCATGGCCGGCCCGAGGTGGCCGCCCATCTCCAGCGCGAACACCGGCAGGGTCAGGACGAGGCTGATCCAGAACCGGCGGGTCATGTCCTTCAGCTCGGGGCTCGGCCCCGACTCGGGCGCAAGCGTGAGCGGCTCCAAGGCCATGCCGCAGATGGGGCAGGCGCCCGGATGGTCCTGCCGGACCTGCGGGTGCATCGGGCAGGTGTAGAGCGTCCCGGGCGGGGCCTTGGCCGCCATCGGCGCCGGCCCGGCGGCGGGGTGGTGCGCGTGCGGTTCGTGGCAGGCGGTCATGGGGCTCCCGGCCGGGCTGTCTTATACCCTTAACGGGTATTTGCCCGATACGCCATATGGGTATAGGAAGGCCGGACTGGAGGGCGCCTTGAGGCAGGACATCAAACCAAAGCTGCTCAATCGGCTGCGGCGCATCGAAGGGCAGGTGCGCGGCGTGACGCGGATGATCGAGGAGGACCGCTATTGCATCGACGTGCTCACCCAGCTTCGGGCGGTGCGCGCGGCGCTGACCCGGGTCGAGACCGAGATGCTGAAGGATCACCTCGGCCATTGCATCGAGTCGGCCATCGTCCGCGGCGACCAGGCCGAGCAGCGGCAGAAGGCCAGCGAGCTGATCGAGCTGCTGGAACGCGCGGCGCGCTAGGGGGCCTGGCGCTGGGCGCGGCGGTCGTGCTGGCCGCGGCGGGCGCCCAGGCTCAGGACATGCAGACCATGCCCGGCATGCCGCAGGCGACCCGGCCGCCATCGCCCCAGCCGCCATCGCCCCAGCCGCAAGCGCCCCAGCCGCAAGCGCCCCAGCCGCAGGCCGCACGGCCGCCGGCCCAGGGCCCGGCGGGCGCTTCGGACATGTCGGCGATGCCGGGGATGAGCGTCGATTCCATGGACGACATGCCGGGCATGCAGATGGGGGCCATGATGGCCGGCCAGCTCGGCGCCTACTCCATGATGCGCGACGCCTCGGGCACCGCCTGGCAGCCGGACTCCACGCCCATGGCCGGCCTCTCCTGGAAGGCGGGCGGCTGGACGGGCATGGTCCACGGCTTCGCCGACCTCATCTACGACCATCAGGGCGGCCCGCGCGGGGATTCCAAGACCTTCAGCGAAAGCATGCTGATGGTCATGGCCCAGCACGCGGCGGGTCCGGGAACCCTGACCCTGCGCTCGATGCTGTCGCTGGATCCGGCCATGGGGCCGTCGGGCTATCCGCTGCTGCTGCAGACCGGCGAGACCGCCGACGGCGCGACGCCGCTGGTGGATCGCCAGCACCCGCACGACCTCTTCATGGAGCTGGCCGGCGTCTACAGCCTGCCGGTGGGGCGAGGCTCGTCCGCCTTCCTCTACGTCGGCTATCCCGGCGAGCCGGCGCTGGGCCCGCCGACCTTCATGCACCGCTTCTCCGGCATGGACGATCCGGCCGCGCCGATCACCCACCACTGGCTGGATTCCACCCACGTCACCTTCGGGGTGGTCACCGCCGGTTTCGTCCATGGCCCGTTCAAGATCGAGGGCTCGGCGTTCAACGGCCGCGAACCCGACCAGCATCGCTGGGATTTCGACCCGCCGCGGCTGAATTCCTATTCCGGGCGGATCAGCTTCAACCCGGCGCCGAACTGGGCCTTCCAGGCGAGCTACGGCTTCATCAGGAGCCCCGAGCAGCTGACGCCCGGAGTCGACCAGCGCCGCGTGACCGCCTCGGCCACGTACAACCGCCCCTTCGCCGGCGGCAACTGGCAGACGACCCTCGCCTGGGGCCGCAACATGGATCACCCCGGCGAGACGCTCGACGCCTTCCTGCTGGAATCGGCGGTGAACGTGGGGCGGCACACGCTCTTCGGGCGCGCCGAGAACGTGCAGAAGGACGAGCTCTTCGAGGCCCCGAGCCCGCTGGCCGGCCGCGTGTTCCGGGTCTCCGAACTGACGCTCGGCTACGTCTACGACCTGCCGGTCGCGCCGCATCTGGCGCTGGGGCTGGGCGCGGAGGGGACGCTCGACTTCGTCCCCTCGGCCATCCGGGCCGCCTACGGCGATCATCCCGCCGGCGTCATGCCGTTCATCCGCCTCAAGATCCGATAGAGGAGCCCGTCCATGAACCGTCCCGCCTGCGCACTGCTGGCCGCCGTCCTCGCCGTCCTCGGGGGCGCCGCGCTGGCCCACCCGCTACCGAGGGCCGCGACCCCGGCGCCCAACGCCGTCCTCGCCGCCGCGCCGCCGCAGATCCGGATCACCTTCAGCGAGCGACTGGTCCCGGCGTTCTCGGGCCTCGAGCTCAGGGACGCCGCGGGCAAGCAGATTCCCATGGGACCGGCGGCCGTCGATCCGAACGACGAGACTGAGCTCGCCGCGCCCGTGAAGGGCCAGCTCGCGGCCGGGACCTACACCGTCAACTGGCGCGCGGTGGGCGACGACACCCACCGCGTCTCCGGCCACTACAGCTTCCAGGTGAAGTGAGGCCGAAGCCTGGCCGCGCGGGCGCTACGGGCGCAATCGAGTACGGACGCTAAAGCCGTTGGGCGATGGCCCAGTAGAGGCCGAACGCCAGCGCCGCGGGGCCGCCGTAGGCGGCGGCGAACAGCCAGGGGGAGGGTTCGCGGATCGCCGCGGCGATGGCCGAGCCGGTGGCCACCACCCCGAAGATGGCGAGGCCGAAGGCCAGCACGGTCATCAGCTCCACCGGGAGCTTCGGCGCCGCGGCGCTCTTGTCATCGGCCGGCCCGTCCGTGACGGATTCGTCCTGCATCCTGGCGCTCCTCCTCCCCCGGCCGCGCGAGGCCGAACGCGTCGCGCGGCGCGTATATCAGTGACGCTTGCCCATCTGGTGGGGCAGGAGCGTCTCGTAGACCGCCGGCCAGCCGCTGGGCCGGCGGATGTCGGCCGGCGTCTCGGTCCAGTGGTAGCGGCACTCCTTGGGCAGCCACGGGCCGCCGCACAGCAGCAGCATGTGGATGTTCGCCTGGGTGAGCTCGCCCTCGATCCAGGGCCCCTTCCAGCTGAACACGCCGCTGCGGCCCTCCTTGTCGGTGACCTTGACGACGCCCGGCGCGACCTCCTCGTAGAAGGCCTTCATCGCCGTGTGGTAATACCGGCGAAGCGGCTCGTCCGGACCGCGGACTTCAGCCTCGGCGTTCATAGCCCGCTCCTTTCGGCCAGATAGTCGCCGTTCTCGAAGCCCATCCACCGGTCGTAGAGGTCGTGGAAGTGGCGCACCGGCGCCTCGTTGTGGTCCGACAGGATCACGTAGCCGAGCTGCGAGGTCTTGAGGCCGCTCTGCACCTTCGGGACGTTGGCGAGGTCCTGCTGGAAGATCCGCGCCAGCTGGCCGAGCTCCGGGGCGTCGCCGATGGTCTCGTCCGGCCCGAGCACGTGGGCGGGGGCCGGCGGGGGCTTCTGAACGCCTTCCGGCCAGGGCGACAGGTAGAGGACGTCCATCAGCGCCCGGTTCGGATCGCTCTTGTAGGGCCGGAAGCGGTAGCAGAGCCGGCTGAGGCCGCCCCAGGGATGCAGGTTCGGCCACACCAGGCACATCTCGCCGGCCGCCAGGTGCACGTCGGGGATGTCGTCGGCGGCCTCGCCGATCACGCCGCGCAGCACCTCGCGGCTGCGCGCGCGCAGCACGTCGATGGCCTTCTCGCCCGGCTGGACCTTGAGCGGCGGATCCAGGTTGAGGTCCCAGTCGTAGCGGGGATTGACCGCCGCCTGCTCGGTCTCGGCCGCCGCCGAGTAGCCGGGCGGCGCCTTGTGCTCGTCGGTGGGCAGGGCTGGGGCGCTGCGGATCCAGTTGCCGAAGTCGTCCCAGCGCATGCCGGCCACCGCCCGGTCGGTGGGCGGGTAGACGAGCTGCGGGTGGGTGGTGTGGACGTGCCAGGCCTCCAGGAAGGCCTCCTGCAGGACCTTCCAGTTGCAGGGGACGTCGGCCACTACGTGCACCTGGGTCCAGCGCTTGGAAAGGTCGAGGCCGGCCTTCTCGAAATGGTCGGGCAGCTCGCCGAGGAACTCCGCCAGCGATTCGCAGGCCGGATCCGGATTGATGAACACGAAGCCGCCCCAGGTTCCGGTCTTGGCCTCCGGCAGGCGCGAGACCTCGTCGCGGGTGCCTGGGAAGTCCCAGCCGCAGGTCATGTCGGTCATCGCCCCGTCGATGCCCCAGGCCCAGCCGTGGAACATGCAGCGGAACTCGCGCGCCCGCGTCCCGTCGAAGTCGCACAGGCGCCGGGCCCGGTGCGGGCAGGAATTCCAGTAGGCCTTGATCTCGCCCGGGGCGGTGCGCACGACGATGAAGGAGAGCTCGGCCACGTCGTAGACGATGTAGTCGCCGACCTCGGGGATCTCGTCCTCGCGGCAGACCCACTGCCAGCACTTCTTCCAGATCCGCTCGACCTCGAGGTCGTGGTATTCCTGGCGGAAATAGCGGTCGACCGGCACCCGCATGACACCCGGCCGGTAGGGCGGCTTCTCGACCTTCAGGTGCGCCGGGTAGGGCGGGGGCGCCTTCGCCGCGCCGACCTCTCGCGCCTTGGTCTCGGCATCGCTCGGCATCCGCCGTTCCTCCGGTTCATTTGGGATGCGGATAGCGCGATCCGGCCCGGCTCGATTTGAGCTAGGTCAAATGCGCGGGCGCGCTCTGCGGCGTTGCGCGACGGCCGATCCGGATTGACGCGACTTGTCTTGGCCGCCGGGCTTTTCCGATGGCGGCGGGGCTTGCCGTCGCGATCGACGACCGGGCGTCAGTGGAAGCGCGCCACCAGGCCGAGTCCCAGGACGCCGGGCGGCGCGCCGTCGGAGAGCGGGATGGCCGGCCGGTAGGCGCTCTGCCGGTCGGCGACGTCGGCCGGCGCCGCGGCCGGCTGCTCATAGCCCACCAGCGCCGACAAGCGGCCGCGCCGCAGGCCATAGCCGGCCTCCACGTCGCCGGAGGCGGCGGCCGGGTCCGGGGTCCATCCGCTGTCGCGCGAGCGCCAGTCGAAGGCGCGGCCGCCGGCGCGGGCGTAGAGGCCCCAATGGGCGTCGCCCGAGCCCGATCCGGGCGCCGCCAGGGCCTGGACCGGCGCCGTCAGGGTGAGAACCGCCGCCAAAGCCGCCCCGTACGCCCAGCCCATGGTTCCTGTTCCTCGTGGCGGCGCCGCAAGCCGCGCCCTACGAAGTGGAAATCAGTAGCCGGGGGCCGGGTTCCACTCTTCCGGTATTCCACCCAGGAGCTCGGCCCCCGAGCCCCTTGAGGCGGCCTCAGGAACCGGTCGCCAACGCCCGCTAGTGTCCCGATTCCGAAGTTCGCTAGCGTGAGCGGCGCCTCCGTTCGAACTTCTGATCCACCACACTAGTAGGGCGGGGCCTGGCGCAGGCGCTGTTCGCGGGCGGCGGCGGTCCACCAGGCGAGGTCGGCGGCCACCCGGGCGAAGGCCTTCTGAGCGGCGGCGCCGGTCTCGCCCAGCGGCTCGCCCGCTTCGTCGAGGGTCTCGGCGATGGGGCCCACCGCCACGGTGCTGGAGACCACCACCATGCCCATCTCGGACAGGATCGGATGCCAGGCCGAGCTCGCCCTCGCCCCCGAGAGGCGGCCCGGCGAGTAGCTGACGATGGCGGCGGGGCGCCAGAACCATTCCTCCAGGAAATGGTCGGTGAGGTTCTTCAGGCCCGGCTGCGGGCCCCAGTTGTACTCGCCGACCACGAAGACGAAGGCGTCGGCGGCGCGGATCTTGGCGGCGAGGGCCTCCATGGCCGGCGGCGCGGCGCCCTTGGGGTATTCCTTGTACATGCGGTCGAGCATCGGCAGGCCGATCTCTTTGGCGTCGACCAGCTCGGCCAGGGCGCCGCGCGCTCCGAGCTCGCGGGTGACGAAGCTGGCCATGCGCACGCCGACACGGGCGCCGCGGTAGGAGCCATAGAACACCAGGATGTTGTCCGGCATGGCGGCGCTCCTTGCGCCTGCGCGGCGTGGCGCGGCGCGCCATCCTTATGTGGCGCCGCCAGGGCCGTTTGTCGCCCCGCCAAACCCTTCCCCCGCATCGCGGGGGCGGCGAGCCGCGCGCCGTTCGTGGCCCAGGGAATCCCGATCGCACCGGAGGGCGGATTCGAGGCTGGCTTGACCGCCCGCTCGGCCGGGCCGGATAGTCGGCCGCGAACGCGAAGCCGAAAGTCTCGAAGGAAGGTCGCCCATGGGGGTTCTGGAAGGCAAGGTGGTGCTGGTCGCCGGCGGGGGGAACGGCATCGGGCGCGACTGCGCCCTGATCGCCGCGCGCGAGGGGGCCAA
>JAFBAO010000068.1 GCA_019247715.1 Caulobacteraceae bacterium
CTTCTATTCGGGGTGCGCGGGACATAGGTCATGGACGAAAAATCTGAAGTCATTGAGATGACGGCCGACATCGTGTCGGCCTACGTCGGCAACAACACCATCGCCACCGGCGATCTTCCAGCCCTCATCCAGAGCGTTCATCGGGCCCTGTCCAACATCACGGCTGGCGCTGAACCGGCCGAGGCGGCGCCCAAAGAACCTGCGGTTCCGATCCGCCGGTCTATCACGCCCGATTATCTGATCTGCCTGGAGGACGGCCGCAAGTTCAAGTCGCTGAAGCGCCACCTGCGGACCAAGTACAACATGAGTCCGGAGGATTACCGCTCCAAGTGGGGTCTGCCGAAGGACTATCCGATGGTGGCGCCGAACTACGCCCGCGCCCGTTCGGAGCTGGCCAAGCAGATGGGCCTCGGCCAGGGCGGCCGGCAGGCGACCCGCAAGCGTCGTTAGGGAGACGTTCCGCCGGCGCCGACCCGTTCTGTCGATCGGAGCGCGCCACAGACGTCTGGTTTGAGAGCAAGATGCGATCAGGCGGGACCGCCTGATCGCATCTTGTTTTGGGCCGCGTCTCTGGAGTCGGCCTGCGCCGCCGCCTCTTCGGCCCGCGCTTGACTCTGTCCATAATCGTCGCCGTGCGACGTTTTTGAGCTTTTCCCGATTCGCTGGTTAAGCGATAGTGAATCGCGTGATTCCAATAGGTTGTTAACGAATCTGCAGATGACCACGCAGCTCGGAGCGTCGGCGGCGGCCGTGAGGGCGCACGAAGAGTTGTTCTCCTACTGGTCGGGCCTGCGCCGCCAGGGCCGCCTGCCCGCGCGGGCGGATATCGATCCGGCCGGGTTCAAGCGTCTGCTGCCCACGGTGAGCCTGATCCAGGTGGCTGGAGAGCCGCGCGACTACCGCTTGCGGCTGGCGGGGACCGGTCTCTACGGCGTGTACGGCCGCGAGATCACCGGCGAGAGGCTCCGCGAGATCTACAACGCGCCCGCCGCCGAATATTGGCGGCGGGAACTCGATCAGGTGGTCGAGGAGCGCCGGCCGCGCGCGGGCTATCACAGCATGGCCTGGCGTGGCGCCGCGCACATCAGCCTCCTGTGGCTCAGGTTGCCGCTGGCCTCCAACGGACGGGACGTGGACCTGATCTTGGGCTACGACGCGGTGCTCGCCCCGATTGGCGAAAGCTTCAGCGGCATCCGCGCCGCGTAACCGGCGGTCAGGCGGCCGCGGTCGGCGCCGCGGCGTCCCGGCGGATGCGCTCGGTCATCGAGAATAGGCCGTTGGACCGCTGGGCCGAGAGGGCGCCGGTGAGCCCCAGCCGCTGAAAGGCCGCCTTGGCGTCGAAAGCCAGGATCTCCGCCGGCGGGCGGCCGGAGTATAGCCGCAGCAGGATGGCGATGAGGCCGCGTACGATATGGGCGTCGGAGTCGCCCCGGAACCGCAGGACGCCGTCGGCCTGGGGCTCGGTCACCAGCCAGACTTGGCTCGCGCAGCCGCGCACCTTGTTGGCGTCCGATCGCTCCGCCGGCGCCAGCGGATCGAGGCCCCGGCCGAGCTCGATCACGTAGCGGTAACGCTCCTCCCAGTCGCCGAGGAGCTCGAATTCGGCGGCCAGTTCATCCAGCGTCGCTTCGATGCTCACAAGGGCTCCTCAGACAGAGCGTCGGATGTAGGTCGCGTCGCGTGGGGCCGCAACGGCGCTCAGGGCGTCGGCAGGACAACCAGCGCCTTCATCCCCCGCCCCGGCTCGCTGAGCAGCCGCAGCGCTCCGCCCATCGCGCGGCACAGGAGCGCGACGATCGGCAGGCCGAGCCCGGCGCCCTCCGTGGATCTGGTCAGCGCGTTCTCGCCCTGCTCGAAGGGCCGCAAGAGCCGAGGAATGTCGGCCGGGTCGACCCCTTCGCCGTCGTCCTCGATCTCGATCACCACCCGGCCCGGCGCCGGCTGAGCCCGGAGACGGATCTCGCCTCCTTCCGGCGAGAAGGTGACCGCGTTCTGCAGCAGGTTGGTCAGCACGGTCCGCAGGCCCCGCGGATCGGCCAGCACCGAGGGCAGGCTGCCCTGACCCTCGACCCGCACCTGCACGCCTCGGCTCTCGATCTCCTCTCGAAGTCCGGCCAGCGCGTCGTCAACCGCGTGGTCGAGCGGCTCGGCGCAGGCCGCGAGGTCGGTCACATGGCCCTCCAGGCGGGCGATCTCCAGAACCTGGTTGACCAGCCGCAGCAGCTTGAGGCCGCTCTGGCGGACGTGCTCCGCATACTCCTTGTATTGAGGCGACCCGAGCGGTCCGGAGAGCTCCTTGGAGATGATCTCCGAAAAGCCGATGATCGAGTTCAGCGGCGTGCGAAGCTCATGGCTGACCATCCGAAGGAACGAGCGCTTCTGGTCGTCCAGCCAGCTCGATCGGCGGGAGGCCACCGGCGGGCGATCGGCCGCCATGGCGCCGCTGCGGGGGTGGGACGCCGATAGCGGCATGGCCCGCTTCGCCTCACAAATTCCTCATTGCCGCCTAGAGCTTAGATCGACGCGACTTACGAATCCGTTTCCGTGTCGAGGACCGGTCGCGCGGCGATTGAGGCGTCTCGCCGGGGGGCTTCGAAGGGACTAGGGTCCCGCCTTCCTTGTAGGATCGGGGGCGAATGAGGGCGCGAGCGGACATCGAGACGCGGGCGGCGAGGGCCGCAGCTGACTGGCATGGGGGCTGGCTCGCGGCCTTGGCCGTTTGCGCGGCCGGGCGGCTGGCGGCGGACGGGGCGATCACCCCGGCGGTGGAGGCGCTGGCCGCGGCGGCGTTTCCCGGCGCGATTGGTCTGCTCCTGCGCCTGCGCCCGGACGGCCCGGCCAAGCCGTTGGCGGCGGTGGTCTGGCCGCTGGCGATCGGCGTGGCGCTCATTCTCACCGGCGGCGTCTCCAGTCCCCTGGCGCCGCTGGTCCTGGCCCCGGCGGCGGCGATCGCGGTTCTGGACGACCGGCGGCTTCTCGCCCTCACGGCGGGGCTGACGGCGGCCATGCTGGGCGCGGTGGCGATCGGATCGCAGATCGGCCTCGTCGCCCGGCCGGTCGCGCCGCAGCCTTGGCTGGCGCTGGCGGCCCTCATCCTGGCCGGCCTCGGACTGGCGTCCGCCCTCCTGCTGGTGCGCGCCCGCGGCGGCGAGCGCGAGGCGGTCGAGGCCGCCGAGGCGGCCCGGCTCGGCGCCCTGCTCAGGGCGACGCCGTTGCTTCTGCTGCGACTCGATGCCGAGGGGGTGGTGCGTGAAGTCCTGTCCCAGGGCCTGGACGGGCAGCGCAGTCCGCTTGGGCAAGGGTTCGAAAGCCTGGCCGGCGAGCGCGACCGCGAGGCCGCCGCCGCCGCCCTGGCTCTGGTCCAGCGGCGCGGATCGGCCAGCGTCGGCTTCGCGCCGCCGTTCGCTCCCGACCGATGGCTGGCGGTGGAGCTGCGCGCCCTGCCGCGGGGCGAAGTGCTGGCGGCGGTGCGCGACGCCAGTTGCGAGCGCGCCCACGAGGCCTTCCTCGAACAGGCCCGCCGCGACGCCGAGGCCATGGCGCAGGCCAAGTCGCGCTTCCTGGCCAACATGAGCCACGAGCTGCGCACGCCGCTGAACGCCATCATCGGCTTCTCGGACATCATGCGCTCGTGTCTCTTCGGGCCGCTCTCGGATCGCTATGTGGAATACGCCGGTCTCATTCACGAATCCGGCGGCCACCTGCTCGATCTGATCAACGACGTCCTCGACATGTCGAAGATCGAGGCCGAGCGCTTCAGTCTCGCCCGCGAGGTGTTCGACGCCCGCGAGGCGGTCTCGGCGGCGTTGCGCCTCACCCGGGTGCAGGCGGACGGAGCCCGGATCTCGCTTCGCGGCGCGCTGCCGCCCGAGGCGCTCGAGGTGGACGCCGACCGCCGCGCGTTGAAGCAGATCGTCCTCAACCTGGTCTCCAACGCCCTGAAGTTCACGCCGCCGCAAGGCCAGGTGAACGTGCTCGCCCGCGCCCGCGGCAAGGAGCTGGAGCTGATCGTCGCCGACACCGGCGTCGGCATCGCTCCGGCTGACCTGGAGCGGCTCGGGCGGCCCTACGAACAGGCGGGGGGCGCCGACCAGCGGGCGCAAGGCACGGGCCTTGGCCTTTCCCTGGTGCGGGCCCTGGCCGAGCTGCATGGGGGGAGCATGACCATCAAGAGCATCCTCGGCGAAGGGACCGCCGTGGCGGTGCGCATGCCGGTGGTGGTGGCGCGCCAAGCGGCGGTCGAGGCCCCCGAGCCGCCCCCCGCCGAAGCGCCCGCCCCGCGCGCCAGGGCGCTCGGCGACAATGTGATCGTCTTCAACCCTCAGCGCTGAGCCAGGGCTTCGAAGGCCTCGCCTGCGGCGAAGTCGCCGACTTCCACATAGGCCGTCCGCACGCTCTCGCCGCCGTCGTTTCCGGCGAACAGGAACTCGACCGCCACCGCCTCGCGCGGATCAAGGCTCGCCAGGGCGGCGCGGGCCCCAGGAGAAAAGCGAAAGGCCCAACCGTCGTCCATGTCGGCGGGGCGCAGGTCGCGCCCGGCGGGACTCATCGCCTCGGCGGCGAAGATGCGCGCCGCGGAACGCGGCGGGAGCCGCGCCTCGAGCGGGATCACGCCCCGGATGTCGGCTGCGCGTGGGTCCAGGTACGGGCCGGCCGTGCGGGCCGCGTCGCGCAGGACGAGGCGTGCGCCATAGGGCTCCGCGCCGTCGGCGAAGTTGGCGACCGCCAGCAGCGCCCGCGTCCCCTCCCGTCCGGCGACCCCGAAGACCATCCGGTCCCAGCCGCAGCGGACGGTTTGCGAGAGCCGCCAGCGGACCTGGCGATCGTCCGCCGGCCTTTGCGCCAGCCAGTCGGCCCGCTCGCCAGGATAACGCATCTCGTCCAGCCTGGCGAAGCCGTCGAACGCCTGGCGCACCCGCGCCGCCGCCTGGGCGAGCCCCGCCGACCGGCAGTCCCACGCGTGCGCCTGGCCCTCCGCCTGCGCCTCCAGCAAGGCCAGACCGGCCGCATCCGCGCCCGAGCGGAGCGCCGCGCCGCGGGCCTGCGCCTTGGCCGCCGCCAGCATCGCCGAGACCGGCGGCGTGAACAGCCTGCAGGCGGCGTCCGCGGCGGTCATCACCGAGCGCTGATAGAAGAGTTCTGCGGCGGGGGTGGCGGCGCCGGCAGGATGCGGGGCGCCGGCGAGCGCCACCGCTGCGACGATCATCCCCCACGGTGGCGATGTGGCCACGACGCCCCCACGTCTTTGTCCGATTCGACGCGCACACTTAGAGCCCTATGCTTGCGGCCTGGTTAGCGAGGCCAATGCCATGCTGCTGAACACCGACCTCTGGGTGGCCGCCCTCATTCGCCGGGCTCAGAACGCCGGCGCCTTCGCGGCGGTGGAGCGCAAGGGAGATTCGCGGGCGGGGGCCGTGCTCGTCAAAGTCCTCAAGCGGGCGGTCGGGGAGGCGCGGCTCTACAGCGAGACCTTCCGTGGCGACGGCGAGCGCGTCTGGATGCAGCCGGTCGATTCCCTCCAGGAGTGCGACCTGGACGCCTATGTTCAACGCGCCCTGCGCGTCGACCCGGACCTCTGGGTGGTCGAGATCGACGATCGGGAGGGGCGACACTTCCTTACCGAGCCGGTGGAGGGCCGATAGCCTCGAGGCCCCGCGCTAGTCCACGGGCGGTCGTCTGTCCGCCCACGGCCAGGCCCGCTCGAACGCCGCCGAGGCGCGCAGGATGCAGGCCTCCTGGCCGCGCGGGGCCATGAGCATCAGGGCGATGGGCAACCCCTCGTGCATCCCGCAGGGAATCGCGGACGCCGCCAGGCCCAAGACGTTGGCGACCGCCGGCAGGGTCGTGTAGCGGTCGTAGGGAAGGAAGTTGGCGAAGGGATCCTGGGGCGACCGCGGGGCCGGGAAACAGGTGACCGGGGAAGCGATCAGGTCCACCCGACCGAAGATGTCCCGCATCCGGGCCTGCGCGGCGCGGCGAAGCGCCCAGGCCGCCGCTTCCTGCTCCGGGGTTGGCGTCGGCGCCGCCAGCCACTCCACGACGTAGGGCGAGAGCATGCGACGCCGACCGGGCTCGGCCGCCAGACGGCGAATTTCCTGGAACGCCGCTCCCATGATCGGACCCGAGATGTCGGAGGGAACGGGCAAGGTTTCGCTCAAGGCCCCCACCGAGGCGCCCAGGGATTCGAAGCCGTCACAGGCGGCCCGGACGGCCTCTTCCACGCCCGGCTCGCGATGGGCGGACGCCGGCGGCGTCACCCAGCCGACCCGCAAGCCCTTTACGCCCTCGTCGCAGGCGGCGAGGTAGTCGGGGACCGGGCGGCGCGATGACATGGCGTCGCGCGGGTCGTGGCCGGCCATGGCCTGCAGGGCGAGCGCCGCGTCGCGAACGCTTCGCGCCAGCGGCCCGATGCTGGAGAAGGGCGAGCCGAAGGCGTTGATCTCGAAGTTCCCCAGTTTCGGCACCAAATCGGACGAGGCCATCAGGCCGAAGACCCCGTTGAACGCCGCCGGATAGCGGATGGAGCCGCCGGCGTCGGTGCCGATCGCGATCGGGCCCATGCCGGCCGCCACCGCCGCCCCCGACCCGCCGCTCGATCCGGCGGAGGTGCGGCTCGTGTCCCAGGGATTGACCGTCTCGAGCCCAAGGCGGTTCACGGTCCGCCCGCAGGTGGCGAATTCCGAGGTGTTGGTCTTGCCGAGGATGATCGCGCCCGCCGCCCGTAGCCGCGCCACCGAGATCGCGTCCTCGGCGGGGATCCGGTCGGCGCGCCAGATCGACCCGGAGGTGCAGCGCAGACCCGCCGCATCGATCGTGTCCTTGAGCGAGATCGGCACCCCGTGCAGTGGTCCGAGCGGTTCGTCATCGTAGAGCGCCGCTTCGGCGCGTCGGGCCTGCGCCAGCACCGCCTCTGGGTCCAGCGCCAGGAAGGCGTGAATGCGCCTATCGACCCGCTCGATGCGCGCCAGCAGGGCGCGGGCGACCTCCATCGGCGAGAGGCTGCGCGCCTGGTAGGCCTCGCGCAGTTGGACAGCCGTCATCCATTCGATGTCCATCACGCCTTCTCCTCTGCCGTCGGCTCCGGCCCAGCGTCCGTGAGCGGGCCCCAAGGGCCGCGCCAGGCTAGCGTCCCGAGTCAGAAGTTCGCCAGTGGATGGATGGGCGCCGAGCGAACTTCGGACTCGACAAGGACACTCACCACACTAGCCCGAAGCAGGAGGCGGCGCGCGCCCTATTCGTCACCCTGGACAAGGGAGGCCGCGGCGGCGCCAGGCGTGGGGGGTCGCGAAGCGGCCCGTTCAGCCTCAGGAATCGAAAACGATCACCGAGCGGGCGATCTGGCCGGTCTTCATCTCGGTGAAGGCGTCGTTGACGTCTTCGAGCTTGATCCGCCGCGAGATCATCTCGTCGAGCTTCAGCTTGCCGGCCATGTAGAAGTCGACCAGGCGCGGCATGTCCACGGGGAAGCGGTTGGACCCCATCTGCGAGCCCTGGATCCGCCGCTCTCCCAGCAGGGCCGAGCCTTTCAGGCTCACGGTCTGGCCCACGGGGATCATGCCGATGACGGTCGCGGTTCCACCCCGGCGCAGCATCCCGAAGGCCTGCTCGGCGGTCTTGGCGAGGCCGATGGCCTCGAAGCTGTGCTGGACCCCGCCCTGAGTCATGTCCAGGATCTGCCGGACAGGATCGCCGTCGGCCGCGCAGATGAAGTCGGTGGCCCCGAAGCTGCGCGCCATGTTGTCCTTGGCCGGGGACATGTCGACGGCGATGATACGGCCGGCGCCGGCGATGGCCGCGCCGTTGATCGCCGCCAGGCCCACGCCTCCGCAGCCGATGACCGCCACCGTCTCTCCGGGCCGCACCTGGGCGGTGTGGATGACCGACCCGACCCCGGTGATCACGCCGCAGCCGATCAGGGCGGCGCGGTCCAGCGGCATGTCCGGCCGCACCGCGACGCAGGCGTTCTCGTGGATCAGCATCTGCTCGGCGAAGCTGGAGAGGTTGATGAACTGGTTCATCGCGCCGGCGTCCTCGCGCAGCCGAGGCGGCTCATCCGGGCGCCGCTGGACCTCGTTGGGAGAGGAGCAGAGGGTCAGGTGACCGGTCAGGCAGGCTTCGCAGTGTCCGCAGAAGGCCGAAAGGCAGGTGATCACGTGGTCGCCCGGCTTCAAGCGGGTCACGTCGGATCCTACCTGCTCCACGATCCCGGCGCTTTCGTGCCCCAGAACCACCGGCAAGGGGTAGGGGTAGGCGCCCTCGATGAAATGCAGGTCGGAATGGCAGACGCCGGCGGCGCTGGTGCGGATGAGCACCTCCCGGGGGCCGGGCTTGCCGATCTGGACGTCTTCGATCTGAAGCGGCTTTCCCACTTCGCGCAGCACCGCGGCTTTCATGAACTGGATCTCCCCGGAAGGGTGGCGCGACCGGTTCCAGGGCCGCGGCTGGCGGGCATATGGCTGCCAAAGGAGGTCGGCGCCAAGAGGAATTCGAGGGTTGACTTGGGGGGGGCTTGCCGATTGGTTGCAAGGCGTTTTTCGAACCTTCGGTAGGGATGATGAAACGCAATCTGCTCCTGGTCCTGGCGTTGGCGGCGGGATTGGCGGGCTGCGAAACCAACGGCCCGGCCGGCCCCCCCGTCGGCGCGACCGGGGGCGGCGAGGGCTTCAGCGACGAGGCCTTCGCCTGGTCGACCAGGAGCGGTCCCGACATCATCGACGGCGTGCTCGCCTACCGAGGCGGGCCCGGGCAATTCAGTTGCCAGGACGTGGTGCTCATCCCGCGCACCGGCTGGAGCCGCCGGCGGATGATCATCCTTTATGGCTCCGATGAAATGGCGGCCGTCCCGGTGGACGACGTCCGCGCCAGGACCCCCTCGGCGCCCAGCGGCGCCTACACGCAATACGTTCGCCACGCCAATTGCGACGCCGGCAACCGGTTCAACTTCACCGGGCTGCCGGACGGAAGCTGGTTCGTGATCACGGTCGCCACGCCGACCAACGGCGGCTCCAAGGTGGCGATCATGCGGCGGGTCGAAACGCGGGGCGGTGTGCGCCGCGTGACCCTGGGCTGAGCCAGCCTCCGTCGAAACCGGCGCTGGGCCAGTAATCTTTCGTTCAGGTTAGGTTCAGCGGCCGGCGGCCAGCATGCATGCAAACGTCGGCCGGAGCCGTCCGCGATCCGGAGCGTTTATTCGACAATGAGTTAGTTGGACACCAAGGAGATTCCCATGCGCAAGGTACTGACCGCAGGACTTGCGGCGCTGGCGCTGGGGGGCGCCGTAGCCACGACCGCCACGCCGGTAGAGGCGCAAGGACGGCACGGCGGAGGGGGCGGCTATCACGGCGGCGGCTGGCATGGCGGCGGGGGCCACTGGCATGGCGGCTGGGGCGTGGGCGTCGGAGCCGGGCTGGCGGGGCTCGCCATCGGCTCGGCCCTGGCTTCGCCCTATTACTACGGCTACGGGCCGGGCTACTATTACGGACCCGGGTACTACTATGGTCCAGGCTACGACGACTACTACGGCGACGACTGCGTAGGGACCCGACGGGTGTGGGACCCCTATGTCGGCGGCTACGTGATCCGGCGCTTTCACTACGCCTGCTAGGAAGTCACAGGACCGCCCCCAACTGTTCCAGAAGCGCGCGCGCGCCGGCGTAGTAGCCCAGCAGCGAAGCGGCGTCGCCGCCGGCTAGCCCGAGCCGGGCGCTGAGCGCGCGGACCGCCGCGAGGGGCGCGTCCGGGCTGTTGAACCCCTCGGCGCACCAGCTCGCCAGCCGGGCGCGGTCTTCCGCGGAAGCGTCGCGCCAGGCCTCCGCGAGCCTGGCGGGATCGACGTGATAGGCGGAGGTCAATTGGACGGCGGTCCAGACCTGCAGGACGCGCGCCTGCACCGATTGGCGGACGATGCCGGCAGGGTCGGGGGCGTCGGCCGGCGCGCCGCATTGGCGGGCGAGGGCGATCCGCTGCTCCCGGGTGGAGGCGAGGCGCCGCAGGGCGCCGACGACGGCCTCCATCGAGCGGGCGGAGGCGACCGCCTGACGGACGTCCTCTGGGACGGCGGCCCAGACGCAGTCGGCGACCCCGGCCGGGGCGTGGAGCGCCTGCTCGGGGGGCGCAGGCGCGGCGGGCGCGCCCTGCGCGGCTACTCTGGGCTGGTCCGCCGGCGCCGGCTCGGGCGCCGGCGGGGAGAGGGGGCTCGGGAAAGGCGCCGGGGCCGGGTCCCTAGACGACGGCGCCGCGTCCGGCCTGGCGGTGGCGATCGGCCCCTGACCGGCAAGAGCGTGGGTCGCGGCCAGTAGGAGGAGGGCCGCGGCGCCGGCGGCGAAGGCGCGCTCAGGCTTCATGTGCGCCCGATGTCGCGCGATCGCGTCCGGATTATGGCGCAAGCGAGCGGACGCGCGCGAAACGACATCCGTGTTATGGACGCGAGGATCCAGGACTACGCGGAGGTCTCGATGCCGGCGCTGGCGATCGACTATCCGGACGAGGTGAGGGCGGCGGTCGAAGGGATCGAGGCCTTCCTGCGGCGGGAGGTGTTTCCGCGCCACGACAAGCACGGCGCCCTGCTCGACGATCCGCACCGCAGGGTGACCTCCGCCGGCGTGTTCATCCCCGAGGTTCGCAAGATCGTCGACGAGGTGCGCCTGGCCGCGGCGGAGGCGGGCTTCTACGCCATGTGCGCGCCCAAATCGATCGGCGGCGGGGGCATGGGCTGCCTCGCCTACTTCGCCGCCCACGAGCGCATCCACCACCTCTGCGGCGCCAAGGCCTGGCTCGGGCACCACGTGATCAGCCATTGGGCCAAGGGGCCGAGCCCAGTGATCGAGAAGCTGACGGCCGAGGCCAAGTCGCGCTTTTTGGCCAAGATCATGTCGGGCGAGCAGACCCTCTGCTTCGGTCTGTCCGAGCCGGGCGCCGGCTCCGACGCGGCGGCGATCAAGACCAGGGCCAGTCCGGAGGGCGAGGGCTGGCGGCTCGACGGCGCCAAAATCTGGACCACCAACGCCCCCTATGCGGACTTCATCATCGTTTTCGCGGTGACCGGGCCCGAGCGCGCGGCGGCGCGGCGGGGCGGCATCAGCACCTTCCTGGTTCCGGCCAAGGCCGAGGGCGTCAAGCTCGACCGCATCATCCGGATGTGGGGCAGCGCCGGCGGCGACGAGGCGGCCATTCACTTCGACCACGTGCGGCTCGAGCCCTACATGCTGGTCGGCGAGCTGGGCGCAGGCTTCGCCACCGCCCTGCAGGGAGTCGACCTCGGCCGCATCTACAACAGCGCGCGCAGCGTGGGGATGGGGCGCTGGGCGCTGGAGATGGCGTTCGCCTATGCGAAGGCCCGCGAGGCCTTCGGCCATCCGATCTCCGAGTACCAGGGCGTCACCTTCCCGCTCGCCGACTCGGCGATGCAGGTGCACGCCGCCCATCTGATGAGCCTGAACGCTGCCCGCCTGAAGGACATGGGCCATCCCGCGGTGAAGGAGCTGTCGATGGCCAAGGCCTACGCGGTGCAGGCCGGGGCGCTGGCTCTGGACCGGGCGATCCAGGCCCACGGCGCCATGGGCATGACCAACGAGCTCGGCCTCACCGAGGCCTACACGACGCTGCGCAAGGTCAACGTCGCCGACGGCAGCAACGAAATCTTGCGACGCACGATCGTGCGTCGGATGTTGGGCGGTGATCTCGATCTCTAAGGGAACAGTCTGAGCATGATGACCGGGGATGAGTACAAGGCGTCGCTGGGGGACGGCCGGGCGGTGTACTTCCGGGGCGAGCGGATCGCCGACATCGCCGCCCACCCGGTTTTCGCCTCGGTGATTCAAAGGGTGGCGGACGGCTACGACAAGCTGAAGGCGGCCGGTCCTGAGTCCGCCTATTTCGATCCGCCGCGCAACCAGGCCGCCCTGCGGCGCCTCGCCCGCGCCGAGATCGACCCGGTGGCCGGGCTCACTCACACCAGTCTCATGACCCTGATGACCGCCGCCGAGCGCATCGCCCATCGGCGTCCGCAGGCGAAGGACGCGGTGGCGGCCTATGTCCGCGAGGCCCGCGCGAAGGATTGGCGGATCGCCGAGTGCATCTCGGACTCCAAAGGCGACCGCAGCAAGCACCCAGGCGAGCAGCAGGATCCGGATCAGTACGTGCGGGTGGTGGAGCGGCGGGACGGCGGGGTCGTGATCCGGGGCGCGAAGCTCCACATCTCGGCCGCGGCCTTCTGCCATGAGCTGATGACCATTCCGACCAAGGCCATGCGCAACGGCGAGGAGGACTACGCCATCGCCTGCTGCGTGCCGGTGAACGCGACCGGCGTCCACATCATCAACACCATGGCCGGCCCGCGCGCCGGCGACCTGCGCGACTCGCCGTTTTCGACCCGGCGTCAGATGCCGCAGGGGTTCGTCGTCTTCGACGACGTCTTCGTGCCGCGCGAGCGGATCTTTCTGGAGGGCGAGACCGATTGCGCGGCCTCCTTCGCCCATTCGCTCGGCCTCTGGACCCGCGCCTCCAATCTCGCGGACGCCTGCGACGAGGCGGACCTCGTCGTCGGCTTCGCCCAGCTGGTCGCCGAGGCCAACGGCCTCGAGAAGATCCCGCACATTCGCGACAAGATCGGCGACCTCGTGGTCAGCGCGACCCTCACCCGGGCCTGCTTCGAGGCGGCCATCGCCAACAGCCGCATGGGCGAGAATGGGATGATGGTCCCCGACGAGCTGTTCACCAATGCGGGCAAGTACCAGTCCACCGCCGCCCACGCCTCGATGATGCAGATCCTTCAGGACATCTGCGGCGGCTCGCTGATCACCGCCCCCTCGATCGCCGACCTGGAGAGCGAGGCCGTAGGCCAGTTCGTCCGCAAGTACATGGGCACCAAGCAGCAGGTGGACGGCGCCTACCGCCTGAGGCTCCTCCAGGCGATCCGGGACCTCTCCGCCAGCGAATTCGGCGGCCAACGGGCGGTCTCCAAGCTGCATGGCGGCGGCGGCCTCTACGCCCAGCGGGTGGTGACCCGGGGACGCTACGACCTGGAGCGGGCCAAGCGGCTCGCCCTGGAGGCGGCGGGACTGGAGGCGCCGCCCGTCTGACCGGCCGCTATGAAGGGGGCCAGCGCTCCCCCGGCGGCGGGAACGCAGAGATATTTCCAGAAGGTGGATGCGGCTGTCTCACTGCCGCCATGGCCGTCGCCTATCCATGCCGCGCGCCTGGACGACGGCGATCCATCGGGGGTCAGCATGGAAACCTATCGAGTCGGCGTGTTCGCCACCGAATACGGTTGGCGTCTGGCGGGCCCCGACGCGGCCGCGGAGTATCCCTCCCAGTCCCTGGCGGTGAAGGCGGCCTATCGGCTCGCGCACCTGGCGCGGTGGCGCGGGGCGGAGGTGCAGATCCTCGTCCAGCATCGCCCGGGCGAGGCGCTGGTCGAGGCCCCGTGGGGTCCCCCGCCGGCCATCGACGACTGAGCGGCCCGCCGCCGTCTTGAACGCCAGCGTTTGCGGGTACATCTCTGTCGGCCTCGTCCAGGAGGTCGGATTGACTGTCGACGCCCCACCGGCCAGCCGGCGCGCCCGCCCCGGCCCGCTGGCGCGCCGGCCGCGGAACTGGCGGCGGGCGCTCGGCGCGCTGCGGCGCCTGCTCGCCGACAAGGACGACACGGCCCAGGTGTTCGAGATCATGCGCGCGCTGAGCGGCTCGGCGCCCCAGAGGTCGTATCTGCGGTTGATTGGTACGGTCGAGGGCGGGCGGATCGCCTACGAGCGGGTCGAGCTTGCCGGGCGGCTGATGGACCGGGCGTGGCTCGCGCGCTTCGCGCCAGGCAGCGTCGGCGCCGCCTACGCCGCCTTCACCGCCCGCGAGAACCTCTCGGCCCAGGGCCTGGCGCTGGAGAGCCAGCGGGGCCTTCCGGAGGCGGAGATCGAACTCAGGCATCCCATCGCCTGGTACGGCCGGCGCCTGCGCGACATCCACGATATCTGGCACGTGCTCACGGGCTACGGGCGCGACGCCCTAGGCGAGCTTTGCCTGGTCGCCTTTTCCTATCCCCAGAACCGCAGCCTCGGCTGGGCGCTGATCGCCGTGGGCGGCTATCTGAGGGCGCGCGGGGCGGCCGCGCGCCCCTATCGGCGGGCGATCCGCGAAGCCTGGAGGCGGGGCAGGGCGGCCGCCTGGCTGCCCGGCGAAGATTATGATCGGCTGCTGGCCGAGCCCCTGGAGGCCGCGCGGCGCCGGCTCGGCCTTGCCCTCCCGACCGCCTACGCCGCCGTCCCGCCGGAGGCGCGCAATCCTGCCCTCGGCAAGCTTGCCTGAGCCTGCCCGGCCGCCCGCCGCAACGCCTGAGGCGGCTGGCCGAAAGTCCGCACGAAGGCCCGGCGCATCCGCTCGGCGTCGCCGAAGCCCACCCGCACGGCGATCGCCTCGATCGGCTCGATCCCGCCTTCCAGGCGCTCGCGGGCGGCCTCGACCCTGAGGCGCTCGACCGCCTTGGCCGGGGTGACGCCGGTCTCGGCCGCGAAGGCGCGGGCGAAGTGGCGCGGGCTCATGGCCGCCTTGTCCGCCAGCTGCTCCACGTCCAGCGGCTCCTCGAGGTGGTCGCGCGCCCAGCTCACCAGCGGCCCGAACCGGGCGTCCGGGCGATCGAGCTCCAGGAGAGCGGAGAACTGCGACTGGCCCCCGGGCCGCCGGTGATAGACCACCATCTGCTGGGCGACCCGCCGGGCGAGGTCGTCGCCGAGATCCTCGCCGATCATGGCCAGGGCGAGGTCGACGCCGGCGCTGATCCCGGCCGAGGTCCAGACCGGCCCGTCCTTTACGAAGATCCGGTCGGCTTCCAGCCGCGCCGACGGGAACCGGCGCGTAAACTCGACGCTCCGCGCCCAGTGGGTCGTGGCGCGCCGCCCGTCCAGCAGGCCGGTGGCGGCCAGCAGGAAGGCGCCCGAGCAGACGCTGGCGACGCGCCGGGCGCGGCCGGCGGCGGCGGTGAGGAAGGCGAGGTTGCGGGAGTCCGCGGCGGCGGCCCCGACTCCGGCGCCGCCGGCCGCCATCAGGGTGTCGAATCGAACCTCCGGGTCGAGCGCCGAGGCCGCCATCGCCACCCCGGACGAGCTTCGCACCAGACCCGCCTGCGCGGCCAGGATCTCGAGGGCGTAGGCGCCGGGCGCGAAGCGGCTGGCGATCTCGAAGGCGGCGATCGGTCCGGCCGCGTCGAGAATCTGGAAGTCGGGGAAGATCAGCAGTCCGACCAGTCGCGCCATGGCATCAAACGAGGGAACTATGTCATTCCAGACGGAACCTAGCGGCGGCATGATGGGGCGTCAACTGATCGGAGGCGCTCATGTCCGCCCAGACCTTTCGGATCGTCGAGGTCCTGTTCCCCGGCCTCACCCAGCTCGACTTCACCGGGCCGCACACCGTCTTCAGCCGCCTGCCCGGCGTGGAGACCATCGTCGACTCCGAACCGGGCGGCGCCATCGAGTCGGACGGTGGGCTGGTGTTCGCCGGGACGCAGGCGATGGCCGAGATCGACCGCTGCGACCTGATCTTCTTCCCCGGCGGCCTGGCGGTCACCGAGGCGATCAACGATCCCGCGTTCATGGCTGAGGCCGCCCGGCTCGCCAGCGGCGCACGCTATCTGACCGCAGTCTGCACCGGCTCGCTGGTGCTGGGCGCGCTCGGCTTGCTCCGGGGTCGACGGGCGGGCTGCCACTGGGCCTGGATGGAGCTGCTGCCGCTCTTCGGCGCCGTCCCCGATCCGGCCCGGGTGGTCCGCGACGGGAACATCTTCACGGGCGGCGGCGTGACGGCGGGGATCGACTTCGCCCTCACCATCGCCGCCGAGCTCGTCGGCGACGCCGCCGCCCAGGCCGTGCAGCTCACCCTCGAGTACGCGCCGCAGCCGCCGTTCGAGGCGGGCCGTCCTGAGACGGCGCCGGCCGAGGTGGTGGCCGAGGTCCGCCGCCGCCTCGCGCCGGCCGCCGCGCGCCGGGAGGCGCAGGCGCGGGCGGCGGCGGCGCGGCTGTAGATCGCGTTGAGATAGGATCGAACAATCCACCCCGTCAGCCCAGGCGAAGGGTACTGGACGGGCCGACGCCAAGCTGGGGTTCGTCTGAGAACCGGAGGGTCGGCCCCGGATCAGGCCTTGCAGGCCGTCCGGGGTGACGATGGGGGGGGCGATTCAGCCCCACCTCAACCCGCCTAGACTTACTCTGAGGGCTATCGAACTTCCGCGCAGAACCGCTGGATCCGCGCGCAGGCGTCCTCCAGCTGGGCGTTGGAGGTCGCGTAGCTGATCCGGAAGAAGGGCGAGAGGCCGAAGGCGGCGCCGAAGACCACCGAGACGCCCTCGCTCTCCAGAAGCTCGGTGGCGAAGGCCTCGTCGGTATCGATCGGGCGGCCGCTGGGCGCGGTCTTGCCGATCAGCCCGGCCACTGAGGGATAGACGTAGAACGCTCCCTGCGGGGTCGGGCAGCGGACGCCGGACGCCTGGTTCAGCATCGAGACCACCAGGTCGCGCCGCTGCTCGAACAGCTTGGCGTTCGGCTTGATGAAGTCCTGCGGGCCGTTCAGCGCCTCCACCGCCGCCCACTGGGAGATCGAGGCGGGGTTGGAGGTGGTCTGGCTCATCACCTTGCGCATGGCCGCGATCAGGGGCTCGGGCCCCCCGGCGTAGCCGATCCGCCAGCCGGTCATGGCGTAGGCCTTGGAGACCCCGTTCATGGTCAGCGTCCGCTCATAGAGGGCCGGCTCGACCTGGGCGATGGTCGTGAACTCGAAGTCGCCGAACACCAGGTGCTCGTACATGTCGTCGGTGAGCACCCAGACCTGGGGATGGCGCAGCAGCACGTCGGCCACCGCCCTGAGCTCGGCGCGGGTGTAGGCCGCTCCCGAGGGGTTCGAGGGCGAGTTGAGGATCAGCCACTTGGTGCGCGGGGTGATCGCCGCCTCCAGAGCGGCCGGATCGATCTTGAACCCGGTCTCGGCGCTGGTGGCGACGAAACGCGGCTCGCCCCCGGCCAGCAGCACCATGTCGGGGTAGCTGACCCAGTAGGGCGTCGGAATGACCACCTCGTCGCCCGGGTTCAGCGAGGCGACCATGGCGTTGAAGATCACCGGCTTGCCGCCCGGCGAGACGTTGATCTGGGCCGGCGTGTAGGAAAGCCCGTTCTCGCGCTTGAACTTGGCGCAGATGGCCGCCTTCAGCTCCGGAATGCCGTCGACGTTGGTGTACTTGGTCTTGCCTTCCCGGATCGCACGGATTCCCGCTTCCTTGATGTTCTCCGGGGTGTCGAAATCGGGCTCGCCGGCGGCCAGCGAAATGACGTCCTTGCCCGCCGCCTTCAGGTCGCGCGCTTTCGCATCCGCCGCCAGGGTGGCGGACGGCTTGACGCGGGCGAGCGCAGCGGACTGGGCGAACATGGAAGTCTCGAGTCCCTTCTGGGGTGGAAAGGGGCCGGTGTTTACGCGCCGAGGCCTCGCCAGGCAATGTTGCGCCGCAAAGTGGGGCAGGCCGCAGGGCGATAGGCTCGGCCGGCGAGGCTAGCTATAAGCGCCCGCGCGTGCGCCGGCTGATCGACTTCGTCACCAACATGGACGCCCGGGCCTGGCGCTCGCTGGCGGTCTCGTTCGTGCTGTTCGGCGGGGTGGGGCTGATCTTCGTTCTCGGCGCGCCGGCCCTCGGGCTCGGGGACGCGACGGTGGTGAAGCGGTGGCTCGCCCTCGCCCATGGGCCCTGGGCCTTGCCGGCGGCGGTGGCGGCCTTCGCGGTCCTGGCCTTCCTGGGCGCTCCCCAGTTCGCCCTGATCGCCGCGGCCGTGGTGGTCTTCGGGCCCTGGACCGGCAGCCTCTACAGCTGGATCGGCACTCTGGCGTCCGCCCTGGTGGGCTTCTGGCTGGGGCGGCTGTTCGGGGCGCGGCTCATTCGCGACCTGCACAGCCAGGGCGTCGAGCGCTTCATGGCGCTGGTGGGCAAGAACGGCTTCATGGCCAGCCTGGTGGTGCGGCTGGTCCCGGCCGCCCCGTTCATCGTCGTCAACATGGCCGCCGGGGTCACCGCCATGCGCTGGCTGGACTTCCTCCTCGGCACGGGCCTCGGAATCATCCCGAAGATCCTGATCACGGCCTTCGCCGGTCATTCGGCGGCGCGGGCCTTCGCCGGCGGCGGTCCGGGCGCCGTACTGCTCCTGGCCATGGCCGCGGCCATCTGGCTCGGGTCGGCGTTCATCGGCCGCCGGTGGCTCAGGGCGCAGGAGTCCGAGGCCGCGCACGAGACCGTGGCGGAGCAAGAGCCGCCGGAGAATTCGGGGCGACCGTGACAGGCGATTCCAGTTGAGCAAGCCAATCGGGATGGTTAGCTTGTGTCGCCTCGTCGACATAAGCTTGGCTATCAACAATGAGCCAGTCGCTCGCCGACCAAGCTGCTGAAGCCCTCAGGGAAGCGCTGGCCGAGACCCATCCAGGCGAGCGCGATCGCTTGATGGACCTGGCGCTTCGCCTTCGCCGCCTCGCCGCCGCCGAAGCCAGGGCTGGCCGAGCGACGCAGACCCCCCTGGATCCCCCTGCCGGCCCATCGGACCGGGCCGACGACTGAAGCTCGGGGGCGCGCCTCGGCGCAAGCGCCTTGCCGACGGCGCCGTCTGGCTGTAAACCGCATGCCATGCGTCGTCGCCGCGACAGCCTGCTTCTTCTCGCGCTGGGGCTTAGCCGCCCCTGGGCGCTTAGCTAGGCGCGCGTTCTTCGCGGCCGGGCGCTCAGGGGATCCTTCCCGCCGCCTGACCCCTAAAGCCTTGCGAAGAGACCTTCCATGACCACCCCTGAAGCCTCGGCCCAGTCCGAGAAGAACCGCGTCGTCATTTTCGACACCACCATGCGCGACGGCGAGCAGTCGCCCGGCGCCTCCATGTCGATGGAGGAGAAGCTGGAGCTCGCCAAGATCCTCGAGGACATGCGCGTGGACGTGATCGAGGCCGGCTTCCCGATCGCCTCCAACGGCGACTTCGAGGCCGTCCGCGAAGTGGCCAAGATCGTCACCGAGAGCACCGTCTGCGGCCTCGCCAGGGCGGGGATCGCCGACATCGAACGGGCCGCCGAGGCGGTCCGGCCCGCCAAGCGTGGCCGCATCCACACCTTCCTCTCCACCAGCCCCCAGCACCGCGACTACATTTTGAGGATGAGCCAGGCGGACGTGCTGGACGCGGTCACCGGCTCGGTGACCCACGCGCGCAACCTCTGCGGAGACGTGGAATGGTCGGCCCAGGACGCCACCCGCACCGAGCGCGACTTCCTGCGCCGCTGCGTGGAGGCGGCGATCAGGGCCGGGGCCCAGACGATCAACATCCCGGACACCGTCGGCTACACCTACCCCAGCGAGTACGCCGAGGTCTTTAAGGACCTGATCGAGAACGTGCCGGGCGCCGATCAGGTGATCTTCTCCACCCACTGCCACAACGATTTGGGCCTGGCGGTGGCCAACAGCCTGGCCGGCGTCCAGGCCGGGGCGCGCCAGGTCGAGGTGGCGGTGAACGGGATCGGTGAGCGGGCGGGCAACGCGGCGCTGGAGGAGATCGTCATGGCGCTCCGCGTGCGAGCGGACCGGCTGCCCTACTGGACCGGGATCCAGAGCCAGCACATCACCCGCGCCAGCCGCTACGTCTCGGCGATCACCGGCTTTCCCGTCCAGTTCAACAAGGCGATCGTCGGCAAGAACGCCTTCGCCCACGAGTCGGGCATCCACCAGGACGGGGTGCTGAAGAACGCCGTCACCTACGAGATCATGCGGCCCGAGGACGTCGGCCAGGGCGGCAGCAACCTCGTCATGGGCAAGCACTCCGGCCGCCACGCCTTCCGCGAGAAGCTGAAGGGGCTCGGCTACGACCTCGGCCAGAACGCCCTCAACGAAGCCTTCGGGCGGTTCAAGGACCTGGCGGACAAGAAGAAGCACGTCTTCGACGACGACATCGTCGCCCTGGTGGACGACTCACTGGCGCGTGGGCAGGACCGCATCCAGGTCAAGGCGCTCCGGGTGATCGCCGGCACCGAGGGCCCCCAGGAGGCGCACCTGACCCTGGTGGTGGACGGCGAGGAGCGTTCGGCCACCGCCACCGGCGACGGCCCGGTGGACGCGGTCTTCAACGCCATCCACGAGCTCGCCCCGCACGGCGCCGTGCTGAGGCTCTTCCAGGTCCACGCGGTGACCGAGGGCACGGACGCCCAGGCCCAGGTGTCGGTCCGGCTCGAGGAGGACGGCCGCATCGCCACCGGCCAGGCCGCCGACACCGACACCCTCACCGCCAGCGCCATGGCCTATGTGAACGCGCTCAACAACCTTTCGGCGCGCAAGGAGAAGACCGCGCCGGCCCCGATCGTGGCCAGCGGCTTCTAGTGTCCCGATTCCGAAGTTCGCTAGCCTGAGCGGCGCCTCCGTTCGAACTTCGGAATCGATAAGGACACTAGCCAAGTATATGTTTCTAGTGTGGTTTATGGATCAGAAGGTCGCCACAGCGCCCGCCGCGACAATGGGGCGAACTTCTGATCCACCCCACTAGCAGCCCTCCCTCCCCCTTGTGGGGAGGGAAGACCGCGAAGCGGTCAGGGTGGGGGAGTCCGACACGTCAACGATCACCCGGTCGCCAATCACCCGGATTTGGCGCGCGTTCCCGCACTCCCCCACCCTGCGACGCTCCGCGTCGCTGTCCCTCCCCATGAGGGGATGGAGGAGGTCGCATGTTCTGGATCCCGATCACCGTGGGCGCCGCGGCGTTCCAGGTGGCGCGCAACGCCCTGCAGCGCAGTCTGCTGGGCGACGCCGGACCCTGGGGCGCGACGCTCGTCAGGTTCCTGTTCGGCCTGCCGTTCTCGGCGGCGCTCTGGGCCCTGGCGGCCCTGCTGACCCCGGGCGCGCACCCAAAGTTCGGCGCGGAGTTCTGGTGGGCGGCCGGGACCGGCGCCCTCTCGCAGGTGCTGGCGGCGGCCGCCCTGCTGGTGGCCATGCGGCGCGCCGGCTTCGCGGTCGGGACCGCTTTGCAGCAGAGCTCCCTGCCGCTGTCGGCGGTGATGGGGCTCGTGGTCTTCCACGACCGCCTGGGCTTGGCGGCCTGGCTGGGCGTCGGGATGACGACGGCGGCGCTCGCGGTCCTCACCTGGCCGAAGGGCGCCGCCGGGCCGCAGCCGGTCAGCGGCGCGGCCTTCGGGCTGATCTCCGGGCTCTGCTTCGGTTTTTCGCTGAACGCCTTCCGCCACGCCGAGCTCGCCCTCGACCCCGATCACCGGTTCTTCTCGGCCATCGCCTGCGTCACGATAGCCCAGGCGGCGCAGTCGGCTTTCCTGACCGGTTTCCTGGCCTGGCGCAGCCCAGGGGCCCTGGCCGCGGTGGCCGCCAGCTGGCGCCAGTCCCTGGGGGCGGGGCTGTGCGGGGCCTTCGCCTCCGCCGGTTGGTTCACCGCTCTCGCCTTTAGCCCTGCGGGCCCCGTGCGTGCGGTTGGCATGGTGGAGATGCCCATCGCCGCGGTGGCCGGCCGGCGCATATTCGCCGAACGGCTCAATCTTTGGCAGTGGGCCGCCGGCGTCCTAGCCTCGATCGGCGTCGTTCTCGCCGCCCTAGGCTGACCCTGCGGCGGCGCGCCCCAGGAATAGTCCTTGAAATGAAGCGCGACGCGCGGCACATCCGGACAAGTCCGCTGAGCCGGAGGGTCGGGAAGCGGCGCTTGCGCCGAACGTGGCGTCGGCGTGTCGCGGCCGGAAAGCTTCGAGGACGAGCTCCCGCGTTCTCATCTCTCTTCTATCAGAGTCCGGCATGTTCTCGTCCCTCTTCGGCGTCATATCCAACGATATCGCCATCGACCTCGGCACCGCTAACACCCTGATCTACATGAAGGGGCGGGGCATCGTGCTGAACGAGCCCTCGGTGGTGGCCCTGCGCAACGCCAGCGGCCGCAAGGTGGTCCATGCGGTGGGCATCGAGGCCAAGATGATGCTGGGCCGAACGCCTGGCCACATGGAGGCGATTCGGCCGATGCGCGACGGCGTCATCGCCGACTTCGAGGTCGCCGAGGAGATGATCAAGTATTTCATCCGCAAGGTTCACAACCGCCGCGGATTCACCAATCCCAAGGTGATCGTCTGCGTCCCCTCGGGCGCCACGGCCGTGGAGCGGCGGGCGATCAACGATTCGTGCCTCAACGCCGGGGCGCGCCGGGTCGGCCTCATCGACGAGCCCATGGCGGCGGCCATCGGCGCGGGACTGCCGATTCACGAGCCCACCGGCTCCATGGTGGTGGACATCGGCGGAGGCACCACCGAGGTGGCCGTGCTGTCGCTTTCAGGAATCGTTTACTCGCGCTCGGTCAGGGTTGGCGGCGACAAGATGGACGAGGCGATCATCAGCTACATGCGTCGCCACCACAATCTGCTGATCGGCGAGACCACCGCCGAACGCATCAAGAAGGAGATCGGCACCGCCCGCTCGCCCGAGGACGGCGTGGGCCTGGCCATCGACGTCAAGGGGCGCGATCTGATGCAGGGGGTCCCGCGTGAGGTGCGCATCAGCGAGAAGCAGGCCGCCGACGCGGTGGCCGAGCCTGTCGCCCAGATCGTCGAGGCGGTGAAGGTGGCCCTGGAGGCCACCCCGCCGGAGCTGGCCGCCGACATCGCCGACAAGGGCATCATGCTAACAGGCGGCGGCGCGTTGCTGCGCGGTCTCGACCTGGAAATCCGCGACCATACCGGCCTTCCGGTCACGGTCGCCGACGATCCGCTTTCCTGCGTCGCCCTCGGGTGCGGCAAGGTGCTCGAGCACCCCAAATGGATGAAGGGCGTGCTGGAATCCACTCTCGCCTAGACCTAGACTGTGAGCCGGGCGGGCGGGGACTCTGGGAGACGTTAGTTGTCCCTGCGGGATGGTCCATTCGGAGATATTCGGGTTCCGCTCACCTGGTCGGCCGCGGCCGCCCTGGTGATCGCGATCATCATCGCCGGCGCCCTGCTGCTCGGCGATCGCCGCGAGACCATGAAGACCGAGGCTTACGATACGGCGCGTCATGCGGTGGACGCGGTGGCCGCCCCGGTGGGGGGGACTCTTTCGGCCCCGGTCCGCTGGACCCACTCCGGACTCGACGCCGTCCGAGGCTACTTCTTCGCCGTCTCTGAGAACCGGAAGCTGAAAGCCGAGCTGGCGGCCGCCCAGACCTGGCGCGACCGGATGGAGGCCCTGCAGGTGGAGAACGACCGGTACCGCGCGCTCCTGGGCGTGCGCACCGATCCGCCGCTGCCGCACGTCTTCGCCCGCACGGTGCTGGATGCGCGGGGGCCCTTCGCGAACACCCGGCTGGCGGACGTGGGCTCGGCGCAGGGGGTGGTCGAGGGCAACCCGGTTCTTTCCGAGCGCGGGGTCGTCGGCCGCATCGTCGGCGTCTCGCAAGACGTCAGCCGGATCATGCTGCTCACCGACGTAGAGAGCCGCACGCCGATCCTGGTGGTGCGCACCAACGGGCGGGCCATCCTTTCCGGGGACGGAGGGCCTGGCCCGAAGCTCGACTACATTCGGGGCGCGCCCCTCAAGGAGGGGGACCGGGTGATGACGTCCGGCGACGGCGGTGTCTATCCGCGCGGGCTGCCGGTCGGCACGGTGGTCAAGGGCTTCGACGGTGGCTGGCGCGTGGCCCTCGATTCGGACGCCTCGCCCATCGACGACGTGCAGATCCTGCTCTTCAAGGACTTCTCCCAGCTGGTCGACGCACGCGCCTTGGCGCCGAAGGAGCTGCCGACGGCCATGACCGAGGAGCCGAGCCAGTCCATCGTCGGCCGCGCTCCTGCCGCGACGACCGCCACTTCCGCGGGCGCGGCGCCTCCCAGCTCGACCACCGGGGCGGCGGCGGCCCAGGCTCAGAGGACCGGCGCGCACGGCCCGGTCCCCGCCAAGCCGCGGGCCGCCGGCGCGGCGGATTCGAGGATGGCCGGCGCCGAGCACGCCGCCAAGCCGTCCAAACCCGCCGAGCACCCCGCGGCAGCGTCCTCGCACCCGCTCGCCGCGCCCGGCAAGCCGGCCGGAGCGCATCATGCGGCGGACGGCCCCGCAAAACCGACCGGGGCCCACGGAGCGGCCGGTCCCGGAAAATCCGCGGAGGGCCGTGCGGCCGCCAATGCCGATAGACCGGCCGGCGCCCATGTCACGGCCAATCCGGCCAAACCGGCCGGCGCACACGCCGCGGCCAAGCCGGCCAAGCCGGCCAAGCCGGCCGAGACGCACGCGACGGCAGGTCCGGCGAAGCCGCGCGATCCGGGCCTTGCCGCCGCCATGGCGCTGATGGCGGACGACGGGCCAGCGCCGGCGAGGCCAGCCAGGCGCGCTGCCGCCGCCCACGAGGCGAAGTCCGCCAAGCCCAAGGAGGGCGCTCCGGTGGTCCATCGCGCCCGGCCGGCTGGCCCCGACGCCGCGCCGTGACCGCCCGGGGAGTCAGCGCCGCCCGCCCTCTCAGTCCCTTCGGCTGGCTGGGCGCGCCCATGCTGCTGAGCGCGCTCGCGACGGTGGTCTTCGCCACCCCGATCCGGATCTTCTCCCTGCCCTTGCCGGAGCCGGTCTTTCCCCTGGCGCTGGCCTTCGCCTGGGCGGTGATCCGCCCCTCCATCCTTCCGCCCTTCGCCCTCCTGGCGCTCGGCCTTTTTCTGGACGTCTGCTGGGACGGCCCGCAGGGATTGTGGCCGCTGTGCCTGCTGGCGGCCTACGCGACGGTGCTTGCGGCCCGCCGGCTGATCACCGGTCAGGACTTCCGGATCATGTGGGCCTGGTACGGGGCCGTGACCGCGGCGGCCTTCGCGGCAG
The DNA here is from genome assembly GCA_019247715.1 of Caulobacteraceae bacterium. Taxonomy (GTDB): domain Bacteria; phylum Pseudomonadota; class Alphaproteobacteria; order Caulobacterales; family Caulobacteraceae; genus Acaudatibacter. Next base: position 24,800 of record JAFBAO010000068.1, read on the forward strand.
GCTTCGTGCTCATGACCATGGACGCCGGCGCCGCCCCCAACCTGCTCGCGGTGGCCTGGCAATATCTTGCGACCTTGGCTCTCTTTCCTCTCGTCCACCGCCTGATCGAGCGCTACGAGGACGCTGACGTACGGTTCCGATGAACCCTCAAATCTACTTCAACGAAGTCAATGAGCGGCAGGGCGCCTTCCACCGGCGCGCCTTCCTGATGGCGGGGGTGACCGGCCTCGGGATGATGGCGCTGAGCGGGCGGCTCGCCTACCTGCAGATGGTCGAGGCGCCGCGCTACCGGAATCTCTCCGAGCACAACCAGTTCGACTTTCGCCTGCAGCCGCCGCCGCGGGGCCTGATCCTCGATCGAAACGGCGTGGTGCTCGCCTCCAACCGCCCCGATTTCCGCCTCTATGTGAGCCGCGACGAGCATACCGACGTCGAGGAGCTGCTCGACCGGCTTCAGAAGCTGGTGCCGCTCGACGACGACCATCGCCGCCGGCTGATGGACGACATCAACGAGGCGCCCCGGCGCGCCCAGGTCACGGTGATGGAGGACCTCACCTGGGAGGAGTTCTCGCGGATCAACGTCAGGGCGCCGGAGCTCCCGGGCGTCACCGCGGACATGGGGGATATCCGCGTCTATCCGTTCTCGGCCGCCTTCGCCCACGTGATCGGCTACGTCGGCAAGGTCGCCCGCACCGATGTCAGCAAGGAAGGGCCGAACGCCGACCCGATCCTGCTGAACCCCGGCTTCAGGATCGGCAAAGCCGGCCTCGAGAAGACCTATGACCTGGCGATGCGCGGCAAGCCCGGCGCCAGGAAGGTGGAGGTGGACGTCAAGGGCCGCGTGGTCAGCGAGGAGGGCGGCGGCGACATCCCTTCCACGCCAGGCCAGGAGCTGCGGCTCACCCTCGACGCGGACGTCCAGAACCGCGCCCTGGAGGTGTTCGGCGAGGAGAGCGGCGCCGCCGTCATGATGGATTGCCGGACCGGCGACCTGCTCTGTCTGTTCGCCAGCCCGAGCTTCGACGCCAACCGCTTCGTCAAGGGCCTCACCGGACCGGAGTACCGGGCGCTCGCCCAGTACGAGCGCAAGCCGCTCTTCAACAAGGCGCTCACCGCCACCTATCCGCCGGGGTCGACCTTCAAGACCATGGTGGCGCTCACGGCGCTCCAGCACGGCATCCCGGCCAGCACCGTCCACGTCTGCAACAAGGCCTGGTTCTGGGGCGGCCGCACCTGGCACTGCGACGAGGCCCACGGCGCCCTCGACATGAAGGGCGCCATCGCCCGCTCCTGCGACATCTATTTCTACCAGCTGGCCCTGCAGATCGGCGGCCCGGACCCGATCGCCTACACCGCCCGCCAGTTCGGCCTCCAGCAGATTTTCGACATCGGCGTTCCGGGCCAGAAGCCCGGCCTGATCCCGGATACCGCCTACAAGCGCCGCGCCTTTCCCAAGGACCCCGTCTGGCATCCCGGCGAGACCCCCAGCATGGGGATCGGCCAGGGCTATGTGAACGTCAACGCCATGCAGCTTTGCGTGATGTGCGCCCGGCTCGCCAACGGTCAGAGGGCCCTGCAGCCGCGCCTGGTCCATGCCGTCGGGGGCGTGCTGCAGCCATCGGGCGCCGTTGTCCCTGACCTCCCGTTCGACCGGCAGCATATCGATTTCATCCGCGAGGCCATGGCCGCGGTGGTGACCAGCGGCACGGCGGCCGGCGCGGCCAACCTCGGACTTGGTCCGGTGATGATGGCTGGCAAGACCGGCACCGCCCAGGCGCGGGGCTACAACGGCGGCATCGGCGCCCACGGCGCCACCGGCGCCTGGGCCCTGCGCGACCACTCCTGGTTCATCGCCTTCGCGCCCTACGACGACCCGCGCTACGCCATGAGCGTGCTGGTGGAGCACGGCGGCTTCGGCGCCCAGGCCGCCGCCCCCCGCGCCCGGGAGATCATGCGCGTGGCGCTGCTGAAGGACCCCCAGGTCCGGGCCCGGATCGAGCAGCCGCTGCCGTCCGCTCCGGAAGCGCCGGCGGCCCCGCCCGTGACCGCGCCGGACGCCGCCCCGCCATCCGCTCCCGCCTCCAATGCGGCGGGGACCGCCACATGACCGTCAGCGCCCTCACCCGCCCCGGCGAGCGGGACCGGCTGATCGTCAAGCTCAGCCAGATCGACTGGACCCTGTGCGGCGCCATCACCGTCGTCGCGGTGGCCGGCGGGGCGATGCTCTATTCGGTGGCCGGCCGGGCCTGGAGCCCGTGGGCGGCCGAGCACCTGATCCGCTTCGGCGGCTGGTTCGTGCTGATGATCGCGCTCGCCTGCGTCGACCTTCGCGTCTGGTTCGCGATCGCCTACCCGGTCTATGCGGTGGCCCTGGTGTTGCTGCTGGCGGTGGCGGCCCACGGCCACTCGTCGCTTGGGGCGCAGCGCTGGCTCAATCTCGGCCCGATCCACCAGTTCCAGCCGTCCGAGGTGATGAAGATCGGCCTGGTGCTGGCGCTGGCCCGCTTCTACCACAGCGTCTCGGCCAAGAGCGCCCGGCTTTCCTGGTGGCTGCTCGTCCCGGCGATGCTGATCGGCGCGCCGGTGGCCCTGGTCATGAAGCAGCCGGATCTCGGCACCGCGCTGCTGATCGCGGCCATCGGCGCGACCATGATGATCCTGGCCGGCCTCTCCTGGCGGATCATCGCCGGCGGCGCCCTGCTGCTCGGGGTGGCCGCGCCCCTCGCGATCAAGTTCGCGCTCAAGCCCTATCAGCTCACCCGGCTGCTGACCTTCCTCAACCCGGCCGCCGACCGCTCCGGGGCCGGCTATCACATCATGCAGTCGGAGATCGCGCTGGGCTCGGGCGGCCTGCTCGGCAAGGGGTTCGGCCTCGGCTCGCAGAGCCAGCTCAACTTCCTTCCCGAGAAGCAGACCGACTTCATGTTCGCCTCTCTGGCCGAGGAGTTCGGCTTCGTGGGCGCCATGGCGATCCTGCTGCTGTACGCCGCCATGATCTTCATGTGCCTCAGGATCGCCTCCATCGCCCACAGCCACTTCGGCCGGCTGAGCGCGGCGGGGGTGACGGCGACGCTGGCCTTCTGCGTGCTCATGAACGCGGCCATGGTGACCGGCCTCGCGCCGGTGGTCGGCGTGCCGATGCCGCTGCTCTCCTGGGGCGGGACGGTGATGATGAGCATGATGATCGGTTTCGGCCTGGTGCTGGCCGTACGGGTGCACCGCTATTCCGAGATCACCAGCGGCAAGGGCTCGGTGCTCTGAGGCCCTTCCTCCCTCCCCTTCACGGGGAGGGACAACCGAGGCGAAGCCTCGGCAGGGTGCGGGAGTCCGAAACGTCAACGATCGCTTTTCGGTAATCGTCTTTCGATCGGTAATCGCCTTTCCGAAGATGCAGCATGGCCCCCGGATCTCCCCACCCGGCCTCGCTGCGCTCGGCCACCCTCCCCATAAAGGGAGGAACGGGTCTACAGCGCCAGCGCCTGGTCCGTCGCCCGCACCAGGGCGTCGATGATCCCCGGTTCGGTGGAGGCGTGGCCGGCGTCCCAGATGACCTCGAAGCGCGCGGCCGGCCAGGCCTTGCTCAGCGACCAGGCCGCTTCCAGGGGCGTGACCACGTCGAAGCGGCCCTGAACGATCCAGCCCGGGATGTTGCTGATCTTGGCGGCGTTCTTGAGGATCCAGCCGTCCTCGGGGAAGAACCCGCGGTTGATGAAGAAGTGGCACTCGATCCGGGCGAAGGCGACGGCGAAGTCGGTCTCGTTGAACTTGGCCGGCCGCGCCTCCGGGCCTCTGAGCGAGATGGTGTCGCCCTCCCATTGGCTCCAGGCGGCCGCGGCCCTGGCCTGGATGCGCGGGTCGGGATGGGTGAGCCGGGCGTGGTAGGCGCCGATCATGTCGCCGCGCTCGGCGGGGGGAATGGGGGCGGCGAAGCGCTCCCAGGCGTCGGGGAAGATCATCGAGGCCCCGTCCTGGTAGAACCAGCGCAGCTCGCGCTCGGTGAGCAGGAAGACCCCCCTGAGGATCAGGCTCTCCACCCGCTCGGGGTGGCAGACCGCGTAAGCGAGCGCCAGCGTCGATCCCCAGGATCCGCCGAACACCGTCCATTTCTCGACGCCCTGGCGCCGTCGCAGCCGCTCTATGTCCTCGATCAGGCCCCAGGTGGTGTTGTCTTCCAGCGAGGCGTTGGGACGCGACTTGCCGCAGGCCCGCTGATCGAACAGCAGCACCCGCCAGCGGGCGGGATCGAAGAACCGGCGCATGGTGGTGTTGATCGCCCCGCCGGGGCCGCCGTGCAGGACGACGGCGGGCTTGCCGAGCGGCGAGCCGCATTCCTCGTAATAGATCTCGTGCTTGCCGCCGACGCTCAGCCAGCCGCTGTCGAAAGGTTCGACCTCGGGAAAGAGGCCCCGCCGCCCGATGGCGGACATGGCGGCCGACGCCGGCGTGGTGCGGTCCATCGGTGGGCTTCTAGCGCGGAATGCGGGAGCCTCGCCAGTCGAGGTTCGGCGATCTCGGCCTCTTTGACGGAGAATGGCGCTAATCGCGGCGGAAGGCCGGCAGGCGGCCAACGCGCGCGCCCTGCCAGACGAGAATCGCCCAGCCGGCCAGCAACCCAAGGCCCCCGAGCGGAGTGACCACTCCGATCCAGACGGGGGCGCCCAGGCAGAGCGCATAGAGCGAACCGCTGAAGGCGACCTGCCCGGCCAGGAACAAGGCGGCCGCCAGCCTCGCCCTGCCGACTCCGAGCCGGGCCAGGATCGCGCAGAGGAGGGCGGCGAGGGCGTGGGCGAGTTCGTAGGCGGCGCCGGTGTGCGCCAGCGCCTGCGCGCGCGGATCGGTGAGCCCATGGGCTGCGAAAGCGCCCGCCGCGACCGCGAAAAAGCCGCTCGCCGCCGCGCATCGCACCAGAAGGTCCGGGCGGGCCGCCGCTGGAGATGGCTCCTGCTTCATGCTCCGACTATCGAGCCTCCGTCTCCACAAGGCGATAGGCCGCTCTGGGTCAGGTGCGACCTTGGGCCTGCGGACTTGGGCTCGATCGGGCTTGACGCGCGGCCCCTCCGGCGCGAGGGCGTTGTGTCACGAATCCGTGTTCCTGGAGACGTCTTCCGTGATGCGCTTCCTCACCGGCGTGGACTGGGTGCGGCTGGGGGTCCTGACGGTCGCGGCGCTGTTCCTCGCGCATCTCGCCTGGCACGACGCCAGGCTTCTCCTCCGGCGCCAACCCCTGGGCATCGATTTCCTGCCCATGTGGGCCGGGGCGCGCGAAGCGTTGCTGCATTCCGGCCGGATCTACGATTTCGCGGCCTTGACCCACGTGGTGCGGCCGTTGCTCGGCCGCTTCCATGGGTGGCGCCCGTTCGTCTACCCGCCCACGGCGCTTCTCGCTTTCGCGCCGTTCGCCTTCGCGCCCTTCTCGCTGGCCAACGCGGCGTGGACGGCCGTCGGCCTGGTGGCCCTCGTGTGGACCATGGCCGAGCAGCTCGGCGGCCGCGGGCGTCTCGTGCTGGCCGTCATGGTGCTTTCGCCCGCCTCGGTCCTGGTGGCGATCACCGGACAGGTGACCTTCCTGATCGCCGCCGCGACGGTGATCGCCCTCGCTAGCCTGAAGCGGCGCCCTTGGCTCGCCGGGACGCTGCTCGGACTCGCGGCCTCGATGAAACCGCAGACACTGGTCCTGCTGCCCGTGGCCCTGATCGGCGTCGGTCAATGGCGCGCGCTTGTCGCCGCGGCGGCCAGCGCCGCCGCCGCCGTCGCCGCATCGCTGGCGATCTACGGCGCCGAGCTCTGGCCGGCCTGGCTCGCGGCGCTGCCGAGGTTCGAGCAGTTCGTGATGCACGCGCCGGGCCTGGAACGCGGCATGGTCACCCCGACCAGCCTCGGCCTCTGGATGGGCTTGCACCGCGACGCCCTCGTCCTGTGGCGCCTCGGCTTCGGGGGCGCGGCCGCGGCCATGGCCTGGCTGGTGTTCCGCCGCACCGACGATCTCGCCCGCCGGCTGACGGCGCTGCTGGGGGGCGGCCTCTTCGTGACGCCCTACGCGATGCACTACGACGCGGCTTTGCTCGCGCCGGCGGCGGTGCTGCTGCTCGCCAGGCCCTCGCGGCCGGGCGCCTGGCTGATGGCGCTGGGCGCCGGGGCGCTCCTCTGCTGCGCGGTGATCCCACACTGGGGGGCCGCGGCGGTCACCGCCTTCGTGCTGCTGGTCGCGTGCGGCGGCGAAAGCCCAGCGCCGGACCTGGCCTGGGACGCGGCGACCAAGCCGATCTTCATGCTGATGCGGCGCCGTCCGGCGTCTGCCTGAGCTTGCGCGGCCGGGACGGGTCGGTTGCGGCGCGCGCTCTCTCGTGTGCGGCCGCTGGTCTTGTTAACCGAACGCCGGCAAGATCGATCCTCCTCCTGACCCATCCGGCGCTCACTGGGATGATGCTCTGACCTCTCCGCCCCCAACTCGCGTTCGCGTCGAGGCTCGGTCGAACAAGGCTCAGCAGTGCGAGCCTCCCAGGGCCCTCCGCTATGAGGCGGCGGACGTGGCGGTTCTGGTTCCTTGCTTCAACGAAGCGACCACGATCGCCAAGGTCGTCAGGGACTTCACGGCCGCCTTGCCCGAGGCGAAGATCTACGTCTACGACAACAATTCCACCGACGAGACTTCAACAGTGGCCGGCGAGTCCGGTGCGCTGGTGCGCCGGGCCACGCTCCCTGGAAAGGGCAACGTCGTGCGGCGCATGTTCGCCGACGTCCAAGCGGATGTCTATTTGCTGGTGGACGGCGACGACACTTACGACGCGAGCGCCGCTCCGGGCCTGGTGCGCAAGTTGCTGGAGGAGGGCTTGGACATGGTCAGCGCCGCCCGCGTCTCCAGCCACCCAGCGGCTTACCGGCCCGGCCACGCATTCGGCAACAAGATGTTGAGTGGCCTCGTCCGGCAGATGTTCGGACGCCAGTTCAAGGACATGCTCACCGGTTATCGCGCCTTCAGCCGCCGGTTCGTCAAAAGCTTCCCCGCCAACTCCGCCGGTTTCGAGATCGAGACGGAGATCACGGTCCACGCCCTTCAGATGCGGCTCCCCGCCGAGGAGGTGGAGGCGGGCTACGGAGCGCGGCCAGACGGGTCGGAGAGCAAGTTGAACACCCTGGCCGACGGCTGGAGAATTCTGCGGATGATCAGCCTCCTCGTGCGCGAGGAGCGCCCCTTGCAGTTCTTCGGCGGCGCCGCTCTGGTCGCTCTGACTCTTTCGGCCATTCTGGGCCTACCGGTGCTCGCCGAGTTCGCCCGCACCGGCGCCGTCCCCAGGTTTCCTAGCCTGATTGTCAGCGTGGGCCTGGCGATGGTCGCTATTGTGAGCTTCGCGTGCGGCCTCATTCTCGACGCCGTCGCGAGGAGTCGGCTGGAGCAACGGCGGCTGGCGTATCTGGCGCTTCCCGCGGGGTGGTTCGTCGCCGGAAGATCGAAGACGCTGGAGCGATAGCCAACGGGCGGGTCAGACCCCGAAGCCAGGGCCAGCCGAGGTGGGATTGCCCAAGCAGGCGCGTCCCTCCGGCGGCTGATAACTTCTGACCACCCTCTCAAGCGAACTGTCGATCGACAGCCGATCGGCGTTGCGTTTGAACCATTCGACCGTTGAATCGCGAATCGCCTCGCCCGCCCGGTAAGTCCGCACGATCGCTTCGGCAAGTGCCTCAGGCGAGGGTTCGGCTGCCACGAAGCCATTGACGCCCTCCTCGATCAGCTCGACGGCGGCGTTGTCTTCGCCTGCGACGAGGATGGTGGGCGTGCCGACGGCCGCCGCCTCGACCACCACCAGACCGTACCCCTCACGCTCTGACGGGTGCAGCAGGCACAGGGCGTCGGCCATCGCTCCCTCCAGGACCGACCGATCGACAAAGTCCGCCATATTGACGGCCTGCTCCAGGCCGATTTCGGCTATTTTGCGGGCCGCAGCCTCCCACTCAGGGCCGCGGCCGAAGACCAGGCAGCGAAGCTCGGGAATGGTTGTCCGCGCCAAGCCGATCGCCTCCAGCGCCAGGGGGAGTCGCTTCTCGGGAATGAGTCGCCCGGCGAAGACCGCTACAGGTTTTCCCGTCGATCGGCGGCTCAACATGACTTTGCCTCCGTACGCCCCCTTCAGCACCTCCACCGGGCCATTCACGCCGTTGGCCCGCAGGCGCGCAGCGGTGAGCTCTGCGAGGCAAAAGGCGTGTTGCCCGACGCGAAGGCAAAGCCGCTGAACGCTCCAGCCAACCCATCCGAGCTTTCCGAGATAGCGTCGCCAATAGGCCCTCGACCAGAACTCGAACCAGTCGACGACGATGCGGTAACCGCCGAACGGCTGGACGAGTGCTGCGGCGAGCAGCGAGAAGTAGGGAAAGGACGAGGTGTGCACCACGTCGTAGCGGCGTCCGTGCCGCAGGAGATGGGCCAGGACGCCCAGTCCGAAGAGAAGAGGCCCCGCAATCGCCCGCTTGCCGGCCCGGTTGTAGTTGGGCAGACGGGGACCAACGGCCACAACGGCCGCGGCGGGGTGACGCCCCCCTTCGGCTCGGCTCCATTGTCGCATCGTCACGTAGGTGACCTGGTGTCCCGCCTCCGCGAGCCGCTCGGCGAGACTGAAGTACCATCGTTCCGCACCCCCGATGCGGTAGGGCTGGAGCGAGTCGTACAGCAGGCAGATACGCATGCGGGTCCTATAGCGTGGAGGACGTGCAGATGGACGAGACGGGCTAACTATTCCTTCATCGCAAGTCGCAGTACGATGAACTATGGTCCTTGAGGATCAGTACGCCGAGCGCTTGGTGCGTCTCCAAACCCCGCTCTGGAAGCGGGTGTTGGACGTCCAGGCGCCTTATCGCTGGAACCTGCGCCGCCTGAATCCAGGACGTATGCTCGACGTGGGCTGCGGCGTCGGTCGAAATCTGGCCCACGTTCCAGGTTCAGTCGGCGTCGATCCAAACGAGGCCTGTGTACGTATCGCGCGGCGCCGCGGCTTCGAGGCCTATACGCCGGGCGAACTGAAAGAACCGCCAGGGTCGTTCGACAGTCTCCTGATCGCGCACGTGCTCGAGCACCTGACGCCGGAACAGGCGGACGACCTCGGGCGCCTTTACCTGCCGCTGCTGAAGGCTGACGGAAAAGTGATACTGATCACGCCCCAGGAGCGCACCTTCACCATGGACGCGACCCACATTTGGTTCGTCGATTTTGCGGCGCTGGCAGGCTTGGCGGAGGGGTGGGGACTGAAGCTGGAGCAGGCCTACTCGTTCCCGCTTCCCCGCTGGGCGGGCTGGCTTGCGCCGCACAACGAGTTCGTGGTCACCGCCCGTAAGCCGGCCTAGCGGTGCTTCTTAAGCGGGCGATCAAATTCAGCATCGCCGGCGGCCTGACCACCGCCGTGGCCTATATCGCGACCATGCTCTTCCTCAGCATGATGAATTACATTCCAGCGACGATCCTCGCCTGGACCGTGTCCGTGGGTGTCGGCTTCGCCCTCAATCGGCGCTTCACCTTCGGCATCGTTGGGCCCACTCGAAGGTTGAAGGAGTTGGCCTTGTTCGTCCTGGCCGCCTTGCTGCAGCTTTTGATCACGCTCGGAAACTATTCGATAATGCTCGGCCGCCTGGGCTTCGATCCCACCGTGGCGTTCCTTATCAACCTCGCGATCACCACTAGCTTCGGTTTCGCCTTTCTGAACCTCGTCACTTTCCGCCGGGCGCGTTAGCACGGAGGTTCCGCACTTCAGGGTCTGCATCAGCGTCCGCGGCGGCGCCGCCCCCCCGTGATGGTCCTGCCGCAGCGGCGGCCGTCACTCGATCCGCCGCCCACAGCCAAGTCGCGCCATCAGCGCTCTCTGGCGGCTGCCCTCCAGGAAGGTTGAGGCGGTAAGCAAATCCATCCCGAGCGCCTGCGCCTTGCGGCCGTCGAAGACGAGGATGCTGTAGCCTGCGCATGCACGGCGTACGGCTGCATCATCCATTGCGCCGAGCAGCATCACTTTCGGACTGGTTCGCAGGAAGGGATCGTTGCGTGTGAGCGTGCCGATGTCGAACCAATGAGCGTAATCTCGGTCGATTACAACGATCTGGGCAGGGGCGGCTCGGATTGTTGCGCTCGCGTTGGCGTAGGGACGCACATAGCGCCACGCCTGCCAGGCGCGGACCGGCGCAAACAGCAGCAGTGAGGCGGCGCAGGCGAGGGCAAAGCCGGCCCTCGCGCTTTGGCGAGCGCGAGGAGGTAGAGAATCCGCGAGGCGCGTCCAATTCCAGACAGCGAGCAGGCAGACCGAACCCAGCAGCCCGTGCAGATACCGATAGCCCCAGCCGTGCACCGGCGTGGGCTCGAGCACAAGCATGGTGGCGAGGGTGAGAACCACGCCGAAGGCCAGCGCGCGCATAGGGCCCTTGGTCCGGAAGGCCGTTCGGCCGCCGAGCAGCGCGAGCGGAACCGCCAAAGGGTTTTGCCAAGTCACGAACCGGACCATGCCCTCGGCGATCTCGCCCACGCTCTCGATCTTGAGCTGACGAAGCAGTCCCATGATCTCAGCCGCCAGTCGGCCGGCCCCAAACGCGCCGGCGGCCGTGTCCGGAACGCCCGACAGGTGCAAATCGAGCGGCCAATATTCCACCCAGAAAATTCCGATCGCGGCATAGGCGGCCGTATAGACAGCCGCGAGCGTCCAGCGTCGATCCAGCCACAACTGAAGCACGAAGGGCGCGGCGAAGAGCGGGTGGAAGATGATCTGATGCAGGCCGCAGGCGAAGAAGCCGGTAATGATCGCTGCGCCGTGGCCCTGCTTGCCTCCCCGCAGGAAGCGCTCGAGCCACACGAGGTTGAGCGCCAGATGGGCCGGCATGGCGTACGCCGTCATCGACATGACAAGCAGCTGCGCCGAAGTGGCGAGCAAGGCCGCCGCGGCCAGCGCCGCCGTCGGCCGCTCCGGCCATAGGCGTCGCGCCACCGCGTAGACCATCGCCACCGACAAGGCGCTCCAGGCCGGGTTGATCAGCGCTTCGGCGCCCAGTCGTAGGCCCAGGGCGCGCACCGCGGCGTTGATGGGCAAATAGCCCGAGGCCCACAGGCTCTGGTCCGGCGCCTCGATGAGGAACATGGGCTGCAGCGCTCGCGCGAAGGGCCTCCATTCGGGCGGTATCGGCGCCATCAGGCGGCCGTGGGCGAAAATCTGCGCATCGAAGTTCGCAAGGAACTCGTCGAGCGAAAAGGTGTAACCGCCGAACACCAACGGGGTCCCCACGGCCCCGATCACCAGTGTCAGAACAGCCAGTCCACATGCCCAGGCGCGGGGCGCCGCGCCGAGCGAGCGGTCCAGCGGTCCAAGACCAGGCAGAGGAAGCACGGCGAGCGCACCGACCAGCCCGAGGCAGGCGAAGAGCATCGGCAAGTCCTGCCACAGCAGGAAATAGGACTCCGTGTTCCCGAAATGTATGCGCAGCGCGTAGACGAACGCCGCCGACAGGCTTGCAACGATGAACAGCCATACGCGCAGCAGCCGAGGGAAGGGCGGCGGCTTGGCGGTCTCTGCCGGGTCGGCCTGCATCGGTCCTGATTCGGCGGGCACCGTTCCATGTAGAGGTAGCAGACGCCGCTGAACAACACCGCTTGACCGTCCCGCTGGGCCCGATACGGCCTGTGCCGTGCAGAGCGCAGCTGGTTTTGCCCGAGGACGCCAACCGGCGAAGCGGAGGAGACGCAGTCAGGCGCGTTCGTGCGCCAGCGTTTCGGTGGGAGCCTCGGGCGCGCCCTTGCGATAGGTGAATGGCGACAAGAGGAATTCGCGCACCGACGCCGGCTCCGGGAAGTCCGCCACGCCCGTTTGTGGCCATTCGCCCGGGACCGGGAAGTAGGCGGTGCCGAACACGGAATCCCAGAGCGTCGTGAAGATTCCGAAATTTTTGTGGAAATGGCGAGGCTCTATGGAGTGGTGTATTCTGTGGAAGCGATTGTCACTAAAATAACGTCCAAATTTACCGAAATTTGTCCGCGTCTGGGAGTGCAGATAGCTGCCCTGAAGGCCGAGAAGGAGGCCTAATATGGGTATTGAGTATGGATCACGAGTGAAGATAGATAGAGGAATCACGTATAAGACGAATTGCGTCACTTCCTCGCTGAAGTGATGGTAGGCCGTAATTCCGCTCATCTCGCGCACCGAGTGGTGTACGGCGTGGAATCGCCACAGAAACCTGTGCTGGAAGCGGTGGCACCAATAGTAGACGAAGTCGCCGACATAGGCGGCGGCGACGCAGCCGATCACGATGGCCACGGGGCGCGGTAGGCCCGTCGGCGCGAGGCTGGGAATCAGCGGCTTGAAACTGAGAGCATGCCAAAGTGGCTGTATCAGATAGAACAGCAGCACGATGGCGGCGTTGTAGACCGACCAAAAGACGAGCGCCCGCACCCGCGAGGCCGTGGACACCTTGAGGCCAGGCCGCGGTGCGATGGTCTCGAGCGCGATGAAGAACAGCAGCGTCCAGACCAGACCGGAGTCAAGATCCGCCACGTCGCGAACGAACGCGAGGATACCCTGCATCTTCAACTCCGCCGGGAAAATTCGGGAAGCAAGATGCCCCGGCATTGCTTGCACCCCTGTTAAAGCGGCTGCGGTGGGGAGCTGACGCCGTCGGGCGTCGCCGGCCCCCTCGCAAGCCTTCGCTAAGAACTCGGCCATAGGATGCGGCGGTCTCACCCAAAGGAATCCGGGCAGTGGCCGCCTTCCGGACGACGACGCGGGCCGCTGGGTTCTCCGACCGACTGCTCGTAGCGCTCGCAAGCGGGCTGACCTGCCTCGCCGGGCTTCAGCTCTGGAGCCTGCTGCGGCTGGAGCCGTTCGGCATGGATTTCCTGCCTCTCTGGGCGGCTGGCCGCATGGTCTGGACGGAGCCCGGCAAGGTGTACGATTTCGCGGCGGTCACCGCGGCCCAGGCCTGGCTGCTGCCGCCCCACTTCGCCTGGCTGCGACCCTACGCCTATCCGCCCGCCACCCTCCTGCTCATGGCGCCGCTCGGTCGACTGCCGTTCTGGGCCGCGGCCGGGGTCTGGTCGGCGCTTTCGCTGGGCGTCTTCCTCTACGCCACCGTCCGGCTAATCCGGCGGAACAACCTGCTTGCGGTCTTGCTGACTGCCGCCTTGCCGGCGGTCGTCATCGCGGCGACGGCCGGTCAGACTGTGGTGCTAACCAGCGGGCTGGTGGTGCTGGCCGTGCTGGAACTGGATCGCCGTCCTCGCTTCGCCGGTTGCCTGCTCGCCCTCGCCGCGATCGCCAAGCCGCAGGCCGTGATCATGGCGCCCGTCGCACTGCTGGCATGCGGCGGTCTCGAAGCGCTGGCCAGCGCCGGGGTCGTAGCGATCGCCGCGGCGGCGGCGAGCGCCGTTTTCTTCGGTCCTGACCGATGGAGCGAATGGCTCGCGAGCTTGCCGGCGTTCCAGCGGGTGATCGAGGGTGTGCCCGCGCTGGAGGGTGCGGTGATAACGCCGTTCTGGGCCGCGCGCGAACTGGGGCTGCACGGCCCCTCTTCGACTCTGGCGGAGGCGGCGTTCGCGCTCGCCGGGGCCGGCCTCGTCTGGACCCTGTTCAGAAATCCGGCCAAGCCAGCGCACCGCATCGCGGCGCTGGCCTTGGGCAGCCTGGTCGCCGCCCCCTACGCCATGTGTTACGACGCCACGGCGATCGCGCCGGCCGCGACGGCGCTGGGGCTGGCGGCGCTGGAGCGCGGCGCTCTTGCGACCCTCCTCTTGGCCCTTGCCGCGGCCTTCGAGGCCACGGCCCCCTATCTGGGGCTTCCTGCGCTTCTGGTCTTCGCCGGCCTCGTCATTGCGGACTGGCGGTCAGCCGCTGGCGCCGGCGCTCGATCCACGGCCGTGGCCGCGCTTCCTTGAGGACCTCGATTCCGGACAGTCCGGCGAGAAGGCTCGCCAGCATGAAGAGGGCGATGCCCACCGGGGACGCGACCAGACCGAGGATCAGGGCGAGGCCGGCCACACGGCGCAGCCACGAGGCGCTGGTCCACCCGCTCAGCGTCCAGGCGAGTGCGCTGGGCGCCAGGACCGCCAGGTCGGGACGCACCGCGTAGGTTGCGCAGCAGAGCGATCCACAGACGATGCCGACGATGCGCTGCGGCAGGTCCTTTCGAACACTCCACGCCGCAAACCCGACGCCGGCGCTGGCCACCATCAACTTCTGCGGTGCTGAAAGACCTGGCGCGAGCAGGTTCACCGTCCCGAGCCCCATCTGACGCACCAGGCCTGTGAAGTGCGGCAAAGCCTCCAGCCATCGCGCCCATTGGCCCGGACCGAACACGCAGCTGCCGACGATGAACGCCGCTGCGGCGGCGAGGGCGGCTGTCGCGACGCGCCAGGAGCCAAACATGGCGAGCGGCGCCAGGATCGTGACCTGCGGCTTGATGCACATCGCCGCCGCGAGCAGGACGCCGGCCAGACGGGGCCGCCGTTCCGCCAGCGCCACGCCGCCGATCAGGCTCGCGCCGGCGAAGAAGATCGATTGTCCGTAAGCCGCGGCCATGAGCACGGGAACGCATAGGAGGAGAATGATGGCTGCCGAGGCCGGCCTGACGACCTCGCGTGCGGCGAGGACGAAGGCGGCGCACGACAGGCCTCCCCAGAGGTGGTCGGCCAAGCTGAAGGGCGGCAGCCCGAAGGGCCAGATCAGCAGGAGGAAAGTCGGCGGATAGACGAACGGATGGGGCGTCATCCCCGGCCACCAGCCCTGGGCGGCCGTCAGATGGGCGGCGTCATAGAGCTGAGGGTCGAATGCGTGCCGGGCCGCCGTCCAGAAGACCCCGAAGTCGGGATACTGATGGGGAAGGAAGAGCGCCGCCAAGGACCAGCCCGCAACGAACGCGGCCGCGACGCTCCCCCACGCCGCGACCGGGAGGCGGGGCCGGCCGGGCCGGCGAAGGGCGCCTCCTGGCCGCGTCGGTAGTCGTCTTAGGATGTCTAAGTGATCGGGACTCATGCTCAGCGGATGACCTGGTAGAGTGAGGCGGCGTCGCCGCTTCGCACGAGGGGCAGGCCGGACGGCGTCCGCCGCAGGCTCGCGGGCGGGCCGACCAGGAGCACGAAGTCGAACCGCTCACGCCAGCGGTTCAGGTAGCGGTGCGCCGAGATGTCCGCGGGCGTGGCCGGATTGTCGGACAGCCGCACCCAGGGCGTCGGCCAGCCGGACGGGGCGGCCATCCTCTTGTAGGATTCGCGGATCGCCAGCGGCTGCTGAGTTGGGTCGGCGAACTCAAGTGGCCAGAACGCGCGGCGCTCAATGACCGCGAGCGCGGCCAGATGCTCGTTGAGCAACATGAAGTTGGGCAACTCGCGCCTGCTCGCTTCCTCGCCGATGGGCGAGCCCGTCCATGTCGGCAAGATCGAGGCTCCGGGCCGAACATAAGCGAGCTCCGTGCGCAGCTCCGCGAGATCGCGTGCGCGCCCAGTCCAACTGGCGGCGACGACGGCCGCCCCGCCCACGATGAGCAGGGCGAAGGCGGCAGCGCCACTTGCCACGCTTGGCGGCGGATGAGGCGCGACGCCGGCGAAGAACACGAGCACCGCCATGATCGGGAGCCGGGCGTCCATGAACGTCGCGCCGCCGGCGGCGGTCGGCGCGACGTTGAAGAGGCAGCCGATGAGGGCCAGGGCGAGACCGGCGCCCAGCGCCCATTCGGAACCACGCCAAAGGAGCGTCAGATCGGTTGGCCGGCCAGCCGCCACAGTCGGGGAGATGTCCATAGGCGGGCGCGGTTGTCCGATAATCCGCCCCATCCTCGCGCGAGACCCGTTACTCGGGGCCTAACCCGGTGAGCGAGCCCTGGTCGCCTGGGTATACCAGGACCGATCCGGCGGGAGCCCCGCCCCCAGGCTCAGGCCTCCGTCGCCCCTCCATCGAGTTGCTCGACGATCTGCTCAGCGGCCTGGGCGGCGGAGAGGGTGGTGGTGTCGATGTGGATCTCGGGGTGTTCGGGGGGCTCGTAGGGGGAATCGATGCCGGTGAAGTTCTTGAGCTCGCCGGCTCTGGCCTT
>JAFBAO010000096.1 GCA_019247715.1 Caulobacteraceae bacterium
GCACCCCAAGCCCAGGCTTGACCGAGCCCCCCGGCCAGCCCCTATATCAACCCGCCAACGACGACCCCTCGGGTGGGCGGCATCATCTCGGAATGATGGGCGCGATCATCTCGGAATGGGCGGGCGGCATCGTCGGAATCCGCACCCCGGCCGAGTGTAGAAGTAGAGCCGCTTCCTGATGCTCACCGTCGCGATCCCCACGTAGACCGCCAGCCCCTCCGACACGAAGGCGTAGACTCCGGGATGGGACGGGGGAGGGCGCTCCGAAATGAGCGCCCCAGCCGGGGTCAGCACCCAGCGGCTCGTCAGCTCGAAGCCGCCCGCCAGCAACGCCTGGGCCGTCAACGCAGGCTTTGGCGGCGGGGGAGGGACCGCGGTCTGAGGCATCCTTAGGGCTGTGGGCGTCGTGGGGGCGCGTTGGTAAGCTCCTGTCGAGGGACCCACCCGCACGAACCGCACCTTGTTGGCTCCCGAGATCAGGAAGGCGTCGTAGCCGGCGGCCCGCCACGCCTCGCGCTGCGTTGATCCTAGGCGTCGGGCGTTCGCCCACCACTGGGGGCGTTGCGCACTGGCGGGAAGGGCCCCAACCAGCCGCTCGATCTCGGCGAAGGAGAGGGTCAACTCGGCGAAGGTCTGACCGTGGAGGTAGTCTCGGAGCGGCTTGTATCTAGCCATGGGGATCGGCCTGAGGGTGATCGTCGGCGGTCAACCTACTGGCCCCCCGAGTCTCGCAGGCCGTCGATCAGCGCCTCGATGGCCCGTCGCCACTCGTCCGCGTGGTCGAGAAGGGCCCCCAGCTCCAGCGCCCGACCATCACCTCCGACCACCTCGGGGGGAGCGGATGTCTCGTATCGCCGTACTTGGCCGCCGACGGCGGACCTTATGACTTCGAGGTACCGCTCGCCGACGTCCAGGCGGTCGAGCTTTCGCGCCGTCACCCAGCCGCTCTGGAGGTAGACCTTCCCCGACTTCTCCACGAACCCGGCGCGGCCTTCCACGTCGGGGGAGACGGGCCAACGAAGGACTAGGCTCGCTGGGAAGTCCGGAGTGATCCCGAGGTCGGCTATGCTGTCCAGGAAGGCCCGGAGCCGAGCGGATAGGCCAGGCCGTCGCTGATCGAGCTGATCGTAGAACTCCGGTTCCGACGAGGAGATGGCCCGAGGTTTGGCCGTCGCGCTCGCCGCTGTGACGCGGGCGGGCATGACCTGAACGCCATCTGCGGGATTGAAGGTGACGATCCCGCGCTCGATCAGCACTGTCTTCATCGGGACGCGCGGAACGACGAGCAGCCCCCGGTCCCCGTCATCCCAAATCGACAGGTCCACCAGCGCCATGCCCGCGTGAATACCGGCATGGAGCTGGAGATGCTGCGTCAGCGCCTCCACGCCTTCCTGGATGCCGTCGCCGATGATCAGGATCATGAGCTGGCCGATCCGCAGGCGTCGGTTCACCGCGTCGACGAACTGGTGCTCTTCGAGGTCGGAGCCCCCCTCGACCAAGCTCCAGATCGTCCCGTCGGGCTTCTTCAGCGACTTTCGGACCTCCCGCTCCAGGTCCTCGTAGCGCCAGTCGCCGATCGCACGCGCATAGTCGAGGGCCTGGGCGACGACCTCGCGGCGCGCCTGCGGGTTTCGCACCAGCTTGCATTCACCGAGCACAATTCCTCCGGCCGGCGTGATCCACAGGTTGTCGATGGGGCCGGCGGGCGTCATCAACTCCCTGCAGACCGAGATCAGCGGCGTGAACGCCGGCTCGATGTCGGCCATGGGGATGACGTCAGGGTGGTCGAAGACCAGCTTCTGGACGAAGGCTTCCCGGCGGCCGCCGTCCCCGTCGCCTTCCCCGAGTCTCATTCGCTCCAGGCGGCGAACCTCGCCAGTCGGAGCCACTTGCGCCGGGGCGCCATGACGGGAGGGCGACATCTTTTTGCTCTCAGGGCTGCTTCAGCTTCAGGCGGCCCAGATGATCCTGCGCCACCTCCCCGGCCAAGTGCTGATCGATTGCGGCCTCGATCGCCTCCCTGACGTACTCACCGACGCGGGCTAGCCCGATCAGCCGCGCGGTCTCGACGACCAACTCTTCTCGAGCAAGGGCTAGGTTCCGCGTCAACACCATCCGCGCGGCCGCTGCAAGCTCGCGACCGCAAATCATCTCCGGCTTGCGGACCATCTCGGCCTGGGCGAGGCTCCCCCGATCGCGCGGCGCGATCTCGCCAAGCGTTGCCTGGGTCCAGAACTGGCGGTGTTCGGCGAGCCGGCCGGCGCTCTTGCCGAAGCGCAGCCCGCGTTGGGCTGCGCGCTGTATCTGGGAACCAGCCCGCTGATGGCCGCAAACTCGGGCCAGCCGACGGCCCACCTCGTCTTGATGGATTGGCTGCTCCACCTTCACAATTCGCTCGACGATTTCGGAGAGAAAGTGATCCGGAAGGTCATTGGGCGCTTTTGCTGGGAAGCGGAAGCTAGCGAATTCGTAGGGCCGCAGGTTCCCGTTCCCAGAGGATGGAGCGAGTTGGGGTTGTAACTCGGGGAGGTCGTGGCCGAACTCCGCCTGGTCCTCCGCAAGGTCCAGCTCTTCCTGCTTCAGCGGCTCGAAGTCGAAGATATTTTCTGCCCTTGGTAACCTGGCTCGCCTCGTCGATGACCAACATGTCGAACTTGAGCGAGCCCGGCGGCAAATACTGGGCGACGGAGAGCGGGCTCATCAGAAAGACGGGCTTGAATGCCTGCACGGCATCTCCCGCCAACTCCATCAGCTTGCGGACCGGCTTCAAGTTGCGCGACTTGCGCATCTCGTCTTCGAGGACGCCCACGGCGCCGGCCGAACCGGCCGGTCGACCATTGGCGTGCGCCCGACCAACCTCGTCGGCCGCCATCGAGATGCGGTCCAGGTCCGCCTTGCGGAAGCCCTGGACGAGCTTCGTCAGTTCGTCCCCCGCTGTATCGGCGATCTCAGGATGCGTCTCGCGAACCTTTCCGAGTGACCTCTCCGCGGCGTGGCGTTCCGCCCGTCCTGGGGCTTCTGGGCGGCGCAGCGACGCTTCCAATACGACCCGATTTCCTGGCGCGGAAAAACCCCGAAATTTGGATCATTGGGTCAAAGCGGCGACCTCAGTTTAGGGGACGCCCCCCCTTCCGCGAGCCCAGGGCTCAACCTCGCGGCTTCAAAGCCGCGTCGACGATCCCGGTCAGCCAAAGCAGGTCCCGATCCGACAGGCTGGAGAGCCGGGCGGTAAGGTTGGTCAGCGTCGCCCGATGCCTGGCTCCGGCAGGGACCTCCGACGAGAACAGCTCCGCAGGATCAACGTCCAGCGCCTCGGCCAGCTTGGCGATAGTGGTGAAGCGCGCGCCGGTCGCGCCGGCCTCGATGCGCGAGATCATGTCGGTGGAGACGCCGGACCGCTCCGCCAACGTGTCCTGGGTCAGCCCCCGGTTCCTCCGGTGGGCGGCCACCAACCGCCCGAACCGCCGCCGCAGCTCCTGCATCGCCACCTCGCCGCGCTCGTGTAGGGGCGGGAGGAGCGTGCGAGCAGTGATGTGGGAGGCGGGAAGCGCCGAACCCGCTTGCTATTTGCTCCATGGAGGTAGTGAACTGGCGGTCTTGCACGTTGGGGGCGCGCATGGATTTCCAGGAGACCTACCTCAAGGCCCTGCTGGAACATCAGCCAGACCTTTACCGCTCGCTCACCCAGAGCGGCGAGTTGCGCGTCCACATGGAGCACAAGACGAAGGAAGCCTACGCGCTCCGGGATCGCCTGTTGGCGAACGAGCCCCGGTCCGCAGATGGGGCGGTGGCGGACCGAATGGCCGTGATCATGGCCGAAGAGCGGGTGCTCCACCAAATGCTGGAGCCCCTGATGCCGCGGGAGGACCGGCAGACCCGGGAGTCGCGGCGCCAGTGGGAAGCATTCGAGAGCGGAGCGCGCGAGGTAGTCGTCCAGGATGACGAGGACCTTTTGAGTGGCGACTTCGCGGATGCCGGCGAATATCCTGAAGACCTTAGCGAGGACGAGGACGAGGAGCTGACCGAGGAAGACGCCTGGGCCATCCACCTGGCCTGGGAGCAGGGCCAGTCGAACGAGACCTCGGAGAAAGTTTCCGCACCCAAGGCGGACAGGCGTGTCGCGGGCACGAGCCCGGCCATCGACGAGATTGGCCAAGCCGGTGCAGGCGGTGCGGCGCCGGTCCTTGCTTTTCCGCTGGTGATTTGGATCGCTCTCACGGCGTCGAGCTGGTTCCTCGGCGTCCAGATGATCCTGCTGTTCGTGCGCGGGTACGATCTGATGGCCAATGTAGCGACCGGGGTGATCCTGTTCGACATCTTCGTGTTCTTGCCGATGACTCTCGCCCGGCCGATCCGGCATATCGCCAGGGGCGCCCTTCGCTGGTCAGCGTTGCTCTTCGCAGCGCTCGTTTGGGGCTCTGCGTGGATGGAATGCTATGGCGCTTGGGGGCGGCCCGGCGCCACTGTGGGTACCGCACTTCTCACCTTTGGGGTAGTCCCGCTAGCCGTTCTCGGAGACTTGCTCAGCGGCCGGCTCTGGGCCCTTTCCGAGTTAGCAATCCTGGTAGCCGCCTGGGCGGGCGCTACCTACGGCGGAAGGAGGCGGGAGGGGCTGGGTGACACCGAAAGACTAGCCCTCGCCACGACTTCATCGCCGGTGCGGCCTCCCACGGCCGCCCCAGAGTCCGCCGGGCGGGGGCCGCGGCTGTCGCCAGTTCTGTTCGGTCTCTGGTGGATCGCCTGCGTGGCTACGCCGGTCGGGGCATGGATTACCCACATAGTCTGGAGCATCGATCACAATCGCTGGGGGATGCTGATCGCAGGCGGCATCGTCGTGCCCATTGGGATCATCCACGGCCTGGGGCTCTGGTTCGGCTGGTTCCACTGACCAAGCTCGCCTCAGTTTGTATGGAGCAGTGTGTGGAATAGCCAGACGAAACAAAAAGATAAGTCATTTCAAAGGTAATAGGCGGACACCCCGTCCGGGCGGGGCCTTCACGATCGCTTGGGTGCTCGCCGTCTCGATCCCGCGCCGCAGGCGCTGGTGGCGCGCCCGTGGGTGGGGGAAAGCCCAACGGCTTCCATTGCGTCCCGCGGTGTGGTTCCAAACGTCTTGGCGTCCGCCGGCGGCGGGTGGGTCCGCTAGGGTAGGGTGTCGCCCATGATGAGGCAGCGGACGAGAGGCGGCGAGGGACCGGGCCGGCCGCTTCGCAGGGCGCTCGCAGCCCCGAGCAGGGGGGCATGAAGGGCGAGGCGACAGCCTGCGACGGGGAGGGCGCCGGGCGGCGCGCGCTGATCACGCTGGGCGTCATCCTCGGGGTGACCATGACCACGCTCGACACCACCGTGGTCAACGTCGCCCTGCCGCACATGCAGGCCAGTCTCTCGGCCTCGCCCGAGCAGATCACCTGGACGATCACCTCCTACATGGTGGCCACCGCGGTGATGACGCCGCTGAGCGGCTGGCTGGCCAAGCGGTTCGGGATAAAGAACCTGCTCCTCGTCGCCATCTCCGGGTTCACGGCCGTCTCCATCCTCTGCGGGGCCGCCGCCAGCCTGGCCGAGATGGTGGCCTTCCGCCTGCTCCAGGGGGCCATGAGCGCCTTCATCGGGCCGCTCGCTCAAGTGGTGTTGCTGGATATCAATCCGCCGCGGCGTCACGCCCGGGCGATGGCCCTCTTCTCGATGGCCATGATGGTGGCGCCGATCATCGGGCCCGTGGTGGGCGGCCTGCTGACCGACGAGCTTTCCTGGCGCTGGTGCTTCTACATCAACCTGCCGGCGGGTATCGCCACGGTGCTGCTCATCTGGATCTTCATGCCGGGCGCAGAGACCAAGGCGCCACGGTTCGACTTCCTCGGCTTCTGCTCGCTGGGGGTGGCGGTCGCCGCCTTTCAGCTCATGCTCGACCGGGGCACGACCCAGGACTGGTTCGCCTCGCCGGAGATCTGCGCCGAGGCGATCGTCGCGGCCATGGCGTTCTGGGTCTATGGGACGCATACGCTGACGGCCGCGCACCCGCTGTTTCCGCCGGCGCTGATCCGCGACCGCAACTTCGTGATGAGCGTGGTGTGCGGCATGCTGGTCTACGCCCTGTTCATGACCAACCTCGTCCTGCTGCCGATGATGATGCAGGGAGTCATGGGCTATACGGTGATCCACACGGGTCTGCTGTCCGCGCCGCGGGGCGTGGCGATCGTGGCCGTGATCTGGGCCGTCGGGCGGCTGGACGCCTACGTCGACCGCAAGGTGATGATCAGCATCGGCCTCGTCACTCTGGCTTGCGCCTTCTGGGAGATGGGCCTGTTCGACCTATCGATGACCGACAAGGAGATCGTCTCGGCGACGGTGCTCCAGGGAATCGGACAAGGGATCGTGATGGTGCCGCTGACCACGCTCGGCTTCGCGACCATTCCGGCGAACCTCAGAGCCGACGCTTCATCGGCGCTGGGTCTGCTGCGTGGAATGGCGTCCAGCACGGGGCTGGCCTCGTTCGAGGCGCTCACCGCCGTCAACACCCAGACCATGCACGCCTCCCTGGCCTCCCTGGTCCGGCCCGACGATCCGAACTTCGCCGCGGGCCTCGCCGCTCGCCTGCGACCCGATACGGCGGCTGGCGCGCTGGCGCTCAACGACGAGATCACCCGACAGGCGACCATGGTGGCCTATGTGAACGATTTCCGGCTGTTGGCGGGTCTCGCCCTCTTGTGCCTGCCGCTCGTCCTCATGATGCGTCGGCCTCGGCGGACGCTGGCGCTCGTCGCCGCCGTGGAGGACACGATGCACGCCTGAGCGGCCTTGAGCCGCAAGCCCTCAGCGATCCCGGTCGCCGAGCAGGGCGGGCAGGGCGCGCGGGAGGCCGACTGTGCTGCGCACAATTCGAGCAAAGCTGACTTCGCGCGGCGCCCAGCTGGCCAACCCTCTCGCCGACGACCATTTGTCCAATGGGTCCGATTGCGGTCGGGATCGCACAAGCCTAGGCCCTGCGTCGATGGCGAAGTTTGAACTCGTTCGCAGCGGATGCGGCTGGCCGAAAGGCTGTCCCCTGACGTGCGGTGGTCGCAGGACATGCCGCGCCTTCTTCTCGGGCGATCTTGAGCATGCCATCGGCCGAGCCCGTGAACTGATCCCAGACGAGCCCTTGGCCGTCGTCGAGGTCCGCCGCAACGGCCACAGTCTGTGCAGCGTCGGCTACGGCTGGACGTCGCATCACGTTCCCGACGCTGCGCGGCGGCAACCCGGCGCCTAAGTCCTCCAGACCCGCAGCGCGCCCTCCAGCTGCATCTGCGCGCGCCGCGAAAGGATCCGCCGCGAAAACCGCCAACCGGCGGCGGTGCGGACCAGTTCGTCGTCGTAGTTCCCAAGGAACAGCTGCAGTTTGTCGCTGTCCCGGCGCTTGGTGAATCCCGTCACCGTCCAACGAGCCGTCGCACGGTCCCCGTCCACGGTGAAGACGCCGGCCGAGCAGATCTGGTTGACGATTTCCACCCGCTCGACCATCCCCTCGAACCCCTGTTCGATCGCCGCGCGGCCGTGGAAGGTCTCGCCATAGGCCGTCAGTACGGCCTCCTCGGCGTAGACGGAGGCCATCGCCGCCGCGTCGCCGCGGTTGGCCGCGTCGCTGTACAGGTCCGCGAGGCGCCTGATCGCCACGATATCGTCGGTAAGCATGCTGTCTCCTCCGGGATGCGAGCTCTGGTTTCGGCCGCTCGTCTGTCGCTGATAGCACCGCGCTCGGCGGCCGGGGTCGGTTTCGACCGGGCCGATCGTCGGGAATGCGGGCAGCGGCTCGAAAGTCGCCGTCGCGCTTGCGGCGGGTTGTCTTCGCGGGCGGCGGCTGCGAGCTTGCTCCATGCCCAAGTTGCTGTTCCTTCCCGGCGCCGGAGCGAGCGCGGGTTTCTGCAGGCCCGTCTCGGACCGCCTGTTCCCGGAGCGGCCGCGGCGCCTGTTCGCTAGCCGGTAGCCGGCGCCCGCCGCCTGGCGAGCCTACACCGTCACCTGCGCGCCCATCTCCACCACCCGGCCGGGCGGGATCTTGAAGAAGTCGGTGGGGTTGGTGGCGTTCTTCATCAGGAAGATGAAGAGCTTGTCCTGCCAGAGCGGCATGCCGGAGCGCACCGCCGGCACCACCGAGCGGCGGCCGAGGAAGAAGCTCGTCGACATGATGTCGAACTTCAGCCCCTGCTTTCGGCAGAGCATCAGCGCCCGCGGCAGGTCGGGGCTCTCCATGAAGCCGTAGGTGAGGATCACCTTGGTGAAGTCCGGGCTGATCTGCTCGATGCCGATCCGGTCCTCGTCGCGCACCCGGGGCGTCTCGGCGGTGGCGATGGTCAGGATGACGTTCTTCTCGTGCAGCACCTTGTTGTGCTTGAGGTTGTGCATCAGCGCCACGGGGGCGATGTCCGGGTCCGAGGTGAGGAAGACGGCCGTGCCGGGCACCCGGTAGCGGGCGCGGCTGCGCAGGATCTCCGCCATGTCCTTCAGCGCCACGCTCTCGCGCCGCGTCTTGTCGTAGAGGAGGCGCGTGCCGCGGGTCCAGGTGAGCATCACCGTCATCAGGGCGAGGCCGATCAGCACCGGCGCCCACCCGCCGGAGAGGATCTTCAGGGCGTTGGCGGAGAGGAAGGTCAGGTCCATCACCACCAGCGGGCCGATCAGGATCGCGGTCCTGAACGGCCCCCATTTCCACATGTGGCGGACCACGATGTAGGCGAGGCAGGTGGTCACCAGCATGGTGCCGGTCACCGCCAGACCGTAGGCGTGGGAGAGGCTGTCGGAGGTCTTGAAGACCACCACCAGCATCAGCACGCCCACGAGCAGCATGTTGTTGATCTGAGGCAGGAAGATCTGGCCGGTCTGGGTCTCGGAGGTTCGCCGCACGTCCATCCGCGGCAGGAAGCCCAGCTGCATCGCCTGCTGGCTCAGCGAGTAGGCGCCGGTGATCACCGCCTGGGAGGCGATGATGGTGGCGATGGTGGCCAGCACCACCAGCGGCGCGCGGAAGGTGTCCGGCGCCATGGTGAAGAACCAGTCGATGTCGGGAAGCGGGCGGCCGTGGGCGCGCGCGAGCGCGTGCAGCGCTTCGGCTCCCTGGCCCAGGTAGTTGGCCGCCAGGCATGGCAGCGCGAAGAAGAGCCACGCCGACTGGATGGGCCAGCGGCCGAAGTGCCCCATGTCGGCATAGAGCGCCTCGGCCCCGGTGACGGTGAGGAACACCGAACCCAGCACCAGGAAGCCGACGAAGCCGTGCCGCCCCAGGAACTCCAGCCCGAAGATCGGATTGAAGCCGAACAGCACTCCCGGGTCATCCAGCAGGTGGAACGCGCCCATGATCAGGATCACCGCGAACCAGACCAGCATCACCGGCCCAAAGAAGGCGCCCACCCGGGCGGTCCCGCGCGACTGCACGAAGAAGAGGGCGAAGAGGATCACGATGCTGATCAGCATCACCACGTCGGTGGTGACGTCGTGGCGGATCGCGGGAATGGTCCTCAGCCCCTCGATGGCGCTCAACACCGAGATCGCCGGCGTGATCATGGCGTCGCCGTAGAACAGCGCCGCGCCGATGAGCCCGAGGATGAACACGAAGGTGGTCCTTTGCCCGAGCGCCCGCTGGGCGAGGGCGGTGAGCGAGAGCACCCCGCCTTCGCCGCGGTTGTCCGCCCGCATCAGGAAGAGGACGTACTTGACCGTCACCACCATGATCAGCGCCCAGAGGGCCAGCGACACCACGCCCAGGATGTCGGCGCGCCGCAGGGTCTCTCCCTGCATGGTGTTGAGCGCCGAACGGAAGGCGTAGAGCGGGCTGGTGCCGATGTCGCCGAACACGACGCCGAGTGAGCCCACCACCAGGGCCCCGTAGCGCATGCCCGCGCCGCCGTGCGCCTTGGACTGGACCGCGGCGCCGGCCTCGAGCGAATCGTGGGTGGTCAATCGGCTGTCTCCTTGGCCGTGAACCCGGCGGAGCGGGCCGTCTTCCTCTCGGCGGATGGGCGCCACATGGCTTGGTCTCGGAAGGCGGCTGCAGGCGCCGCCCGGAGGACTTAGCGCGTGATCAGAAAGATTCCAGCGACCATAAAGATTCCGTAAGACCGCCGCCACTGGGGACGGCCTCACATCGCCGGGTCGAGCTGGCCGAGCGCCGAGACGGCGGCGAGGGCGCCGAGCGCCAGCGCCTGCTCCAGCACGATCGTCCGCCGCAGCGCCCGGAGCGCCATAGCCGGCTCGCTTCCCGCCCGCGGCGTCAGCACGAATCGGTTCACGGCCGCGAGGGCGAGGAGGCCGGCGACGAAAGCCAGCTTCACGAAGAGGACGGTGGCGTATGCGCGTCCTAGCCTGCCTCGGGCGTCGGCGAACGCGAAGGCGACGGCCGCCGCGCCGGTTGCCAGGATGAGCGCCACCGCCATCGCGCCCACCGCCCCAAAGCGTCGTAAGAGGACCGAGGTTTGCGGGGTCGGCGCCCTCACCGCCAGCAGCAGGGACGGAAGGGCGCCCAGCCAGAGGCCGGCCGCCGTCAGGTGGGCCGCCGCCAGCGCCAGGCGCGCGTCCCCCGTCAGTCCCTCGCCGTCGGCGGCGTGGCCGACGAAGGCGAGGGCGACGAGCGCCGTCCAGCTCAGCGCCAGCCTTGCCCGCGGCCGCTCGCCGCCCGCCAGCCTCAGCGCGGCGAGCAGAACGGCGGCCAGAATCGACACGGCCAGGGCGCGCCCAAAGCCCGTGGAGGTCCAGAGCTGGACGAGGGCGGAAGGCGTCGGCCAGCCGGCCGCCGCTGTGATCTCGCGCGCGAGGAGCGCCGCATAGGCGAAGGTCGCCAGAGCGAGTCCGAGGGGCGCAGCCACCGCCGCGAGGACCGGCTGGCGCGGCGCGCGCGCCGGCGCCGGCGCATAGAGCCGGAAAGCCGCGGCGCCGAAGAGGGCGATGGCGGCGCCGAAGGCCGCGAAGCGAACCGCGACCAGACTTGCGTCCGAACTCACGGGCGCACCGTGAAGGCGAACTCGCCCTCGGTGACGTGGGTGTCGGCCGAGAGCGCCCGCCAGCGCACCCGGTAGACGCCCGCCGGCAGCGGCGGGCGCAGATCGACGATCAAACGCCGGTTGTCGCCGGGCGCCGGCCGGGCCGGGCCGGCGCCGCCGAAACCCGGTGGGCCAGCCACCGTCACCTGGCAGAAGGCCGCGGCCAGCCCCTGGGTGAACCAGAGCTGGACTGTCCTCGGCGGCGGCTTGACTTGCGATCCCACCCGGGGTTCGGCGTGGTCCAGGAAGGCGTGGGCGAGGGCGGGCGCGGGGGCCAGCGCCAGAGTCAGAAGGACGGCGAGACCGCTCAGGCGCATGCCGACCTCACCAGACCGGCCTGCCGACCGAGCGGGGCAACAGGTCGTCGATGAACCAGTGGACCTGGAAGACGGTCCCCACGCCGCGGCCGCTGGCGGCGTTGATCGGGATCATCGCCTCTGCGCCCAGCTGCAGATGCTGGCCCGACCAGAGGAGGCCGGGGTTCACGGTCCCGGTGGTCGGCGCGCCGGCGCGGTTCGCGATCGGGCTCGAGAACTGGACCTCCACCAGCGGCGTCATCTGGTTGATCGTCCTCGGCAGACCGAGATCGCGGACATGGGAGGCCAGATAGCGCAGGCTGTATTCCAGGGCGAAGCCGGCTTCGAACGACCGGGTCTCGCCGCCGGCGGCAGGCACGGCCAGGCCGAGGACGCCGGTGAGAGCGAAGGGCCGGGCCCAGGCCAAGGCTTCCGGCAGATCGCCCGCGCCCTTGCCGAAGTAGAGCGTCGGGGTGAGGGTGGTGGTCCTTTCCGCGCCGACCCGCGCGGCGCCCGTGCCGCCCCATTCGGCCGAAAGCCCCGTAGAGATCATCAGCTCGTGGGGCGCGTTGGCGACCACCAGATACTTCAGTGTCGTCTCGAAGTTCGAAAAGCCGCTGGCCGTCCCGTCGGGCGCGTGGATGCGGGTCCAGCCATCGGCGAAGGAGACGCCGAGATGCGAGGTGATCCGCTTCGACCATTCCCCCGAGACGTCGGTCTCGACGGCCGGCGGGGCGTCGGCGGATTTGAACACGGCGATGGTGGGCAGCGACAGCTCGTCGGCGACGGCGGGATCGTCGGTGGCGATGGTGGCGGGGAAGAAGCGCTTGCCGACCACGCCGTGGGCGAGCGTCGGCGAGGCCGCCGCGAGGCCGGCGGCGGCGAAGAGGGCGGCGCAGGGCGCGCGCGTCGAAAGAGGCATGGGTTTTCGGTCCTGAACGAATCGGATGGACAACGCCGAGGCTTCGCGGCCCGCGGCGCCGTCGGTCGACGGATTCTCAGACGCCGAAAGGCGGGCCCCTGGCGGAAGGGCCGCGCGGTCGCTCCAGGGACGCCACGCGGGGCCGGATGAGGAAGGCGGGGGCAGGCGCCAGCGCAAATCGCGGCGGCGCCAGGAGCGGGGGTGGCGGCGGCGCGGGCGCCTGGACGAATCCTGAGAAGGCGCAGCGCTCCTGGCGCCCGCCCTCCTTGCGCCAGGGCTTGTCGTGGCCGTCGTTCGGCGTCGCCGGTCCATGCCCGGTGCAGATGACCAGCCAAGCGCCGGAGCCCGGGTCAGGGCCCGGCATCCACCCGGTCGGGCAAAGGGCGCGCAGGGCCAAGGCGCAAAGCAGCGCCAGCGCCCAAGCGCTCTTCAGGATCGCCCCGGTCCGGCCCATCGCGCCTTTCTGAGCCGCCGCCCGCGCCCGCGCAAGCGGGGGAAGCTGGCGCGCGGATTGCGGCGCGCGTCCCCCGGGTCCCACAGTGGGTCAGCTCTGTGCCGCGCCAGACGCCTGAAAACCTGAGGCCGCTCACCAGCCTGCGCTATCTCGCCGCGCTCTGGGTGGTGGCCTATCACTACTGGCCCCAGCTCAGCAGCGCGCCGGCGCCTCGGCTGGTGGCCAAGGGCTACCTGGGCGTCGAGCTGTTCTTCGTGCTTTCCGGCTTCATCCTTTCTCACGTCTATCTCGAGAGCTTCGGGCGCGGGCGGTTCGGCTACGGCGCCTTCCTCTGGGCCCGACTGGCGCGGATCTACCCAGCGCACCTCGCCACCCTGGCCGGGCTCGGCCTGATGGCGGCGATCGCGGCGCGGACGGGAATGCCGGTCGGCGATCAGGTGCTGATCTGGCCATCCCTACCGGCCGAGCTGACCCTCACCCAGGCCTGGGGGCTAGCGCCCCAAGGCGGCTGGAACCATCCCTCCTGGTCGATCTCGGCCGAGTGGTTCGCCTACCTGGCCTTTCCTGGCTTCGCCTGGGCGTCGTGGAAGCTGCGCAGCCGGCCCGCCGGAGCGGTGGCCCTGGCGCTGGCGCTGCTGACCATCCTCGACCTGGGCTTCGAGCGCCTGGCCGGCTTTCCGCTGACCGAGGCCACCATCGCCTGGGGCGCCCTGAGGATCGTTCCCTGTTTCGCCTTGGGCTGCGCGCTCTACCTGCTCTGGCGGGCGCGGCCGGCGGACAGCCGCGGCTTCGGGCTCGCCCGGGCCGCGGCCTACGCGGCCGGCGCCGCGGGCGCCATCGCGGCCGGCGCGCCCGAGCCGCTTTGCATCGGCCTCTTCGGAGCGGTCATCTACGCCCTGGCGGCGCTTCCGCGGGCGGGATCGCGGCTGCTCTCGTCGGGGCTCTTCGTCTATCTAGGCGAGGTCAGCTTCTCGCTCTACATGATCTGCATCCCCTGGGAGCTCGCCTTCGCCAAGCTGGCCCACCGCCTGCTTTCCCTGGCGGCGGGACCGCTGCCCTGGCCGCTGTGGGTGGTGATGATCGCCGGCGCGACCCCGGTGGCGATGGCCCTGCACCACCTCGTCGAGCAGCCGGCTCGGCTCGCCATGCGCCGGGGCCTGAGCGTCAGGCTGGCGCCGGGCGCTGGGGCAGACCAGGCCGCCTCCTTCTCCTGACCCCCCCAGGGTCGCCTTGGCCGGCTATGTCGGCTGACCGCCATTAGTCGACGGGCCTGAACCGGATTAACGATATAAAACAACAAGCTGAAGAATGTAATTCGCAAGTTTTAGGAACCGGGCGGCCTTCAACTTTGTTAGTGTCTGCGGAGGTGCCCGATGACCTACATCCTGCGCCGCGAGGCGTTCGACCGTCCGTTCCGCGCCAAGGTGGTGGGCAGCGAAGTTCTGCTGGAGTCGGACCAGGCCCCCGTCGAGCTCGCCTTCACCGTCGAGAGCGCCCGCGAGACCGCCCTCAGCCTGCTACGGGCCGCCGACAGCGCAGAGGAGGGCTCGGAGGCCGGCCGCCTCTGGGATGGTCGCCGCCCCTGACACGATCCGCCAAGCGGGCAGGGACGCTCCCGGCGCGCGCCGGGAGCCAAGCCCGCGCCTTCGGCGTTGCGAGCCCATGGGACCGGGCTGGCCGGAGCGGCTCTGGATCGTTCGACACGGAGAGAGCGCCGGCAACGTCGCCCGGGCGCTGGCGCGCGCGGCCAGGCTCGCGCGCCTCGACCTCGCCGAGCGGGACGTGGACGTGCCGCTCAGCGAGCGGGGGCAAGCTCAGGCCCTGGCCCTCGGCCGCTGGTTTGCTGCGCTGCCGGCGGCGTCGCGGCCGGAAGTGGTCCTGACTTCTCCCTATGTCCGCACCCAGCGCACGGCGCAGCTGATCTGCCAGGCGGCGGGCCTCGCCACGCGCGCGCCGCGACGCGGCGTCGACGAGCGGCTGCGCGAGCGTGAGTTCGGGGTGCTCGACCGGCTTACAGGGCTCGGCATCCGCACGCTTCACCCCGACCAGGCGGAGCTTCGGCGGCGGATCGGCAAGTTCTACCATCGCCCGCCCGGCGGCGAGAGCTGGTGCGACGTGATCCTGAGGCTGCGCAGCGTCCTCGACAGCATGCGCCTGGACTACGCCGGGCGCCGGGTGCTGATCGTCACGCACCAGGTGGCGGTGCTGTGCCTGCGTTACCTGCTGGAGAGCCTCGGCGAGGCCGAACTCCTCGCCATCGACGCCGAGGGCGAGGTCGCCAACTGCGGGGTGACCGAATACGCCTTCGACCCAGACGCGGGACCGACGCCGGCGCGCCTGATCCGCTACAACTTCGTCGCGCCCCTGGAAGCAACCGGAGTCCCGATCACCGCCGAATCCGACGAGCCGGCGGCTCCCCGGTAAGGCGCCCGGCGGAAGCTGCATTTGCCTCGCGGTGAATCAGTACCTAATCCTTGCCGGCGCCAGGACGTCGTCGTTGCATCGGCGGAGGCAAGGTTTGGCTTTGGAAGAATTTCCTCGGCGAGAGGTGGCGAGGGGCGAAGGCCCCGGGGGCGCCGGCCTCGAGGAAGCGCGGCTGGCGGCGCTCGTCGAGGGCGCCCTGACCCCGGCCGAGGCGGCGGAGATCGAGGCGGCGGCCGCCGCCGATCCGGATCTCGCGGCGCGGATCGAGAGCTTGAAGCAACTGCGCGAGCCGGCGCCGGAGAGCCCGCCGGCAAAGTTTCCCGAGATGGCGGGAGACGCACGGCCGGCTTCTGCGGGGCTGATCCTGGACATG
This sequence comes from Caulobacteraceae bacterium, assembly GCA_019247715.1. Classification (GTDB taxonomy): domain Bacteria; phylum Pseudomonadota; class Alphaproteobacteria; order Caulobacterales; family Caulobacteraceae; genus Acaudatibacter. The sequence continues at coordinate 15,479 of JAFBAO010000096.1, forward strand.
GCGGAGGCCCGCGCGACGCGTCAGCGGCGGCGGCGCCTCATAGCCGCCGCGGCCCGCTGGGCGGGCCTCGCCGCCGCCCTGGCCGCGGCCTTCGCCTTCGGCCGCGCGCTCGCCCCGGCGCCCGGGATCCCTTCGTCGCTGATCGCAACCTCGCCGTCGGCAGGGCTGAAGGCGGAGGGCGCGCTCTCCGCGGCCCTGGAGGGGGGCCTGGTGGCGACTCAGGCGTCCGATGCGCCGGTGAAGATCGGCGTCAGCTTCCGCGCCCACGACGGGGATCTCTGCCGCACCTTCATGGTCCGCCAGGCCCGACCGCTCGCCGGCCTGGCCTGCCGGGCGCCGGAGGGGTGGCGGGTCCGTCTGGCGGTGGAGGCGCCCGCGGGGGCTGACGGCGCCCTCGGGGTCGGCCCCGCGGCGGTGCTGGAGGCGGTCGACCAGACGATCCAGGGCGTCCCGCTCGACGCCGCCGGGGAGGCGCAGGCCCGGGCCGCCCACTGGCGGGCCGGCCCCTAGGAGGCGTGGGGACGCAACCAACCGGTGGCTTCCGCATTGGGGATACAGCGGCCGCACTTGCCCCCCGACGACGGCCGCGGCGGAGCCCCAGGTGCAGATCTGGGGCTCCCTTCGCGTTTGAGGCTTGTTCCTGCTCAGGAAAAAGTGATCGGTGGGGGGGCGCCGGCGACCCTCGAATTCACGCGCCAGGGGAACCAAAGCGCCGATTTCGGACTGTGCAATGACGGGGGGGCGTCAGCTCCGCATTTTTGAAAGGCGGCTTTATGAAAATCGCGCAGATTTCGCCTCTCTACGAAGCGGTGCCGCCCCGCTTGTACGGAGGAACTGAGCGGGTGGTGGCGCAACTCTGCGACGCCCTCGTGGACCTCGGGCACGAGGTCACCCTTTTCGCCAGCGCCGACGCGCGGACCCGGGCGGAGCTGGTTTCGGTACGCGACCAGGCGATCCGTCTGGATCCCGCTCCGCTCAAGTCGGAGTTGGCCGCCCACCTGGTGATGCTGGCCGAGGTGCGCGACCAGATGGACCGTTTCGATATCCTCCACTTCCACACCGACCTGGTCCACTTTCCCCAGTTCGAGGACGTAGCCCAGCGGACGGTGACCACCCTGCACGGGCGTCTTGACCTCAAGGATCTGGCGCCGGCCTACCGGCGCTGGTCGAAATTTCCGCTGGTCTCCATCTCCGACGCCCAGCGCGTCCACCTGCCGTTCGCCAACTGGGCCGGCACGGTCCACCACGGCCTCAGGCCCGAGCGCTTCCGCTTCAGCCCCGAGCCGCGCGGCTACCTCGCATTTCTGGGCCGGATGTCGCCCGAGAAGGGGCCGGACCAGGCGATCGCCATCGCAACGCGGCTGGGTATGCCGCTCAGGATGGCCGCCAAAGTCGGCGACGTGGACGAGGCCTACTTTCGCCGCCACGTGGCGCCGCTCCTCGACCATCCGCTCATCGAGTTCGTCGGCGAGATCGGCGAGGCCGAGAAGTCGACCTTCCTGGGCGGCGCCGAGGCGCTCCTCTTCCCGATCTCCTGGCCGGAGCCGTTCGGCCTTGTCATGATCGAGGCCATGGCGTGCGGAACGCCGGTGCTGGCTTACGGGCACGGCTCGGCCCCCGAGGTCGTCGACGAAGGCGTGACCGGATTCGTCGTCGACGGCGAGGAGGCGGCGTTGGAGGCTTTGGAGAAGGCGCGGCGGCTGGACCGGCGCGAGGTGCGCCGCCGCTTCGAGCGGCGCTTCTCCCATTCAGCCATGGCGCGGGCGTATCTGGACATCTACGCCGATCGTCTGGCCCGGGTCCCGTTCGCGCCCGAAGTCGCCGCCGAGGTGGCGAACGGCGAGATCATGTTGGCCAAGATCGCCTGAGCCGGCCTGATCGCCCAATCGCGGATTCGATTCGAGAGGATGGAGCGCGTTCCGATCACAAAGGCGATCAGCATTTCGCGGAACGCGTTCTAGCCTGGGTCTCACGCTGAGGGGCGTCGAGCGCTAAGACGAAGGATCATGGATCAATCTGTCGAGGCCGCCACGGTGGACCAGGGCGCCGCCGCCGCAGGCATTGATTTCGTCTCGCTCAAGGACGGCGACGCCTTTCTGGTGGCCGATCATCAGGGGGATGTCACCGGCGGGGCCGACGGCTTTTTCTGGCGCGACACGCGCATCCTGTCGCACTTTCTGCTGCTGGTGGGCGAACGGCCGCCGTCGCTGCTCTCCCACGCCCTTTCCAAGGACAACGCGGTCTTCACCTTCCACGGCGCCAACCGGGTCCTGCCGCCGATCAACGGCCGCGGCACCCCGCGTGGGGCGGTCCATATCGAGCGCAAGCGGTTGCTCTGCCGGGAGCAGATGTTCGAGCGGGTGCGTTGCACCAACTTCGGTCTCGACGTGGTGTTCCTGCCGTTGGCGCTCGAGTACGGGGCGGACTTCCGCGACATCTTCGAGGTGCGGGGCCTGAGGCGCGCCGAGCGAGGCGTTCAGCTGAGCCCCGAGGTCAGCGGGCGCGACGTCGCCTTCATCTACGAAGGGCTCGACGGCGTCCGCCGCGCGAGCCTTGTCGCCTTCTCCGAACCGCCCTGGCGGATGGACGACCGCCGGGCCGATTTCATGTTCACCGTCGCCCCCGGGGAGCATGTGGACCTCTTCGTGGAGGTCGGCGCCAACGACGGCGAAACCCCGTCGCGAGAGCGGTTCGATGCAGCCTTGCGCGAGGCGAGGGTCGCGATCCGCGAGCGCGAACGGCGCGGGGCTATCCTCGCCTGTCCCGACCACGCCCTGGCCGCCTGGCTCGATCAATCGCGCGCCGACGTCGCGCTGCTGGTCACCGATCTCGAGGCCGGCTCCTACCCCTACGCCGGAATCCCGTGGTTCTCGACCCCGTTCGGGCGCGACGGGATCGTCACCAGCCTGCAGCTGCTGTGGCTCGACCCGTCCTTGGCGCGCGGGGTCCTCTGCCACCTTGCCGCCATGCAGGCGCAGGAGCGCTCGGCCTTCCGCGACAGCCAGCCGGGCAAGATCATGCACGAGAGCCGGCAGGGTGAGATGGCCGCGCTCAAGGAGATTCCTTTTGGCCTCTACTACGGGGGGGTCGACACCACCCCGCTCTTCGTCGTCCTGGCGGGAGCTTATCTGCGGCGCACGGACGATGTGGGGTTCATCGGGTCGCTCTGGCCGGCCCTGGCCCGGGCGATGGAATGGCTCGAGGGCGCCGGCGACTCCAACGGCGACGGCTTGATCGACTATCAGCGGGGAGCCGAGACGGGTCTGGCCAATCAGGGCTGGAAGGACAGCGAGGACTCGGTCTTCCACGCCGACGGCCGCTATCCGCCGGGCCCGATCGCGCTGGTCGAGGTCCAGGGCTACGCCTATGCGGCCTTCCTGGCCATGGCCGCCATCGCCCGGCGCCTGGAGCTCGAGGGCAGCGACGGTTGGGTCGCCAAGGCCAAGGCCCTGAGGCGTCGGGTCGAGGACCGATTCTGGATCGAGGCGCAGGGCTACTATGGCGTGGCCGTCGACGGCGAGGGTCGGCTCTGCACGCCGGCGGCGTCCAACGCCGGCCACTTGCTCTTTACGGGGCTCCCGAGCCGCGACCGGGCGAGCCTCGTCATCCGGCGGCTGTTGTCGCGCGACTTCGACACCGGCTGGGGCTTTCGCACGCTCGCCGCCGGCGCGGCCCGCTACAACCCGATGAGCTACCACAACGGCTCGGTCTGGCCGCACGACACCAGTCTCTGCGTCGCCGGCATGGCCCTGTACGGCGAGCGGGCGGGGCCGGTGAAGGTGCTGGGCGACCTGTTCCAGGCGGCCCAGGGGTTCGGCATGCGGATGCCGGAGCTCCTGTGCGGATTCCGGCGCGAGGAGGGCGAGCCGCCGGTGGCCTATCCGGTCGCCTGCATGCCGCAGGCCTGGGCGGCCGGCGCGGTGTTCCTGATCCTGCAGGCCTGCCTGGGCGTCAGGGTCGATGCGGCCCGGCGCGCGGTGCGGGTGGTGCGCCCGGCGCTCCCGCACGGTGTCGACCGCCTGTTCATCGATGGCCTGGACGTGGCCGGCGCCCAGGTCAGCCTTCGCTTCCACCGGCACGACGGGGCGATCGCGGTGGATCCAGGACCCGGGTCCGATCGTTCTGTCTCGGTGGTGCTCGAGCGGTAACGTCCTTTTGCTGTGCAGAAGGCGGGAACCCATCGTGGCCGCGCGTCTTGTGCACGGGGAGGGGGGATGGAGTTGGTATGGGCCGCCTTGTGGTCGTCTCCAATCGCGTCAGCCTGTCGGGGGGATCGCCCGGCGGAATGGCGGTGGCCCTGACGGGCGCGCTGAAGGAAAGTGGGGGGTTCTGGTTCGGCTGGAGCGGCGAACGGACCGAGCGGTTCACCGGGGCGATCCGCACGCAGCGGATAGGCGACGTGGACGTCGCCACCATCGACCTCGAGGAGGCCGACTACCAGGAATACTACAACGGCTACGCCAACGGAGCGCTCTGGCCGCTATTCCACTACCGGATCGATCTGACCGCCTACGATCGCTCCTACGGGGTCGGCTACGAGCGGGTCAATCGGCGGTTCGCGGACGCGCTCGCGCCCCTGCTGCGGCCCGATGACCTGATCTGGGTGCACGATTACCACCTCATCCCGCTGGGCCAGGAGTTGCGGCGGCGCGGGATCACCAATCCGATCGGCTTCTTCCTCCACATCCCCTGGCCGGCGCCGGAGCTGCTCACCACCCTGCCGCGCCACCGCCAGCTGGTGGAGGCGCTGTTCGCCTACGACCTGGTGGGCTTCCAGACCGACGAGTGGCTGCGGGCCTTCGAGGACTATGTGATGCGGGAGGCTGGCGGGCGCCGCGGGGGCGGCCGGGTGTCGGCCTTCGGCCGCAGCGTCGTGGCCCAGGCGTTCCCGATCGGTCTCGACGTCGAGGAGTTCCTGGCGCTCTGCGAGACCGAGGCGGCGATCCGCTCCTACGACCGGATGGCGGCCCATAGCGTCTTCCGCGCGATGATGATCGGCGTCGAGCGCCTCGACTACGCCAAGGGACTGGAGGAGCGGCTGCTGGGATACGAGCAGTTCCTGGCCGACAATCCGGAACTGGCCGGCAAGGTCTTCTATCTGCAGATCGCCCCGCTTTCGCGCGAGGAGGTGGATGCCTACCAGCAGGTTCGGGCGCGGATCTGGTCGCTCGCCGGGCGCATCAACGCCGACTGGGGCGACATCGACTTCGCGCCCATGCGCTGCCTTACCCAGAACTACTCGCGCGCCCAGCTCGCGGGAGTCTACCGGGCCGCCAGGGTGGGCCTGGTCACACCCCTGCGGGATGGGATGAACCTGGTCGCCAAGGAATACGTCGCCGCCCAGGATCCGGAGGACCCCGGCGTGCTGATTCTCTCGCGTTTCGCCGGCGCCGCGCGCGAGATGACCGAGGCGGTGATCGTCAATCCGTTCAGCCGCGAGGAGCTGGCCGAGGCCATGCGGCGGGCGCTGACCATGGAGCTGCGCGAACGGCGCAGGCGCTGGGAGGCGCTGATGAGCGGTCTGCGCGAAAACGACGTCAACGTCTGGCGCGACAGCTTCGTCGTGGCCCTGCGCGCGGCGGCGGATCCCTCTTTCCGCCATAGCGAGCAGCCGCGCCTGCCCCGCACCGTAAGTGTCGGCGATGATGGTGAGGAGGCCGCCAGCCCGCCGGCGGCGGCGGCCGGCCGCGAGGCCCAGGCCCGACGCATCTGAGCGAAGGACCGCTCAGGACGCGCGCCGACGCGCTGGGCGTCGGGGGGCGGGTGCGGGCGTCTTCTTCCGCGAGGTGCGGCGCGGCGCGGTCTCTCTCGGGGGCTCGGCCCGCTGGCCGAGGCTGCGGCGCAGCGCCTCCATCAGATCCACGACGTTGGTGTCGGCCGGCTCCTCGACCTGCACGGTCCGCCCGGCCCCCCGCTCCTTGTCGGCGATCAGGGCCTTCAGCGCCTCCTCGTAGCGGTCGGTGAAGGTGCTCGGATCGAACGGGCCTTCCTGCTGGGCGATGATCTTCTCGGCGATGTCCACCATGCCGGCGTCGGGGAGCAGATCGGGGATGTCCTCGAAGGCGGCGGCAGGGTCGCGCACCTCGTCGCGGGAGCGCAGGGTGTAGGCGACCAGCCCCTTGCCGCGGGGCTCCATGGCCAGCAGCCGTTCGCGCGTGTGCATCACCAACCGCCCGAGGGCGACGCGGCCCGTGCTCTTCATCGCCTCGCGGATCACCGCATAGGCCTCTTGGGCGATCTTGCCGTCGGGGAGGAGGAAGTAGGGCTCGTTCCAGTAAAGGCGATCGATCTCGTCTGCCGGCGCGAAGCGTTCGATGTCGATGGTGCGGGTGCTTTCCAGGCGCACCGAACGAATCTCGTCCTCGGTGAGGATGACGTAACGATCCTTCTCGATCTCATATCCCTTGACGATCTCGGACCGGTCCACGGGACCCGTCTCCGGATCGGTGGGAATCATCCGGATCCGGTTGTGGGTCGTGTTGTGGAGCATGTTGAACCGTACATCGCCGGACCGCGCAGTGGCGGTGTAGAGCGCCACCGGACAGCTCACCAGCGACAGCTTCAGATGGCCTTGCCAAGTTGGTCGCCCGCGCATGCGTCCCTCATTCTCCCCTCCGGATCAACGCCGCCTGAGGCGATGCGTTCACCGGCGGGCGCGGGCCGGCGGGCGCGCCGGGCTAGACCACCGACCCGCCGCGGAGCGCTCGCATCAGGAAGCTCACGATCAACAGCACGAGAAAGATGATGAACAGGATCTTGGCGATGGAGGCGGCGACGCCCGCCAACGCGAAGAATCCGAGCGCACCCGCGATCAGCGCGACCACCGCGAAAAGAAGCGCCCAGCCGAGCATGGTTCGTTCTCCCATCGGATTTGAGGCGACGCCGAGAAGCGTCGTTCATGGATCAACGTGGAGCGGCGCCGGCTGTTCCGCGCGCCTGCGCTGTCGAGAGGCAATATTTTGAAGGTGGAGATCGGGAAAATTGAGCATCGTCCTCAGATGGGGCGCACAGGTAGCGGAGCTCAGAGGGCGTTTTCCGGGTGCTATATAGCCGTACGCGCATCCGGAACTTCTCGACCGCCTGTCCGTTGGTTAAGTCTGCTAGTTTGTTCTGGGAAGCCAGAGAAACCATGACGTTCAACGAAGCCGAGCCCAGGATGGCGTTTCCCGTCGGAAGCGCCCAGGAAGGGAAGGCTGAGCCCGCGCCGACGCTGCGGGTGCAGGAACTGGAAGCTTCGCCGGCGCGGAGCCGAGCAGGGCCGGCGCTCTACCTCGGCGCGCCAATCTCGCTGGCCATGATCGTGGGCGCGATCCTGTTCGCCCTGGACCACAGCCCGGACCAGGGCCGTCTGCTGACCAGCGATCCGCTCCCGGCGACGGTTCGAGCCGCGGCGGCGGGCCCGTCACGCCCACCGCCTGCGAACGAGGCGCGCCCCGGCCGGCGGCGTGTTCGTCACGCGCCGTTTACCCGGGCGGCCCGGATCGAGGCGGCCGCCGCCTGGTCGGGATGGGCGCCCGGCGGCGTCTCCCATGAAGCGCCGGCGCCCGCGGCCGCCGATCCGGGGCCGCCGCCACCGCCGACCCTGAACCCGCCGCCGGCGCGCGCGTTCGAGCCTTGAAGGCGCCGCCTCTGGAGTAAGGTCATGTCATCCAACGAGCACGGTCCGGAAATCACGCCAGTGCGCGCGCGCCAGGGATCCGGGGGCCGGCGGCTGTTCTGGGTGCTCACCGGTTCCACCGCCTTGGCCATCGTCGCCATCATTGGCGCCTGGTCGCTCTGGGGCGGGTCGCTCAGTCGTCCGCACAACGGCGGCGAGGAGGCGCCCGCCAACCAGGTGGTGCGTTTCTCGACCCAGCCCATGGCGCCCAGGCAAAGCTGACGTCCGAGATCACACTCCGGAGCGGAGGCCGCCCGAAGGAATGCGATCCTCCAGCAGGCGGTCGGCCAGTTCGGCCACCCCGGCCCCGTCCGGCGCCTCGGTAACCAGGTCCGCCTCGGCCTTCAGCGAGGCGACGGCGTTCGCCACCGCGACCGCGAGACCCGAGGCCGCCAGGAAGGCGTGATCGTTTTCCGCATCGCCGACCGCGACAACGTCATGCGCCGAGACTTCAAGCTCGGCGAGCGCGGCGGCCAGGCCGCTAGCCTTGTTGACGCCCGCCGGCAGACACATCACCGCGCCCTTGTTGAAGATCACCTGCCACTCGAGCCCGAACTCGCGGATCACCTCGAGCGCCGCCGTCTCGTACGGCTCGCGGGTCGCCACGATCGAGTTGCCGGCCGAGAGCGGCTCGGCGCCCCGATCTCGCAGGGCCTGGACGAAGCCTGGGGGCGGCGGGGGCGCGAGCGGCCGTTCCTCGCCCGTGGCGGGAAGGAAGAGCAGCGCTCCGTTTTCGGCCACCACCGCGTCGAAGAGCTCCAGGCGCTCGAAGACCCCGCGCAGGTCCGGCAACTCGCGCCCGGTGACCATGATGAGCTTGCGGCCGGCCTGCTTCAGCCGCTCGAGGGCGAGGACGGTGGCAGGCGCGACAGCGCCCTCGCGCGCCAGGGTCCCGTCATAGTCGGTGGCGAGAGCGACGAATTTCATTCCGGCGGAAAGGCAGCGCGGGCCTAGTGGTTCCGTGCGGCGATCCGAATGGGCGCAGATTCAGGAGGCATCGAGGGGCGCCAGCAGATCTTCGGAGCCCTCCGCCCCGATCAGCTGACCAAGGTTCGCCCGCACCGCTTCGTAGCATTCGCAGACCTGCGCCTCCAGCCGGGGCCGGTCCAGAAGCCGGATGCGCCCGCGCCCTCGGCTGATCAGCCCGGCCGTCGCCAACTGCCGCAAGGCCTCGGTGACCGTGGTGCGCTGCACCCCCAGCATGGTGGCGAGGTACTGCTGGGTCAGGCGCACCTCCATCTCGGCGGTCCGGTCCTGGGACATCAACAGCCAGCGGCAGAGCCTTTGGTTGAGATCGTGCAAGGCGTTGCAGGCTACCGACTGGTGGGCCTGGGCGAGGTTCGCCTGGGCGTGACGGATGAGCAGGCGCCGCAGGGCGCCGCTTTCCTCGCCCTGTCGGCGCAGCCGCGCCGCCGAGAGCTTGATAGCGTCCCCGCCGATCTGCGTGAAAGTGCGGCTGATGGAGGGACTGGCGCCGAGCGCGCTCAACACCCCGACCACGCTCTCGCAGCCGACGGTGTCGCTCTCGACCATGCGGCCGTCCGACATGACGGTGACCACCGAGAGCACTGCGGTGTCGGGGAAATAGACCCACTCGACCGGATATCCGGGCTCGTACAGGATGTCGCCGGCCCCGAGCGCGATTTCCTGCATGTGCGGCTCGAGCGCCCGCCGGTCGGCGCGGCCCATCGCGCGAAGCACGTAATTGCGATTCTGCACCCGTTCCCTCCGGCCGCGCCGACCCGGTTGCGTCGGCAGGGTGATAACGACCGCCGGCGCCAAGGGTTCAAGGGGCGCGCCCGACGACAAGCAGCCCCCGAACCTTTTTCGACGTGGTAGACGCGTTCCACGATCAACACATTTTTCGAGACCAGATTGTCGTCTAGGCGACAAACGCGGCCGAGCTTTGCGGGATATTTGCTGAGCCGGGCCAAAGCTGCGGCTATTACGCTCGCGTCTGTCCGCTGCGATAGTCGAGGACAATTTGCGACTTTATATGGTCTACGTCGAAGACCCTCGTTACTCTACCCCACATTTCTTCGTCGCGAAGGCCGACGACGACGAGGCCGCGCGGCGGCTGGCGCAGGCGCAGCTGGCCGCCTCGGACCACTACCGCAGCGTCGACGTCTTCGAGGACGACCGGCGGGTTTGCGCCTTCGCCAAGACGGCCGACGGCGCCCCCGTCGAGCGCGAGGCGTAGGGGGTCGCGCTCGGCCCGGTTCCGCGCTAAGCCCCTCCGGAGGAGCGTCCGCAGGCGGGAGGCGCGGAATGAATTTGGATTTTTCGGACGACCAGAAGCTGCTCAAGGACCAGCTGCGCCGTTTCCTGGCCGATCGATGCCCGCCGGCGACGGTGCGGGCGGTCCTGGAGGGGCCGGCGCCGTTCGATCGGCCGCTCTACCAGGGTCTCGCCGAGCTCGGCGTGTTGGGCGCGGCCGTGCCGGAGGCCTACGGCGGTCTCGGCCTTGGCCGGCTGGAGCTGTGCATCCTCGCCGAGGAGCTGGGCCGCGCGCTGGCGCCGGTCCCCGTGTCCTCGTCCATCTACCTGGCGGCCGAGTTCCTGCTGGCGGCCGGCTCGGAAGCGCAGAAGAGCGCCTGGCTGCCGAAGCTGGTGAGCGCAGAGGCGGTCGGGACCTTCGCCCTCGCCGAACGGGCAGGCCGGGTGACGCCGAAGGCGATCCAGTGCCGCGTGGAGGGCGGGCGCCTGCGGGGCGTCAAGGTTCCGGTCGCGGACGGCGAGGCCGCCGACCTGGCGGTGGTGGCCGCCCGGACCGAACCCGGCGACGGCGCCGGCGGCGTCTCGCTCTTTCTGGTCGACCTCGGTTCGTCCGGCGTGAAGCGCGAGGCGGTCGACAACATCGACCCCAGCCGCAAGCAGGCCAAGATCACCTTCGATGGCGTGGCCGCCGAGCCGCTAGGCGCGGCCGGCGAAGGCTGGGAGATCGTCCGCAAGGTGATCGACCGGGCGGCGGTGCTGATGGCCTTCGAGCAGGTGGGCGGCGCCGACCGGGCCCTGGAGATGGGGCGGGACTACGCACTCGACCGCATGGCCTTCGGCCGGCAGATCGGCTCCTTCCAGGGGATCAAGCACATGCTGGCCGACATGTACGTCAGCGCCACCCTCGCACGGTCCAACGCTTACTATGGGGCCTGGGCGCTGGCCGCCGAGGCCGCCGAGCTGCCGGTGGCGGCGGCCACGGCTCGGGTCTCGGCCACCCAGGCGTTTCAGCACTGCGCCAAGAACAACATCCAGGTCCACGGCGGCATGGGCTTCACCTGGGCCTTCGATTGCCACCTCTACTATCGCCGGTCCAACGCCCTGGCGCTGGCCTTGGGTTCGCTCAGCGAGTGGGAGGACCGACTCGTCGAGCAGCTGCGCCGACAGAATGCGGCGCCGGCCGCGGCCTGAAGGAGAGACGAGGCTCATGAATTTCGACGACACCCCCGAAGAAGCCGCGTTCAGGGCCAAGGTCCGCGCCTGGATCGACGCCAACGCTCCGAAGCACCTGGAGACGGAGCTGAGGCGCGCCGCCTTCGCCTCCTCCGGCGTGGTCAGCGAGGATCCGGTGGTGGCCTCCAAGGCCTGGCAGAAGAAGAAGGCCGCGGCCGGCTATGCCTGCCTCAACTGGCCCAAGGAGTACGGCGGCGGCGGCTTCTCTCCCATCGAGCGGGTGATCTGGAGCCAGGAGGAAGGTCCCTACGCGTCCTTGAGCTCCCTGTTCGGCATCGGCCACGGCATGTGCGGCCCCACCGTGATGACCTGGGCCAGCGAGGAGCAGAAGCGCCGCTTGCTGCCGCCGCTGGTCTCGGGCGAAGAGGTCTGGTGCCAGCTCTTCTCCGAGCCGGCCAGCGGCTCCGACCTCGCCGGCCTTCGCACCCGCGCCGAGAAGGCCGCCGACGGTTCCGGCGACTGGATCATCAACGGTCAGAAGATCTGGACCAGTGGCGCACACCGCTCCGACTGGGGCCTGCTCATCACCCGCACCGATCCGGACCTGCCCAAGCACAAGGGCCTGACCATGTTCTTCCTGAGCATGAAGAGCCCGGGCATCGAGATCCGGCCGATCAAGCAGGCGAACGGCGACGCCAACTTCAACGAAGTCTACTTCACCGACGTCAGGATCCCGGACGCCCAGCGCCTCGGGGCCGTGAACCAGGGCTGGGAGGTCTCGCTCACCACCCTGATGAACGAGCGCCTCTCGATCGGTTCGGGCATGCCCACCGGCTTCCCGGAGCTCTTCAACTTCTGCCTGGAAGCCGAGATCGATGGGCGTCCGGCGATCGAGGACTCCCGGGTGCGCTCGCGGCTGGCGACCTACGCCGTTCGCGCCAGCGGTCTCAAGTACACCGGCATGCGGGCCATCACCGCCCTTTCCAAAGGCCAGATCCCCGGTCCGGAAAACTCGATCGGCAAGCTGGTGGCGGGGTCCACCATGCAGGAGACGGCGATGTTCGCCCTCGAGCTGCAGGGCGAGGCGGGCATGCTCACCGGAGCGGCGGCCGAATTCGCCGGCCGCTTCCAGGCCATGCTGCTGCGCTCGCCGGCCACCCGCATCGAAGGCGGCTCGGACGAGATCCTGCGCAACATCATTGCCGAGCGGGTGCTGGGATTGCCTGGCGACATCCGGGTCGACAAGAGCGTGCCGTTCCGCGACATCCCGACCCGCGGCCGGGCCGACTGAGACCGCCATGACGGTCACCGGCGAAGCCGCGGCGCAGGAGGCTGCGGCGTTCCACTTCTACGAGCCAGCCAAGGGCCATGGCCTCGCCTTCGATCCCATCAAGTCGATCGTCGCCCCGCGCCCCATCGGCTGGATTTCCACCGTGGACGCCGAGGGGCGGGTGAACCTCGCTCCATACAGTTTCTTCAATGCGTTCTCCTCACGGCCGCCGATCATCGGTTTTTCGAACGAACGCGAGAGCGACAGCCTCGCCAACGCCAAGGCGACCGGCGAGTTCGTCTTCAACCTCGTGACCGCGAGGCTGGCGTCGGCCATGAACGTCACCTCCGAGCTGGTGCCGCGCGGGGTGGACGAGATGGCAATGGCCGAGCTTGCGCCGGCGCCCTCGCGCCTGGTCAAGCCGCCGCGGGTGGCCGCCAGCCCCGCCTCGTTCGAGTGCAAGGTGCTCGAGATCAAGCCCCTCACCGCCCTCGACGGAACCCCGACCCGGGCCACCCTGGTGCTGGGGCAGGTGATCGGGGTCCATATCGACAAGGCCTATCTGAAGGAGGGCGTCTTCGACACCGCCGCCGCGCAGCCGCTGGCCCGCTGCGGCTCGCTCTCGGACTACGCGGTGGTCCGCGAGCTTTTCCAGATGTCCCGGCCGGGAATGGCGCCACCGGCCCGGAAAGCCGGCGGATGAAACGGTGATGAAGCGCCTGATATCGGCCCGGGGCGCCGACCGGCTCTATGGCGACCTCTTGATCCTGCTGGCGGCAGTCTCGGCGATCGCGCCGCTGTTCGCAGAGGCGACCTTGGCCTGGGCGCTGTTCGCTGCGGGAATCGCGGGAGTCTGGTGGATCGCGCTCGACCGAACGGTGCACGGCTTCCTGGCTGCGGTGGGCTGGACCCTGGTCTCGCTGGGGCTCGGCCTGCACCTGGCCTTCCAGATCGGCGTCGACGTCCTGCCGCTGGAGGGAACCTTGGCGGCCGGCTTCATCCTGCTCGGAGTCTCCGAGCTCTTCTTCGGCGTGGAGCGCTATCGCCATCGTCCAATGGGCCGCTGCGCGCTCATCGTCGGGGCGGCGGTCGCCATCGGCTTCGGGATCGCGGTCCCGCTGGCCCTGCCGCAGCTCCCCGATTGGCTGATCAGCAGCGCCGTGGCGGTGATGCTGGGCGCGTTCGGCGTCGGGCTGCTGCTCGGCGCACGCACGGCGGGGCGAAATCAGCGTCCAGGCGTCTGAGGGGCGCTTCGCCGATCAGGCGAATTCGGGGCGTGGTGGCGCTTGCTGAACTCGGCCCGCAAGGCCGGAGGAATCTCGATGGCCCGCCGGGCGGCGAGATCGAAGGCGACCGCGACGAAGTCGTCGATGGCGACGATCTTCCCGCTGTCCGTGTCGAAGGTCCAGCGGCGGGTGTGACGCGCCTTGCGGTGCAGGCCGACGATGGCGCCGAGCGAGCGCAGCCTGTCACCCGCCCGCGGGCGCTCGAAGAGCGTCGTCTTGAGTTCGAGCACCGCCCAGCCGAAGCGGACCCCTGCATCGCCGTCCATGATCGGCTGATCGAGGCCGCCATTTCCAGTCCTTGCCCCAGTGAGCGGCTCCATCGAGCCGTCGCGGAGATATCCGAAGTCGTCGCACTCCTCCGCGGCGATGGTCCGCTCCGCCAAGCCGCTCATTCCCCCGTCGCCGGCCGGCCCCACGCGGGCGAGAAGCGCCTCGAAGGTGATGTCAGCGGTCGGGGGATCGACGCTGAGCGTCCGGGGCGCGGCGTATGTGGGCAGCTCGACGCGCATGGATTGCGCAAGCTCGATAGTTCCGGCCGGCCAGGGGCGCCGGGAGAGGTTTCGCTGGTCCTCGAGCGCGAGCTCGAACACGACGGTGGCCGCGACCTCCCCGCTCGCCGCGTTCCGCAGCTCGCAGAAGGTCCTCGCCGTCTCGGCGCCGATTTCGAGAACTCCGCCCCACACCTCGACCACCGCCCCGAGCCGCTGCTCGCGATGGTAGCGGGCGTAGTGGCCCGTGCGCACCGGCGCGAGAGCGCCGGCGGCCGCCTTCGGCGGCAGGCCGATAAGGGAGGCGAGCTCCCGATTGCCGCCGTAGGCGCGCACCAGATACTGGCGCACGTTCAGGTGGCCCAGGGCATCGATCTGGTCCGGTTGGATCGCGGCGCTGTCCAGAAGGCGCATCAGGCCAGCTCCGGAAGGTGGCGGGCCTGGAGCTGCTCGCGCGCCGAGGCCGGAATCTCGATTGCCCGGCGCGCTTCGATGTCGAAGGCGAGCACGACATTGTCCTCGATGCCCGCGAGGCGTCCGGCGGTGAGGTTGAAGATCCAACGCCGATTGTGGCGGGCCTTCCGGTGCAGGCCGATTTCGACGGGCATGGAGCGCAGGAGGTCGCCGACCCGCGGCCGGGCCGCTTCCACCGAGCGGGTCTCCATGGAGACCCAGCCGAACCGGCGGCCGTCGTCGGTGAGCTGCTTGGCCGGCCCCAGCGCTTCGACAGGCCCCCGCTGGGCCCCGAACTTCATGTCCTCGCCCTCGCGCAGGAAGCCGAAGGCGTCGCACTCGCTGGGGTCGATCACGAATTCGATCTCGCGGTCCAGGACGCTCCCGTCGCCGGGCGAGGCGCCCTGACGGATCGCGCCCATTTCCAAGTCCAGCCGCGGCGGCGCCAGCGACAGCGAGCGCGGCTGGGCGTAGTCCGGCAAGACCACGAGTTCGGACTCGGCCTTGCGCCTGACGCCAGGGGCGAGCGGGAGGCGCCGGTGCGTTTCCAGGTCCTCGAGGGCGAACTCGATCACGAAGGTGGCGGCCGTTTCGCCGCCGCCCCGGATCTCGTGGTAGGCCGTCAAGCTGTCGGCCGAAGTCTTCAGCCAACCGCCATAGCTTTGCAGCCGCGCGCCCAGACGCTGCTCGCGATGGTAGCGGCAATAGGTGTCGACCCGGTTCAGCACCGCTCCGGCGGTCGCGCGCGTCTTGCGGTCGAGCCCGAGGGAGGCCATGAGCAGTTCATGGCCCCTCAGCGCCCGGGTCAAATAGAAGCGTACGTTCAGGTGCCCCAGGCCATCGATCTCCCCGGGCTGGACGGTGGACTCGTCCAATAGGCGCATCTCAAATCCCCATCCGCCCAGGAATCAGGCTTCCCGCGGCGGAGCAAGCTTCGACCTTAAGGTGATCCTGTCGGCTCAAGAGTCCGACATTGTTGTCGAATTCGGCCTGGCCGACCGGCTCGGCCGTCCTCCCCAATCACGGGTTTGATAGCGGCTGGGCGCCCGATGTCAAATCTTCGCGGCGGGTCATCCGGCCGCGGCGAGGGCGCTTTCCAGGTCGGCGAGGATGTCGTCGATATGCTCCAGCCCCACCGAGAGCCGGACATAGCCGGGGGTGACGCCGGTGGCGAACTGCTCCTCCTCGCTGAGCTGCGAGTGGGTGGTGCTGGCCGGATGGATCGCGAGGCTGCGCGCGTCGCCGATGTTGGCCACGTGGTAGAAGAGCTCCAGGGCGTTGATGAACCGCCGACCGGCCTCGGCGCCGCCGGCCAGCTCGAATCCCACCAGTCCCCCGTGGCCGCCTCGCAGGTAGCGGTCGGCCCTGGCCCGGTTCTCGCCCGCCTGGACCGATGGATGAATGATCTTGGTGATCTCCTTTCGGCCCTTCAGGAATTCGGTGACCGCCTGGGTGTTCTCGCAGTGTCGCGCCATCCGGAGCGGCAGGGTCTCCAGGCCCTGCAGGAACTGAAATGCGTTGAACGGCGACATGGAGGCGCCCAGGTCGCGCAGCAGCACGACCCGCGCGCGAATGGCGTAGGCGATCGGGCCCAGCGGCTTGACGGCCTCGCTCCACACCGCCCCGTGGTAGCTGGGGTCGGGGGTGTTGAGGAGCGGCTGGCGGACCGGATGGGCCTCCCAGTCGAAGCTCCCGCCGTCCACCAGGAGGCCGCCGATCGAGGTGCCGTGGCCGCCCAGATACTTGGTGGAGGAATAGACCACGGCCGCCGCCCCATGCTCGAGCGGGCGGCAAAGGATCGGCGCGGCGGTGTTGTCCATGATGAGGGGGATGCCGAGCGGACGGCCGATGGCGGCCACCTCGGCGATAGGGAAGACGGTCAGCTTCGGATTGGGCAGGGTCTCGGCGTAGTAGGCGCGGGTGCGATCGTCGGTGGCCCTGGCGAACGACTCCGGATCGGCGGGGTCGGCGAAACGGACCTCGATTCCCTGGTCCTTCAAGGTGTTGGCGAAGAGGTTCCAGGTGCCGCCGTAGAGGTCGGTGGAGCTGACCACGTTGTCGCCGACGCGGGCGAGGTTCTGGAGCGCGAAGGCCGAGGCCGCCTGGCCGGACGCCAGCGCCAGGGCCGCCGCGCCCCCCTCGAGGGCCGCGACCCGCTCCTCCAGCACCGCGGTCGTCGGGTTGCCGATCCGCGTGTAGATGTTCCCGAACGCCTTCAGGGCGAAGAGGTCGGCCGCGTGCTCGGCGCTTTCGAACTGGTAGGACGTTGTCTGGTAGATCGGCGGCGCCACTGCGCCGGTGGCGGGATCGGCTCTCCAGCCGGCGTGCAGGACGATGGTTTCCGGGTGACGGGTCGGGCGGGGCATGGGCGTCTCCTGGGCCACGGCGGCTGCGGCTGAGGCTCAGCAAACATGGCTTGACCGCGGCTGTCGAGATGGGCGCGAAAGGCCGGTCAGCGCCCGGCGTCGCCGATCGCCTGGCGGACGTCCTGGGCGATGGCCGCCGGAGTATGGCGGGCGAGGACGTGGGCGCGGCCGGCCTCGGCGATCCGGGCGAGGGCGTCCTTGTCGGCCAGGGCCGTGGCGACGGCGCGCGCAAGGCCGCCGGGCTCGGGATCGTAGTAGAGGGCGTGCTGGCCAGCCAGCAGCGGCGCGCGCCGGTCGATCGAGGGCTGGTTGATCAGCGGGACCGAGCCGCAGGCCAGGGCCTCGTAGTGCCGAAAGCAGTCCCAGCCGTAGCCTTCCGGCGACCAGACCAGCCAGGCCGCGGCGCACCGGCGGTAGAAGTCCGCGCGGGGGAGGGGGCCTTCGGGGACGTCGACGCTCACCCCCCGCCGCTCGAGGGCGCGCAGCTCGGCCAGCCCCCGGGCCCTCAGGCTGGCGGAGCCCTCGACCCGTCCGGCGAAGAACACGTCGCAGGTTTTCGGGGACGGAGCGAAGCTCAGAAGCTCGCCGGCGTCCAGCGGCAGGCCGATGGAGAGGGGCCGAAGCTTGGCGACCCTCTCCCGGTTGCGGCGGGCCAGACGGAACCGGGCGGTGGGCAGGTTCGGATGGGCGGTCTTCAAGAACACCCGCCAATGGTCCACCGGCAGCTCGCGCTTGAAGTAGAAGCGGCAGCGATCGAGGAGGAACAGGTTGTTGCGGTTGATGACCGGCAGGTCCTCGTGGTCGAGGACCGCGAGGGGCGCGCGGCGGCGCCAGCGCAGGAGCTGCGGGGCGAACGCCCGCACGAGCGGCGCCTGGCCCTTCAGGATCCGCCGGGAAAACAGCACCCGCGTCAGCCAGCGCCAGCTCCAGGGTGCGTAGTAGGGCGCGTGGCAGACCACCAGCTCGACGTCCGGATCGCCGAGCACGCGCCAGAGCTCGAAGAGCGAACCCAGGCGCCGCACGCCTGGAGGGGCGGCGAGGCCGGCGACGGTCGGGAAGAATGCGGTGTCGGCGGGGAAAGCGTTGGCCATGAAGGCCTTGTCGCCGATCTCTATGATCATGGCCGAGGGCCTCAGCTGGCCGGAGCGCAGGCGAGCTCGCGCGACGCGAGCCGGCACCGCGCGATCAGCCGATCGTCGAGATTGTAGAAGCCCCCGGCCCAGCCGTCCTTTTGCCGGTCCAGCACCAGGAACCCGTAGCGCTCGAAGGCGAAATCGCGGGCGGTCATGCCGTCGATGACGGCGCTGCCTGAGCGAAAGGCGGGCGTGTCGCCGCGCTCACCGATGTCGCCGCCGGTGCCGACGATCAGCTGCGCCGGCCGTTGCTGCCCGAAGGCGAAGCTGGCGAAGTGATGGACGTGGCCGGAGACGACCATCTGCACCGCCGAAAGGTCATGACCATGGACGGCCACCTCCTCGGTGGCGTTCAGCGACGTCTCCAACGGGCCGATCGGCCCCAGTCGAACCACCGGCGCCAGGCCCCAGATCGGACGGTGGGTCACGATCCATCCGGGCTCGGTCGCCAGCGGACCGGCCAGGGCGTCAAGCTGGGCGGCGAACTGCTCCACCGCGTCCGGCGGCGAGAGCTTGTCCTCGGCGTCGGCGCTGTCGAGGACGTAGAGGTTGAGCCCGCCGAGGGACACGGCGTAGGGCGCCGAGACGGCGGGGCAGGGGAGCGGGGCGGGACCGGCGTCGAGCAGACGGAACCAGCCTTGCCAGCCGCGTGAACAGCTTTCGTGGTTGCCGCGCACCATCACCCAGGGGGCGGCCGCCAGCAGCGGGGCGGCGGGAGCGAAGAAGTCCGCATCCCAGGTGGTCCAGTTGTCGCCCCACGGGCTGCCCTTGCAGCCCGAACGGCTCGGCGGGCAAGGAGATTCGCGATAGTAATAGTCACCCACGTGCACCACCAGATCCGGCCGGTGGGCCGCGGCCAGCTGCGCCACTTCGGCGAACGGCCAGTCGCGTCGGTGGCCTGAGGGATTGTCGCAGAGCTGGATGGCGTGCCCCTTCAGCCGGCATCCGGTGTCGCCGAAGAGCACGATCCGGTTCACCATGGGCTTTGGCAGCACGAGCACGTGGCGCCCGATCCGGGCGTGGCGTGCGTCGGGCGGCAGCAGGAGGCTGCACGCCGTCACCGGAAAGTCAGGCGAGGGCGCGGCGCGGGTCTGCATGGCGAGCGGCTTGCCGTCGACCACCGCCTTGGGGCACGCCGCCGCCAAGGTGACGAGTCGCGCCTCCGGTCCGCGGCCGGTGAGTTGGACCCAAGCACGGTCCGCCTTGTCCGGCTCGTTCGTCGCCTGCGGCTCGGCATGGCATCCGGCCATCGCGGCCACCGCGGCCACGAGCAGGGCGAGGATGCGGACGCCGCGGAGGGCTGTTGAGGTCGGGGGCATGGCGCTCCGGAGGCCGGCGAAGGTCGACGACCTCTATCCGATCGCGCCGCAACCCAGAAGGCCGCGCAGGCTTGGTGACGCGGCGCGCGGCCGGGACCATCGTGTCGCCGAAACCGCGGCATGAGTCGACCGATGAGCCAGAGCGAACCCATTCTCCACCCGGTGGCCGTCGCCGAGCTGAGACCCACCCAGATCACCGTCGGCTTCCGGGAGGTCGCCGAGAAGCGTAAGGAATGGCGCGCCCGGGCCGGAGAGGCGGCCGGCGAGTACCTCGGGCGCCACATGCTCCCCACGGTCCTGGGTCCGAAGGGGCGGCACTATCTGGTGGACCACCACCATCTGGCGCTGGCTTTGCGCCTCGAAGGCGCAAAGCATGTGCTGGCGACCGTCCAGGCCGATCTCAGGGGGCTCTCGAAGGACTCCTTCTGGACCTACATGGACAACCGCGGCTGGTGCCACCCCTATGACGCCGAGGGCGTACGGCGCGACTTCAAGGACATCCCCCCGGACGCGGACGGCCTGGCCGACGACCCCTACCGCAGCCTGGCCGGAGCGCTGCGCCGCGCCGGCGGCTTCGCCAAGGAGACCACGCCCTTCACCGAGTTCCTGTGGGCCGACTTCCTGCGCAGCCGGGTGCGGCGCAAGCAGATCGAGTCGCGGTTCGAGGCCGCCCTCGTCAAGGCGATGGAGCTCGCCCGCACCGAGACGGCGAGCTACCTGCCCGGCTGGTGCGGCCCGCACCCGGACTAGGCGAAGCCGTCGTTCAATGACCCGCCATCGCCGGGGCCGCGGCGGGCTTCGGCCTGGGCGAGAGCCAGATGGCGGCGGCGGCGGCGAGGAAGACGGCGCAGGTGAGCAGGAACATCTGGTTGGTGGCCAGCATCACCGATTGCCCGTCGGTGATGGCGTCGAGCTGCGCCACCGCCTGGGCGGGGGAGAGTCCTGACGCCTGCATCGTATCCAGCGCCCCTCGGGGGTCGAGCCGGCCCGCCAGGTCCGAATGCAGGCGCTGGCCGGCGTCGGCCCACCAGGTGGTGACGATGGAGGTGGCGAACGCGGCCGAAGTGGTCCTCAGGAAGTTGGAGAGACCCGCGGCCGAGGCCATCTCGCGCGGCAGGACCGAGGACAGGGCCAGCTGGCTGGTGGGGATGAAGAAGAAGGGGATGGTCACGCCCTGGGCGAGGAACGGCAGGGCGATGGTCCAGAAGTTGGCGTCGGTGGAGAGCTGGCTTCGGACGAGGGCGATGACCGCGAAGCCGCCGACCCCAAAGCTCACCAGCACGCGAGGGTCGAAACGGCCCATCAGCCGCGCGGCGATCGGCGAGAAGACGACCGCCAGCACGCCGCCGAAGCCGGTGACGTAACCGGCCCAGGTGGCGGTGTAGCCCATGTTGGTCTGCAGCCAGAGGGGGACGAGAACCACGGTGGAGAAGAAGGTTCCGAAGGCCAGGCCGATGGTGATCACCGCGCCGGTGAAGCCGCGGTGGCGGAAGACCCGAAGATCGACGATCGGATGCGGGTCGGTGAGCTCCCAGATCAGGAAGGCGGCGAACCCCACCGCCGCCAAGATGGCGAGCGCGACGATGAAGGGCGAGCCGAACCAGTCCAGCTCCCGGCCCTTGTCGAACATGATCTGCAAGGCGCCCACGAAGAGGATGAGCAGCACGAGGCCGACCACGTCCACCGGGCGCCGCTCGATCTCGGTCTCGTGAGGGCGGAGCATCCGCATCCCCAGAATGGCCACCGCCGCCACCACCGGGATGTTGATGTAGAAGATCCACGGCCAGCCGATGTTGTCGCAGAGGCTGCCGCCCAGGATCGGCCCCAGGATCGGCGCCACCACCGTGGTCATCGACCACAGCCCCATGGCCTGGGCCCGCTGGTGCGGCGGGAAGATCTTCATGAGCAGGGTCTGGGACATCGGCATGATCGGGCCGCCGCAGAGGCCCTGCATGATCCGGAACAGCACCAGCAGGCCCAGCGACGGGGCGAGGCCGCAGAGGAACGAGCAGGCGCCGAAGCCGAGGATCGCGGCGAGGAACATCCTCACCGCGCCGAACCGGCCGGCGAGCCAGCCGGTCAGTGGCACCACGATCGCCTCGGCCACCGCGTAGGAGGTGATGACCCAGGTCCCTTCGTCGGGCGAGACGGCGAGGCCGCCGGCGATGTTGGGCACCGAAACGTTGGCGATCGTGGTGTCGAGGACGACCATGAAGTTGCCGAGCGCCAGGATCACCCCGGTCAGCACCAGGGCGCCGCCCGATGGCGGGGCGGCCGGCTCTGGAAGCGCGATGCGCGCGGCGCCGGCCACGGCTCAGCGCCCAGCGATGTCGATGTCGACGTTCATGGAGAGCCCGACCCGCAAGGGGTGACGGGCGAGTTCGGCGGGATCCAGGTTGATCCGCACGGGCAGGCGCTGCACCACCTTGATCCAGTTGCCGGTGGCGTTCTGGGCCGGGATCACCGCGAACGCCGAACCCGTCCCTCCGGCCAGCCCGGCCACCCTTCCGTGGTATTTCACCCGCGACCCGTAGAGGTCGGCGGTCAGCACCGCCGGCTGTCCCACCCGCACGCGGCGCAGCTCCGGCTCCTTGAAGTTGGCGTTCACGTAGGCCGTCTGGATCGGCACCACGGTCATCAGCTGCGCCCCCGTCGGGACCCGCTGGCCGACCTCGACGGTGTTCTTGGCGATGATGCCGTCGATGGGCGCGCGGATCACCGTCCGCTGGAGGTCGAGACGGGCCTGGCCGAGCTTGGCCCGCGCGGCCGCCACCTCGGGATTGCCCGCTACATCCGCGCCGGCCACCAGGGCCACGGCCGCCTGGTGCTGGCCCACCGCGGCCTTCTGCTCGGCCTGAGCCGAGATCAAGAGGGCGCGGTCGGCGGCGACGGTCTGCTCGGCGACGTCGAAGCGGTTCTGGGCGCTGGTCAGCTCGTCCCCGGAGACCGCGCCGGCCGGCGCTAGCGCCTTGCGCCGGTCGAGGTCGGTCTTGGCGCGGGCAAGGTCGGCCTCGGCGCTGGCCAGCTGAGCCTTGGCCTTCAGGACGTCGGCCTGCCGGGCGGCCACCATGCCCGCCTGGGCGTCGCTGCTCGCGAAATAACCCTGGACCTTGCGCTCGGCCTGGCCGAGCGCCGCTTCGGCCTGGGCCACCGCCAGCTGGTAGTCGGCGGGATCGATCTCCACCAGGACGTCGCCCCTCTTGACCGGCAAGGTGTCGCTGATCGGGGCGGCGACGATCGAGCCGCTGACCTGGGGCGTCACCTCGGCGACGTCGGCCGCCACGTAGGCGTCGTTGGTCGTCACGTGGTGCGAGCCGACCAGCAGCCAGTAGAGAAGCCACAGCACCCCCGCCACCAGGACGGCGGCGCCGAGCGCCAGGAACAGCCGCACGCGGGGGGTCAAGGCGCGGCTCCTCGCCCGGTGGTCGCCGTCGGCCAGGGGAGGTGCGGTCGGTTGATCTTGGGTGCGGGCGTCCATGGGTTTATCCGGCGGCGCTGTCGAACCCGCCGCCAAGGGCGCGGATCAGGGCTACATCGAGGAGGAAGGCGCGAGTCTCGGCGTCGGCCAGGGCGCGCCTTTCGGCGATCACCGAGTCCTCGGCGGTAAGCACCGAGACATAGTTGGAAAGGCCGCCTTCATAGCGCAGGCGGGCCACGGCGTAGGCTTGCTCGCCCGCCTCCAACGCCTGACGGCGATCGGCGAGCTGGACCTGGGCCGACTGCACGCTCGTGGCCGCGTCGGCGACGTCCTCCAGCGCCTGCACGAGGGTGGCGTTGTAGGCGGCGACGGCGGTGTCGTAATTGGCTCTGGCGCCGCGGTAGGCGCCGCGCAGCTGGCCGCCCTGGAAGATCGGCAGGTGGACCGCCGGCCCGATCGAGCCGATCGCCGCCGGCCCACTGAGGATGGCGCTCAGCGGCAGCGCCTGATGGCCGATGTAGGCGGTGAGACTGACGTCCGGATAGAAGGCGGCGCGCGCGGCCTTGATCCGCGAAGCCGCCGCCTCGGCGCGAAGCCGGGCCGCCACAATGTCCGGACGCCGCCCGACGAGGTCGATCGCCAGCCTGGCGGGTAGGCCGAACGCCTTCACCGTCTCGGGTTTGGGCGCGGCGATGGCCAGGCCCCGATCCGGCCCTTCGCCCAAGAGCGCGCCGAGCTGATGGCGGGTGATGAGGATCCGCTCCTCGAGGGCCTCCAGCTCGGCCTGCGAGGCCGGCGTCTCGGAGCGGGCCTGCTGCAGTTCGGCCTGGGTGTCGATTCCGTTGCGGACCCGGTCGCCCACCAGCTGAGCGCTCTCGGTGCGGTCACGCACCGCCTCGGCGGCCGCGTCGCGCTCGGCGGCTAACTGCGCGAGGGTTCCGTAGGCCTGGGCGACGGCGGTGGAGAGGGTGAGCCGCGCCTGGGCCGCATCGGCCCGCGCCGCCGCGGCCTCGGAGACCGCCGCCGCCAGCGCCGCCCGGTTCTTTCCGAACAGGTCGAGGTCGTAGAAGGCGTCGAGGGTCAGTCGCCCGGTCGGCCAGTAGCCCTTGGGGAACTGCTCGGCGAACAGCGGCGGCAGGCCGATCGCCCGGCTCTGCTCCAGCTCGGCGACCTGGCCGTTGAAATTGAGGGTGGGGAGAGTGGCGGCCCTCGCCTGCTGGGCCTGGGCGGCGGCCGCCCGCAGCCGCGCCTGCGCCTCGGCCAAGGTGGGCGAGCCTTTCAGCGCCTCGTCGATCAGGCCGGAGAGCTGCGCGTCCCGGTAGGCGTCCCACCAGCGTTCGGAGGGCCAATCGGCGGTCGGAGCGGCGAAGCTATTCTGGGTGGCGTAGTCGGCGGCGGGCGTGGGGTTGGGCTTCGGTCCGAGGTCGGGGATGTCGACGCAGGCGCCGAGGCCCAGAACCGCGAAGGCTGCGAAAGCTGAAAGAGCTTCTCGGCGGTGATGACGAGGTTTTGACATGCGGACTTCGCGAAGCGGGAAGGGAGGGCGGCGCCGGCACGCCGTACGCACTTGCAGATGACCGTACTGTATGGTCATATTCTCCCCGCGCCTGCGAGTGTCAAGAACGAACCGTACGGTATGGTCAGAATAATGAGCCTCTCGGAGAACGTTCAGACCGAGAACGTCAAGAGCGAAGCGCGGCGCAGGGCGATCCTCGACGTGGCGCGGGCGATCTTCCTCGCCGAAGGCTACGCCGCCACTTCCATGTCCGAGATCGCCGCCCGGCTCGGCGGCTCCAAGGGTACGCTCTACAACTATTTCCGCTCGAAGGAGGAGCTGTTCGCCGCCTTCATGATCGAGACGTGCCAGGGGCCCGCCAACGCGGTGTTCGACCGGCTGCCACCGGTCGGCGACGACGCCCGCGCGGCGCTGGTGGAGCTCGGCGCGGGCCTGCTGGAGTTCATCCTCCGAGAGGAGAGCATGGCGGTCCACCGGCTGGTGGTGGCCGAGTCGGGCCGCTTCCCGGAGCTCGGTCGGGTCTTCTACGAGACCGGCCCGCGGCTCGGCGAATCCCGGCTTGGCGAGTTCATGCGCCAGGCGATGGGGGCCGGCCTGCTGCGCCAGGGCGACCCCGTCGAAGCCGGTCGGTGGTTCAAGGCGCTGATCCTTTCCGACATCTACAGCCGCCGGCTCTGGGGCGTGATCAGCGATCCCGCCCCCGCCGAGATCCGCAGCCACGCCATCCAGGCGGTCGACATCTTCCTGGCGGCGTTCGGCGATGCATCGAAAGACCGGGACTGACGGCGATGGAACAACCGTCGGCTTTACGGGTTGAGCCGGCTGGGTCCCGTCGAATCGGCCGGGCGAGGGCGTATCGCGCGCAAATCTAGGAGCAGCCACATGGGCGCCGATCAGGCGACGACGATCGCGTCCGCCGACGCCGCAAGCCGGCTCGCGGATCGTTACGCCGCAGTACGCGCTGCGAGTCTCGAGCGCGCACGGCCGCTCTCGGCGGAGGATCAGGCGGCCCAGTCGATGCCGGACGCCAGCCCCGTCAAATGGCACCTGGCGCACGTCACCTGGTTCTTCGAGACCTTCCTGCTGGGGCCATATCTTTCGGGCTACCGGCCCTTCGATCCGATGTTCGGATACCTCTTCAACTCCTACTACGAGGCGGCGGGACCGCGGCACCCGCGGCCGGCGCGGGGCCTGATCACCCGGCCGAGCGTCGCAGAGGTGTTGGAATACCGCGCCCGTGTGGATGAGGCGATCCAGCGGCTGCTGGCCCAGGGGGTGTCGGCCGAGGCGGCCTTCCTCACCGAGTTGGGCCTCGCGCACGAAGAGCAGCACCAGGAGCTGATGCTGATGGACGTGCTGCATCTCTTCGCCCAGTCACCACTCCACCCGGTATACGGCCCCGGTTACCGCGCGCGGGGGGCGCCGCCGGCCGCCTGGGTCGAGCTCGAGGGCGGGGTCGTGGAGATCGGCGCGGCCGAGGGTTTTTCCTTCGACAACGAGTCGGCCCGCCACCAGGTCGTTTTGAGGCCGTACCGGCTCTCGAGCCGGCTCGCGACCAACGCGGAGTGGCTCGCCTTCATCGAGGACGGCGGCTATGCGCGGCCGGAGCTCTGGCTTTCAGACGGCTGGGCCATGGTGCAGGCGCAAGCCTGGTCTGCGCCTCTCTATTGGCGGCAGGGCGAGGCGGGCTGGTCCGTCATGAGCCTCGAAGGTCTGACGCCCCTGGACCCCGATGCGCCGGTCACCAACGTCAGCTACTTCGAGGCCGAAGCCTTCGCCGCCTGGGCGGGCAAGCGGCTCCCCACCGAGGCCGAATGGGAGCATGCGGCGAGCGCGAGACCGGAGGCGCTCAGGCAGCTCTACGACGCCGCTTGGCAGTGGACATCCAGCGCCTATCTGCCCTATCCGGGCTTCGCCCCGGCCGCTGGGGCGGTCGGCGAGTACAACGGCAAGTTCATGATCGGGCAGATGGTGCTGCGTGGCGGCGCCTCGATCACGCCCGGCGGTCATTGCAGGCCGACCTACCGCAACTTTTTCTACCCGCATCAGCGGTGGATGTTCTCGGGGGTGCGGCTCGCGGAGGACGCGCGGAGCGCCGCAGCCCGGGCCAACGATCGCGCCGCCGAGTTTCGCGACGCGGTCTGGGCGGGGCTTTCCCGTCATCCCAAGTCTATCTCGCCGAAATGGTTCTACGACGCGCGCGGATCGGAGCTGTTCGAGTCCATCTGCGAGCTGCCGGAGTACTATCCCACTCGCACCGAGACGGCGTTGCTGGCCCGCATCGCGCCGCAGATCGCCGCTCGCATCCCGGACGGGGCGGCGCTGGTGGAGCTGGGGAGCGGGGCCAGCGCCAAGACCCGCCTCGTCCTCGACGCCGCGCCCCAGATTTCCGCCTACGTCCCCATCGACGTCAGCGCCTCGGCGCTCGAGGGAGCCGCCGCCGCCCTCAGGCGCGACTATCCGAGCCTGACCCTCGCCCCGCTGGCGCGCGATTTCACCCAGCCCGGCGAGTTGCCGGCGGCCATCCGGGAACGACCGCGGGTGGGATTCTTCCCGGGCTCGACGATCGGCAACTTCGATCCGCCGGCGGCGCGCCGGCTGCTCCAGGACATGCGCCGGCTGCTCGGCGACGGCGGCCTATTCATCCTGGGGGCGGACCTGGTGAAGGAGACGGCGATCATGGTCGCCGCCTACGACGACGCCGCCGGTGTGACGGCGGCGTTCAACAAGAACCTGCTGGCGCGCATCAACCGCGAGCTAGACGGCGACTTCGATCTGGATGCGTTCGATCACCTGGTCCGTTGGAACGCGGTGGACAGTCGGATGGAGATGCATCTGGCGAGCCGTGTCCGCCAGAGCGTCCGCGCCGCCGGGCGCAGTTTCGAATTCGCCGCGGGGGAGACCCTGCACACCGAGAACTCCTACAAGTTCACCGTGGAGGACGTGGTGGGCTTGGCGCGCGAGGCCGGCTGGGGACTGATCGAGCGCTGGATCAGTCCACCGCCGGCCTTCGCGGTCTTCCTGTTCGGCTGATTTCAGGGCGTGGTTCTGGTGGAGGGTCTGCGGCCGCCCCCCCGTGAAGCAGCGCCGCCCTTGCGCCCGGCGTTGGCGGCCAGATCGCGGTCCTGGGCGAAGCTGCGTTTCTCGCTGGGGACGCTGGCGCCGCCGCGACGGGCGATTTCGCGGCGCCGCTCGGGGTCCATACCTGCGAAACCGCGCCGGCTGGAGCGGCGATCAGCGTCTTCGTTCGTCGTCGTTGCCATGGCCTTAGATTACTCCTTCACATGGGCTGCAACTTGATTGATCGGCAATTCCCCAACGGCTCCATGCGCCTGCCACCAAGTTCCAGCGCTTCGGTGATCCTCTGTCCGGCGTAAAGCCTCGACCGTTAACGCGAGAGCCGGACAGGAGTTGCGACCGGAAAGTTGAGCCTTTCTGGGCCCTGGCGTGACCGTGACGGGGCGGGGGGACCGTGAGCGGCGCTCCGGCGTGGCGACAAACGCTCATTCCGGCCCGCAAGGACCTCCCGCGGAACGATCGAACGACTCCGGCGCGCCCCTTACGATGACGCTTCTGCGACGCTTCGCGTGGGCGCCGGCTGAGCCGGGCGCGCCGACCTGACCGCCAACGGCACGCTGACCCGAGCCCGGAGGCCGCCGCCGGGGCGGTTCTGCAGCACCACGTCGCCGCCGTGTCCCCGGGCGATCTCGCGGGCCACCGCCAGCCCCAAGCCGATGCCGCCGGTCTCGCGCGAGCGTGAGTTCTCAATCCGATGAAACGGCTCGAAGGCCCGCTCGATCTCCGCTTCGGCGAGCCCCGGGCCGTCGTCGTCGATCTCGAGCACCGCCACCCCGCCCTCCGCGAAGACCCGCCCGCGCGCCCGCAGCCCGTACTTGAGGGCGTTGTCGACCAGGTTGACGACCAGGCGTTTCAGGGAAACCGGATCCCCGTCGATGACCGCGCGCTCGGCCCGCTCGACCGATGCATCGGCGCCGGTCTCGGCCGCTTCGTCCATCACCGACTCCACCAGCGAGGAAAGCTCCAGCTTGGTGCGCTCGCCGGCGCGGTTGGCGTCCTTCACGAAGGCCAGGGTGGAGGAGATCATCGCCTCCATCTCGTCCAGGTCGTGGGCGACCTTGGCCTTGAGCTCGTCCGGCGCCGATTCGATGCGGAACCGCAGCCGGGTGAGCGGCGTGCGTAGGTCGTGGGCGATCGCGGCCATCATGGCGGTCCGGTATTGGACATAGCGCTTCAGGCGCCGCTGCATCTCGTTGAAGGCGGAGGCCGCCACGCCTACCTCGGCCGACCCGCCAACGCTGAGCGGCGGCGCGTCCGGGTCGCGACCGAGCCGCTCGGCCGCCTCGGCGAAAGCCTTGATCGGGGCGGCGAGGCGGCGGGCGAACCACCAGGCGAGCGGCGTCACCGCCGCCGCGGCCCCCGTGAGCACGAAGAGCACCCGCTGCTGCCATGGATCCAGCAAGGCCCGGCGCGGCTGGACTACCCGCCAGCGGCCGTCAGGCTGGCGGACCGCCACCTGGAAGCGGCCGAGCAGCACCGTCTGGTCGAGCGCAGCCGGCGGCGCAGCCAGGTGGCGGTGAGGCCCTACGAAGGCGACGATGCGCGTCTCGTTCTGCAGCACCAGAATATCGTCGGGCCGCAGGCCGAGCGCATGGGCGAGGCCGGCGCGGAAGTCGAGGTGGCGGCGCCCGAAGGTCGAGCCGGCGGGGGGGCGTTCCGCTTCGCGCACCGTCAGCGGCTGGCCCTCCACGGTGGCGACCGGCTTGCCGGTCCTGAGCGCCCGGACCACCTCGGCGACGCTGTAGACGTCCGGGGAAGGCGGCGGAATGTTGAGGGCGACCACCGCCGCGAAGACCACCACCGCCGCCAGGGTCGCCGCCACCAGCCCCAGCGCCTGCAGGAACAGGCTCGTGGTCGGCGCGCCTGTCACGGGTTGCGCGACACCTTCGGCGTGAAGATGTAGCCCTCGTTGCGCACCGTGCGGATCAGCTCCTGGCCGGAGGCGCCGTCGTCCAGCTTGCGACGAAGCCGGCTGATCTGCACGTCGATCGCCCGGTCGAAGGCGTCCGAATGGGGCCCTCGGGCGTACTCCAGCAACTGGTCGCGGGTGAGCACCCGCTGCGGCCGCTCCACGAAGGCGCGGAGCAGGGAGAACTCGCCGCTCGAGAGGTTGACCACCGCTCCTTCTGGAGAGCGCAACTCATGCCGCACCAGATCGAGCCGCCATCCGGCGAACTCGCAAGCCGCCGCCAGGCTGTCTTCTCCGTGCGGCTCGCGCCGGCGCCGGAGCACCGCGCGGACCCTGGCCAGAAGCTCACGCGGATTGCAGGGCTTGGGCACGTAGTCGTCTGCGCCGAGCTCCAGGCCCACGATGCGGTCGGTCTCCTCGCCCATGGCCGAAAGCATGATGATCGCCGGTCCCTCCGGCCTGGCCAGCTTGCGGCAGATGGCCAGACCGTCCTCACCCGGGAGCATGACGTCGAGCACCACGAGGTCCACGGCGCCGCGCGAAAGCACCCGGTCCATCTCCTTGCCGTCCGCGGCCGTCTCCACCGCGTAGCCGTGACGCTGAAGGAATTCGGATACGACGTCGCGAATGCCGGCGTCGTCGTCGACCACAAGGATCCGTTCCGTCAGTTCGGCGTTCTGGGACGCCATTTCGGTCGCTGTCTGCATGCCATCCAAGCTGAGATCGGCCTGTGGCGTAGAAATGTCGCCGTTGCAACAACGCCGCAAGAACCCCTGCGCGAAGCCTATTTATCGTCGCAGGCTCAGGCCTGGGAGCGGCCGCCGCGGGCCCTAGGGCGCGATTTCGCGCTTCGCAGCAGCTTGCGCTTGATCGCCGCGACGGAAGGCGTCGATCCGGCCCCGGACGCCTTGTCGGTCCCGCCGGCTGCGCCGACGTGGCGGACGACATCCTCGATCTCCTGGGCCATTTGCTGGGCGGTCAGTTCGGCGGCGCGCCGGGCGGCGTTCCCGTAGGGTGTGTTGCGCCCGCACGCGGCGCAGGCGATGAGGTCGCGGTCCCGGTAGGGCCCCTTGCCCTTCAGCGGGGCGTTGCAGGCGTCGCAGGTGAGCGCCACGGTCCAGGTTGATCCGCCGCTCGCCGAGCGCTGATGCGAGATCGGGGTCGGCGGCGGCTCGGGCGGTTCGTAGGGCGCGCCCAGCCCAGGGAGCGGCCCCGCCGCGGGCAAAGGGCGTCGCTTGAGAAGCGGCCGCGCAGCGGCCGAAGCGGGATCCTCGGGCTTGATGGCGCCGCAGGCGGTGCAAACGATGTTGCCGGCGCGGGTGCGGCTGAGGCCCCAGTCGTGACCCCGAACCAGACAGGCAAGGTAGGCGACCGGGCGATCCACCGCGCGATGCTACGCCGAGTCGCGTGTGGGGCGAATTGGGGCCGACTGCCCCGGGCCTGTCCTGCCGGGGGCGGTCAGGCGCGCAGTTCCGGGTCTAAGGTCTTGCCGGGCTCCAGCTGCACGCCGAAGCTGTTCAGCAGCATCGAGACCTGGGTGTACTGGCCGGCGGTCAGCACCACGTCCATACATTGCTTCTCGTCGAAGCGCTCGCGGAGCGCGGCCCAGGTGGCGTCGGAGATGAAGTGGTCGCCCACCAGTTCGTCCGCCGCCCGGATCAGCGCCGCGTCGGCGGCGCCCCAGCCGGCGCCCGCCCCCGCCTTAATCCGCGCGATCTCGTCGGCGGTGAGGCCGGCGTCCAGTCCGATCTGGGTGTGCTGGGTGAACTCGTAGCCGGACTTGCACAGGAACCCGACCCTCAGGATCACGATCTCCCGCTCCCGGGCCGGCAGGCTGTTGCGGCGCGAGAGGATGTAGCCGCCCCATTCGATGAAGCGGCTCAGCGCCTTGGGGGCGCGCACGAGGGTGCGGTAGATGTTGAGCAGCGGCCGCCGTTCCCCCAGCCGCTCCATCACCTGACGTTGTTCGTCGGTCAGTTCCGCGTCGGCGACGGGGGCGATGCGGGGGGAAGAGAGGCGCATTGGCAGGGTCTCGCCGGCGTCGGAAGGCGCGGGCACCCTAGTCACTTCTCGGTCAGGGCAGAAGTGCGATCTACGGCCGCTCCCGCGTCAGCCGGCCGCCGGCTTGCCGGGCGCCGAGAGGATGCGCAGTCTCGCCTGCGCGCGGCGTGAAAGGGCGGCAAGAAGAAAGGGCCGGGGAAGAACCCCGGCCCTCGGAAGCGCATGCGGCAAAGCTGGCCGGACGAACCCTAGAGTCGGTCTCAGCCAGTCCGGCCTAGCACTTGTAGTACATGTCGAATTCCACCGGGTGCGGGGTGATCTCGAAGCGGTGCACCTCCTCCATCTTGAGCTCGATGTAGCTGTCGATGAAGTCGTCATCCATGACTCCGCCGGCCTTCAGGAAGGCGCGGTCACGGTCGAGGTTGCCCAGCGCCTCGCGCAGCGAGCCGCAAACCTCGGGCACCTTCTTCTGCTCGCGCGGCGGCAGGTCGTAGAGGTTCTTGTCGAGCGCGGCGCCGGGATCGATCTTGTTCTCGATGCCGTCGAGCCCGGCCATCAGCATGGCGGCGAAACCCAGGTAGGGATTGCCCATGGGGTCGGGGAAGCGCACTTCGATCCGCTTGGCCTTGGGGGAGGGGCCGAACGGCACCCGGATGGAGGCGGAGCGGTTGCGGGCCGAGTAGGCCAGCTTCACCGGGGCTTCGTAGCCCGGCACCAGGCGCTTGTAGCTGTTGGTGGTGGAGTTGGTGAAGGCGTTGATCGCCTTGGCGTGCTTGATGATCCCACCGATGTACCAGAGGCACATGTCGGAAAGGCCTGCGTACTTGTCGCCGGCGAACAGCGGCTTGCCGCCCTTCCAGATCGACTGGTGGCAGTGCATGCCCGAGCCGTTGTCGCCGAACATCGGCTTGGCCATGAAGGTGGCCGTCTTGCCGTACGCCGCCGCCACGTTGTGAATGACGTACTTATAGAGCTGCAGGCGGTCGGCCATGATCAGCAGGTTGGAAAACTTCAGCCCGAGCTCATGCTGGGCGGGCGCCACTTCGTGGTGGTGCTTCTCGGGCTCGAGTCCGAGCTCGCCCATCACCGACAGCATTTCCGAGCGCAGGTCCTGGGCGGAGTCCACCGGGTTGACCGGGAAGTAGCCACCCTTGGGGCCGGGCCGGTGGCCCATGTTGCCCTCGGGGTACTCGATGTCGGCGCTGATCGGCAGCTCGGTGGAGGAGAACTGGTAGCCCATCTTCTCGGGCGAGGTGTTCCAGCGCACGTCGTCGAACACGAAGAACTCGGCCTCCGGACCGAAGTAGGCCGTGTCGCCCACGCCCGACGACTTGACGTAGGCCTCGGCCTTGCGGGCGATCGAGCGCGGGTCGCGGTTGTAGGGCTGATTGGTGTCCGGGTTCAGCACGTCGCAGAACAGGAACATCGTCGTCTGCTGGTAGAACGGGTCGATGTAGGCGCTGTCCAGGTCGGGCCGCAGCTTCATGTCGGACTCGTTGATCGCCTTCCAGCCGGCGATCGAAGAGCCGTCGAACATCTGGCCGTCGGCCAGGCAGTCTTCGTCGATCAGCGACAGGTCGAAGGTGACGTGCTGCAGCTTGCCGCGCGGGTCGGTGAACCGGAAGTCCACATACTTGACCTCCTTCTCCTTGATCTGGGCCAGGATGTCCTTCGGTGTGGTCATGTTCTTTAATGAACCCCCTATTTAGGTGGATTGGATTGAGAGCCGGTCGCCTAGATGGCGCTGGCCCCGGTTTCGCCGGTGCGGATGCGCACCACCTCGATGATCTCGGAGACGAAGATCTTGCCGTCGCCGATGCGGCCGGTGCGCGCGGCGGCCTGGATCGACTCCAGCGCCGGCGCCAGCTGGCCGTCGGAGACGACCACCTCGATTTTGATCTTGGGCAGGAAGTCGACCACGTACTCGGCGCCCCGATAAAGCTCGGTATGGCCCTTCTGGCGCCCATAGCCCTTGGCCTCAAGGACGGTGAGCCCCTGCACGCCCAGGTCCTGGAGGGCTTCCTTCACCTCGTCCAGCTTGAACGGTTTGATCACCGCCTCGATCTTCTTCATCGACCCCGACTGGCCCTTGGCCAAAAGCTGTGGGGCGCCGGCGGCGCCTCGAAATTCATCGGCGGCGACCGATCACGCCCGCCGCCGGCCGCGCAAGAGCGCCGGGGGGAGGGGTAGGCCGCTATCGCCGCGCCTACCTTCAAGAGCGTAAAAAATGGGCGATGACTATCCAAAAAATGCGCAGCCGCGGCGAGCGGCCGCTCTTTGGCCAGCCGCCCTGGCGCCAACCAGGCCCGGGACGCCGCGCGGGCCGGGGCGACATTGGGAGTTGAACGCCCGCTTCGAAGGCGCCATCAGCGCCCTGGCGTCTCCTTCCAGTCTGCCCGCGAACGTTGATGGCCTGCATCTACCTGATCCGTCACGGACGTCCGACCTCCACCTGGGGCGGCGCCGATGACGACCCGGGTCTCGACCCGGCGGGCTGGAGCCAGGCGGAAGCCGCCGCGGCGGCCCTCTGCGCCCTTCCGCCCGGCCAACGCCCGGCTCAGGTGATCTCCTCTCCGCTGCGCCGCTGTCGCGAGACCGCCACGCCCTTCGCGCGCGCCATCGGCGCCGAGATCCAGATCGAGCCGGCGGTGGGCGAGATCCCGACCCCCGCGGCGCTCGTCGCCGCCGACCGGCCGGGCTGGCTCGGCCAGGCGATGAGCGGCCAGTGGTCTCAGATCGTGGGCGATCTCGACTATCTCGACTGGCGCAAGGCGGTTGTGAACGCGATCGCTCGCCGCCCCGGCGCGGCGATCTTTAGCCATTTCATCGCCATCAACGCGGTGCTGTCGGCGCTGGCCGGCGATCCGCGGACCGTCGTCTTCCGGCCGGATCACGCCTCCATGACCATCCTCGAAGCCGGGGAAGAGGGGCTTGCCGTGGTGCGGCGGGGCCGCGAAGCGTCCACCCAGGTGCTCTAGTCGTGCAGCCGCGCCAGATCCTCACCGTCGCCGAAATCGGGGCGGCCGACCGGGCGGCGATCGCGGCGGGGACGCCCGGCGCGGTGCTGATGGAGCGGGCCGGGACCGCGGTCGCCGACGCGATCTGCGAGCGCTTTGCGACGCAGCCGGTGCTGGTCCTGGCGGGGCCCGGCAACAACGGCGGCGACGCCTATGTGGTCGCGAGGGTCCTCAAGGCCCGCGGCTGGCAGGTCCGCGTTCAAGCGCTGGCGCCGCCGCGCACCGACGATGCGCAGGGGGCGGCGGCCGGTTGGGATGGTCCCCTGGAGCCGCTGGCCGGCGTCTTCGGCGAGAATGAACTGGTGGTCGTCGGCCTCTTCGGCGCCGGCCTCGATCGGCCCCTGACCGGAGATGCCGTGAGGCTCGCGCGCCAGTCCGAGCGGATCAAGGACCGGATTATCGCCATCGACCTTCCGAGCGGCCTTTCCGGCGACGCCGCGCGCCCGGTGGGCGAGTGCGCGTTCCAGGCGGCGTTGACCGTCACTTTCCACGCCCGCAAGCCAGCGCACGTCCTGCAACCCGGGCGCGCCTATTGCGGGGAGGTGGTGGTGGCCGACATCGGCCTCGGCGACACGAAGGCGCAGCTCTTCGAGAATGGACCGGAGCTCTGGCTCGCGAAGTTTCCGCGTCCGCCGGTGGCGGCCCACAAGCACGCCCGTGGTCAGTTGATCGTGATCAGCAGGGACGCCTGGCGGACCGGCGCCGCGCGCCTGGCCGCCCGCGGCGCCCTGCGGGTGGGGGCTGGCCTGGTGACCTTGCTCTCGCCGCCGGACGCGCTGGCGGTCAACGCCGCGCACCTGGAGGCCGTGATGCTGGCGCCCTTCGAGACCGACCAGGAGCTGGAGGCGGCGGCCGGCTCGGTGGAGGCCGCGGTGATCGGCCCGGCCGCCAGCGTCAACGACGCGACGCTCGCCAACGTCTTGGCGCTCGCCCGCACCGGCGCGGCGCTGGTCATCGACGCGGACGCGCTCACCGTCTTCCGCGACGATCCGGAGGAGCTCTTCACGGTCCTCGACCGCGACGACGTGCTGACCCCGCATCCCGGTGAATTCGAAAGGGTTTTTCCTGGCCTCCTCCGAAACGCCAAGAACAAGGCGGAGGCCGCGCGGGAGGCGGCGAGAAGGGCCGGCGCAGTCGTGCTGATCAAGGGGGCCGACACCGTCATCGCCGCTCCCGACGGGCGGGCGGCGGTGAATCTCAATGGGGCCCCCTGGCTTGCCACCGCGGGCTCCGGCGACGTTCTGGCCGGCTTGATCGGGGGGCTGCTCGCCCAGGGGATGGAAAGCTTCGAGGCCGCCGCGGCGGGCGTTTGGATCCACGCCGCCTGCGGAGAGGCCTTCGGCCCGGGTCTGATCAGCGAGGATCTGCCCGATCTCGTCCCCAGGACGCTGGCCGATCTTCTGGCCCGCGCCTGAACGGCCGCTCCGGTCCCGGGTCGGCGCCGGCCTGCGGCGAAGTTCAGACTCGGGTGAGCAAGTCGGACGTATAAACTCGATCCGAACGATTCCTTGTCGGGAGAGAATGCATGAGCCGCCGTATCCGAAGCCTGCTGATCGCGCTGGCCGCCGGGGCCGTCGCGCTAGGGGCCGGCGCCGCCGAGGCCCGGAGCCACCACCATCACCATCATCATGCCGCCGCTGCCGCCAGCCACGGCGGAAACCACCATCATCATCATCGTCACGGGCATGCGGCCGCCGACCGCGATCACCATCATCACCACCACCATCATCACGGCGCGACTCCCGTCGATCATAGCGGACGCCATCACCATCGCGCTCACCACGCCGCCGCCGGCGCGGCGCCGGGCGCTTGCCGCAGCGTCCGGCTACACGGCCAGTGGGTCCAGCGCTGCAACTTCGCCAATTAGCCGCCGACAGGGTGAAGAGCTCACCCGGGTTCGATCTGCGCGGTCAGGAACGGCGACAGCGAAGCGCGCCGGCGTCGGGCCGCGCCCGCGCCCCGGCCTGGCGCGAACCGGGGGGCGCCGACTGAACCGCTCGGGGGTGCGGTTTCGCTCATATTGACGCCGGCCTTTGGAAAATCCTCAATTGGAGCGGGAGGCGGAGGCCGATCCACCGTGGGGCGGCGGCTTCTGTGCTTCGTTCGCGGCGCGCCGACGATTGGAGCTCGATGACCGACGCCATCAAGCGCAAGGCCGCCGTCCCCACGGACGTCGAAGCCCTGGCGATCCGCTACCGGCGCCCCCTGCTTCGCTATTTCAAACGGCGCGTGGGCGGCGACGCGGAGGCCGAGGACCTGGCCCAGGAGGTGTTCGTCCGAATCCTGCGCCAGCCCCAGCCGACGATCGAGAACAAGGACGGCTACATCTTCACGGTGGCCGCGAATCTGCTGCGCGATCGGGCCAGGCAGGCCCGCAGCCGGCCCGAGCAAGTCGAACTCGCAAGCGAGGTCTTCGACCCCGCTCTCGTTGAGGATTTCACACCCGATCGCGTCTTAGTTGGCAGGGAGCGTCTTTGGGAAGTGCTCGCGCACCTGAACGAATTGGAGCCCAGGACGCGCGACATCATCCTCATGTTCAGGCTCGATCGCATGCGCCAGCGCGACATCGCCAAGACCCTCGGCATCTCGGTAAGCGCCGTGGAGAAGCACGTGGCGCGCGCACTCGCCCATCTCGTCGAACGCCTGGAGCTGCGGAGGGACGTTGGGGCCGACGATGGGTCATGACCCCATCAGCGAGGAGGCCGCCCTGTGGCGCGTGCGGTTGGCCGCCGGGACGGCGAACCGGGCGGCGCTCGAGGACTGGTTGCGCGAGGACCCGCGCCGCCGCGCCCGCTTCGAAGAGGTGGAAGCGGTGTGGGGCTTCTTCGATGAGGTGCGCAATCACCCGGAAATGCGGCGGCTGCGGCAGCTGCGCACCGAGCGGTCGCAGGACGTGCGGCGGCGGCGGCGAAGGGTTCTCGGCCTGGCGGCGGCGGCCTCGGTGGCGGTGGCGAGCCTCATCGCCGGGGGGTTGCTTTGGACCGGAAAGCCCCTGGTCCTCGAATCCTCGGACCGGGGCCGCGAGGTCGTGCAACTGTCGGACGGCTCGCGAGTCACCCTCGACCTGCGCTCGCGGCTCGAGGTGCGCTATTCGCTCATGCGGCGGGACCTGACCCTGACCGCGGGGCAGGCGTATTTCTGCGTGGCGCGCAACAAGCTGCGGCCGTTCACGGTCTTCGCCTTGGGCCGCGCCGTCGTGGCCACCGGCACGGCGTTCAACGTGGACCTGCAGGGCAAGACGCTGGCGGTTGCGCTGCTGAAAGGCCATGTGCGGATCACCGGCGCCGCCCGCGAAACGGGGGCGGGCGCGAACGTCGAGCTCAGTCCCGGCCAGGCGTTGGTCGCTGGGCCTGGCGAGCTATCCGTGTCGTCCTTCGACCCCGGCGCGGTGCTGGCCTGGCAGGCGGGGCGACTGGTGTTCAGCGACGTCTCGCTGGGCGAGGCGATCGAGCGGGAGAACCGCTACGCCGAGCGGCCCGTGACGCTCGACGATCCGCGCCTGAAGGGGCTGAGGCTGAGCGGCGTATTCAACGCCGGGGACACCCGGGCTTTCGCCGAGGCCGTCTCCACCATGCTGCCGGTGGCGGCGCGCTTTCAACGCGACGGCGCCGTCGATCTGTCGGCGAGGCGGTTGCCCAAGCGCCCCTGATAGGCCGCGGGGAGGGCGGACCATCTGCTCGGCTTGACCCTAGTCACCTGGCTGGGAGACTTTGGCGGTGTCATCGCCCCCGGGGCGTCGAGCGGAGCGCTGAAAATGCAGGCACTGAAGGGCCGGGTCGCAGCCATCACCGGCGCGGGGAGCGGCATCGGCCGCGGCATGGCGATGGCCTTCGCGCGCGAGGGGATGAAGCTCGCGGTGATGGACATCGACCTCTCGGCCGCCGAGGCGGTGGCCCAGGAGGCGCGCGGCGCGGGCGCCGAGGCGATGGCGCTCGCCTGCGACGTCTCCAGCCGCGCCGAGGTCCGGGGGGCGGCCGACCGCATCTTCGATCGGTTCGGAGCGGTTCACGTCCTGTGCAACAACGCCGGGGTGACGCTGTTCAAGAAGGTCGCCCACATGACCGACGCCGACTGGGACTGGATGCTCGGCGTGGACTTCATGGGCATCGTCTACGGCTACCAGGCCTTCGTGCCTCGGATGGTGGCGCAGGGCGCCGGCGGGCATATCGTCAACACCGCCTCGGGCGCCGGGGTGATCCCCGACGTGGTCGAGGACCACACCGCCTACGCCGCCTCGAAAGCCGCGGCGGTGGCGCTGGCGGTCAACCTCCGCCTCGAGCTTGCGCGCGAGAACATCGGGGTCTCGGCCTTGTGCCCGGGGATGGTGCGGACCCGGATCCTCGAGGCCGGCCGCGCCCGTCCGGCCAAGTTCGGCGGGCCGAGCGGCGAGGCCGAACAGGTCCCGGGAATGGCGGACCCGATGCACGACGCCATGGACCCGGAAGAAGTCGGCCGAATCGTGGTCAGGGGGATTCGAGAAAACAGGAAGTACATCTTCACTCACCCGCAAGGCCGAGGCCGGGTGACGGAATATTACCAGCGCATGCTTGAGGATTTCGATTGAGGACTTGGCGCGGCCGTGCGAGGTGCGACCTTCAGTCCGGCCTCGACTGGTGCGGGCGGAGGGACTCGAACCCCCATGCCGTTAGGCGCTCGGACCTAAACCGAGTGCGTCTGCCAATTCCGCCACGCCCGCGGCGGGGAGGGTTCATATAGCGGGCGGGCCAGCGCGCCAACGGCCGCGTCGCCGCCCCGAGGGCCGAGCAGCGCGGCTATCGAGAAGGGAAGGTCCCCCTCCTCCCTGCGGCGAGCGCCCTTGAAGCTTGGGGAGGCGGCGTGACATAAGGGCCGCTCTTCGCCGGCTCTATCGCCGCGATCAATCTGGAACGTCCATGCAAGTTATTCAAAGATCAGGCGAAGGCCTGAACCGGGTCTATGGCGTCACGGTGGGCGCCGAGGAGCTGGGCGCCCGGCTAGAGGCCCGCATCGCCGAGCTCGCCCCCCGCCTCAACCTGCGCGGTTTTCGGCCCGGCAAGGTGCCGGCCGCCCACGTCAAGCGGATCTACGGCAAGGCGCTGATGGGCGAGGTGGTCGAGCAGACGATCAGCGAGACCAGCCAGAAGGTGCTGGACGACAACGGCCTGCGGGCCGCGTCCCAGCCGGACCTGAAGCCCGAAGTCGACATGGAAGAAGTCATCGCCGGCAAGCTGGACCTCGCCTACGAGCTCAACGTCGAGGTGATGCCCGACTTCGAGCCGGCCGAGCCTGGCGACCTGAAGCTCGAGCGCCCGGTCTATACCCCCGACGAGGCGGAGGTGGACGAGGCCCTGGCGGAGCTGGCCCGGCAGAGCCGGACCTACGAGGACCGCGCGGACGGCGCCAAGGCCAAGGACGGCGACCAGCTGATCATCGATTTCGTTGGCCGGATCGACGGCGAGGCTTTCGAGGGCGGGACGGCCGAAGACGCCCAGCTGGTGCTGGGCTCGGGCCAGTTCATCCCCGGCTTCGAGGCCCAGCTCCTGGGCGCGGCGGCCGGCGATGCGGTGACGGTGAAGACCAGCTTCCCGGACGACTACGGGGTCGAACGGCTGAAGGGCAAGGCGGCCGAATTCGAGGTCAAGGTAAAGGCCGTTAAGGCGCCGGTGGAGGGTCCGCCCGACGACGCCCTGGCCGAGCGGCTCGGCATGGGCGACCTGGAGGCCCTGAGAAACGCCCTGCGGGTCAACCTCGAAGGCCGGTACGGAACCGCCTCGCGCATCAAGATCAAGCGCCAGCTGCTGGACAAGCTCGACGCCGGGCACGCGTTCCCGCTGCCCGCCCGGATGGTGGACGCCGAATTCTCCGCGATCTGGTCGCAGGTGGAGGACGAGCGCAAGCGCGGCGAGGCCGAGCCGGAGGACGAAGGCAAGTCGGACGAGACCCTGCGGGCGGAGTACCGCAAGATCGCCGAACGCCGGGTCCGGCTCGGGCTGGTGCTGGCCGAGATCGGCCGGCGCAACAACATCGCCGTCTCCGATCAGGAGCTGACCGAGGCCATGCGCCAGGAGGCCATGCGCTTCGGCCCTCAGGCCCAGCAGATCTTCGACCTTCTGCGGCAGAATCCGAACGCCCAGGCCCAGATCCGCGCACCGATCTACGAGGAGAAGGTCGTCGACCTGATCCTCTCCAAGGCCGAGGTGGCCGATCGGCCGGTCAGCAAGGAGGAGCTGCTGGCCGAGGACGAACTGCCCGAGGGCTATGGCGGAGACGCCAAGACGCCCAAGCCAGCCCGCAAGGCGGCGGCCAAGACGGGCGAGGCGGACGGCGAGGCGCCGGCCAAGCCGGCCGCCAAGAAGCCCGCCAAGAAGGCCGCGGCGAGCGAGGCGTCGGCGGAGGCGGCGAAACCCGCCAAAGCCAAGCGGGGTTCCAAGCCGGAACCGGCGTAACGGCGACCTTCTTGGCGGCCGAGCCCAGAGGTTGCAACGGAGCGGCCGGCACGCGATATCCCGGGCCACGTCGGCCCCGCCGCCGGCCCTCAGCGATTCGAAAGGCTCTCAATGCGCGATCCGTTCTCCACCTCCCTCAACCTGGTGCCGATGGTGGTGGAGCAGTCCAGCCGCGGCGAGCGAGCCTTCGACATCTTCTCGCGTCTGCTGCGCGAGCGGGTGATCTTCCTGAACGGCCCGGTCGACGACAACCTCTCGGCGCTGATCTGCGCCCAGCTCCTCTACCTGGAGAGCGAGAACCCCAAGAAGCAGATCGACATGTACATCAACTCGCCGGGGGGCATCGTCACCTCCGGCCTGGCGATCTACGACACCATGCAATACATCCGAAGCCCGGTCAGCACGACCTGCATGGGCATGGCCGCCTCCATGGGCTCCTTCCTGCTCATGGCCGGCGAGAAGGGCCTGCGGGTCGCCCTGCCGAACGCGCGGATCATGGTGCACCAGCCCTCCGGAGGCTTCCAGGGCAAGGCCTCGGACATCGAGCGCCACGCCGAGGACATCGTCAAGACCAAGCGCCGGCTCAACGAGCTCTACGCCAAGCACTGCGGGCGCACCTACGAGGAGGTCGAACGGACCTTGGACCGCGACCACTTCATGAGCGCCGAGGAGGCGAAGGCCTGGGGCATCGTGGACCACATCTACGAGAGCCGCGTCGCCGCCGAGGCGGACGCCTAGGCGGACCCGGCAAGAGCCGACACCCGGGCGAGGAGCGCGGCCTCGCCCGCCGGTTCGCTCACCTCGAATCGGTCGAAGTCCGTCCCGTCCGGCGTCCGGATATCGGCGAACAAGCCGGCGGGGTCCTCGTGGAAGTGTAGAAAAGCCTTCGATTTCAGGTAAAAGACACCCCGAGAGCGCTCCGTCAGCCTCGGGAAGGCGCGGATCTGCGCGAGAAGGGGCTCGATCCGGTCCAGAGCCTCGGGGCGTGCGTGCCTCACCGTCCGCCTCCTCCGAAGACCTTCATGCCCTGCTCCTCGGCCAGGGCCAGCATTTCGGTGTCGCCGGCGCTGTCTCCATAGGCCGCTTCCAGCCGCACCGCCTCGCCGAACGCCTCGCGCAGCCGCCGCGCCTTCTCCGGCCCCCGGCAGTTGGGTCCGACGAGCGCCCCGGTCAGGCGCCCCTCGGGGTCGACCGCCAGGCGCGTGCCGATCAGGCGTTCGGCCCCCAGCCCGCGCGCGAACGGGGCCACGAGGGGCTCGGGCGATGCGGTGACGATGACCAGGCGCGCGCTGCGGCCCTGCCAGCGCCGCCAGACGGCCAGGGCGTCCGGCCTGAGAAGGGAAGGGGCTCTTTCGGTGGCGAAGCCCTGGGCCTCGGCCTCCAGCTGGGTCAGGGGGGTCCCGGCCAGGAACTCCTTGACGCAGGCGGCCTTCAGGCGGCTCCGGTCGGAGTCGCTCAGGAACCGCGCCGCCGCCGGGAGCAGCCGCGCCAGCCCGGCGGCGTAACGTCGCGCGCCCGCCCGCCAGGCGAGGAAGGCGAGGAAACTGTCACGGCAGGTCAGGGTGCCGTCGAAATCGAACGCCACCAGCGGGCGGAAGGTCGCAAGGGACTGGCGGTCGAGCACGTTACCTCACATATTCGGAGCCTTCACGCAGGCGGACTCAAATGCCACAGCCGGGCCCGGTCGGCGCCCGAGTCGTCCCGGCGGGCTTGTGATCCGCGTGCGGATCGGGGAATGTCAAGAATTGGACAACCCGCGGCGCATATCCTGCATGGCCAGCAGGGTGGAACGTACGGTGACGGTCGGCGTTTCGCTTCGTCGAGCGCCGTCGAAGAGTGAGATGAGACCATGACCAAAGCCGCTAGCGGCGACGGCAAGAGCACTCTCTACTGCTCTTTTTGCGGCAAGAGTCAGCACGAGGTGCGGAAACTAATTGCCGGCCCGACCGTGTTCATTTGCGATGAATGCGTCGAGCTTTGCATGGATATTATTCGCGAAGAACACAAGATCGCCTTCGTGAAATCCAAGGACGGCGTCCCCACGCCGCGTGAGATACGTGAGGTGCTCGACGATTACGTGATTGGCCAGGACCACGCCAAGAAAGTGTTGTCTGTGGCGGTTCACAATCACTACAAGCGTCTGAACCACGCCCAGAAGAACAACGACGTCGAGCTGGCAAAGTCCAACATCCTGCTGGTGGGGCCCACCGGGGTCGGCAAGACCCTGCTGGCCCAGACCCTGGCCCGAATCATCGACGTGCCGTTCACCATGGCGGACGCGACCACCCTCACCGAAGCGGGCTATGTCGGCGAGGACGTGGAGAATATCATCCTTAAGTTGCTGCAGGCGGCCGACTACAACGTCGAGAGGGCCCAGCGCGGGATCGTCTACATCGACGAAGTCGACAAGATCAGCCGCAAGTCGGACAACCCCTCGATCACCCGCGACGTCTCGGGCGAGGGCGTCCAACAGGCCCTGCTGAAGATCATGGAGGGCACCGTGGCCTCGGTGCCCCCCCAAGGCGGCCGCAAGCACCCGCAGCAGGAATTCCTGCAGGTCGACACCACCAACATGCTGTTCATCTGCGGCGGCGCCTTCGCGGGGCTGGAGAAGATCATCTCAGGCCGCGGCAAGGGCACCTCGATCGGCTTCTCGGCCAAGGTCGCCGATCCCGACGAGCGGCGGACGGGTGAGATCCTGCGCCAGGTGGAACCCGACGATTTACAGCGGTTCGGTCTCATCCCGGAATTCATCGGCCGCCTGCCGGTGATCGCCACCCTGGACGACCTCGACGAGGAGGCCCTGGTCAAGATCTTGACCGAGCCCAAGAACGCCCTGGTCAAGCAGTACCAGCGGCTCTTCGAGATGGAGAACGTGGGTCTGACCTTCAGCGACGACGCCCTGAAGGCGGTGGCGCGCAAGGCCATCGCCCGCAAGACCGGCGCGCGGGGGCTGCGCTCGATCCTGGAAGGCATCCTGCTCGACATCATGTTCGAGCTGCCCACCATGCAGGGCGTCGAGGAGGTGGTGGTCAACGCCGAGGTCGTGGAGGGCCGGGCCCAGCCGCTGCTCATCTACGCCGAGAAGAAGGGCGGGGCCGCTTCGGCCTGAGCCGGCAAGCGTGGGAGGCCGACTGCTCGGGATCGACTTCTCCGGATCCGCCGACCAGTGGCAGCCGAAGCGTCGTAAATCCAACGTCTGGATCGCTTCGGCCGAGGCTGAGGATGGCGGTCTGCGTCTCGATGACCTGAGGCCTGTGCAGGCGCTCGAGGGCGAAGGGACGCCATTCGAGCGCCTGGTCAGGCTGCTCGGCGAAACCCGAGGCGTCGCTGCCATCGATGCGCCCTTCAGCGCGCCACGCAGCCATTCCGCCAGCGCCGCGCTCCTGTGGACCGAAGCG
The DNA here is from genome assembly GCA_019247715.1 of Caulobacteraceae bacterium. Taxonomy (GTDB): domain Bacteria; phylum Pseudomonadota; class Alphaproteobacteria; order Caulobacterales; family Caulobacteraceae; genus Acaudatibacter. Next base: position 59,606 of record JAFBAO010000096.1, read on the forward strand.
GCCGAACTCGCGGAAGCGGGCAGGCCTTTCGGCCGCGGGCGGGACTTCGTGGAGGCGCTGGCCCCCGGCGCCGGTCCACATGGGCTGAAGCTCTATCGGGCCTGCGAGCAACACTGGCGCGAGGGCGAGGGCGGCAGGGCCAAGCTCAACGTCCGCTCGACCCTATGGTGCGGGCCGCGGGGCGGGGCGGCCTTCGCGGTGGCCTGCATGACGCTCTTGCGCCGGCACAAGGGGCCGGTCTGGCCGTTCCGGCCGGACGGCGAAGGGGCCATGCTGGTGGAGGCCTACCCCGCCGCCCAGCTCGCCACTTGGGGCCTGAAGGCGGTGGGCTACAACGGGGACAAGCCCGCGGCTGAGGCCGCCCGGGTCCGCATCCTGGAAAGCCTTGTCCGGGACCGCGGCCTCAGGGCCTCGGACGTCCACCTGCGGCTCTGCGCCGGGGGCGCCGACGCCCTCGACGCGGTCATCTGCGCCTACGCGGCCAAGGCGATGGCCGACGGCCGCCATCCGCGGCGGCTGCCCGCCGTGGCCCGCAGCGAAGGCTGGGTTGTGGTCGACGACCCGGCGCAGGCGGCCGAGCCGCAAGTCCGTCCGGCCCTGCGCGAGGGGGAGCCGCTCGTCAGCCCGACCATCGAGCGGCGCGTCCAGCGCCTGCTCGCCGCCGTCGAGGAGGCGGCCGGGGACGCGGGCGCCACGCCCCAGGGACGCTACGATCAGGCCTGATCGCCGGTGGTCGAGCCTGGCTTGGATTCAGGCGGACACGCTCCGGCGCAACCGCGAAGTGAAAGCGGCGCCCGGGCGGCTGCGGCGCGCCTAGAATTGGCCACAGTGGGCGTCGCTTCGAGGCCGGACGTGGCCAAACCGCCACAGGATCCATCGGTGACTTCGACCACCGGTTCGCCGGAGTGGGGGGAAGGAAATTGCGCTCACAGCCGCCGGCCGCCCCCGAACCGTCCAGCTTGGCCGGGAATCCGCGACGCGTCGCCGCCGCGGCCGCCCGTTGCTTGAATGCGACGCGAAACCATCCACATAATTCGCCGACCCCCGCCCGGGGTAGGCGGACGGCTCGCCCGACTCGGCGCAACGTCGAGGGATCGCGATCCGTAAGACGGCCAGGCGCCCCTCCCCAAACGGCGCCGAGGCCAGGAGAGTAGAGCATCATGTCCGAGATCAAGGTTCTGCCTGTCTTGCCGCTGCGGGATATCGTCGTCTTCCCGCACATGGTCGTGCCCCTGTTCGTCGGTCGGGAGAAATCCGTCCGCGCGCTCGAGGAGGTGATGCGCGGCGACAAGCAGATACTGCTCGCGACCCAGAAAGACCGCGACCAGGACGAACCGGCGCCCAAGGATATCTATGACGTCGGGGTGCTGGCCAACGTGCTCCAGCTCCTGAAGCTTCCCGACGGGACCGTGAAGGTGCTGGTCGAGGGCAAATCGCGGGCGGCGGTGCTGCGCTTCACCGACCGCGAGGCCTTCTACGAGGCCGAGGCGGCCGCCGTGGTCGAGGAAGGCGGCGAGGCTCACGAGGCCGAGGCGCTGTCGCGCGCGGTGATCGAGCAGTTCGACAACTATGTGAAACTCAACAAGAAAGTGCCGCCTGAGGCGCAGGCGGCGATCCCCCAGATCGCCGATCCCGGGGCCCTGGCCGACAACATCGCCGCCCACCTGGCGGTGAAGATCACCGACCGCCAGCAGCTGCTGGAGATCTTCGACGTGGTGAAGCGTCTGGAGAAGGTCTTCGCGCTCATGGAAGGCGAGATCAGCGTCCTGCAGGTGGAGAAGAAGATCCGCTCGCGTGTGAAGCGCCAGATGGAGAAGACCCAGCGCGAGTACTATCTAAACGAGCAGATGAAGGCGATCCAGCGGGAGCTCGGCGAGCAGGACGAGGCCCGCGACGAGCTCATCGAGCTCGAGAAGCGGATCAAGAAGACCAAGCTCTCCAAGGAGGCGCGGGCGAAGGCTCAGGCAGAGCTCAAGAAGCTGCGCAACATGAGCCCCATGTCGGCGGAATCGACGGTGGTGCGCAACTACCTCGACTGGCTGCTGTCGATCCCCTGGGGCAAGGCCAAGACCAAGCCCATCGACGTGGTCAAGGCCGAGGAGATCCTGGAGGCCGATCACTATGGCCTGGAAAAGGTCAAGGAGCGGATCCTGGAGTACCTGGCCGTCCAGGCGCGCACCGGCTCGCTGAAGGGCCCGATCCTCTGTCTCGTCGGTCCGCCCGGGGTCGGCAAGACCTCCCTCGGGCGCTCGATCGCCAAGGCGACCGGTCGCGAGTTCGTGCGCCTGTCGCTGGGCGGCGTGCGCGACGAAGCCGAGATCCGCGGCCACCGGCGCACCTACATCGGCTCGATGCCCGGCAAGATCGTCCAGTCGATGAAGAAGGCCAAGACCACCAACACCTTCTTCCTGCTGGACGAGGTGGACAAGATGGGCGCCGACTGGCGGGGGGATCCCTCCAGCGCCCTGCTGGAAGTGCTGGATCCGGAGCAGAACGGGACCTTCAACGACCACTACCTGGAGGTGGACTACGACCTCTCCCAGGTGATGTTCGTCACCACCGCCAACAGCCTCAACATGCCCCAGCCGCTGCTGGACCGGATGGAGATCATCCGGATCCCCGGCTACACCGAGGACGAGAAGCTGGAGATCGCCAAGCGCCACCTCCTGCCCAAGCTCGCCAAGGACCACGGGCTGAAGGAGGGCGAGTGGATCGTGCCGGACGACGCGATCCGCGACCTCATCCGCTACTACACGCGCGAGGCCGGGGTGCGCTCGCTGGAGCGCGAGCTCGGCAATTTCGCCCGTAAGGCGGTCCGCGACATGGCGGTGGAGAAGCTTATCTCGGTCACCATCGACGATGAGCGGCTCGGCAAGTACGCCGGGGTGCGCAAGTACCGCTACGGTGAGACCGACGAGGAGGATCAGGTCGGGATCGTCACCGGCCTCGCCTACACCGAATTCGGCGGCGACATCCTGACCATCGAGGCGGTCAAGATGCCCGGCAAGGGGCGTATGTCGATCACGGGCAACCTGAAGGACGTGATGAAGGAGTCGATCGCGGCTGCGGCGTCCTACGTGCGCTCGCGCTCGACCCGCTTCGGGATCGCCCCGCCGGTGTTCGAGAAGACCGACGTCCACGTGCACGTCCCCGAGGGGGCGACGCCCAAGGACGGTCCCTCGGCCGGCGTCGCCATGGCCGTGGCCATCACCTCGGTGCTCACCGGCGTGGCCATCCGCAAGGAAATCGCCATGACCGGCGAGATCACCCTGCGCGGCCGGGTTCTCGCGATCGGAGGCCTCAAGGAGAAGCTGCTCGCCGCCCTTCGCTCGGGGGTCAAGACGGTGCTGATCCCACAGGAGAACGAGAAGGATCTCGCCGATGTCCCCGAGAACGTGAAGTCGCAGCTCGAGATCATTCCGGTCTCGACCGTGGACGAGGTGCTGGCCAAGGCGCTCACCGGGCCGCTGATCCCGATCGACTGGCGGGAGGACGGCGCCGCCGAGGTGGTTCCGGACGTCGACGACGCCGACGGCGACCTGGTCCTGACCCACTAGCTCCGCCGTCCGAAAGACATTCGCGGCGCGGGACAAAATCCCGCGCCGCGTTTGTTTGACGGACGCCACGGTCTGGCCTTTAGTCTTAACCGTCTAGTCAGGCCGGGGCGGCGCGCGCGGTCGTTTCCCGTGTTGGGGGGGATCCATGACCAAGGCGGAGCTCATCGAAGACATCGCCAAACGCGCGGATCTGGACCGCGCCCTTGCCCGGAGGGCGCTGGAGGCGACGATCGAGGCGGTCACCGCCGCCCTGAAGACCGGCCAGGAGGTGCGCCTGGTGGGTTTCGGCAGCTTCACGCCGGTGTCGCGCCCCGCAGGCCTCGCGCGGAACCCGCGGACGGGTGCCCAGGTCCGCCGCAAGGCGTGCCGGACGGTCCGCTTCCGCATCGGCGAAGGCCTGAAGTCCGCCGTCAACTGAGCCGGCGCGGCGCCTTGCGCCAGGGCGGCCGGCCGATAGAACGGACGGAGGGCGGCTAGCTCAGCTGGTCAGAGCGCCTGGTTTACACCCAGGAGGTCGGGGGTTCGAACCCCTCGCCGCCCACCACGGGGGACATGATGCCGACCGGGCCTGGCTGGCGGATCGGCGGCCCAGCCCCTACCTTACCTTCCCGAATCGTCGGGGAAGGCCATGCTGCCGCTGATAGTCGTCGTCGTCATCGTCGTGCTGATCGGGGTGCTCTTCGTGGGCGCCTACAACCGGCTCGTGGCTCTGAGGCAAAACGTCAACGAGGCTTTCGCCGACATCGACGTGCAGCTGAAGCAGCGCCAGGACCTGATCCCCAACCTGGTGGAGACGGTGAAGGGGTACGCCGCCCACGAGCGGGGAACGCTGGACGAGGTGACCCAGGCCCGGGCCGCGGCGGCCTCGGCCGGCAACGTGGAGAGCCGGGTGGCGGCCGAAAACGCGCTTTCGGGGGCGCTCGGTCGGCTGATGGCCGTGGCGGAGTCCTATCCGGAGCTCAAGGCCAACCAGAACTTCCTGCAGCTGCAGGGCGAGCTTGCCGACATCGAGAACAAGCTCGCCGCCGCCCGCCGGTTCTTCAACAACACGGTGGGCGAGTACAACGCCTCCGTTCAGCGCTTCCCGGCCGTCCTGATCGCCGGCGCGGCGGGCTTCCAGGCTCGTGAGTTCTTCGACGTGGGGGCCGACCGGGCGACGATGAGCGCCGCCCCGCCGCAGGTGAAGTTCAGTTAAGGGAACCGCCACCGTGCAGGCGCTCGGTCTGCAGACCTACATCTGGAACAACAACCTGCGCTCGGCTCTGCTGCTGATCGGATTCCCGATCCTGCTGCTGGGCATGGTGTTCTTCCTGACGCTGGGCATGATCTGGGCGGGGATGCTGCCTTATGGCTATGGGTACGGCGGCCCGGTCGCCTACGCCCTGCATCTGATGATCGGCGCCGCCCCCCTGTCCCTGCTCGTCGCCGGGGTCTGGTTCGTCATCGCCTATTTCTTCAACCAGGCGATCATCGACTTCGCCACCGGCTCGCGGCCGGTCACCCGCGAGGCGGCCCCGGACCTCTACAACCTGCTGGAAAACCTCTGCATCAGCCGCGGCCTGAAGACGCCGACGCTTCGGATCATCGAGACCGAAGGGATGAACGCCTTCGCCAGCGGCGTGCACGAGGGCCGGTTCAGCGTCACCGTCACCCGCGGCCTCCTCGAGCGGCTGGACCGCGACGAGCTCGAGGCGGTGCTCGCGCACGAGCTCTCCCACATCATCAACCGCGACGTCCGCACCATGGTGGTGGCCTCGATCTTCGCCGGCGTCATCACCCTGATCTGCCAGATCATCTACCGCTCGATCCTTTGGGGCGGCGCCTGGGGCGGGCGGCGGCGAGGTAATGTGGGGATCTTCCTGCTGGTGGCCATGGTGGTCGGGGCGGTCGGTTACCTGCTCGCCATCGTCATCCGGATGGCCATCTCCCGGACGCGCGAATATGTCGCCGACGCCGGCTCGGTGGAGCTCACCAAGAACCCTGACGCCATGATCAGCGCCCTCCAGAAGGTGGCCGGCCACACCCACCTGGACGCCCCGCAATCCATGCGCGCCATGTTCCTGGAGGACGACGACGAAGGGATCATGGGCCTCTTCGCCACCCATCCGCCGGTGGAGAAGCGGATCGAGGCTCTCGTGCGGTACGGTGGCGGGCGTCCGGCCGGGCCAGCTTCCGCGCCAGCCGTCCCGGTGGCCGAAGCGCCTGCTTCCTCCCCGGCCGGCCCTTGGGGCGCCTATGAGGAGGGCGGCCAAAAGGGGCCCTGGGGCTAGGGACGGGCCGTTGTCCTTGGCCGTCTGACCTGCTAGAGGCCGCGCCTTCGCGATTTCCGCGAGCGACAAATCCGTGGGAGGGGGGGTCACCCCGGACCACGGCCTCCGCCTTCTAAGAGGATGACATGGCCAAGAAGATCCTGGGCTACATCAAGCTTCAGGTCCCCGCCGGCGCCGCCACCCCTTCGCCGCCCATCGGGCCGGCGCTCGGGCAGCGCGGCGTCAACATCATGGGGTTCTGCAAGGAGTTCAACGCCCGCACCGAGAACACGCCCCGCGGGACGCCCCTGCCGACGGTGATCACCGTCTACCAGGACAAGAGCTTCACCTTCGTCACCAAGACGCCCCCCGCCAGCTTCTACCTGAAGGAGGCGGCGAAGATTAAGTCGGGCTCCGGCAAGACCGGACGCGAGACGGTGGGGCAGGTGACCCGCGCCCAGCTGCGCGACATCGCCGAAAAGAAGATGAAGGATCTCAACGCCCACGACATCGAGGCCGCGGCCCGGATCATCGAGGGATCGGCCAGGGCGATGGGCCTTCGGGTGGTGGAGGGCTGAGCATGGGCAAGCAACCGAAGCGCGTCGGCGCCTGGACCGGCGACCGGACCGTCGCCCACCCCCTCGCCGAGGCGGTGAAACTGGTGAAGGCGAACGCCAACGCCAAGTTCGACGAAACCGTCGAGATCGCCGTCAACCTCGGGGTCGACCCCCGCCACGCCGACCAGAACGTGCGGGGCGTCGTCTCCCTGCCGTCAGGGACGGGACGCGACGTGCGGGTCGCGGTGATCGCCAAGGACGCCAAGGCCGAGGAGGCCAAGGCCGCCGGGGCGGAGGTGGTGGGCGCCGAGGATCTCGTCGAGCGGATCCAGGGCGGCTTCATGGACTTCGACCGGGTGATCGCGACCCCGGACATGATGGCCCTGGTGGGGCGGCTCGGGAAGGTGCTGGGCCCCCGCGGCCTGATGCCGAACCCGCGCGTCGGCACGGTGACCCCCAACGTGGGTCAGGCGGTCAAGGACGCCAAGGGGGGCTCCATCGAGTTCCGGGTCGAGAAGGCGGGCATCGTCCACGCCGGCGTCGGCAAGGCCAGCTTCACCGAAGAGGCCATCGTCGCCAACGTCCGCGCCCTGCTCGAGGCGCTCAACCGCGCCAAGCCCTCGGGCGCCAAGGGGACCTACGTGAAGCGCATCTCGCTCTCCTCGACCATGGGCCCCGGCTTCAAGGTCGAGCCGGGCAGCATCGGGGCCTGAGCGCGCCGCGTCCCCAAGGCCCGCCAGGGTTTGGGGGAGGGGTGCTTGCCAGTCGAGCCTTTTGCGGCTACAGGCCCCGCCCTCGCTTCGGTTCGCCGGGGCGTCCGTCCGAGAACCGCGGGCCTTCGGGCTTAATCCTCACGCCGCGGGGAGACGGGAAGCAAGAGCGCCGGGCGCCCTCCGGGTGGCCGCCCGAGGCTTACGCGGCCCTTTTCCTCCTCGGACATGTCTTGTTCGCCGGCGCGGGATCGTCCCGTCCGGCCAGTCGTGGAGGCCGTTATGGACCGGGCGCAGAAGGCCGAATCGATCGAGAGCCTGAAGGGCGTCTTCGCCAGCGCCGCGGCGGTGGTCGTGACCCACTACCAGGGCCTCACCGTCGCCGAGATCAGCGACCTGCGCGGGCGCCTGCGCAAGGAGGGCGCGGCCTTTAAGGTGGTCAAGAACCGGCTGGCCCAGAAGGCGCTGAACGGGGCCGGGGAGGGGGCCGCAGCCCTCTTCAAGGGGCCGGTGGGCATCGCCTACGCCCCCGATCCGGTGTCGGCCGCCAAGGTCGCCTCCCAGTACGCCAAGGACAACGAGAAGCTGGTGATCGTGGGCGCCCTGATGGGCGACACGGTCCTCGACGCCAAGGGAGTCGACGCCCTCGCCAAGCTCCCCTCTCTCGACCAGCTGCGGGCCAAGATCGTCGGCCTCATCCAGGCTCCGGCCACCCGGATCGCGGGCGTGGTCCAGGCCCCCGCCGCCCAGCTCGCCCGAGTGCTTTCCGCCTACGCCGCCAAGGACGCGGCCTAACTCCATCCCCTCGCAAGGAACAAGACCATGGCCAATCTCGAAAAGATCGTCGAAGACCTGTCCTCCCTCACCGTGCTGGAGGCCGCCGAGCTCTCCAAGCTCCTGGAAGAGAAGTGGGGCGTCTCGGCCGCGGCCCCGGTGGCCATGGCGGCCGCTCCCGCCGCCGGCGGCGCCGGCGCGGCCCCTGCCGAAGCGGCCGAGGAGCAGACCGAGTTCACCGTCGTGCTCACCGCCGGCGGCGACAGGAAGATCAACGTGATCAAGGAAGTCCGTTCCGTGCGTCCGGACCTCGGCCTGAAGGAGGCCAAGGATCTCGTGGAGGGCGCGCCGCAGAACGTGAAGGAGAACGTCTCCAAGCAGGAAGCGGAAGAGATCAAGAAGAAGCTGGAGGCCGCCGGCGCCACCGTCCAGGTGAAGTAGCCCGCAGGGGCCGGGCCCGCCGCTGCCGACGCGGGCCCCCCTTGCCAATCGGCGAAAATCGGCGTTCCCTCGGGACCTTGAAAATTCGCGCGGATACCCCCTTTTCATGTCCGCGGCGAGCGCTTAAATACGCTCTTCTCTCAAACCCGAGACAGTGATCCTGCACGCGCGCGCCTCGAACGGCGCGTCCGTCATTCGCTCCGAGGCCTGGCCGGCCGCCCTCCGGCTAGAGCGAAGGAGCGCCCGACGCGGGCCGTCGGGCTTTTCCGGCGTCCGGCGAACGCAGAGCCTTTCAAGGCCCCGTTCGATCCGAGGGCGGACGCATCGGACGAAGTCGCGCGCGGAGGGCGTCCGCGCGTCCCAAGGGAGCCATGATGGCGCAATCGTTTACTGGTAAGAAGCGGATCCGGAAGTCCTTCGGCCGCATCCCCGAAGCTGTGCGAATGCCGAACCTGATCGAGGTTCAGCGGTCCTCCTACGAGCAGTTCCTCCAGCGCGAAAGCCGGGCCTCCGAGCGCACCATCGAGGGCGTCGAGGCGGTCTTCCGGTCGGTCTTCCCGATCAAGGACTTCAACGACCGTGCGACTTTGGAGTACGTCTCCTACGAGTTCGAGGAGCCGAAGTACGACGTCGAGGAATGCATCCAGCGCGACATGACCTACGCGGCACAGCTGAACGTCAAGCTCCGGCTGATCGTCTTCGAGCCCGACGAGGAGACCGGCGCCCGCTCCGTCAAGGACATCAAGGAGCAGGACGTCTACATGGGCGACATCCCGCTCATGACCGACAAGGGCACCTTCATCGTCAACGGCACCGAGCGGGTGATCGTTTCCCAGATGCACCGCTCGCCGGGCGTCTTCTTCGACCACGACAAGGGCAAGACCCACTCCTCGGGCAAGCTCCTGTTCGCCGCCCGAATCATCCCCTACCGCGGCTCCTGGCTCGATTTCGAGTTCGACGCCAAGGACATCGTCTATGTGCGGATCGACCGGCGCCGCAA
>JAFBAO010000101.1 GCA_019247715.1 Caulobacteraceae bacterium
CGCCTGGCCGATGGGCGCAAGCGTTTCAAAGGCGAGCTGGCCGGCGTCGACGGCGAGCACGTCGGCATCAACCTGGAGGGCGAGACCGAGACCGCCCTGATCCCCTTCGCCTGGATCGTCGAGGCCAAGCTGGTGCTCGACGACGAACTGATGCGGCGCGGCGCCGAACAGCGCACGGCCCGCCTGCACCCCGAATCCCACTTGCCCGAAACCCCCTCGCAAGACGACGAGAACCTGGAGTAGCCCCGATGGCCCTGTCCGGCATTTCCGCCAACCGGCAAGAACTGTTGCAGATCGCCGACGCGGTCGCGCGCGAGAAGTCGATCGAGAAGGAGATCGTCATCGAGGCGATCGAGGAGGCGGTGCAGAAGGCGGCCCGCTCGCGCTACGGCGCCGAACACGACATCCGGGTGCACATCGACCCCAAGACCGGCGAGACCACCATCAAGCGGGTGGTGACGGTGGTCGACGACGAGGAGCCGATCGAGAACACCTACGCCTTCAAGAGCCTGGCCGACGCCAAGCGCGACGACAAGGACGCTTTCGTGGGCAAGACCTATGAAGAGGTCCTGCCGCCCTTCGAGTTCGGCCGGGTGCAGACCCAGATGGCCCGCCAGGTGGTCACCGGCAAGGTTCGCGAGGCCGAGCGCGAGCGGCAGTACGAGGAGTTCAAGGACCGCGTCGGCGAGATCGTCAACGGGTCGGTCAAGCGGGTCGAGTACGGCAACATCGTCGTCGACCTCGGCCGCGGCGAGGGCATCGTGCGGCGCGACCAGGCCATTCCTCGCGAGAACTTCCAGGTCGGCGACCGCATCCGCAGCTACATCTACGACGTGCGCCGCGAGGCCAAGGGCCCGCAGATCATGCTGTCGCGCGCGCACGGCGGCTTCATGGCCAAGCTGTTCGCGCAGGAAGTGCCGGAGGTCTACGACGGGGTGATCGAGATCCGCGCCATCGCCCGCGACCCAGGCAGCCGCGCCAAGATGGCGGTGGTCTCCAACGATTCGTCGATCGACCCGGTCGGCGCCTGCGTGGGCATGCGCGGCAGCCGGGTGCAGGCGGTGGTCGCCGAGCTGCAGGGCGAGAAGATCGACATCATCCAGTGGAGCCCGGACGAGGCGACTTTCCTCGTCAACGCCCTGGCTCCGGCGGAAGTCACCAAGGTGGTGATGGACGAGGAGGCCGGACGGGTCGAGGTGGTGGTGCCGGACGAGCAGCTCAGCCTCGCGATCGGCCGCCGCGGCCAGAACGTGCGGCTGGCGAGCCAACTCACCGGCTGGCAGATCGACATCATGACCGAGAGCCAGGACAGCGAGCGCCGCCAGCGGGAGTTCATGGAGCGCACCGCCCTCTTCCAGGAGGCTCTGGACGTGGACGAGGTGATCGCTCAGCTGCTGGTCACCGAGGGCTTCGCCACCGTCGAGGACGTCGCCTATGTGGACGCCTCCGAGATCGCCGGCATCGAAGGCTTCGACGAGGACACCGCCGAGGAGATCCAGGCCCGGGCCCGCGAATACCTCGACAAGGAGGCCGCCGAGTTCGACGCGCGCCGCCGCGAGCTCGGGGTGGAGGACGGCGTGCTCGAGGTGGAGGGCGTCACCCTGCCGATGGCGGTGGCGCTGGGCGAGCACGACGTCAAGACCCTGGAGGACCTTGCCGGCCTCGTCCCCGACGACGTCCGTGGTTACTACGAGAGCAAGGACGGGGAGCGGGTCCGCGAGCCCGGCATCCTGGACGACTTCAACCTGTCGGCCGAGGACGCCGAGCGGCTGATCATGCGGGCCCGGGTCGCCGCCGGATGGATCGAGCCGGAGGCCGAGGAGCCGTTCGAGGAGGCCGAAGCGGTCGAGGGGGCCGAGGCCTGAGGCCCGATTTGGCCACCGCCGAAAACCCTCACCTCCCACGCCCTGACGGGCGCGGGCTCCTCCTCTCCCTGAGGGAGAGGGATACGGTAACCCTCTCCCTCCAGGGAGAGGAGGGGCCCACCGCGCGAGCCGTGGGAGGTGAGGGGCCGGGGGCGCCCCCGTGACCCTCGCCGCCGCCAGCCGGGAGCGGCGCGACATCGTCTCCGGCGAGGTTCGGAACGAATCGGGCCTGATTCGCTTCGTGGCTGGGCCCGACGGAACGGTGGTCCCGGACCTGGCGCGCAAGCTGCCGGGGCGGGGTCTCTGGGTGGCCGCCGACCGGGAGTCGGTGTCCGCGGCGGTCCGCAAGAACCTCTTCTCCCGGGCCGCCAAGACGCGCCTCTCGGCCCCGCCGGACCTGGCGGACCAGGTGGAGGGCCTGCTTCGACGCCGGCTCCTCGCCGGTCTCGGCCTTGCGCGCAAGGCCGGCGCGCTTACCTTTGGGTTCGAGCGGGTGATGGCGGCCATCCTCGCCGGCAAGGCGGCCTGGCTGGTGGAAGCCAGCGACGGCGGCCTCGACGGGCGGCGCAAGCTGCTGGCCGCCGCCGCGCGTTCCGAACCCCCTCCCAGGGTCCTGGCGATCTTCGGCTCGGCCGAATTGAGTTTGGCCATCGGGGCGGGGAATGTGATACACACGGCCTTCCTTGCGGGGCGGGACGCCGAGCGCTGGACATCCGATGTCGAGCGACTATCAGGCTTTCGCCCGCTTCTCCCTTGAGAGTGGGCGCGAGGAGCCCCGGGCGGGGCGGACGCTGATTCGGCCTTCCGTCCGGTCTTCGAGTTTTGGTTTGGCCGATCCTCCGGGTCGGCCGGTATAGTCAAGCGAGCGCATGACGGACGAGAACGACAACCGGCCGGGACGGGCCCCCCTCACGCTGAAGGCGCGCACCGGCGCCGTCAGCACCGGCACGGTGAAGCAGAGCTTCAGCCACGGCCGCTCCAAGACGGTCGTGGTGGAGACCAAGCGGCGGGTCGGGATCCCCCCGGGCGGGCCGCCGCCGGCGCCGGAGAAGCGGCCGGCGTTCGACGTGCGTGGCCCTGCGCCCGCCGCGCCGGCCCGTCCCGCGCCCTCCGAACCGCAGCCCGCTGGCGGCCTTTCGGACGAGGAGCGCCGGGCCCGCCAGCGGGTGATCGAGGCGCGGCTGGCGCAGGAGCGCCTGAACACCGAGCGCCGCCAGCGCGAGGAAGAGGCTCGCCGGCGCGACGAGGAAGCCCGCCGGCGCGCCGCCGAGGAAGAACGCCGCGCCGAGGCCGCCGCCGAAGCCCCGGCGCCGCCCCTGCCGACCCCCGCCCCCGCCCCTGAGCCGGCGATGGCCGCCGCCGGCCCGAGCCCGGCGCCGGCCAGGCCCCCGACCCCCCAACCCGCGCCCCGGTCCGAACCGATCCGGGCCCGCGCGCCTGCGCCCGCCGGCCGCGTCGACGCTCCGCGCGGCCCTGCCCCGGGCCAGACCCGCACCTACGAGCCGGGCCGCGACCGGCGCGACGAGCGCCAGAGCACCACCACCTTCCGGCCCGAGCGTCCGGGTGGCCGCGACGGCCGCGACGGCTTCGCCCCCCGGGGGCCGCGGCCGGAGGGAGGCTTCCCGCCGCGGCAGCCGCGCGAAGGCGGCGGCGGCCACCGCGAAGGCGGCCCGCCTCGGGCGCGCCCGGGCGAGACCGTCCGCTATTCCGCCCTCAGCCCCAGACCGGCCCCCAGGGACGGGACGGGACCGCGCGGCCCGAGGCCCCCTGGCGCGGGCCGGCCGCCCTCCTCGGCGCCGCCCTCAGGTCCCGAGTTCCAGCGCGCCGCCCGCCAGACCCCGAGGCCCGGCAGCCTCAACCTCGACCGCCGTCCCGACTTCGACGAAGAGGCCGAGACCCGCCGTGGCAAGGCCGCCCCCACCAAGGCGGTCTCCCGCACCAAGGGCGAGCCGAAGCGCCGCGAAGGGCGGCTCACCATCCAGGCCGTGGCCGGAGACGACGAGGACGCCGTCGAGCGCATGCGTTCGCTCGCCTCGGTCCGCCGGGCCCGCGAGCGCGAGCGCGAGAAGCGCAAGGGCGGCCAGGCCGAGCAGGCCCGCACCTCCCGCGACGTGGTGATCCCCGACGTGATCACCGTCCAGGAGCTGGCGAGCCGGATGGCGATCCGCGGGGTCGAGATCATCAAGTTCCTGATGCGTCAGGGGGTGATGGCCAAGATCAATGACGTGATCGATTCCGACACCGCCGAGCTGGTCGCCTCCGAGTTCGGTCACACGGTGCGCCGGGTTTCCGAGAGCGACGTGGAGGTGGGCTTCCTGGGCGCCGAGGACGTGGACGACCATCTGCTGTCCCGCCCGCCGGTGGTGACGGTGATGGGCCACGTCGACCACGGCAAGACGAGTCTCCTGGACGCGCTGCGCTCCACCGACGTGGCCGCCGGCGAGCATGGCGGCATCACCCAGCACATCGGCGCCTATCAGGTGCGGCTGGAGGGCGGCCAGCGGGTCACCTTCCTCGACACCCCCGGCCACGCGGCCTTCTCGGCCATGCGCGCCCGGGGCGCCCACGTCACCGACATCGTGGTGCTGGTGGTGGCCGCCGACGACGGGGTGATGCCGCAGACGGCCGAGGCGATCCAGCACGCCCGCGCCGCCGACGCTCCGATCATCGTGGCCATCAACAAGATCGACAAGCCCGACGCCGACCCGACCCGGGTGATCAATGAGCTGCTCCAGTACGAGATCGTGGTGGAGAGCCTGGGCGGCGACGTCCAGGCCGTGCAGGTCTCGGCCACCCAGAAGCTGGGCCTCGACGACCTTATCGAGTCGATCCTGGTGCAGGCCGAGATCATGGACCTGAAGGCCAATCCCGACCGCACGGCGGACGGGGTGGTGATCGAATCCAAGGTGGATCGCGGCCGGGGCGCAGTGGCCACCGTGCTCGTCAAGCGCGGGACCTTGCACCGCGGCGACATCGTGGTGGCCGGCGCCAACTGGGGCCGGGTGCGGGCGCTGCTCAACGAGCGCGAGGAGCAGGTCACCGAGGCCGAGCCCTCGACGCCGGTGGAGATCCTTGGCCTCGACGGCGCCCCCGATCCGGGCGAGCCCTTCGCGGTGGTGGAGGACGAGGCCCGCGCCCGCGAGCTCACCGAGTACCGGATCCGGGTGAAGCGCGAGCGCTCCATCGCCCCGGTGGCGGCCGGCGCCTCGCTCACCGAGATGATGGCCAAGCTCGCCGACAAGAAGGTCTCCGAGCTGCCGCTGCTCATCAAGGCCGACGTCCAGGGCTCGGCCGAGGCGATCGTGGGCGCCCTCGACAAGCTCGCCACCGACGAGGTGCGCGCGCGAATCATCCTGTCGGGCGCCGGCCAGATCAACGAAAGCGACGTGATGCTGGCCAAGGGTGCGAGCGCCCCGATCCTCGGCTTCAACGTCCGCGCCTCGCGCCAGGCCCGCGACCTCGCCGAGCGCGAGGGGGTGGAGATCCGCTACTATGCGATCATCTACGACCTGATCGACGACATCCGCGGCGTGCTCTCGGGGATGCTGGCCCCAATCCAGCGCGAGACCTTCCTCGGCAACGCCGAGGTGCTGCTGGTGTTCGACATCACCAAGGTCGGCAAGGTGGCCGGCTGCCGGGTGACCGAAGGCCAGGTGCGCAAGGGCTCCAGAGTGCGGATCGTGCGCGAGGGCGTGGTGGTGCTCGAGCTCGGCGTGCTGCAGACCCTGAAGCGCTTCAAGGACGAGGTGAACGAGGTCCAGGCCGGCCAGGAATGCGGCATGGCCTTCCAGGGCTTCCAGGACATCAAGCCCGGCGACTTCATCGAATGCTTCAACCTCGAAGAGGTGAAGCGGACGCTTTAGGGGCGGCAACCCACAACGTCCCGATCGGGCGTCTGCCTCAGTCTCGCGACGCGGTCGGATGGTGGCCGTTGACAGAGACGGCGGCGCCCGCCGGCCCAGATCAACTCCGGATTCTCGCAATGGGGTCGCGGGCAAAACCGTGTAGTCTGCTGGAATGGCTCAGCCACGCGGTAGCCCACGCCAATTGACTTGCCTTATCCCGCTGCACTACCGGTTTACACGTAACGCGAGAACACGGGGTTGGATCAGGTGGATCATCGAGAAGCTCCACGCTGGCGATTGGTCGGACTGCCCAAGATAAGCGACGTTCGCGGCAACCTCACGGCCATCGAAGCGTGCATGCACGTTCCGTTCCCCATCGAGCGCGTCTACTATATTTATGACGTGCCTAGCGGCTCGACCCGCGCCGGGCACGCGCATCGCCAGTTGCAGCAGTTGTTCCTGGCGCTGTCGGGCAGCTTCGTGATCCACTTGGACGACGGGCGGACAAGGCAAAGCTTTGCGTTGAACCGACCGCACATCGGTCTCTACGTAGCGCCCGGAGTCTGGCGTACGATCGACGATTTCTCTGGAGGCGGCGTCTGTATGGTTCTTGCGTCCGCGCACTACACCGAAGCGGACTACATCCGATCATACGCAGAGTTCACCGAATTTGTCGGCCGAGGCGGGCCTTGCAACGCAGAAGCCGACGGGGGGCGCGACGCCGAATGAACGTGCCGTTCTTCAGCCTGGGGCGGCAGCATAAGGAACTCGGGCATGATCTCGGGGCCGCTGCGAAACGTGTGATCGCCTCCGACTCGCTGATCCTCGGTCCGCAAACGGCCAGATTCGAGGCAGAATTCGCCGCCTACTGTGGCGTGCGGCACGCGATTGGCGTCGGCAACGGTCTTGACGCCCTGACGCTCATTCTGCGGGGCCTCGATATCGGTCCCGGCGACGAAGTCATCGTTCCCGGTCACACCTTTGTCGCCACGTGGCTGGCGGTCACCCACGCCGGCGCGACGATCGTGCCAGCGGACATCGATCTCGGAACATACAACATAGACGCTGGCGCGGTCGCCGCTGCAATCACCCCGAGGACGCGGGCAATTATCGCCGTGCATCTCTACGGGCGACCCGTCGCCCTCGACCGCCTCGCCGACTTGGCCGCCGCGCACGGAGTCGCCTTGATCGAGGATGCGGCACAGGCCCACGGCGCCACCTGGCGAGGGCGTCGGGTCGGCAGTCTGGGCAGAGCCGCGGCCTTCAGCTTCTATCCGACTAAGAACCTCGGCGCGCTGGGCGATGGCGGTGCGGTAACAACCAACGACGTTGCCCTCGCCGAACGTGTACGGAGACTGCGGAGCTACGGCTCGGAAAAGAAATATTGTCATGAGGAGCAAGGCGTGAACTCTCGCCTGGACGAACTTCAAGCAGCGTTCCTGCTGGAGAAGCTCACCTTGCTCGATCGCAAGAATGCGCGGCGCGGCGAAATCGCACGCCTCTATGGTCAGCTGCTGTCGGGCTTGCCCGGATTGACATTGCCGTCGATGGACGTCGACGCGGAGGCTGTATGGCACCTATACGTCGTTCGCACCACCGGCCGCGCGACGATACAGCAGGCGCTGGCGCAGGACTGCATCGGCTCGCTGATCCACTACCCGCTACCCCCTCATCGCCAACCAGCATACTCGCGCACTCCTCTTGCGAATGCGCGGCTGCCCCGAAGCGATCTCGCAGCGGAGCAGGTTCTTAGTTTGCCGATGTGGCCGGAAATGACCGACGATGAAGTGGCGTTCGTGGCTGCTGCGGTTCGTCGCGCCGCAATCGAAGAATGCTCCTCAGCGGCCGAGTAGTCCGCCAGGGACGACCCCAACGGAGCCGGAAAAATTGCCACCCGCTTCCGAACACCGCCTGGATGACGAGACAAGCTATGGCGTGGCTGGCTACGAAGCCTTCCGCAGCTGGGCGCGGAACGAGCCGCCTTCACAATCGGCGGGCCGGATTTCCCAGATACCTATCGCGACGACCGGAGCCATGACATCCTGATGACATGCTTCGGCGCGACCTGCGTTGCAGGCGGCAGGGAGTATATGTTCTATAATGGCAATGGGTTCGGTCGTACGGGATTCGGCGTCGCATGGAGGCCCTATCGATCGTCGCCGGCCTTCCCTCTCGATCACCCTTGTCGGGTCCGACTTGATCGAAGCGAGGCTGGTACGCCACGCGGTGGATTGACTAAGATGAACAAATTCGGGGCTTACGGCGTCATCGAACCCACATTGGGACCGACCGCCAGCAACGGCCGGATCGCCGAAGACTTGGTCACGTGCGGTTATTCAATTTTGCCCGACGTGTTGTCGGGACCTCAGCTCGACGAGTTAAGCGAGAAGCTTGACGATATTTACAAGATGCAGTGCGCCGAAATCGGCGGCGAGCATCTCCTCGATGAGATCCTGGATGCCGATATTGTTAGGTGTCCGCTGGCCTATGACGGCGCGTTCTTGTCCCTCTCAGTTGTCCCCGAAGTCATTTCGGCGCTTAAGTCGATCCTAGGTGATAATATTGTTCTTCTTATGCAGAACGGGGTGATCAATAGACCCAATCGCATCCAGACTCAGACGCGGTGGCACCGCGATTTGAACTACCAACACTGGGTCTCGTCCGCGCCGCTCGCCATCAGCGTCCTCTTCTGTCTGCAAGATTTTAACCAGGAAACTGGGGGGACGGTGGTTCTCCCGTCGAGCCACAAGGCCCCGCACCTTCCATTACCCCACATGATCCAGGAGCATGAAACTCAGGTCGAGGCTCCGAAGGGCTCGGCGGTGATATTCGATTCTATGCTGTTTCACCGCTCGGGGATTAATCGTTCAGATCATATCCGCCGCGGCGTCAACCACGTCGTGGGACGGCCCATTCTGGCGCAACAGATCGACATCTCGGCGCTGCTCGGCCAGCCGCCGCCGGAAGATGCATGGTTGGCGGGCTATCTGGGATATCGATGGAAGCCTGCCGCGGACGTACAGGCTTGGCGGTGGCAGCGCCTGGAACAGCAACGGAGCGCCGCGGACCATGCGGAGCGCTCATGACTGCGTGGCGCAGTATCGACGAATTCTGTGACGCGGCACGTGCGACGGCATCCAAGGGCGACCTCAACAGCGCGCTGGAGATGATTGTTCGCTTCGTGATTACCGTGATCTCGCGGGATAGTTCCCTGGCTGAGGTATTCTCTTCTCCGGAACTTGACAGACTGGCGTTAGAACTTGGACGGCTTCCTGCCAAGTCAGAGTTCCAAGGGTCCGATGAAGACCAAGTTGTCTTCCTAGTAACGGGGATCGCCCCCACGGGCGGTCACAGCCGCGTCCTGCTCGACCTGATCGCCGCCGATCCCGCGGCCCGCGCCACAGTGCTCATAACGAACACTGAGCACGACCTGCGCCAGAGCGACGTGGAAGGGATGTTCGAATTCCATGGCGGCGCTGTTGAAGTTGCGCCGGTCGGAAACCTGGCAACTCGGCTGAGATGGCTCCAGCGGCGCTTAGCGAGTCTTAGGCCTGCACGGACCTACATCTTTACCCACCACTTTGACCCGTTATGCGTTGCGGCCGCTCAGCCTGAGATCAGCGGTCGTCTTTTTTACTATCATAACTGCGATCACTCCCTCGCGCTGGGGGTCCATTTACCGCACGGAACGCATATTGATTTCAACGGGAAGAGTTTCCACCATTGCAGACAGACAAAAGGTGTTAGTAATAACATATTTTGGCCCCTGACGGCCCAAGTCAGTAAGCATCGCGCCGACCTTCCTTTTTTGACGACGGGTTCGTTGATCACCTGCACCTCGGGTGGAATAGGCAAGGTTGACAATGAACATCTGTACGAGAGAATTCCATATCTATATAGCTACTTAAAGATTGTTCCGCTGATTTTGAACTAAACAAGTGGAAGGCATATCCATATCGGAGATCTACGCGATTCCATGATCGAGGAAATCACGGACGGGCTTGCTCGACGTGGCATCCCAGCGGAGAGCTTTGTGCACGTGCCCCGCGTTCCGAACCTGGCCGAAGCCATGATCGACCTCTCGGTGGATGTTTACATTGGGTCATTTCCGTCAGGTGGCGGCCGAGCAACCGTCGAAGCAATGGGGGCGGGACTACCGCTGATCCTTCACTCGAATTATCGGTCGGTCTTCTTCTCCGATGTCTGGGAGGCCTATGCGGGCGCGCTTCATTGGCGAACGCCGCCTGAGTTGGAAGAGTGCCTGCGCGCGCTCACGCCGATGGTGCTGAAGGACCACGCGAGAAGATCCCGCAGGCACTATGAAGTTCACCACACGCCTGAGGCGCTTCGCACGGCCGTGCTGGGAACGCTTGCGGGCGATACGGTAACGCCGCCGCCGGCACCATCATACCAACCCAATGCGCTGCAGAGTTGGCTCGACCGAAAGGTGGCGGTCGACATCGAACTCGAGGGCCTGCACCGAGATCGACAGGTGTGGCAGGATAGGGCCGCCCACCACGAGCAGAGAGCCTGCATTGCGGAGCGCAGCGCGACAGACAACTATGCAAGGGCGGAAGCGCTTGCAGTAGACCGCCAATACCTCATCGAAGAGCGCATCGCTCTCCGTGAGACCTTCGCGTGGCCGATCTTCACTTTCATCGAGCGACAGACCCGCAGCCTGACACGGCTCAAGCAGGCTCGGCGCAGGCGTTCGCAGGAGAGCCCCTAGTGCACCGCAAGCTGTGGCGAATGGCCGTCGCATGATGCATAGGTCCAAGTGTCTGTGCGCAGAGGGTTGCCATGCCTGAGGCGGGGCTGAGCGCGTCTTCGGCGCGCGGCAGGGTGATTGAAGCGCTATACCGACCTTTTCATTTCTTGATCGCTCTTTTGACAACATTGTGGGTGGCCATCTTCTTGCCGCCATCAATGGATCGGGTACAGTTCATCCTCCTAACCTGCAGGCGCTATAGGCTGGGTGTCGGGAAATCTGTTAGATTATCAAAGCGAGAATATCTTAATTTTCACGAGAGACATCCGCGGAAGTACTACCCGGGTAGGATATCCGTAAGATTGTTTGCCGCCGATTTCATGAAGCAGTCTGGCTTCCACCAACAGTCTAGGCGCATATACGAACGCGCGACCCATGACGACGCTCTCGCCTACGACGCGCTGTGCGCGCTTGCCGATCTCCTGCTCGCAAGGCGTCGGTGGGCCCTGGAATTTGCCGCCTACTCCTCCCGGCACCTAGTCAACGATCCATGGAGATTCGGGGAGAGGCCGCAAGGCGATTGGCGGGATGACGACCCGCAAGAAGCGGAGGCCCTCCTGAAGCGCGCATGCGCTCTAGCGCCCGATGACGACCGCGCGCCATGGCTACTAGCAATGCTGTTCGCTCTGGAAGGCAGGAAGGACGAAGCCGTGGCGCAACTGGACGTTCTCGAGCGGGTTCGTCGCCAGGACGCCGAGTCTGACCTGGGACACCTCAAGATGAAGTTGCTGTTCCCGCACGACGCGGAAGCCGCGGTATCGCTCGGCAACAAACAGTTGAAGGGATGGCGCGACGAAAGGGGATCCGAGTGGCGTGTCAGCGCTTTGAAGTGTGGAACCAGCGAGGAGATCGGCGCTACCAGCCCGCCAAGGATCGACCGTGTGATCGGGCCGACTGAGCTCAGGTTGGAAACGGGATTTGCCGTTGGCGGCGTTTTCAAGAGCTATGCAACCGAACTCTCATTTCCACCCGCAAATGTCACCCTTTGCGACAACGCTATCCTGCTACCACTTTACGGTACGGCTATCGCGGAAGGCAAATACCTGCTTCTCGACACGTTTCACATGGATCGCGTCCACGTTGAAGTCTTTACGCCTTTCGTGCGGACGGTAAACGGTGAGAATGCTCTTGTCTGCATGCCTGAACCACTCATCAGCGAACTCCAGAAGACGGTCTTTATCGGCAACAACGCAAATTACTTCCATTGGCTTTTGGAAGATCTTCCCCGCTTGCTCGTGCTGGAAGGCGCAGGGGCTCTGAAGGACCGCCGCTTGCTTCTCGACGAGTCGACAAAGCCTTGGCAGCTCGACCTCTTGTCACGGCTAGGGATCGAGCGTGAGCAGCTCGTTTTCGACAATTTTACCCATCCACTGGCGTGTCGGGACATTGCGCTTCCCTCGCGGCTCTCATCGAGGGGCGTTTGCCACCCTCACGCGGTCCATTTCTTGCGCGACCGCCTGCTCCCGAGCGGTGGCCCAATCACCGCGAAACCCGGCAAGAGATTGTTCCTGACCCGCAAGAGTGTGCCGGGAAGGTCGATGATCAATGCTGACGAGGTCACACACCATTTTCGGCGCGCCGGCTTCGTGTTCGTAGATCCCAGCGCGCTGAGCATCGACGAGCAGATCGACCTCTTCGCAGACGCCGAAGTGATCGCCGGACCGGCGGGCGCGGCCTTGACGAACCTCCTATTCGCCCCAGCCGATGCCCGCCTGATCCAGCTTGGATCGACCGACTCCTGCGGCGAAACATTCACAAGTCTCGCCGCATGCATCGGACAGCGCTCCTGTGGCTGCTTCGGGCGCGGATACCCGAGAACGTTCTTTCGCTGGATCTGGACGAACTACGACTTTCACATTGACACTAAAGACCTGGATCTTTGCTTCGAGCAAATGCTTTGAGGCCCATTCTGCGCTGCCATCGACACGCTGACGGGCGGTCACCGCGGGAGCGCATAGATCATCAGGTCGGAACCGTCGTGCCCGTGGCTTCGCAACGTGAAGCTGTAGCTGGGATTCATGGCGTGAATCTGCTGCGGTATCCGCCACAGATCGTCGGGGCGGTGATAGACCGAGATCGCTAGCGCTACATGACCGGCGCGAATCAGCCGTTGTGCGCCGTCGATGGCAGCGCTTTCAGCCCCCTCGACGTCAAGCTTGCAGATAACTTTAGGGGAGCCGCGTTCTTCGGCCAGTTGATCGACCGTGACCGTGACAACTTCGTCGGCGCCGTCAGCGGCGAGTCGTGAAGCTTGGCGCGCACCCCCTTTGAAACGCATCGTACCCGGCTTGTCGGCCAACGCGGCATTCGCGCCGCTGAGCTTCGAGCGAAGTGGTTCTTCGCAAGCCGCAATCGTGCGCAACAGCCCCGCATAGTTGGCGGGGTCCGGCTCAACCCCCAAACCGAAAAGAAGACCTGCGCTGAACCGATTGGTGAGGTGTGTTATGGTGTCGCCTGTGTAGGCGCCCCCATCGATGAGGCCGAATTCGAACCACCCCGGATTGAAGTCGCACCCCAGGGGCGCCGGGTCCGGAAGTGCCGCGAAATCCAGGCGAAGCCGGAACTTCAGGTGGCCGAGCAACTCCTGCTTTGAACGGTCGTCCCGCAGACGACTTGCCAGCCACTCGATCTCGCTAGCCGATTCGAGTAGGTCGGAGGTCGGACCCAGCCAATAGAAAGGCAACTCTTCCTTAGCGAAGGCTCGCAGGAACTCGAACAACGAAATTGAGCGGTAACCGAGTGCCGTGATCCGTTCATTGAGCGTCCGGTAACTGACGGCCGGTGAGTAAATCGAGCAAATAACGACGCTTCGAGCCCCATCGGCCGGAGCTACGGGACGGACCGGAAGCCCACTGACCATCGCTCCAGACTTCTCGGGTGTATCATCCAGGAACCCGGCGGGGCGCAGCCCTCGGAGACCGAGAATCCGCGCCACCATCCTTCCATTCTGGCCCGCGCCGAAAATCAGAATTTTATCGGCCGACTGCAGCATGACGCCGATTCGTTCGAGCTCCTCGGAAGCTCCCGAGGCTAGGACGGCACGGCAGTCGCACAAAAAGCCGCCGGATATCGGACTACTCAATCGGGCTTCTCTCCTTGGTTCAGCGCGATCATGCCACGACTGCGCCCAAATATCCGCCAGCGACACGGACTCTTGATGGGCCAATTTCGAAGCCGCAACGATTTTCGGCCCCCAACTCGCCGATGCACTCGTCAAAGGCGGCGATAATCTCCTTGAACCGTTTACCGATGCGCCGCGCCAGCGACTGCACGCCCGAGCCGGCCGTCGATCTGCCCGAGTTGCATCCGGCCGGCGTCCTGCTATTGCCCTGCCGGTCTGGATGGCTCCCGGATTTTTATACAGCAGCGACAGTGCGCTCGGACGATCCAAGACGCGGCGAAGCTCGGCGCGCAATCGACGTCGTTGGATATGTGGAAGTTTGAAGGGTAGCGCCCCCATTCGAGAATCGGACGAGCGTAGTCCACTTCCGCATTGAGCATGCAATGCCACGCCCGTCATCAAACCAGGCTCCGATTGCGGCGCCTTGGAAGCGACGGTACGGCGTGTGTGATCGCGACCTCGCGCACGCTGCCCAACGCCACTAATGAGGACGTATAAGTGACGAGTCCCTGAGGAGCCGCCGAGGCTGAGAGTCCTCATCATCTCCAACATGTTCCCGCCCGAGGTTGTCGGGGGCGCCGAGATCATCGCGCACCGCCAGGCGCTGGCGCTGAGGGCGCGGGGGGCGGAGGTGGCGGTCATGGCTGGGGGGCTGCCCCGGCCGGATTTCCCGCGGGGCGCCTGGGTCCGGGAAACCGTGGACGGCCTGGCGGTCCACCGGCTGTCGATCCGCTCGATGGAGCCGGACGCGAACTTCCATTCGCCGGCGGCGGCCGAAAGGCTGCGGGCGCTGGTGTCGGAGTGGCGCCCCGACGTCGCCCACTTCCATAACCTCACCGGCCTGGGCGTGAACCTCATCCCCACGGCCAAGCAGTGCGGCGTCAGGACAGTGGTGACGCTGCACGATCATTGGGGGTTCTGCTTCAAGAACACCCGGCTTCGCAATGACGGCAGCCTCTGCGAGGCCTTCGACGAATGCGCCGCCTGCCTGCCCTCGATCGTCGCGCCCGAAGGCGGCGCGCTCCCCATGCGCCTGCGGCGCGACTACGTCGCCTGGCGCCTGACGCAGGCGGACCTGCTGATCAGCCCGAGCGAGTACCTGGCGCAGACCTACGCCATGGCCGGGTTCCCGAGACCCGTCGTCCTGTCCAACGGCGCGCCCTGCGATTCCATCCCGGCGCCGGCCAGGCACGCTGGGGCCAAAGTCGAGTTCGCCGCGGTCGGCTACCTGGGTGAGCACAAGGGCGTCCCCGTCCTCCTCAGGGCCGCCGAGCGGCTGGCGCGGGATCCTGAGCTGGCGGGCCGTTGGACGCTGACCATCGCCGGGCATGGCCACCTGGAGGCGAAGGTGCGCGCGGCTGTCGCGGACGACCGGTTCGGCGGCGCGGTGCGGTTCGCCGGTCGACTGGCCCACGAGGATGCGCTCGCCCTGATCGCCGGCGCCCATGTGGTGGTGGTGGCTTCGTCCTGGCCGGAGAACCAGTCGGTCACGCTGTTGGAGGCCCTGGCCTCGGGCGCCGCGCAGATCGCCAGCCGGATCGGCGGCAATCCGGAGCTCGTTCGCGAAGGCGAGACCGGTTTCCTGTTCGCGCCCGACGACGACGAGGCGCTCGCCGGCGCGATGCGCCGGCTCATCGTCGAGCCGGAACTGACCCTCAGCTTCGGGCGGCGCAATGCCCTCCGGCGCCTCGAGTTCGACGAGGGGCGGACGATCGACCGGCTCTGGGCGCTGCTGAGCGACGCCGGCGCCGTGACGCGCGCCGACGAAGGGGTCGTCGTTCTGTGCGCCGGGCGCGACTGGTCGGCCGACGTGGCCTCGATGGTCGACCATCTGCACCTGGCCGAGGCCGAGGGCGACCCACGCATCCGGTTGATCTGGCGCGACTGGATCGGGCCGCGCCATTGGGAAGGCGCCAAGCTGCTGTGGGTCTCGGGCGAGGCCGGCAAGCGGGATGCGCCGGTGGTCTCGCAGGCGCTTGAGGGGGGCTTGCCGATCCTGGCGCAGGCAGGCTCTGCTTGCGCCTCGGCAGGCCAGGCGGCTGTGACCTACGACAATCTGCTGGAAGCCGCCGGCTGGATAGCCGCCGCCGCGGCGTCCGCGCAGGACCGCCCCCAGGAGGCGCGGCGCCGACGCGATCTCCTTTGCGCGCGCGCCGCCCTGGTGGGCGCGAGGCTGGCGCAGGCGACGCGGGTAACGGCCGAGGCGGGCCCGATCGCGCGGGCGGTCTTGGGCCCGGGCGTCGAGCTGCGGGTCGGCGCGGGGCTCGAGAGGGCGCTGGCGGACGGCTGGGAGCCGGTCGAGGACTGGGGCGTCTGGAGCAGCGAGCCGCGCGCCTGGCTCGGCTTCACCCTGAGGGATGGGCAAGCCGCGCGCCTTCGGCTTGTCCTGCGGCTCTGCGCCCTGATTCCAAAGGGCGGGAACCGGCGGATCAGGCTCTTCTCGGGAAAGCGCCTGCTGAGGCAGGTGACGCTCAGGCGACCGCAGATGCACGTCAGCGTCCGCATCGGACCTCGGGACATGACCGCCGAAGGCGCCTTTGAGCTCGGCATCGATGCGGATCTCGTCAGGCCGAGCGACGTGTCCGATTCGATGGACCGCAGGGCGTTGGGGATCGGTCTGCGCGCCATCAAGATCAGACGGTCCCTGATCGCCCGCATCGCCGGCCGCTCTGCCTGATCGCCCGAACGGGAACCGCGAAGCCCTAAAGACTCTCCTGGCGACAGGCGTGCACATCGAGCCATCCGGGGGCGAGATTCTCGTTCCGCTCCCGAAGACTGCGCCAATCGAGGTACTGCCGCGTCACCTCCGCGAAATCGACCCAGAGCGAAGCCTGCAGCTCCTTTCCGAACAGGCCGCTCATGTGGTGGTTGAAAGTGACCTCGGCATAGCGACCCTCCCTGGCCGGGCGAGGGGCCATGGTGAACGGGTTGACGTATTGATTGACGAGCTGGAACCGGTCGTAGCCGCACATGCGAAGCCGGTCGAAATCATCTATGTTCGTCGCCTCGAGCGAAACGAATTCCGGCTTCTCGACCTGCAGGCAAAGCTGCTCCGACAGTATGGAATCGCCACCTTCGATATCGCATTTCAGGTAGTAGGGCGTTCCGTGCTGCTCGATCAGATCACTCAGAGTGATCGTTTCCACGAATATCCGGCGGCTGCTGCCGACACCTTTCTCGGCGACCCCGCGGAAGAGGCTTCCCCAATCGTCCTTCTCTGGATTTATGTAGAATTCGACGCTTTCATTCGATGCGCCGTAGAGGGCTTTTTGAACGATCGTCAGCCGCCCGGATTTGCAGAATTCCTTGTTGAGCTTGGCGGCCTGCGCGCACAAGTCCTGGACGGCCTCGAGGCCGACGACGCGAAAGCCCTTTCTGAGATAGAAGTTCGCATCGAGCCCGCGGTGAAGGCCGATATCGAAGATGAGGTTCCTGTCCATCGGCGGCCTCGGCGTGGAATCGACAGTGCAAACGAGTGGGGAACGCCGCAGCTTGTCAATCTCGGCAACGGCGCCGCCGACGCCAAGATCAGCTGATCACTTTGCAAGATCGCCCTCGCGGCCCCGCTTCGGCGAAGCGCGGCCGGTCAAGCCGCGCATCCAGTCGGCCGTCGTTCGCACCCCCTCCGCCCAAGGCGTCTCGACGCGCCATCCGAGCTCCCGGGCGGCGAGGCTCACGTCGAGCACGTTGGCAGGGGCGTCCACCTGGCGCCCGGGCTTGTAGACGATCCGGGGGTCCGCGCAGCCGATCGCCGCTGCGGCGCCGTGCACGACCTCGTTCACCGACAGCCCCTGGCCGGAGCCTATGTTGAAGACGCGGACCGGGCCGCCGTACTCGGCCACTCGGACGAAAGCTTCGACCAGATCGCCGACGTAGAGGAAGTCGCGCACCACGCTTCCGTCGCCCCAGATCTCCACGGGCGCCCCTCGCAGCAGCTTGTAGAGGATCGCCGCGATCAGGCCCTGGCGCCGGAACGGGCTTTGGCGGGGACCGAAAGGGTTGGAGATCCGCATCACGGCATAGTCGAATCCGTGCAGGTGGCCCAGCAGGTGGAGGTACTTTTCGATGGTCAGCTTGGCCACTCCGTAGGCGCTGATCGGATGGGTGGGGGCGCTTTCCGGTATGGGCGTGGACTGGGGGATTCCGTAGACCGTGCCCCCCGACGAGGCGAAGACGAAGCGCCGGACCCCCTCGCTGCGGCAAAGATTTAGCAGCTGCAGGGTCGCGCCTGGACCTGCCAGCAGATTGGCGTAGGGATCGGCGTTCGAGCTTTCCGGCGTCCCCGCGCCCAGCAGGTGGAACACCACCTCGGCGCCCTCGATCGCCCGCGCCAGGGCCACGCGGTCGGCGAAGTCGTTGACCAACCAGGTTACGTCCTCCCGGCGCGGCGCGAACTGGCTGATGCGCCCATAGGCGCGCACCTCGGCGCCGCGGCGGACGAGCGCGTCGACCAGCCAGCTGCCCATGAAGCCGCCGCCGCCCAGCACCAGGCAGGTGCGCCCGGCCCAGCGCCCGTCTTCAGTCTCCATTACAGGCCGCGCCCGTCATCGGATCGTTCTCCAAGCCGCCCAGCACGGGCTGCGTTGTGCGCTGGAGGACAGGCATCACGTGGCCTCCGTCAGAAGGCGGCGAAAGGGCTCGTCGTCGAGGATGCCGCTGTCCTCGATGCTGGAGGCGTTTGTTTGCCCGAGCCTCAGAAGGCAGAGCGTTGTAGCTGGCCCGAGGCTGTCGCGCCCGAGCGCCTGCTGCAGCGCAAGCGCGCGCTCCCAGGTCGGCGGTTCGCCGCGCCGCCAGCCCAGGTGAAGGAAGAGGCCGGCGCAGATCGCCCGCTCGACGCGCACCGCCTTCGGATTCTCGCCGATCGTGTTGCTGGCGTGGATACGGTAGCGGAGCAGCCTCCGATCCAGGAAGGCGAGGCGGTGACCCAGCGCCTCGCACCGGAGCAGGAACTCCAGGTCGTGAGCGTACCGCAGGGGCGCGAAGCCGCCCACCTCTGCGAACAGCCGCCGCCGCATGAAGATGTTCGAGGTCGTCATCACGAAATTGGCCTCGACCAGCGCCAGGGCGAGGTCGCGGACCGCCTTGTAGTTTCCCAACGCGCCCTCGAACCACAGACTCTCGGTCGCCTCTCCCGCGTCGTCCATGAAGGCGATCGAGCTGCAGGCGAGGGCGCTGCCTTCGTCGAGGTCGAGCACTCGCGCAAGCTCGGCCAGACGGCCAGGTTCGTAGGCGTCATCGGAGTTCAGGATGGTGACGTATTCGCCGGTCGCGGCGCTCAGGCCCCGGTTGATAGCCGCATGGGCGCCCTCGTTCTCCTGAGCGACGAAACAGATGCGCGGATCGCGCCGCGCAAGCTCGCGCATCACCCACGCCGAGTCGTCGCTCGAGCCGTCGTCGATGACGATGAGCTCTCTAAGAATGGCGCCCTGCGCAAGCACGCTCTGCACCGCGCGCGTGATGAAACGTCCGTGGTTATAGAGCGGGATGACCACCGACACCCGGCCTGCGCGCGAGCTCACGAGGTCATCCCTAGGACGGGGGTTGCGCGAAGCGCCAGGTCACGGCCCAGCCTTCCTGAAGATGGCGGTGTCCTGAAAGCTGGGTTGGCAGGGAATGACCTCGATGAACTCCAGGATCCGGCCCCAGTTCCGGCGGATGTAGGATTCGCTGTAGAAGACGTTGGACGAGTAGGAGCGCTGGTTCCGCCACCGGAAGATCAGTCGGTCGGAGGCAAGCGGCTTGCCCCGGAACTTCGAAAAATCGGGATGGGTGGCGAGCGCATCGTAGATCGGCCAGCCCGGCGTCATCTCGGCCCAGGTGCGGCTGCTGTGAAAGGTCAGCCAGGCGATCCCCCCGGGGCGCAGGATACGCCGGAACTCCATCAGCCAGGTGGTGTCGAAACTCTCGATGTGGGTCATGACCGAGAAGGCGGAAAGGAAGTCGACGCTCCCGTCCGCCAGGGGCAGGGTCGGGATCGAAGTGTTCTGGAACACGCTGATGGCCAGCGGCAAATGGCGCGTCACCCAGTCGACGTGGGCCCGGTTGATATCGCACCCGACGATGCTGGATATGCCGGTCTGGTAGTGCAGATGGCGCAGCAACCGGCCGCTGGCGCAGCCGACGTCGAGGTAGCTGTCGATGTTCACGCCGTTGGCGTCGCACCAGTCGGTGATCTGAAACAGGTCCCGAAGGCCCGAAGCCCAGAAGTTGTAGTGGTTGTCGCCGTAATAGCCTTCCCGGTCCTCCGTTGTCGGCAGCGGCGCCGTGTCCCGTTCCACCGCGACCTGCACGGCGAGGCGGTCGGTGTCCCAGACCACCGTGCCGTCAGCCTGGTGAAGATACTGGCTCACGGGCCCGAGGCTCTTGGACGCATAATCGGTTCGTGAGTTGAGGGATATGTAATCTTCCCAGATCTCAACCTGCATTCTTTGAAACCTGATGTTGCCGTGTGCCGTCCGCGTCCGCCGCGAGGGCCGGATCACCGCGCGGTCCCGGCCAGGCGTATTTGAGCAGCGGATTCGGCCTGATGATCACATCGCTGTCGGCGCATTTGGCGCTCTGCGAACCGGGCCTCCGACGCTTCGCGTGCACGGTCCCTGGAACCGGCCGGTGGGAGACGCCGGCGTCGAGGGTGACGCAGCTCCAAAGCCAGTCCTCGTGCCCGTAGCCCGCCGCCAGGTCGTTGGCCTCGAAGGGAAACTCCAGGTAGACCCGCCGCTCGCCGAATCCCATCGCATCCCAGTAGTTGTCCAATCTCAGATAGGCGGGATCGAAACCCTCGGCCTCCGAATCGGCGTGAAGCCAGATGGTAGGTTCAGAACCGAAGAAGATGCTGCACTCGGAATGTCCCACGGTGGTGCGGCGGCAGCCTCTGAGGAATTCGTAGCCGTTGACGAGCCAGTTCCCGCTCCACAGGTCGTCACCGTCCAGGAAGGTGACAAACGTCCCGGAAGCGGCCCTCACGGCTTCGTTGCGCGCCAGGCCCGGGTCCCCGTGGTCGCTGCGGATGAGCTGGTAGTCCGGGGCGCTCTCTCTGAGGACCGCCCCGGTAAGCTCATCGCCCCGGTCGAGGATCACGATCGGCTCGACCGACAGACCGGACGCCGTCGCCCGCCCAATCGCCTGTCCGAAGCTGTGCAGCGTCGGGCCGAGGAGCAGGCCTTCGCGATGGCACGTGAGGATGGCGGTTATGTCGGTCAGGCGCTCTCCTCCATCGCCAAGAGGGCGGCCAGGTCCTTATCGTACTTGTGGGTGCAATACTCCCTCGTCGCGAGAAATTGCAGGTTGCGCGCGCGCCTGACCCGCTCTTGCGGCGAGGCGATCATGTCTCTGAGCGCGGCCACGTAGGCGCCGGCCTCCCAGGCCGCCACCGGCCAGCCGGTGTCGTGGGCGATGAGCTCGCAAACCCCCTCCACCGCGCTAGCCACGATCGGCGTTCCCATGTTGGCGAGTTCCACCAGGATGGTCGGCATGCCGTCCCAGGCCGAGGTGTAGAGCCAGCCGTCGCAGTCGAGGAGCGGCAATTCCTCGTACTTGGCGAACGGCTTGTGCAGGACAAGGTTGGCCGGTCTGTTCGCCGTCGAGGCAGGCGCGTCGAGCACTGGCGCGCCCCAGCACTCGAAGTCGACATCCGGCATCAGGGCGGCGATCTGCTCCACCAGGTCGAAGCGCTTCTGGCGATCCAGGCGCCCCGCCCAGAGCACACGCGGCCTTCGGCGCGCTCCCAGCCGGCCGGCGGCTTCCTCCGCGACCGTTATGGCCCTGGGCGCCATGCGCGCCGGCGTGCGCAGCGTGACGAGGCGCCGGCGCACCGCCGGCGGCGGCCGGTACATGTGCGTCAGCTCGTCGCGCAGATAGAAGGTGTCCGTGATCGCGCCAGCCAAGAAAGGAGCGGTGGAGGGGAAGTAGGTCGACGGGTAACCGGCGCGCGTCCCCTCGGGCGTGCGATCCCAGCAGAACAGATAGGAATAGAGCCCGGTCTCGCGCGCGAGCCGCTCTCCGAAGCGGTCGAACACGGACCAGCATAGGCGCGAGTTCACATTCAATATCCGCCGGGGCGCAAGCCCCCTGAAGATCGCCAGCAGAAGCCGCTCCGCCGCGTGTCCGCCGATCGACATGAAGATGTCCGACAGGTCGGCGACATCGACGCCGCTCGGGACGATGTCCGGCCATTCGACGATGGGGCTGTCGATCTGCAGGAAGAGCAGACGCTCGTCGGGCCTGAGGCGCGCCAGGGATTTCGTGAGCACGCTGGCGACCAGGTCGGCGCCGCCCATCCGTATCCAGGGCACGCAGACGATGGTGTCGTAGCTTTTTCGCGGGAGGCGCTGGCGGGCCTGGTGTTCATGCAGGTGCAGATCGTCGTGAAATGGCGCCATATCTACGTCGGACGCAAAGATATTTCCGACGCTCGGGTCCGAATCCTGAAATTCTTCAACAATAGTCTTAAATTCGTCTCTTCCGATTATATTCAATACGCGGTCGCGAGATGCCTCATAGTCACGCTCTCTCGCAAGGTAAAATTCGGCCGAGTCGCGCGTCGCGTTGCGGCGGTAGGCGTCTGGTATGGGCGTCTTGCGGGGCGCCCTCAGCCCATCGGTTCGGGCCGAGCTGACTGCAACGAAGTGCGCGAACGCCCACTGGCCGCTCTGCCGAACGGATGGATGCCTCGCCAGATAATACGTTTCATCGAACGCCTGATATGGAACCAACCGCGCCTCTATTCCGTAGATCAGCCAATGAAGGAGAGGCGGAATTTGAGACGAAACCGGTATTCCCGCGTTTGAAGCTTGGGACCTGTACCGAGACGGACTGAAGAACCAATACTCCTCTTCGAAGGAAGGCGGATCCAAGAGGCCTTCGCGGAGCAGCCGCAGTGCGTCGGCCTTGTCGGCCAGCTCGAAGAGCGCGAGTCCCAGGGCGAGCTGCTCGCGGGACAGCCGATAGCCGAACCGAGCCTTGACCCGATTGCGAATGCGCCGGAGCGACGCTGGCGTCGCGCCGCGGGCGGCGCGGAACCTCCGCAACAGATCACGCCCAGAAAGTCGCGAAATCAGGGAAGGGGAAGTCGGCAAGGGCGCAGGTTATCGCGGGAAGAGGCGCAGGACGCCTAGGTTCCGCCTTTCTCAGATCGTTTCGAACGGCGTCGGCGAGCGGCGAATCGCTGCCAGGCGAGCTCGGTAGGTTACTCCGGTCGACTCCTATACCGGATTCCGGCCGAGGCGCCAGAAGCGACGGGGGGGGCTGGGAAGCCACCCGAGTGGCCGGAGGGATTGCTACATCGCCGAGTCGGGCGCGTATTTCTCGGTCCGGCGCCGAGCCTGACGGCGCATCCGCTCCGGCAGAGGGAGTTTCATCAGACTGCGATTGGCTGTCCACTTGACGTGCCGGACCCAGGTCTTCAGCGGTTTTCTTCGCGCGTCGTAGAGCGCCTGAACCAGCAGTCTGCTCTCAGCATCGCCCCGAGCAGCCTCGGCGCGCGCACCCTGCTCGACCACGCCAGTGATGATATTCTTGCCGTCGCCACCGGGGTCGGCGCCGTTCTGCAAAAGCGTCCGGTGTTCAATGCTGAGCCCGCCAACGGACTCCAAGAAGGTCTGAGCTATCTTTCCGTATCCGGCGCCGCTGCTCAACATGGAGAGCACGTCCGCGATTACCGACTGCTTTTCCCCCACGTAGACGACGCCGAGGCCGTGTGAATGCATGAGCTCGAAGGCCGGATATCGCTCTTTCAATTCTTGCCAAAATCGCCAGACGCCGAATTCCCGTTCATGCACGTTGATATCGTGAAACAGGATAACGCCGTCGCATGAGAGCTTAGGAAGCCAAGTGTCGAAATCTTCCTTAACGGCAGAATACGTGTGATATCCATCTATATGAAGAATATCTATCGATTTGTCCTCGAAGCAGGACAGCGCCTGCCGGAAATTTGACCTGATATACATCTGGTCCGGAAAATTGGATCCAAGTAATTTGGTGAATCCCAAAAATACATCGTCGCTGTAGAAACTTGCGTGCGGATCTCCGAGCCAGTTGTCGACGGCGATGCACTCCGTTCCCAGGTGGTCGCCGGCCTGGCAGGCAGCGAAGTAAGACATCCCATGGTGCGAGCCGAGCTCGACGAAACGTCTTGGGCGCAGGACGGTGAACAGGCAAAACAGCGCCGGCACCAAACCAGACCATGCGGAAAAGGTCAGCACCCTCACCCTCGTGAAGGCTGCGGTCACCGCCTCCGCCACCAGGGCGGCGTCGATCTTGGGCAGGCGATCGGGGTCGTCGAATGGCAGCGCTGCAAGCGGGGCCTGGATGATGCGACCCGCGCCGGTGAGCACCTGCGGGACGATCCTGATGTTCTTCCCCTCGACGACCGCGCCCACCAGACTTCCGGATGTGAAGCGGTCGTCGTTCCATACGACCGCCTGATCCCTGGACAGGGTCTCGCTCATGCTCGCCGCTTCGGACCCGGAGGCTTCGCCGGCCCGCAGGTAGGCTGGCGCCTCTATGGTCGGCCATTCCTCCCCTTCGCGCACATACGGCTCCTTCTCCCCGTAGTTGGCCGCCAGAGAGTCGAGTTCCGGGGCGCTCAGCGAGGCGCGCGACTGCAGCCACTCGTTCATCGAATCGACGTGAACTCCTTCGCTCTCGCGACGGTTGTGCTTGGTTAGCAAGGTCCTGTGGGCCACCGAGATCTTATACTTGAACCGGTCGACAGATCTGATCGGTAGGTGCAGCAGCGTAAGCCCATCAGGAAGGCCGGGGCAAATAGGCGTCTCGCTGAAAGTCGGAGAGACCAGGTGGTTGCCCTCATGAATGTAGAAATCGCGATTATTGGCGGCGAACAAATTCGAAATTGCCACCTTGCTGTAAGAAGAAACGCGACCGGTCCAAAAAAACGGATGTGAAATGTCAAAATGGGAAAATGATCCATATTGAGATGGAATAAGGTTCAACCATCGCAAGTGCATTATGGTGTCCGGGAAAGTCTTGAGTCGCTGGATCAGTTCAGATCGACTTTCCACGTTCAGAAATTCATCGCCGTCAATCAAGAAAATCCAGTCCGCTCCTTCGCGGAAGGCGATGCGGGCCAAGCGGTTCATGATGGCGCTTTGGAACTTCTCCTGCTTGTCGACGGTATAGACGTCGATTCTCGACCCCCCCCTTACGGCTTCGGCCAACATTTCTCCGGTGCCGTCGGTGGATTGAACGTCCGCCACTATAAGCTTGTCGAACAAGCAATCGGCCTGACGGATGAACGCAGATATGATGTCAGCTTCGTTGCGAACCATCGTCACAGCGTAGACTTTGAATTCGTCGTTCTTAGCTTTGATGTCCGCTTCGGCCATCCTTCCTCCGCTTTGACGCTCTCGCAATGACCGACTCGATTGAGCCTGAGCGGCTCTTTCAGGCGGGGGGCTGAAATATCAGCTCACGCTGGGAGCGTCGCCAAGGCCGGCGGGCGGGGCCCTGCCGCCGTCCCCAGGGCCAGAGCCATGACGACCTGCAGCGCAGGTTGACTTTCCGTTCCGCCCCTTGATCTCAGTTCCTTGACCAAAGGCGCGGCGCCTTGGCCTGTCCGCGCCCATAAGCTGAAGGCCGAAGCTCCTAGCGGGTCGGACTCGGGGAAGCAACCCGGGTCACGCCCTTTGGACCGCTGCCGACGTCACCAAGAACGATTCTCCGATCCGCGTTCGGTGGGCTGCGGGCCGGCGCGTTTACGCGTTTCGGACCCCCTATTAGAATGGACCTTCCGTCCGGGCGCCCTTCGGGGCCCTGGGCGGTTTGAACCGACCTGCGATTTTGGGGAGTTTATGGAGCCGCTCGAGCGCGTCGATGTAATCGTGCCCGTCTACAATCAACCCGATGTCGTCGCTGGCTGCATCGAATCGGTGCTGGCGACGATCGACCGGCGCGTGGCCGAAGTGATTGTCATCGACGACGGCAGCACCAATGCGAAGGTGGTCTCCTACCTTCGCTCGAAAGCCGAAAGCGGCGCGATAACTCTCCACATCAACGATAAGAACAGGGGCTTCACGAGAACCGTAAATCGCGGGATGCGCTGTCATCCCGACCGGGATGTCCTGCTCCTGAACAGCGATACGGTCGTGTACGGGTGTTGGCTGGAGCGTCTGCGGGCCGCCGCCTACTCCGGCCCAAAGATCGCCACGGTCAATCCGTTGACGAACGCCAGCCACATCAGCGCCTATCCCCATCGGGACGGAAATAGCGGGGTCGCCTTAGAACTGGACGATAAAACGCTCGACGCCATGGCCGCGGCCAGAAACAAGGGAGTCTACGTCGATGTGCATACGACGGTGGGATTTTGTATGTACATCAGAAGAGACTGCCTAAGAACCTTCGGACTATTTGATGAAAGGCATTTCCCCGTCGGGTACGGCGAAGAATCGGACTTTTGCTACCGGGCCCGAAAGGTCGGATGGCGCCATCTCGTGGCGGGCGACGTCTTTGTGAGGCACCTGGATGGGCAGTCCTTCGGGGAGCGCAAGAATCGCCTGGTGAAAGAGATGCTCGCCAAGTTTCACAAGCTTCACCCGGACGTCGCCCTCTACGATGCGTACTTCGAGAAAGCGGATCCTGTCCGAACCGTTCGGTCCCGGCTCGATCTGGCCCGGGTCAGGCGCGCACTGGGCGGCGCCAAGGAGTTGCGGCTGGTTGCGGAAGCAAGGGCTGACGCGGCTGTCGCCCCGGATCGAATCTTCCTGGATTACGACGTACGCGGCGGCGTCGCGCAGCTGGTGGTGGCTGGAAGCCGCGACTTCCCCAACCTCAGAGCGTACCGCATGCCGGGCGATATGAGCAGGTTCAACGCCGACATGCGCTATCTGGGTGTTGAACGAATCCGCTGTTCCTCCGCACAGACGCGCTCGTTTGTGGACGAGCGCCTCGTCTCCACGCCGGCGGAATCCAGGTTGGGCCCGGCGCTGCTCGGACCTGAGGGGGGCTGGCTGGAAGCCGATACGAGCGCGGCGCGCTAGCCGGGGGCGGTCGCCGAGCGTGGCGCCTTGAATGTTGCGGGCGCCTAGGCTTTGAAGGCGCCCATGTCTTTCTTCGTGACGGGCGCGGCGGGCTTCATCGGCAGCAACCTTTGCGACGCGCTCCTGGCCCGCGGCGCGAGCGTGATCGGCTACGATAACTTCTCCACCGGGGCGCCGGAATTCTTGGTCGAGGCCAAGAAAAGCCCACGCTTCTCCCTGGTGACCGGCGACCTGCTCGACACGGCAAGGCTCGCCGAGGCGATGCATGGGTCCGAGGTGGTGTTGCACCTCTCGGCCAACGCGGATGTGCGCTTTGGCCTCGAGCATCCGCGCCGCGATCTCGAGCAGAACACTATCGCCACGTTCAACGTCCTGGAGGCGATGCGCGCCAACCGGGTGGGGACGATCTGCTTTGCGTCCACGGGCTCGGTATATGGCGAAGCCGCTATCATCCCGACGCCCGAGGATGCGCCCTTTCCGGTCCAGACCTCGCTCTATGCCGCCTCGAAGGTGGCCGGCGAGGGCATGATCACCTCCTACGCCGAAGGGTTCGGCGTGCGGGCGCTCATCTTCCGGTTTGTGTCGATCCTCGGAGAGCGGTACACGCACGGCCACGTCTTCGACTTCTACCGGAGTCTGAAGAACGACCCGTCCAGTCTCAGAATCCTCGGTGACGGCAATCAGAAGAAATCATACCTTCACGTCAAGGATTGCGTTTCAGCCATTCTCCTCGCCCTTGAGAATAGTTCATCGAAGGTGTCGATATATAACCTGGGGACCGACGAATACTGTAAGGTCACCGAGTCGGCGCGATGGATCGCCGATAAGATGGGGGTTCGACCCGAGTTCGAATTCACGGGGGGAGCGCGCGGTTGGGTGGGAGACAATCCGTTCATATTTCTGGAGACGAAGAGGATCCGGGAGATGGGCTGGGTCCCCGAATTCGGGATCCGGGAGGGCGTGGAACGCACGGTTGACTGGCTTGCCGCGAACGAGTGGGTGTTCGAAAAGCGCGTCTGACGAGGATTAGCCCGTGGCCAGAACGCCCTTGGCGGTTGTGACCGGCGCAAGCCGTGGATTGGGGCGAACCATCGCACGAGCGCTTTCGCGAGGCGGCGCCCGCTTGCTGCTCGTCGCGCGAGATGCGCGCGCGCTGGCCGCCGTGGCGGCCGAAACGCCGGACGCGGCGACGCTCAGCCTCGACATTTCGGTTGAGAACGCCGCAAGTCTGGTGGCCGACGAGGCCCGGCGGCTGGGCGGTGCGGATATCCTCATCAACAACGCCGCTATCCAGGGACCGATCGGGCGGGCGGTCGATGCCGACTTGCGGGCCGTCGAACAAACCATTCGCCTCGACCTGCTGGCGCCCATGGCGCTGATTCAGGCGCTGGCGCCGCAGATGACGGCGAAGGGAGCAGGCTGGATCGTGAACATCTCCGGAGGCGGCGCGGTGAGCCCTCGCCCCATGTTCGCCGCTTATGGTTCGGCGAAGGCCGCCCTGGTGCGCCTTAGCGAGACCTTGGCGGCGGAGCTTGCTGCGGATGGAGTGCGGGTCAATGCGGTGGCGCCCGGCGCGTTCGCATCCGGCATGACGGCCGAGACGGTCGCCGCAGGCGAGGCGGCGTCGACGGAATCGGCGGCGGCCAGGCGACTATTGGAAAGCAACGACGAC
Organism: Caulobacteraceae bacterium; assembly: GCA_019247715.1. Taxonomy (GTDB): domain Bacteria; phylum Pseudomonadota; class Alphaproteobacteria; order Caulobacterales; family Caulobacteraceae; genus Acaudatibacter. Next base: position 28,264 of record JAFBAO010000101.1, read on the forward strand.
GCCGCTGCGCGCAAGGCCGCAGATCTGGTCTCCTACCTTGTCCTGGGCGAAGGTCGCAACATCACCGGACGACTAATCAGCGCGGTCTGGGATCCATGGCCCGGTCTCCACGAGCGCATCGATGAACTTCTGGGTTCCGACATCTATACGGTGCGAAGGATTACGCCTGCGGATCGTGGCAGGGATTGGAGCCGATGAGGTTCGCCATCATCGGCTGCGGCTTGATCGGGGCGAAACGCGCTGACGCGATCGCCGGACTTCGCCACCAGCTCGTCGTCGCGGCCGATCTCGACCGCGGACGCGCCGATGTGCTGGCCGCCCGCTATGGCGGCCGGGCGACGGACGACTGGCGTGCGGCCCTCGCGGCCGACGGGGTGGATGCGGTGATCGTGGCGACCGCGCACGACGCGCTCAGCGCCATCGCCGTCGGCGCCCTCGAGGCGGGCAAGCATGTCCTGGTCGAAAAGCCCGCCGGCAGAAACCTTTCCGAGGTCGAGGCGATCGCCGCGGCGGCCGCCCGGGGCGGCAAGATCGTGAAGGTCGGCTACAACCACCGCTTTCATCCGTCGATACTCAAGGCGCGCTCGCTGGTCGACGCGGGAGAGCTTGGCCCCCTGATGTTCGTACGTGGCCGTTACGGCCATGGCGGGCGGATCGGCTACGAGCAGGAGTGGCGGCTGAAGCGAGACATTTCGGGCGGCGGCGAGCTGATCGATCAGGGCTCGCATCTCATCGACCTTGCTCATTGGTTCCTGGGTGACTTCACCGCCGTGTTCGGCCAGACCCGCAACTACTTCTGGGCTGCGGACACCGAGGACAACGCCTTCCTGACCCTGTCCACCTCGCAAGGCGCGGTGGCCTGGCTGCATGCAAGCTGGACCGAGTGGAAGAACATGTTTTCATTCGAGATCTACGGGCGGGACGGCAAGATCGAGATCAACGGCCTTGGGGGGTCCTACGGAATCGAAAGCCTCGCCCTCTACAAGATGCTGCCGCAAATGGGGCCTCCGGAGACGACGAAATGGGAATGGCCGTTTCCCGACGTGTCGTGGCGGCTGGAGACGGCTGAGTTCATCGACGCCATCGGCGAGGGACGTCGAGCGATCGGCGACATTGAGGATGCGGCGCATACCATGAGCGTGATCGATCAGGTGTACCGGGGGAGCGGCCAATGATCATCGCCAGGGCGCCGTTGCGGATCACCCTGGGAGGGGGAGGGACGGATCTGCCGTCCTACTACCGCGAGCATGAGGGCTTCGTCATCGCGGCCGCCATCGACCGTTATGTCTACATCACCCTCCACAACATGTTCCAACCGGGCTTGATTGTGAAGTATTCGAAGATGGAGGTGGTCGACCGGGTCGACGCGATCGAGCATCCGATCGTGCGCGAGGCGCTGAAGATCGTCGGCATCGAGAACGGCCTCGAGATCACCTCGATGGCGGACATCCCGTCCGGCACCGGCCTAGGCTCCTCCGGAAGCTTCACGACCGCGCTGCTGCGCGCCCTGCACGCGCTGAGGCGAAGTCCCGTCGACCCGCGTCACCTCGCCGAGCAGGCGTGCGATATCGAAATCAATCGCCTTTCGGAGCCCGTCGGCAAGCAGGACCAATACATCGCCGCGTTCGGCGGCGTGACCTGTTTTCGCTTCAAGAAGGATGACAGCGTCGAGGTGTCGCCAGCGGGGCTGAGCAACGAGACCCTCACCAACCTGGAAGACGGCCTGCTGATGTTCTTCACCGGCCAGACCCGCTCCGCGTCGGCGATCCTCAAGGATCAGGATCAGAGGTCAAAGAACAAGGACAGCCTAGTCATCGATAACCTCAATTACACGAAAGAACTGGGCGAACGCAGCTTGCGGGCCCTCGAGCGGGGGGATCTCTTCGCCTACGGCGGCCTCATGCACGAGCACTGGGAGCATAAGAAGAAGCGTTCCAATGGCATGTCCAATCCCGACGTCGACCGCTGGTATGAGCTCGCGATGAGGAACGGGGCCGTCGGGGGCAAGCTGATCGGGGCCGGCGGCGGCGGCTTTCTGATGTTTTATGCCGAGGACAAGAAACGCGTTCGTCACGCCATGCTCGAATCCGGCCTTACAGAAGTGCGTGTCCGCTTCGATTTCGAGGGCGCCAGAACGGTCGTGCAGTAATGGTTGCGATGCCGCCCGTCGCGGTTCTCGCCGGGGGCCTCGCCACCCGTCTGCGGCCTCTGACCGATACGATACCAAAGGCGATGATCGAGGTGGCGGGCGAACCGTTCATCGCCCATCAGCTTCGCCTCCTGAAACGCGAAGGGATGGAGAAGATCGTCCTCTGCGTCTCGTACAAGGCCCGCCAGATCAGAGATTACGTGGGTGACGGCGCCGCTTTCGGACTCGATGTCCGTTACTCGGAAGACGGCGCCAAGCTGCGCGGAACCGGCGGCGCTCTGCGTCGGGCCCTTCCGCTTCTGGGCGATGAATTCATCGTCCTCTACGGCGATTCCTGGCTGGACGCCGCCTACCCTCCGATCGTGAAGGCCTTTCGTGAGTCCGGGCTCCCGGCTTTGATGACCGTCTTTCGCAATGAGGGAAGGTGGGACACCTCGAACGTGTGGTTCGAGCGCGGACGGATAAGACTCTACGACAAGAAGGAACGTCGCCCTGAAATGGCCTACATCGACTGGGGACTGGGCGTCCTGCGCGCCGAGCTGCTGGCCGTCCGCGGCCCTGAGGAGGTTTTCGACCTAGGCGAGGTCTACGGCGAGCTTTCGCGACAGGGTCGTCTCGCCGGTTTCGAAGTGAGCCAGCGCTTCTATGAGATCGGGTCTCCGCAGGGGCTTGCGGAGACGGAGGCTTTGATGAACGCCGCCTTGGCCAGGAAGCTCTGAAAGCTCGGCTACGCTATCTTCTGGCCTTCCTGATGAGAGCCGAGCCCCACTGATCCGGGATTTCGACGATACCTTCAGGCTTGTCGCGCAAGAACTCGGTTGTGGCTCGAAACGGACCGCGATCGTATTCCATGGCGTTATAATCGTGGACGAAAATATAGCCGCCGGGGCTAAGCCGCGGATAAAAGAATTCCCAGCCGCACAAGATGCCTTCGTAGGTGTCCAGATCCAGCGACACTAACGAAAAGCGGCAATCTTTGAGCCCCTGGGCCGTGTCCGGAAATATGCCCTTTCGAATCTTGATCTTTTCGGACCAGCCGACAACGCTGCGGACCACGTCCAGGCCTGTGTCCTTGAAACGCATGTCTGCTTCCCCGTCAGTCGGGGCCGGGAAGCCTTCGAAAGTGTCGAACAGATAGAGATCGCGCTCGGGCGCGAACATGTGGAGGAAGCGCGCACAGTCTCCTCGCCAGACGCCGGCCTCCGCCATGGCGCCCGGGACATCGTCCCTGAGCACCCGTTGGACGGCGAGACCGAGGGTGGCGTGTCTTACGTAGTCCCAACCGCGCTTGACCTCAGCGAACTGCTCCGCCGGAATGGTCGGGAGGGACATCGCCGGAACGCTGAGATACTCGAACCGCGAGCCGCTGTCGGGCAAATCATCTCTCCGTTCGGACTCAATCGGCCCCGTCGAATCGATCCGTTGGGAGTCGGACCGCAGCCACGACCCGGCCGATTTGGCCGCGTGCAGCATCACCAGGAACGGGGACTGTCGGACTGACACAGGCTTCAACCTCGCTATAGGGATCCATCGATCTCGACGGTAGGCTCAGATCATCTTCGCAATGCGGCCGTCCCCGCAAGCCCGCCGCTAAAGGGTGAAGCCGGCCGCCCTGCCGTCGTCGAAGAACATCCTTACCGTCTCCAAAGAGTATTCGTTGAGGTCTTTGCCAACGAGGGGAAGCTTCTTCAGGATGTCGTTCGTGACGGTGATGATGTGACACCCGATCGAGTCGGCCTCATAGATGTTGAGGAGCTCGCGTGGGCTCGCCCAGATCAGCTCGAAGTTTCCGGATGCCGCCAAAAGCCCAACCGCCGTCCGCATGATCGGGATGGGATCGATGCCGGTATCGGCGATGCGCCCGGCAAAGATGGAAATGCAACACGGCGCCCCGTCGCGCGCAGCGTCGACCACCGCCTCGACCTGGGCGAGCGTCATGATCGCCGTCACGTTGAGGGCTATTCCGTCCTTCGACAGCCGCTCCACCAGCGGCGTCATGGACTGGCGCCGGGTGTTGGTGATCGGAATCTTGACGTAGACGTTGCGGCCCCAGGTCGCGATCTTGCGGGCCTGTCGCTCCATTTCGATCTCGTCGTCAGCGAACACCTCGAACGAGATGGGCCGATCCGGAATCGCCGCGACGACCTCGCGAGCGAAGCCTTCGTAGGAGGTGACGCCCGCCTTGCGCATCAGGGTGGGATTGGTCGTAAAGCCCTTGATGTATGGCAGCGCATACATCTCGCGCATGCCGGCGATGTCGGCGCCGTCGGCAAAAAGCTTTACTGTAAGATCTTCGGGTTTCTTCACGTGGCGCCGTTCCGCAAGCTCTCCAGTATCCATTCCACCGCCTCCGTTATTGTGGCGACCGTCGCCTCCGGAGGCGAGGCGAGTCGCTCGCCGTATCCTTCGCCGACCAAAATGGTCCGACACCCGGCCGCTCGCCCGGCGGCGATGTCCCGCCAGCGGTCGCCGACCATGAAGCTGAGGCTTAGATCGATTCGAAGCCGCTCGGCCGCGCGTGTCAACATGCCGGGTTTCGGCTTGCGGCAGTCGCAGCCGTCGAGGTCGTCGTGCAGACACATCTCCACGGCATCGACCGGCAAAGCCTTCCTGATGCGCTGATTTATTGCCTCGACGACCGCGAGCGGGGTCAACCCGCGGGCGACGTCGGGCTGGTTGGTCACGACGACGAGCGCGAAGCCGGCCTCCTTCAGGCGCTGAAGAGCCTCGCCCGCCTCCGGCACGATCTCGAGCTCCTCCAGACTCGCCGGGGGGTGCGGCTTTCCCGACCGGATGATCGCCCGGTTCAGCACCCCGTCGCGGTCCAGGAACGCGGCCGGCCGCAGAGCCGGCGCGGCGGTCACCGCACGCTTTCCCACTTGGTCTGTGCGGCCTTCAGCTTCGGGTGCGAGACCAGCATGTGCCAGACGACCGCCTGGAAGGCTTCGGTGTGCGGGGTCACGGTCTCGGCGTTCACCGTCGGGACGATGCAGACGGCGTCCCCCACCCTGGCGCAGTAGCCGCCATCGCGCCCCACGACCCCGATGACCTTCGCGCCCACTTCCTTGGCCAGTTGCAGCGCCACGACGAGGTTGGGACTGACGTTCTTCTCGAGGTTGCCGCCGCCAACGGAAAGCACGAACACCACGTCGTCGGCGCATAGCTTCGAAACCTTCAACCATTCGGCGAAAATCGAGGGCCAGCCGTCGTCATTCGCACGAGCGGTCAATTCCGAAACGTTGTCCGTCGGCGCGTAAGCCTCGATGCCGACGATCTTGCGGAAATCGTTGACGGCGTGTCCGGCGTTGGCCGCGCTGCCGCCGACGCCGAGAATGAACAGCCGCCCGCCACGGCTTCGCAAGTCGGCCAGGGTGGTCGCCATCCGCTCGAGCGTCGGCACGTCCAGGGCGTCCAGGATCGTCTTGGCCTCGAGGAAATACTCCGATGCGAACGCCATCAAGCTCCTCTGGAGGCCACCAAGTGATCGCTTCGCCCGTCCTAAAGCATCAATCCCAGCGAGTGACAATGAGGGGGAGCGCCTGCGCCGGAGCCGACGGTCGAAAGACGTCCCCCGTGTCGCATTGCTGCGCCGACCGCGGGGGCAGGCGCTGCTTCCTGTGCGGCAAATCCCCGAGAACAGCCGCAGGTTGGGCCCTTGCCAGCCGTCCTCCGGAAGGTTCAGACTCGGGGCGACTCTCCATCGGCCCCGCGAGGCGGGAGTCTTCAATCCTGCTGGGAATCTCATGGGCGAGCTATTCGATCGCGTAAGACCGCCCCGCGCCCTCGAGTGGACGGGCGAGAGGATGACCACAGACAGTGAAGGTCAGGTCGAGATCGAGCACCTGCATCGTTACTTCCTTGCACGGGAGTTCGTGCGTGGGCAGGACGTGCTCGACGTCGCTTCCGGCGAAGGCTACGGAAGCGCGTTTCTCGCCCAGACCGCGCGCTCGGTGGTGGGCGTCGAGATCGATGCGGCGGCGGTTGAACATGCGCGCTCGAACTACGTCGCGCCGAACCTGCGATTCGAGCAAGGCAGCGCACAGGCGATCCCGCTAGGCGACCAGACAGTCGATGCCGTTGTCTCGTTCGAGACCGTCGAACACTTCTACGACCAGGAGAATTTTCTTACGGAGATCCGCCGTGTCCTCAGGCCCGGTGGGAGACTGATCATCAGTTCACCCAACCGAGACATATATTCTCCAGCCGGAACCGCCCCGAATCCGTTCCATGTTCGTGAGTTGACCGGGGATGAGTTTCAGAAGCTGATTTCGAAATATTTCAAATATCACGCGCTACTGGCACAGAGACCGATTCGCGGTTCAGTGATAGTCCAACAGCAAGGCGTCAAGGGTGATGTGGAGCCTCTGAGCTTCGACCGTCGTGAAGCAGATCGATTTGAGGCGTATGTCGGTTTCCAACGCGAATTATATTATGTTGCGATGGCTTCAGACGCCGAATTGCCGGCGTTCCCAAACAGTTTCTATTTCGAATCCAATAGAGTCGACAACATGCAGCTGGCCGAATCGCGTGCGACGGTGGCGCAGAAAGACGCTCAACTTGAAGAGGCCTCCGCGGAGCTTGCGGATCTGCGCGATCGAGTCCGCCTCTTGCAGCACCAAGTGGACGAAATTGCTGATTTGCAGCGACGAGCGAGAGAAATTCCCGACCTGAGGCGAGAAATTGCTGAGAAGGAGGCGATCGTCCAGCAATTCATGCTCGCCGATGCGGAAGTGAGGAAGTCCGTTTCGGGTAAGGCGCTGCATGGGCTCGTCAAGGCGGAGACCAAACTTAGAAGGTCGCTTCGAAAGCGGCGCGCCTCCGCCAAGGCTGCGGAGGCGCTTTCGGGAGCGGCGAGCGAGGAATAAGGGCGTTGGGCGGCGGCTCGAGCAGGCCGCTGAAGGCGACATTCGCCCGGATGCGAAGGCGCCCGGGCATCGCCGCGCCGCCGCCTCACCGCAGCCCTTGCGGCGCCCCGGGATTCGGCTAAGCCCTAGCGCTTATCCAGACACGGAGGCGTTCGCGTGCCCAGAGCCCTCATCACCGGCGTCACCGGCCAGGACGGCGCCTATCTCTCCCAGTTCCTGCTCGGCAAGGGCTACGAGGTGTTCGGCCTCGTGCGGCGCTCTTCGCACCTGGGGGTGGCCGACCATCGGCTCCGGTGGCTGGGGGTGGTGGAGCAGGTGCGGCTGGTCGACGGCAACATGATCGACCTTTCCTCGCTGATCCGGATCGTGGAGCGCGTCCAGCCCGACGAGATCTACAACCTTGCGGCTCAGTCGTTCGTGGCCACCTCCTGGGACCAGCCGGTGGTCACCGCCGAGGTCACCGGCGTGGGTGTGATCAACCTTCTGGAGGCGATGCGCGCCGTGGCCCCCAGAGCGCGTTTTTACCAGGCCTCCTCGTCGGAGATGTTCGGCAAGGTGCAGGCCACGCCGCAGACTGAGACGACGCCCTTCCACCCCCGCTCTCCCTATGCGGTGGCCAAGCTCTTCGGCCACTGGGCGACGGTGAACTACCGCGAGAGCTTCGGCCTGCACGCCTCGTCGGGGATCCTCTTCAACCACGAGAGCCCACTTCGCGGCGTGGAGTTCGTGACCCGCAAGGTCACCGACGGGGTGGCCCGTATCAAGCTCGGCCTGGAGAAGGAGCTGCGGCTCGGCAACATCGACGTCAAGCGCGACTGGGGCCATGCGCGCGACTACGTGCAGGCCATGTGGCTGATGCTGCAGCAGGACGAGCCGGGCGACTACGTCATCGCCACCGGGCGGACCACCACGGTGCGCGACATGTGCCAGATCGCCTTCGCGCACGCCGGGCTATCCATGGAGGACCACGTGCGGATCGACCCGGCCCTCTATCGTCCCGCCGAGGTGGATCTGCTGCTGGGCGACGCGGCCAAGGCGCGGACCAAGCTCGGCTGGACCCCGACGACGAGCTTGGAGGCGCTCATCCGCGAGATGGTGGACGCGGATTCGGAGCGCCTAGGTTCTCGTCGCGCCGACGGCTCGGCGCGCCGTGATTAGACGCCACCGAGGTTCTATGTTGTGCGGACCCGCCCGATGCGGCAGCGCTTTGGGTCGCAATCAACCTAAGCCGCCAGCCAATGTGACCGCGAAGCGAGAAACGTTTCGCAGGAGCGCGCGCTCTCGCACTTGGTGAATGGCGAGATCTGGCATGGAGCGCAACGCTACTTCGGTCCAGAGCTGGCGATCGAGCCACGTCCGATCCTCTATCAGATTCAGCGCATCAGGGTTGAGTTCGTCTGCCAGCGACCTGCGTAGCGAACCGAGAATGCGGTCAGTTTCATTCAATCTTTCAAGAACGAATGGCTTACCAAGCCATTCCGCCAATCGATCGGAAAGCTGTGGATTTTCGATAACGTCGACGAAAGCGAATTTCCTCAGTATTTCACAGGCGTCGGCAAGCAGCTTAGGCCCATGTCGGCGGTCGATGTACTCGTTGTCAGGAATCAGGGGGTGTGGCCAGAGGAGCATCCTGACCGCAAGATTGTCTAACACAGCCACAGTCGACGGTTGAGCTAGGAAATCGACCAATGGCTTACGGGAGTGCCGCACGCGGTCGCCCCACCCGCCCCAGCCCGAAAGATGTTGATCGGTGTGCGAGCGCCAATAGAGCCAATGGGATATTAGACGAGAAAATGGTTCTCTAAGGACGGTCACTACTTGCGCGTTGGGTCGGTTACGTTTGATATTTTGGTAGCCTAAGTGACCGCCTGACAAACGTCCCGTTGGGAACCTATGTTCTTTCTCTAAGTATATATGAGACCTTATTATATTATCTAAGCTGTCGAATTCCCTGAATTGTGCGAAGGTGCTATTATCAAATCCCCAGACGCCGTTCTCCCCCAAAGAATATTCTAGGGCGCGCCTAAAGCTCGTGCCGGCAGACTTGGGAATGTGCAAGAATATGACGGGGCGGGAGTCGTCAAATTTCCGGTTTGACCACGACGTCTTTGCCCTTCGGTTGTCGCGCTCGCCTCGGAACGCCGATAGAAGGTGACCGACACCGCCCCGTCCCCGCAGAATCACCGACGCCCCCATAGCGCTACAAGGGGTGATCACAACCTGGGTTTGCGGCAAGAAAGCGTCGCCGTGTAGGCTTTAAGTTTCGCTATTATGCCAAGTTCTTTGCAGGCGCCGCCTATCGGTCAGAGCCGCCGGAAGCGGGCAAGATACTGCGTCCCCGCGGCGGCGTTCATCGGCGAGATTCCTCATCCCGCCAGCTTGCGCAATTCCTTCACTTCCTCCGGCGTCAGCTTCCAGCCGGCGGCGGCGGCGTTGGCGCGGGCCTGATCGGGCTTGGTGGCGCCGGCGATCACCGAGGCGATCTCCGGGTGGCCCAGCAGCCAGGCGAAGGCCAGCTCCAGCAGCGAGTGGCCGCGCTCGCGCGCCCAGGCCGTCAGCCGTTCGATGCGGTCGAAGTGGGCCTCGGTGAGCATCCGCTCACCGTAGGGGCCTGGGCCGGCCATCCGGGTCCCTTCGGGGGGCGCCTCGCCCCGGTGGTACTTGCCGCTGAGCATGCCCGAGGCGAGCGGGAAATAGGGCAGCATGCCGAGCCCGAACCGCCGGCTGGCGCGCACCGCCTCGGTTCCGGCGTCGCGCTCCAGGAGGTTATAGTGGTTCTGGGCCGAGACGAACCGGCTGAAATGTTGGGTGCGGGCGGTCCAGTCGGCGTCGGCGATCTGCCAGCCGGCGAAGTTGGAGTTGCCGACGTAGAGGACCTTGCCCTGGGTCATGAGGTCGTCGAGCGCCCGCAAGGTCTCCTCGATGGGCGTCTCGGGATCGGGCGCATGCATCTGGTAGAGGTCGATGTAGTCGGTCCCGAGCCGCTTCAGGCTCGCTTCAGCCGCCCGCATCACGTACAGCCGCGAGCCGCCGCGGTCGTAGGGGCTCTTGCCCATGGGCAGGGCGAACTTGGTGGCGACGATGACGTCCTTGCGCCGGGCGCCCAGTCCCTTGCCGAGCATCTCCTCGGACCGTCCGCCCCCGTAGACGTCGGCCGTGTCGAAGAAGTTGATTCCCGCATCGAGGGCCGCGCCCACCACCGCCTCGGCCTCGGGCTGCTCGATCCGCATGCCGAAATTGTTGCAGCCCAGCCCGATCTCGCTGACCTTCAGCCCGCTTTCCCCCAGCCGGCGCAGCTCCATTCAAGTCTCTCCCGTCTTCGAAATGTCTGGAGGCCGGCGGCGAGGCCGGCCCTAATCGTCCAGCGGCACGGCGTAGAGCTCCAGCCGGTGGTCCACCAGCCGAAAGCCCAGGCGCCGCGCGATCGCCCGTTGCAGGGCCTCGATCTCCTCGTCGACGAACTCGATCACCTTGCCGCTCTTCATGTCGATGAGGTGGTCGTGATGGATCTCGGGGGCCTCCTCGTAGCGCGAACGGCCGCCGTGGAACTCGTGGCGGGTGAGGATCCCCGCGTCCTCGAACAGCCGCACGGTCCGGTAGACGGTGGCGATGGAGATGTGCGGATCGACGGCGTGCGCCCGGCGGTGCAGCTCCTCTACGTCCGGATGATCGTGCGCGGTCGACAGCACCCGGGCGATCACCCGGCGCTGCTCGGTCATGCGCATGCCCTTTTCGGCGCAGAGCTGCTCCAGACGATCCAAGCGCGGGTCCCTTCGGTTCGACCCGCCTATGATAGGGCGGGGGCGCTCAGGTGTTAAGATCGCGTCGCATGACGATGGCGTCAGCCGTCCCGCCGCCTGGACGGGCGTAGTAGCCCGGGCGCCGGCCAACGGGGGAAAAGCCCGCCTTTCGGTAGAGGGCCACGGCGCCCGGATTGTCGGCGGCCACCTCGAGGAACAGGGCGTTCGCCGTCTGCGCCGAGAGCCGGGCGGCTGTTTCGACGAGGCCGACGCCCAGGCCCTGGCGGCGATGGCCCGGCGCCACGGCCAGGGTCAGGATCTCCGCCTCGCCGGCGAGGGCGCGGCAGAGGATGAAGCCGGCGAGGGGACCCTCGGCGGTGGCGGCGGTAAGGGCGAAGACCCCCTCGCTCTCCAGCAGGGCCCGCAGATCGCCGGCCGGCCACGGCGCTTCGAACGCCGCCGCGTGCGCCTCGGCCAGCCGCTCAGCGTCCTCGGGTCCGGCGCGGTCGAGGTTCACGGCGCGGGCGGGCGGATGTCGGGCGCCCTGAGGTAGAGGGGGCGCGGGTCGCGGAGGACGGGCGCCTTTCCGGCGAGGCGGCAAAGCGCGCCCAGATCGGGCGCGGCGAGCTCCATGGCCCGCTCCGGCCCGACGATCTCGCCGAACAGCAACGCGCCCGGGCCGGCGATCGTCAGTGTCCCGTCGTCGAGACTGGCGAGGCGCTGGGCCGCGTCGGCGAAGGCGAGGGCCGCCGGAGGCCAGAGCGGGCGGCCCTGCTCGAACGCCTGGACGTAGACCTGGCCGCGGCGCGCATCGATCACGCCGCAGGCCCGGCCGCTCTCGCCGGCGCTGGAGGCCAGCGCCTCCAGCGCGCCGATCCCGGCGATCTCGGCGCCCGCGGCCAGCCGCAGGCCGAGCGCGAAGGCGAGACCGACCCTGATGCCGGTGAACGAGCCTGGCCCCAGGGTGACGGCGATCCGCCGCAGGGCGGAAAAGGGCGTCCCGGCCTCGGCCATCGCCTCGGCGGTCATCGGGGCTAGCCGTTCCTGGTGGCCGCGCTGCATGGGCTCCGATCGCGCCGCCAGCGGTCGGCCGTCCCTGAGGACCGCGACCTGGCAGGCGCCAAGGCATGTATCGACGACGAGCAGCACCATCGGGCCGGCTTATCCCTCATCCGGTCCGCGAATGGGATAGGGGCTTCAGAGCTCCAGGCGCTGACGGCGCAGGCTTCGCGTGAAGATGTGGCCGATGAGGGCCTTGTAGTCGACGCCGCGCGCGGCGGCGGCCTTGGCCACCACGTTGGCGGGTCCGGCCGCGCAGACGATGTTGAACTCCAGGAAGACCAGCCGGCCCCGCTCCGGATCGAAGCGGAAGTCGAAGCGGGCGTAGTCGAACGGGGCGAGGGCGCCCGCCAGGCGCGCGGCGGCGGCCGAGGCCTCGGCGGCGCCAGGTCCGGAGTAAGGCTCGGAGGCGTAGTCGGAGGTTCTGCCGTCCTTGCCGGTGGCGGTGAGGATGTTGTTCCTGGGCTCGCCCTGCTCCATGTAGACCGGAAAGGCCTGGAGCGGAAAACCCTCGACCACCGGGACGGTCAGGTTGAGGCCGGGGACAAAGGCTTCGGCGATGAAGTCCCGGCCTTCGTTCCTGGGATGGGCCGCCCCCGCCAGGGCCGCCGGCCAGTCGGCCTCGCCCTCGATCAGCGTGATCTCGCGCGACATGACGCCGTTGCGCGGCTTCAGAATCCACCGGCCGGGAAGGGCGATGTCCGTCGTCCGCAGCGGGTTGATCACCCGGTGCTCGGCGACCTCGATCCCCAGCGAGGCGGCCAGCGCCTTGGCGAGCGTCTTGTCCTCGGAGAGGGCCCGCACGGGGGCCGGCGCGCCCAGAAACGGGACGCCCCGAAACGCGGCGATGGATGGGATCAGGAGCTCGCGTCCCTCGATCGGGGCGAGGATGTTGTAGGCGAACACGTAGTCGAACTCGAACGGTCCGAAGAGGATCTCCGGATCGCTTGCCGGCGTCACGTCCAGACCGTGCTCGCGCAGGGCCCGCAGAAGCGCGGCTTGGATTGTCACCACATAGCCGTGTTTGCGAAGGTTCTCCTCGGTCAGCGCCGCGGCGTAGGGAGCGTAGAACAGGACCTTGGTGTCGGCGATCTCCTCGGCCGTCGGCGCGAGAACGTATCGGCTGAGGTCCGACGAGCTTCCGTCCGGCATCCTGCCCCCTAATGGTGACGAGCCGACCGCTGGCTCGGAAAGGTCGGTCCAGCAAATCCTGGACCAGGGGCGGCAGGCGAGGGGGAAAAGCGCTCTCGATTAGAGCTCGAGCCGCTGGCGGCGCAGGCTTCGGGTGACGATGTGGCCGATCAAGGACGGGTAGTCGACCCCGCAGAGGGCGGCGGCCTTGGGGACGACGTTGGCCGGCCCCAAGGCGCAGACGAGGTTCACCTCCAGGAACGCCAGCCGGTTCCGCTCGGGGTCGTAGCGGAAGTCGAACCGCGCGTAGTCGAGCGGAGTGAGGGCCGCCGCCAGCTTCGCCGTCGCGGCGGCTGCCTCGGCCGCGCCAGGTCCGTCGTAGGGCTCGGAGGCATATTCGGCGTTCTTGCCGTCCTTGCCGCCGAGCGTCAGGATGTTGTTGCGCGGGTCGCCACGCTCGATGAAGACCGGCAGGCTCTGCGGCGGAAAGCCTTCGATCACCGGCACGCTGAGGTTCAGCCCCGGCACGAACTCCTCGGCGATGAAGTCGCGCCCCTCGTGCTTGGGGTCGGCGGCCTGGGCGAGGGCGCTGCGCCACCCGGCTTCGTCCTCGACCAGGGCCAGATCCTCGGACATGGTGCCGCCTCTGGTCTTCAGGATCCAGCGGCCCGGCAGCCTGAGCTCCGAGGCGCCCGGCGACAGCGGACTGACCACCCGATGCTCGGCCACGCCCACGCCCAGCGAGGCGGCGAGCACCTTGCCGAGCACCTTGTCCTCGCTGAACGGCCGCAGCGTGGCGGGGCCGCCGAGGGAGGGGATGCCCCGGTAGGCGGCGATGGCGGGGGCCAGCAGCTCGTGGCCCTCGAAGGGCGCCATGACCGTGAAGGCGAACAGGTAGTCGTAGTCCAGCGGCCCGAAAAGGATTTCCGGATCGCTTGCCGCCGTCACCTCGAACCCGATCCGGCGCAGGGTCTGGATGAGGGCGGCCTGGATGGCCACGCGGTAGCCGTGCAGGCGGATCTGCTCGTCGCTGGTGTCGGCGGCGTTGGGGCCGAAGAACAGGATCCTGGTGTCGCCGATCTCCTGCGCCGTCGGCCGCAGGACGTGCTGGCTCAGATCCGCGAATTCGGCGTTCGGCATGGGCTCCCCTCCTGGATCTCTCTGCGGGGGAGCCTAGGGCGGCGCGTGAGCTTCACAAAGCGCGGCCGCATGAAAAAAGCCTCGCGCGCGGACGACGGCTCGCGCGCGGACGACGGAACGTCAGAGGGTCTGCTCGACCCGCGTCACTTCCGGCACATAGTGGCGGAGCATGTTCTCGACCCCGGCCTTGAGCGTGGCGGCCGAGGATGGGCAGCCCGAGCAGGCGCCCCGCATATGCAGCCAGACGACGCCGGTGGCCGGCTCGAAGCGCGAGAACAGAATGTCGCCCCCGTCCTGGGCCACCGCCGGGCGCACCCGCGTGTCGAGGATCTCCTTGATCTCGGCGACGATCTCGGCCGCCTCGCCCTCGTAGGCACCCTCGTCCAAGGCCTCCTCGCCGACGTCCTCGCCCTCGACCAGGGGGGCGCCGCTGGTGAAATGGTCCATGACCTCGGCCAGGATCGGAGCTTTCAGATAGGCCCAGTCGAGCTCGGCGGATTTGGTGACGGTGAGGAAATCGTCGCCGAAATAGACCCGCGCGACCCCGTCGACCCCGAACAGGGCGCGGGCGAGGGGGGAGGCGGCGGCGGCCTCGGGGCTGGCGAAGTCCCGCGAGCGGCCCGGCGAGACCTCGCGGCCGGGCAGGAACTTCAGCACGTTGGGATTGGGCGTGGCTTCGGTCTGGATGAACATGGTGGTCCTTTAGATGGGCCGATCCCTGCGGCCTTGCAACTTGCGCCCGCCGAAGCTTGATTTTCTGCGACTCGGAGCGCTGAATCGGCCCCTCGGCGGAGACGCCCCAGGGGGAAGTTCATGAAATCGTTTCTTGGCTTGGCCGCGCTGGCGGCCGGCGCGCTCTTGGCCTCGCAGGCGCAGGCCGCCAGGGTCCCGGAAGCGGGGATCAGCGCCGAGGAGGTCGCCCAGGTCCTGCAGGCCAAGGGCTACAAGGCCGAGATCGGCAAGGACAACGAGGGCGACCCGAAGGTCACCAGCGCCGCCGACGGCAGCAAGTTCACCGTCTTCTTCTACGGTTGCCAGCACACCGCGCGGTGCACCTCCCTCACCCTCCAGTCCGGCTTCCACCTGGAGGGTGGGATGACGATGGAACGCATCAACGCCTGGAACAAGGACAACCGGTTCCTCAAGGGCTGGCTCGACAACGTCAACGACCCGTTCGTGGAGATGGACATCGAGGTGGGGCACGCCTTCCTCACCGAGACCCTCGGCGCCAATATCGAAACCTGGGCCTCGATCATTCCCGACTTCAAGAAGTACATCGGGTTCCAGTAGGCGGGGTCCGCCTAGCCCGGCCAGAAGCCGACGATCCGTTTGGTCTCGGCCAGGATGGGCTCGGCGACCGCCCGGGCCCGTTCGGCGCCGTCGGCCAGCACGCGGTCGATCTGGGCCGGATCGGCGAGCAGCCGCCGCATCTCGGCGGTGACCGGGGCGAGACGCGCGGTCAGCAGTTCCGCCAGCGCCGGCTTGAAGCGGCCGAAGCCCTGGCCGGCGAACTCGGCCAGCACCTCGGCCTTGGTCCGCCCGGACAGGGCGGCGAAGATTCCCACCAAATTGTCCGCCTCCGGCCGGCCGGCAAGTCCGTCGAGGGCCTCGGGCAGCGGCTCGGGATCGGTCTTGGCCTTGCGGATCTTGGCCGCGATGGCGTCCGCATCGTCGGTGAGGTTGATCCGCGACTGGTCCGAGGGGTCGGACTTGGACATCTTCGCGGTCCCGTCGCGCAAGGACATGACGCGGGCGCCCGGTCCCTCGATCACCGGCTGGGTCAGCGGGAAGAAATCCGGCGCATCGAAGTCGTGGTTGAACTTGGCGGCGATGTCGCGGGTGAGCTCCAGGTGCTGCTTCTGGTCTTCGCCCACCGGCACGTGGGTGGCCTTGTAGACGAGGATGTCGGCGGCCTGCAGGACCGGGTAGGTGTAGAGGCCGACGCTGGCCCGCTCCTTGTGCTTGCCGCTCTTCTCCTTGAACTGGGTCATCCGGTCGAGCCAGCCGAGCCTGGCCACGCATTGGAAGATCCAGGCGAGCTCGGCGTGGGCCGGAACCGCCGACTGGGCGAAGATGGCCGCCTTCTTGGGATCAACGCCGGCGGCGAGGTAGGCCGCCGCGATCTCCCGGGTCTGGGCGGTGAGCCTCTTCGGTTCCTGCCAGGTGGTGATGGCGTGCAGGTCGACCACGCAATAGAGGCACTCCATCTGGTCCTGCAGGGCCACGAACTTCACGAGGGCGCCGAGATAGTTGCCGAGGTGGAGGTCGCCGGAGGGCTGAACGCCCGAGAGGACGCGCTGGGGGCCGGCGTAGGCGGTCTTGGAGTCGGTCATGGTGCGGAGGCTCTTTATCTGGTCGCGCGCGAGGGCTTCGTCAGTCGTGCGACCGCCGCCATCGCCGGTTGTGCGCCGAGCTAGGAGCCATGAGGCGGCGCATTAGACGCGCCGAGGCTTCCCCGCAAGGCCGGCTCTTGGTTCGCTCGCGGCTACGCCGGCGAGCGACGGCGAAGCAGGCGGCGGCGCAGGATCGCCGCGGCCTCGGAGACCTCGCCGATCCTCAGGGCGTAGGCGGCGCCCGCATAGACGAGCATGGCGCCGCCGATCGCCGCGAAGAGACCGAGGGCGTGCAGAAGGGCGCCCCGCAGCCAGACGTGGGCCGCCCAGTCGAGCGCCCAGGCGACGGCGCCGCAGGCCGCCGCGGCCGCCAGCACCCGGGCGAGGAAGCCCAGCCACTCGCCGGCGCCGCCGAAGTCCACCTGGCGCGAAAGCGCGACCCAGAGCTGGGCGAAGTTCACGATCGCCACGCCCGAGGTGGCGAGGGCCAGGCCGGCGTGGCCAAGTCCCAGGAGGCGGGCGCTGGTGACGTTGAGGACCAGGTTGACCGCGATGCCGATCAGGCTGATCCGCAGCGGCGTCTTCGGCAGGTTGAGGGCGTAGAAGCAGGGGGTCAGCACCTTGATCGCCGCATAGCCGGCGAGCCCCAGGGCGTAGGCGCGAAGCGCCAGGGCGGTCTGGGCGGTGTCGCCGGCGCTGAAGTGGCCGTGCTGGTAGATGAGGGCGATCACCGGCGGGGCCAGCGCCGCCAGGCCCACCGCCGCCGGCACGCTGAGGAAGAGGGTGAGGCGCAGCGACGTGCGCACCGTGCGCCCGAAGGCGCCGAGGTCGTCGCGGGCGAAGCGGCGGGCCACGGCCGGCAGGGTCACGGTGGCCAGCGAGACCCCGAAGAGCCCGATCGGGAACTGCATCAGCCGGAAGGCGCAGTTGAGCCAGGAGCGCCCGCCGTTGATCTCGGAGGCGAACATGCCGTTGACGAGCACGTTCACCTGCACGGCGGCGCCGGCGATCACGCTCGGCCACATCAGCGCCCAGAGCTCGCGCAGCCTTGGATTGGCAAGGTCGAGCCGCCAGGCGAAGCGAAAGCCCAGCTTCAGCAGCGACGGGATCTGCATGCCGAGCTGCGCGAGGCCCCCCAGCAGCACCCCGACGCAGACGCCGTAGACCGAGGCCTCGGTGAACACCGGATGCGGCCAGGTAGCCCGCGCGGTGGGATCGAAGACGAAGGCCATGGCCAGGCCGGTGACCACCGAGACGATGTTGAAGACGGTGGAGGCCGAGGCGGGGACGCCGAAGATGAACCTCGCATTCAGCATCCCCATCACCGCCGCCGCCAGGGAGACGAAGAGGATGAACGGGAACATCACCCGCGTGAGCCGCACCGCCAGCTCGAACTTCCCCGGCACGTTGTGGAAACCGAAGTTGGTCGCCTCGACGATGAAGGGCGCCGCGACGATGCCGAGGAGGCAGGTCACGCCGACCACGAACACCATCGCGCTCAGGGTCAGGTTGGCGAGCTTCCAGGCCGGCTCGGCCCCCTCGCGGTCCCAGGTGCGGGTGAAGAGGGCGGTGAAGGCGGTGGAGAGCGCCCCTTCGGCGAAGAGGTCGCGCAGCAGGTTGGGGATCTGGAACGCGGCGTAGTAGGCGTCGAGCACCTTGCCGGCGCCGAACATGGCCGGGAAGACCAGCTCGCGGCCGAGGCCGAAAAGGCGCGAGCCGATCACCGCCAGGCCGACGATGCCGGCGCTGCGGCGGGTGTCGGGCTCGTCGCCGGCGGGGCGGGCGGTCACGCCGGGCGCGGTCGGTGAATCGGGGATGGCCACCGGTGGCTTGTCGGGCGGACCCATGGCGCGGTCAAGACGCAGGGCGCCGCTCGGCCTTGCGAAGTGCGGGGCGGCAGGCCCGCTCCGCGATGGTTCACGACCAGCTAACCCGGCCCGGTTAAGCTTGGCGCATGGACAGGATCGGGCCGGAGCGCCCAGCGCGCCTGCGCGGGCGGCGCCTGGCGGCTGCACTTGCGGCGCTGCTCTGCACGGCGGCCGGCGCCCACGCGCTGGCGGCGCGACCGGTTGACGCCCAGGCGCCGGCGGACGTGGCCGTGGTGATACTGCAACGCGGCGCGCCCGGTCCGGACGGAACCCTCGCCGGGGTCGCCTTCCAGGGCGAGACGACCAGCGAGGAGGCGGCGCGGAAGCTGGGCTTCCGGTCGGTGACCTCCATCGTCGACGTCGATTGCGGCGCGCGACGCCAGCGGGTCCTGCAGCTCCAGGAGTTCGAGGATCACGCCTTTAAGGGGGCGCTGCGGGCGATCCTCCCCAATGGCCAGTGGCTGAGCCCCGACCGCGGCGACTACATGGCCGGGGTCATCTCCAGCGTCTGCGGCGATCCGGCGTCGCTCGCAACCGCGCCGTCGGCGCCCCACAAGGATCCCCACTCCGCGAGACGGGCGGCGCCTTCGCAGCCGGTGGGCGTCGGGGGCGCCGGCCCCGGCGAAGGATGGGTTGCGCTGCAGCTGGGCGCCTACGCCACCGAAGCGGCGGCCCGGACCCGGCTGCGGCAGGCCGAACCACTCCCCGCCGGCCTCTCCCCGCTCGTCAGGCCGATGCTGGTGGGCGACACCCACTATTACCGGGCGCTCCTCACCGGCTTCGCCAGCCGCTCCCAGGCGGCCGGATACTGTTCGGACCGCGGCCTCGCCAAGAGCGGCTGCTGGATCCACTGATCCGCCAAGGCCGCCGGGCCAGCATGGCGCCCGAAGCAAGGCGCGGACGCCGATAAATTATTCCGTGATGATCTCGATCGGCCGCTGACGACGGAACCGGTTAATGGGTCGTGCAGGGGCGGTTCATCCTGAAGGCTAAATTAAGGCCGATTTGGATAACTAAGTTTTCACGCCATTCGCGCTAGGAAGTCTTAATTCGGATGGGGTCGAGCATGTCAAATCAAGACGCGTCGGAGGATACGGTCCAGCCTAATGTTGTTCAGTCCGTCAACTTTGGCGGCCCGTCGTCGAAACCCTTCCGGGTCCTTATCGTCGACGACCTCGCCGAGAATCGACTGCGGCTGGGCCTCTGCTGCGACCAGTTCGGAGCGATTCACGAGGAAGTGGCCAGCGGACGCGAGGCGGTGGAGGCGGCGCAATCGCGCTCATTCGACGTGATCCTCATGGATATACTGATGCCCGGCATGGACGGCATGGCCGCCACCCGCGCGATCCGGGCCCTGCCCGGGCGGGTCTCGAGCGTGCCGATCATCGCCGTCACGCCGGCGGCCGCGCCGGGTGAGGTGTTGCGCTATCTGTCCTGCGGGATGACCGACGTGGTGCCTAAACCCGTGGATCCGGCGCGGCTCGCCGAGGCCATTTCCGCAGCCCTCGCACAGGCCGGCCCGAGCGGCGGCGCCGGACGCCGCAAAGCCGCCGGGCGCAGGGCCGCCGAACGGGCCGCCTGAGCGGCCGACGCTCGTCCGTAAGGCGGCAAGGTCTCAGAGGCTTTCGCCGAGCCGCTATTCCCCGTGTGTCAGGGTGATCCGACGCGACGGTTGCGCGGTCTGGGCGGCCGTGAGGATCGCCTGGGCCAGAGCGGCGCTGGCCGCCCTGCCGAGGATGCGCTCCACCCCGCAGCCGTCGAGCCGCCAGAGCGCAATGACGAAGGGCAGGTCGTCGGCCAGCTCGGCTGACGCCGCTTGAGGCGCCGTGCGCGCCTGGGGCGGCGAAGTCCTTGTCTCGGGGGTGACGCTCCGTCTGGGCAAGCTCGGCAATTCCCTACGCCATGTCAGTTGGGCTTTCCGCCCCACTTGCTGATGACGCTGTCCTTGTGGCGGAGGATGATCACCGCATCAGGGAACTCCCGCGTCGCGGCATAATAGGCGGCGTAGCCGATGCTGACGCTGGAGGTGACCGCCAAGACCTGGTCGACGGCGTCCCCGGACGCGTTCAGCAACTCTATCTTGTAGGCCAGATCTTCGTTCGGCGCGGGCGACGGGCCGGGACGATCCCCCCGTTCGGGAAGCCCGCCGTTCGACGCATCGTCCGTCGGACGCAAGCCGTATGCGCTGGCAAACACGCCGCCTCCCGGTCTCCTAGGGTCCGCACCGCTCGCGAACTAGCGTAAGACGCGAATCTTTCCTCCGCGAACCGGGTTATGTCAATTCTTTTGCGGCGCGGCATTCGGCCGGTATGCTAAGCCGAGCAGGGCGAGGGACGCCCTTCATGACGGCTCCAGAATTGCAGCCAAACCAACAGCCGCCAGGCGACGATCGGCGGCTGTTAGACGCACTGTCGGACCGCGCCGTCCTTCGTCTGGACGAGGGCGGCCGGATCGTCACCGCCAGCGCGGGAACCCGGAAGCTCTTCGGCTATGCGCCCGATGAGCTCATCGGCGCGGAGGCCTCCAAGCTCTTCGCAGCGTCCCGCCGGGGCGGCGAGGTCCTGGCCGAAATGCTGTGCGCGGCCACAACCCAGCAGGGCGCCGAGCGCGTCGCGTGGCTGCGCCGGAAGGTCGGGCGCCAGACCCCCGCCGTGGTGGCGGCCTACCCCGTTCGCGACGAGGGCGGGACTGCGGCCGGCTTCGCCCTGATCGTCCGGGACGGCGCCGCCGAGGAGCAGCTGCGCGCCAACGAGCGGCGGCTTCGTCTGCTGCTCGACTGCGTTCAGGATTACGCCATCTGCCTCGTCTCCCCGAGCGGCGTGGTCATGGACTGGAATCGGGGCGCCGAGCGGGTCCTGGGCTACCAGTCCGAGGAGATCATCGGCCGGCACTACGGCTGTTTCTACACCGCGGAGGATCGGGCGGCCGGGCTTCCGGCGAAGGCGCTGGAGAGGGCCCGCGCGGCCGGCGCCTACGAGTCGGACGGGTGGCGACGGCGCAGGGACGGCGGGCGGTTTCGGGCCTGGGTGGTGGTCAACGCCGTGCGCGACGACGCCGGCGCCCTTGTGGGGTTCGCTCACATCGTCCGCGACATCACCGAGCGGCGGGTCGCCCAGGAAGCCCTGCGGGAGAGCGAGCGGCAGTTCCGGCTGCTGGTGAACGGGGTGGCCGACCACGCCCTCTACATGCTCGACCCGAATGGCGTGGTCATCAGCTGGAACGCCGGCGCCGAGCGGATCAAGGGCTACTCCGCCGACCAGGTGATCGGGCAGCATTACTCGAAGTTCTTCACCGACGCCGATCGGATGGCCGGTCTGCCCGCGCGGGGACTTTACGCGGCGATGGAGAACGGCCGCTACGAGGCCGAAGGCTGGCGCGTGCGGCGCGACGGCAGCCTCTTCTGGGCGAGCGTGGTCATGCACGCGATCAAGGACGACGGGGCGCTGATCGGCTTCGCCAAGATCACCCGCGACGCCACCGAGCGGCGTCAGGCCCATCTGGAGCTGCAGAAGACCCAGGAGCAGCTCTTTCACGCCCAAAAGCTCGAGGCTCTCGGCCAGCTCACCGGTGGGGTGGCCCACGACTTCAACAACCTGCTGATGATCATGGGAGGCCAGGCCGAGCTGCTCGGCAGGCACGGCGGCGACGCCGGCAGGGCTCAGCGGGCCGCGGAAATCATCTCCGCCGCCGCGGCGCGCGGGGCGACCCTGACGCGTCAGCTCCTCTCGTTCACGCGCCGACAGCCGCTCAGCCGAGAGGTCGTCGACCTGGCGGGACGCCTCGAACGCCTCGAGGAGATCCTGTCGCGATCGCTCGGCGAGACGATCCAGCTTTCGATGGACCTGCCGCCGGCGCTGTGGCCGGTAGAGTTGGATCCCAACGAACTGGAGCTTGCGCTGATCAATCTGGCGGTCAACGCCCGCGACGCCATGCCGGGCGGCGGGAACTTCACGATCGCGGCGCAGAACGTGACCTTGGGAGGCGGGGAGCTCGACGGGGACCTTGCCGGCGAGTTCGTGGCCTTGACGGTGGCCGATACCGGCGTGGGGATACCGGAGGATGTGCTCCCCAAAGTCTTCGACCCCTTCTTCACCACCAAGCAAGCCGACCAGGGAACGGGCCTGGGCCTCAGCCAGGTCTACGGTTTCGCCAGGCAGGCGGGCGGAGCGGTGAAGATGCAAAGCACCCTCGGAGAGGGGGCGAGCGTCACCCTCTATCTGCGCAGGGCCGCGCGCGCAGCGGAGCCGGCGGCCGACCTCGCCGCCGAGCCGGTCAGCGCCGAGGGCCTGACGCTGGTGGTGGAAGACAA
Source organism: Caulobacteraceae bacterium (assembly GCA_019247715.1). Classification (GTDB taxonomy): domain Bacteria; phylum Pseudomonadota; class Alphaproteobacteria; order Caulobacterales; family Caulobacteraceae; genus Acaudatibacter. The sequence goes on from JAFBAO010000101.1 coordinate 50,858, forward strand.
TCCCGACGTCGCCGAGGTGACCGCCGATCTCGTTCAACTGTTGGGCTACCGGGTCTGCTTGGCGAACAACGCCGAAGCCGCCCTCGAGGCGTTGCGCAAGACCGCCTTCGACCTGGTGGTCAGCGACGTGGTCATGACCGGGCCCATGGACGGGATAGGCCTGGCCCGGGAGATCCGCCAGCATCATCCCGAGCTCCCCGTCCTCCTGGTCAGCGGCTACTCGAAGGCGCTCACCGCCGTCGCCGACGCCTTCCCGGTGCTGCAGAAGCCGTTCAATCTGGAGCGGCTGCAAAAGGCGGTGGCCGACGCGACCCGCGCGGTCCGGAGCGCCGATCCGAAGGTCGTGCGCCTCGAGGACGCCCGGCGCGCGCGCTGAATCCGGCCCGGGTGGGCTCACCTCACCTCAGCCGCCGCGCCCCCCTGGGCCGAGGCGAGGAAGGCGTTGACCTGCGCGACCTGCACGGCGCTGGGGCGCGGCCGCGAGGGGGTCAGCGCCCCCGGGAGGCCGCCTTCGGCCGGGGGGACCCCTTCGACCGCGTGGGTCTCGCGATGGTCGTCGATCACCAGGGTGACCTTGCGCGCCGTGGGCTGGGCGGCTCGCCCGCCCAGGGCGCGGCGCGCCCTTTCGGAGAGGAGCGCCGGCGCCAGCGTGGCTTCGTGGCCGGCGTAACGCCCGACGAAGGCCGTCGGCGCGCCCGCCTGTCCGCGCCAGCGGTAGAAGATATGGGGCCCGATCTGGGTCAGCCGCACCAGGGTGGGCGCCCAGGCCGGGGAGACATAGTCGGCGTGATAATGGGTCGCGAGGCCGACGCTCGTCTCGACGTAACCGCTCAGCGCCCGCCGCGCCACCATGAGGGCCCGCGACCAGCCGGCGATGTCCGGCTTGCGGGCGAGGGCGCCGTCGCAGGTGAAGCTGTACTGGCAGCCGGTGGGCAGTCTTGCGCCCTCGAAGACCACCCCGCAGACCGACTTCGGAAAGGCCGGGTGTCGTAACCGGTTGATCACCGTCTGGGCGACCGCCGCCTGGCCCTCGAGGGGTTGGTCCCCCGCCTCGTAGTAGACCGCCTGCGCGAGGCAGCGCTCGGCTCGCTCCCGGTCCTGGCCGGATGTCGCCAGCACGAAGGGCGCGGCGCCGCTCGCCGCCGCTGCGCGGCGATCCGCTTTCGCCGCGGGCGGCTTGCGGACCGGCGGATGAGCCAGGGGCCGCGCAACCTGGTCGGCGCCGGCGGAATTGACGCAGTACAGCGGCGAGAGGGTCACGAGCAGGCCGGTCAGCAAGGCTACGCCTGCATGCAGGTGATCGCTTGACGCACGACGGGGCCATGACCGGGGCTTCGAAGCCCGGGTTTCGAGATGCATCCACATGGGCGGCGCAAAGCGCCCAGCTATGTGGCGGCAAAGCGACAATCGTTTTTCTGGCGCGGGCGGCTTTGCGTCGCACCGAGCGGCGCGGCGCGCGCAGGACCGGCGTCAGCGGGCGGCCGAAGCGGGCGCCCGCTGGAGGCGCGGACGACCGGCGGCGGCCTCGGCGTCGTTCAACGCCTCCGCGAGCCGCGCGCGCACCGCGGCTGTGCGGCCGGCGTCGGTCAGCTTGCCCCGCCGCGTCGCCACGTAGAAGGCGTCGACCGCCCGCTCGCCGTAGTTGTCTATGTGGGCCGACTGGATGGAAAGCTCGGCCTCCGCCAGGATCCGGGCGAGGGCCGCCAGCAGGCCCGGTCGGTCGCGCCCCGAGACCTCGATGATGGTGGCCGTCGGCGAAGCGTCGTTGTCGATGGTGACGGTGGGTGAGATGGCGAATGCGGCGGTGCGCCCGAAGTCCGCCAGCTTGCGCGGCTCGTGGCCGATAGGCCGGCCGCGGCCGGCGCTCTCCAGTCCTTCCACCAGCCGCGCGAGGCTGCGCGGACTCTCGTGGCCGAACGGCTGGCCTGCGGTGTCCTGGACGTAGAAGACGTCGATGGCTTCGCCGCGTTTCGAGGTGAAGATACGCGCGCCGACCACGTTGCCGCCGAGATCGGCGATCGCCTGGGCGAGGTCGGCGAAGAGCCCTTCGCGGTCCTTGGCGGCCACCACCACCTCGGCGGCGTTCCGCTCCGGACGGACCCGGGCCTCCGCGGAGACGCCGCTTTCGGCCTCCGCTTCGCGCCAGAGCGCCAAGTGGGCCTTTTGCTCGGCGAGGCTGAAGGCGGTGAAGTACGCGTCCTCCATGGCGGTGGCCCAGGCGCGCGCGTCGGGATCGGCGGCGACCAGGGCGGTGCGGCCGTCGTAGGCCACGGCCTCGAGCCGGCGGCGCGCGACCCCGGCGGCGTCGGAGATCCGCCCGCCGCGAAAGACCATCTCGGTGGCCGCGTAGAGCTCGCGCATCAGCTGGCCCTTCCAGCCGTTCCAGACGCCTGGACCCACCGCCCGGATATCGGCCACCGTCAGGATCAGCAGCAGGCGCATCCGCTCCGGATTCTCCACCGCCTGCGCGAAGGCGGCCACGGTGGCGGGATCGGTGACGTCCCGCTTCTGGGCGAAGTCGCTCATCATCAGATGATGCTCCACCAGCCAGGCCACCATCTCGATCTTGCCCCGCGCCAGCCCCAGCCGCTCGCAAGCCTGACGGGCCGCGCGCGCCCCGGCCTTCTCCTGGCCGCCGACCCCACCCTTGCCGGTGTCGTGCAGCAGCATCGCCAGGAACAGGGCTTCCCGGTCTTCGATCCTCGGCATGATCGAACTGGACAGCGGGTGGTCGTCCTGCAGGCGGCCGGCGGCGATGTCGGCGATGACCCCGACGGCCCGCAACGTGTGCTCGTCCACCGTGTAAGAGTGGTACATGTTAAACTGCATCTTGGCGACGATGCGGCCGAACTCGGGGATGAAGCGGCCAAGGACGCCGGCCTCGTTCATCAGCTCCAGAGCCCGCTGCGGGTTCCGGCCCCGGGCCAGGATGTCCAGGAAGATCTTCGCCGCCGCCGGGTCGCGCCGGACCCTGGAGGTTATCAGGTGCAAGGTGCGCGTGACGGCCGTGAAGGCGTCCGGATGCAGGTCGAGATCGCGGGCGTCGGCGATCTTGAAGAGACGAAGCAGGTTTACCGGATCGGCTTCGAACGTCTGCGGTCCCTCCACCGTCAGGCGCCGGCCCTCGAACTGGAAGCCCGGCTCGTCAAGCGTCCGCCGCCGGGTGCGGCTGGATAGGAAACGCGAGAGGCCGCGCGGGGCCGATTTCAAGTGCTCGGCCTCCAGCATCGCCGAAAAGGTGCGGGTGAGCGTTCCGACCTCTTTGGCGATCAGGAAGTAGCGGCGCATGAACCGTTCGACGGCCGGGTTCGGATCGGCGCCGGCGCGCGTGCGGTCCGCATAGCCCATGCGGCCGGCCACCTCCGGCTGCAGGTCGAAGGTGAGGCGCTCTTCCGCCCGGCCGGTGGCGAAGTGGAGATGGGCGCGCACCGCCTCCAGGAAGTTGAACGCCCGGATGAACGCCCGCACTTCGCGCCCCTCGAAGACGTCCATCTTGAGGATGGCGTCCACGCTGTCGGCCGGATGCAGGTAGCGGGCGATCCAGAAGAGGGTGTGCAGGTCCCGGAGCCCCCCCTTGCCCTCCTTCACGTTCGGCTCGACCATGTAGCGGCTCATGCCCGCCCGGGCGTGACGGTCGTCGCGCTCCTTGAGCTTGGCGGCGACGAACTCGGCGCCTGTCCCCTTCACCACCTCGTCGAGAAACCGGCGGCGCAGCGTCTCGGCCATGGCCGCATCGCCGGTAAGGCGTCTGGCCTCGAGCACCGAGGTCCGGATGGTGATGTCCTCGCGCGAAAGCTTGAGGCAGTCGTCGACCGTGCGGGAGGCGTGGCCGACCTTGAAGCCGAGGTCCCAGAGCGCATAGAGCATGAACTCGATCACGCTCTCCACATGGGCGGTCTGCTTGTAGGGACGCAGGAACAGGAGGTCGATGTCGGAGAAGGGCGCCAGCGCCCCTCGCCCGTAGCCGCCCACCGCCATCAGCGTCAGCCGCTCGCCCTCGGTCGGGTTGCGGGCTCGGATGACGTGGACGGTGGTGAAGTCGTAGAGGGCGGTGATCACCTCGTCGGTGATGGAGGCGAGCAGGCGGGCGGTCTCCAATCCGCCGGCCCCGCTCTCGAGCCGCTCCTTGACGATCATCCGGCCGCGGAAGAGGGCGCCCTTCAGGATCTCGATCGCCCGACGGCGCTGCTCGCCCGCGTCGCCGATCGCGTCGAGCGCCGCCGCCGAGAGAAGCGCGCGCAGGCGCACCCCGTCCACCACATGTTCGACGCGGGTAGGGCGAAGGCGCGGGGGCATCCTCGGCTATATAGAGTGCGTCGCGGGGAATGTCCGCGCGCCTCCGGTCCCGCCTCGCCATGCCCTTCCTCGCCAGCGTGCTCACCATGTTTCCGGAGGCCTTCCCGGGCCCGCTCGGGGTGTCCCTGATCGGGACGGCCTGGAGGGAAACGGGCCTCTGGCGGTTGGAAACGGTGGACATCCGCGCCTTTTCCAAAGATAAGCGCGGCTTCCTGGACGACCGCCCCGCCGGGGGCGGCCCTGGCCAGGTGATGCGGGCGGACGTCATCGCTGCGGCGCTGGACAGCGTGGAGCAGGGGGGGCGGCCGCTTTTGTACGTGAGCGCCCGCGGTCGGCCCCTGACCCAGGCGCGGGCGCGCCAATGGTCGATGGGCCCCGGGCTCATCATCCTTTGCGGCCGTTTCGAGGGGGTGGACCAGCGCCTCGTGGAGGGGCGGGGGTTCGAGGAGGTCTCGGTGGGGGACGCGGTGCTCGCCGGCGGCGAGGCGGCGGCCCTGGTGCTGATCGAGGCCTGCGTACGGCTGCTGCCCGGTGTGCTGGGCGAGGCCGCGAGCTTGAACGAGGAGAGTTTCGAGGACGGGCTCCTAGAGCATCCGCAGTTCACGCGGCCGCGGATCTTCGAGGGGCGCGAAATTCCCGAGGTGCTGCTGTCAGGGCGCCACGCCGACGTGGCGAAGTGGCGGCGAGCCGAACGGGAGAAAGCGACGCGGGAGCGGCGGCCGGACCTCTGGGCGGCGCATCTCGCCAATCAACAGGCAAAGGGCGCGTCAAGCCCAGTAGGAGACGATGATGAACGTGATTGAAGACCTCGAGAAGGAAGAGGCCGCGCGCCTCACCAAGGGCAAGAAGGTCCCGGTCTTTGCGCCCGGCGACACCGTGCGCGTGAACGTCAGGATCAAGGAAGGCGACCGCGAGCGGATCCAGGCCTTCGAAGGCGTCTGCATCGGAAGGTCGGGCGGCGGCCTCCAGGAAAGCTTCACCGTCCGCAAGATCAGCTTCGGCGAGGGCGTCGAGCGGGTCTTCCCGGTGCTCTCGCCGATGATCGAGTCCATCGAGGTGAAGCGGCGCGGCGCGGTGCGGCGGGCCAAGCTCTACTATCTGCGTGACCGGCGCGGAAAGTCGGCCCGCATCGCCGAGCGGACCGTGGGTCCGGCCGCCAAGGACGAACCGGAACAGGCGCCGGAGGCCTAGTGTCCCGAATCCGAGTTCGCCAGTGGATGGGATGGGCGCCGAGCGAACTTCGGACAAGGACACTGGCAAAGCTTTGAATCTCGTGTGGTTTACGAATTTGAAGTCCGCTTCAGCGCCCGCCCCATCAACGAGCGAACTTCAAATCCACCACCCTAGGCGGGCGTCCGATCAGGGGGGCTGGCTGGCGATGTAGTCTCCGAGGCCCTGGACCAGCCAGTCGAACATCAGCCGCATGCGCCGGCTGCTCTTCAGATCCTCGTGCATGGCCACCCAGGCTTCCATCTCGTAGCGGAAGGCGTCCTCCAGCACCGGCACGAGCGCCGGGTCGCCGCGCGCGATCCCGACTTGGCAGGCGCCGACGCCGAAGCCGGCTCGCAGGAAGGCCAGCTGGGCGAGGTCGCTGTCCGAGCGGAACGCGAACGCCTCCCGCGCGAGCGGAATCTGCCGCTCCTCAAGTGACCTTCGGACCTGGACGTCCCGGTCGAAGCCGATGACGAAGGGGCGGGCGTCGGCGAAGCTCGCCGGTCTCCCGTATCGCTCGATATGCCGGCGATGGGCGAAGAGCCCGACCCGCACCACACCCAGCCGCCGCGCCAGCAGTTGGCCTTGCGTCGGCCGCGTCATCCGCACCGCGATGTCGGCTTCGCGCCGGAGCAGGTCCTCCTGGCGGTTGGAAAGCGTCAGCTCGATGGCGACGCCCGGGTAGGTGTCGTGGAAGCCGGTCAGGATCGGCGGCAGCACCTCCGCGCCGACGATCTCGCTGGCGGTGATTCGGATCGCGCCCTCCACCTTGTCGGCCTCGCCCGAAGCCGTCCGCTCCAGGGTCTCGGCCGCGGCCGCCATGGCCTCCGCGTGGGGGCGGAGCGACAGCGCGATCTCGGTGGGCCGCAACCCGGCGCCGGAGCGGGTGAAGAGAGGCGTTCCAAGCGACTGCTCCAGGGCCTCCACCTGGCGTCCGACCGTGGGTTGGGTCAGCCCGAGCGACCGGGCGGCGCCGGACAAGGTTCCCTGGTAGAGAACGGCGAGAAACGTCCGGCAAAGACTCCAGTCCATACGAAAATGTATATCGTTGGCAAATAATCTCGCAATTACGCATGTTCCCGCGTCGGCGCAAAAAGTGAGCTCCTTCACCTGATGGAGCGCACGTCATGTCCCAGTCTCCCCAGAGAATCGCCCTGGTGATCGGCGCCGGAGGCGCCTTCGGCCGCCACGCCGTCCTCGCGCTCGCCAGCCGCGGCTGGCGCATTCGCGCCCTGGCCCGGGATGCGGCCGGGGCGCGCGCCCGCTTCGGCGGCGCGGCCGCGATCGACTGGGTCCAGGGCGACGCCATGGACCCCGCGGCGGTTCTCGCCGCCGCCGGGGGCGTCCGGCTCGTGATCCACGCCGCGAACCCGCCCGGCTACCGGAATTGGAAGGGGACCGTCCTGCCCATGGCCGACAACGCGCTCGCCGCGGCGGGAGCGGCGGGCGCCCGCCTGGTGATCGCCGGCAGCGTCTACAACTTCGCCCCGGACGCGGGGGCCGCCATCGCCGAGACGGCGCCGCAGGGGGCGATCACCCGCAAGGGCCGGATCCGCGTCGAGCTGGAACGGCGCCTGCGCGAGGCGGCCTCGCAGGGGGCGAAGGTGCTGGTCCTGCGCGCCGGAGATTTTTTCGGGCCGGAGGCGCCGGCGACCTCGCTCGGCTGGCTGACGATCCGGCGCGGCGGGCGCTTGCGCGGGATCTATGCGCCAGGTCGGGCCGCCCACGCTTTCGCCTATCTACCGGACCTGGCCGAGACCCTGGCTCGACTTCTGGAGCGCGAAGCGGAGCTGGCCGATTTCGAGGTCTTCCATTTCCGGGGCTGCTGGTCGACGGCGAGCGAGTTGGCGGCGGCCATCCGTCGGGCCGCGGGCCAGCCGGCGCTGCCTCTGCGGCCCTTCCCCTGGATGATGATCCGGGCGCTTTCGCCCTTCGTCGAGACGTTCCGGGAGCTTCTGGAGATGCGCTACCTGTGGGATCGCCCCATCGGTCTTGCGAACGCCAAGCTCGTCGGTTTCCTCGGCGAGGAGCCGCACACGCCGCTGGAGACAGCGCTACGGGCGACTCTTGGAGACATGGGTGTTCTGGGCAGCGGCTACCCGGCCAGCCGTTCCAGCTCGGCGATCGCGCAGACGATGTGATAGAAGGAGCTCGCGGGCGCCGGCTCCTCGACGAAGCTCCCTTCGTGGGTCAGGCGGTCGCGCCAGAGGCCCGGGCGGGGTGTCTGGAAGAATCGCTCCAAGGCCTCGCAGGCTTCGGCCACGACGCTCCAGTAATCTTGGTCGCCGGTGAGGCTGGCGATCAGGGCGGCCGCCTTGATCCGCTCGGTCTGGGCCCAGAGGCGGGCGCCGCGGTCGGTGGGCTCGAGGGCGCCGTCCAGGGCGAAGATGGCGACCTTCCGTCGCCGATCGACCCCGCGGCGCTCGGCCAGGTCCGTGAGGCGACGCGCGGCGGCGAGCGCTGCGGAGTCCTCCGGGCGCCAGCGCAGCAGCAGCCAGGCCCATTCGTAGAGGTGGCCCGGCCAGATCACCGGCGCCGGCAAGCGCGTCCAATCGGGGCCGTAGCCCTCGTGAAGCGCGCCGGTGGAAGGATCGATCAGGCGGGCCAGCGCCAGTTCGCCCTGCCGGTCCGCGAGGGCCTGCCAAGCCGGGTTCGCCGAGACGGCGGCCCAGGCGAGAAAGCTCTCGAAGAGGTGCATGTTGGGGTTGGCGAACAGGGGCGCGGCTAGACCCGGCGTCTCGGCGAAGCCCCCGATCGGATGGGCGAAGGCGGCCAGCCGCTCAACGAGCGCGTCCGCCTCGGCCTCCAACCCGGGGTCGCCGAACGCGGCCCGGCAGGTCGCCAGCGCCAGGAGGACGAAGGCCTGGTCGTAGAGCTCGCCCATCCCGTCCCAGTCGCTGTCCCGGCGCGGCCCGAGGCGGTAGAGCCCGTCCGGCGCGCGCCGACGTCGGAGGAACTCCAGTCCGTGGCGGCTAGCCGCCTCGGCTGCGCCGGTCCAGCCGAGCTGCGGCGCGAGCGCGTAGGCGTAGGCCTGCCGGGCCTGGACCCGGACGCGTTTGGGGGCGTCGGCAGACGCGCCGTCGAACCCCAGCCGGTCGAAATAGCCGCCGGCCGCGCGGTCAGCGCCGCCTTCCCACCAAACGGGAAAGGCTGCCTCCAGCAGCCAGATCTTCAGCCGCCCGAGCGCCGCTTGGGCGGCAGGTTTCAATGGCCCCCCTCCGCGATCGCGGCGAGATAGGCGCCGTAGGGGCCCCCCGAACGGCCGAGCCGCATCAGCTGCTCCCGATCGATCCAGCCGTTCTGGAAGGCGATCTCCTCGACGCAGCCGATCCGCAGTCCCTGCCGCTCCTCGATCGCCCGGACGAACTCCCCGGCCTGGATCAGGGCGTCATGGGTGCCCGTGTCGAGCCAGGCGAACCCGCGGCTCAGGACTTCCACGGAAAGCTCGCCGAGCCCCTGGTAGCGGGCGATCAGGTCGAGGATCTCCAGCTCGCCGCGGGCCGAGGGCTTCAGTTCCTGGGCGAACCCGCTGGCGCGGCCATCGAAGAAGTAGAGGCCGGTCACGGCCACGTTCGAGCGCGGGACGGTGGGCTTTTCTTCGAGGCTTAGCACCCGGCCCCCTTCGTCGAGCTCGACCACGCCGTAACGGTTCGGGTCGGCCACCGCATAGCCGAACACGGTCGCGCCCGTCGTGCGGGCGGCGGCGGCCAGCAGGTGCCCGCTGAAACCGCTGCCGTAGAAGATGTTGTCGCCGAGCACCAGGACGCTCGGCTCGCCGGCGACGAATTCCTCCCCCAGCAGATAGGCCTGGGAAAGGCCGCCCGGGGTCGGCTGGACCACGTAGGAGAGGTTGAGACCGAGGTGCGCGCCGTCGCCGAGCAGGCGCTGGAACGCCGCCTGGTCCTGCGGGGTGGTGATGATCAAGATCTCCCGCACCCCGGCCAGCATCAGCACCGAGAGCGGGTAGTAGATCATCGGCTTGTTGTAGACCGGCAGCAGCTGCTTGGAGACCGCCAGGGTCAGCGGATGCAGCCGCGTTCCGGCGCCGCCGGCCAGGATGAGACCGCGCCTCATGGAGCGCCTCCGCCGCAAACCGGGGGCGCGAACGCGCGCCCGCCGCGCCGATCGCTCGGCAAAATTCGCTCTGACTTCATGCGCCTTCCCCGCGCCGCTATAGGAGGCGCCTCTGCCCCCCAATGGACCTGAACCCCTTGCCGACTCAAGCCGAACCCATCCTTGCCGTCGACGACCTTAAGGTTTGCTTCTCAACCTATGACGGCGAGGTCGAGGCGGTGCGGGGCGTGAGCCTCGCCATCGGCCGGGGCGAGTGCCTCGGGGTGGTCGGGGAGTCGGGGTCCGGCAAGAGCCAGACCTTCATGGCGGTGATGGGGCTGCTGGCCGCCAACGGCCGGGCGAGCGGCTCGGTGCGCTTTCGGGGCCAGGACGTGCTGTCCCTGGCGCCGGGCGCGCTCAACCGCATCCGTGGCTCGAAGATGACCATGATCTTCCAGGACCCGCTGACCGCGCTCACCCCGCATGTCAGGGTTGGCGAGCAGATCGCCGAGCCCCTGCGTCGCCACCTCGGCATGAGCCCGAAGGCGGCGATGAACCACGCGCGCCTGTGGCTGCAGAAGGTGCGCATCCCCGACGCGGACCGGCGCCTTCGCCAGTACCCGCACGAACTCTCCGGGGGCATGCGCCAGCGGGTGATGATCGCCCAGGCGATGGCCTGCAGCCCCGACCTGCTGATCGCCGACGAGCCGACCACCGCCCTCGACGTCACCGTCCAGGCCGAGATCCTGGGCCTGATGGCCGAGCTCAAGGAGGAGACCGGGACCGCCATGGTGCTGGTGACCCACGACATGGGGGTGATCGCCCGGCTCGCCGACCGGGTGTGCGTCATGAAGGATGGTCTCTACGTCGAGGAGGACGACGCCGGGCGCCTGTTCGCTGAGCCGAAGAGCGAGTACACGCGCTCGCTCCTGGAGGCTATTCCGCGGCTCGACCGGGACGACCGAGGCGGACGTCCCATGCCCGCGCCGGTCCCCCCTGAAGCGCCGGTGGTGGTCGAGGGGCGGGACGTGAAGGTGTGGTTTCCGGTTCGCGACGGCCTCTTCGGCCGCCGGAGCTTGCGGGCCGTCGACGGGGTCAGTTTCCAGATCCGCGAAGGCGAGACGCTGGGGGTTGTGGGCGAGAGCGGCTGCGGCAAGACCACGCTTTCGCGGGCGGTGCTGAACCTCATCCCCGCCAGCGCCGGTTCGGTGCTGGTGCTGGGCCGGGAAATCACCCGCGCCCAGGGCGAGGCGCTGCGCGAGGCGCGCAAGGATCTGCAGATCGTCTTCCAGGACCCGTTGGCCAGCCTCGATCCCAGGGCCACCGTCGGCGAGTCGGTGGCCGAGCCCCTGCGGGTCTTCCGTCCCGATCTCGATCGCCTCGAACGGCAGGCGGCGGTCGCGGCGATGATGCGCGAGGCGGGGCTCGGTCCGGAGCTGATCAACCGCTATCCCCACGAGCTTTCCGGGGGCCAGAACCAGCGGGTCGGCGTCGCGCGCGCGATGATCCTGCGCCCCCGCCTCGTCATCTGCGACGAGGCGGTCAGCGCCCTCGACGTCTCCATCCGGGCCCAGATCATCGATCTTCTCATCGAGCTGCAGAAGCAGATGGGGCTGTCGATGATGTTCATCAGCCACGATCTGGCGGTGGTGCGCGAGATCAGCCACCGGATCATGGTGCTCTATCTCGGGCGGGTCATGGAGGCCGCGCCGCGCCAGGCGTTTTACGACGATCCGCGGCATCCCTACACCAAGGCCCTGCTTTCCGCGGCCCCGATCCCCGACCCCTCCCGGGAGCGCAACCGGGTGCGGCTGCGCCTCGACGGGGAGCCGCCGAGCCCGCTCGACCCGCGCTCGGGACTGCGGTTCATGCCCTCGAAGCTTTCCGTCGACCCCACCGCCCCGATCTACGTTCCAAAGCTCGAGGAAGTGGCGCCCGGACACTGGGTGAGCGAGTTCGACGCGCAGGGGCTTTGAACCTCGAGAGGCGGCGCGGCGTTTCACGGCGACCATGGCCCGCTCGGCGAAGTTGAAGGTCTACCGGGCCCCGATGGGCTTCTACGAAACCATCGTCGCCGCGCCCTCCCAAAAGGCCGCCCTGGCGGCGTGGGGGACACGCCAGAACCTTTTCCAGGAGGGCCAAGCCTCGCTCTCGGACGAGCCGTCGGAGATCGAGGCGGCGTACGCGCAGCCGGGGACGGTGCTGAGGCGCGTGGCGGGCACGAGGGAGCCGTTCCGGCCGGCGGCCGAGCCGGTCGCGGTCGCGGCCCTGAAAGCGCCCGCCCGCGTCGTTCGCAGGACGACGGATCGGCGGGCCGCCTCGCCTGCGCCGTCGGCGCCTTCGGCCCAGTCGCCGCGCCCCACGCCGCCTGACCGGTCCAGGCTGACGGCGGCGGAGAACCTGCTTGCGGAGCTGGAAGCCGAACGCGGCCGTCGCCTTGAGGCGTTCGAGGGCGAGCGGCGCGCTTTGGAGGCGGATTTCGAGCGCCGTCGCCAGGCGCTGGAGGCGCGGACCCAGGAGGCCGAGGCGAGTCTCGACGCCCGCTTGCGTCGGGCAGAGGCGGAGTTGGACGAAGCTCGCCGCGCATTTCGCAAAGCCGGCGGGCGGGGGGCCTGAGTCTTCCCGCCCAAGGCTCAGGCAAGGTCCCCATGGAAAGGCCAGGAGGTTCCGCCTATATGGCCATCAAGGGGGCGAGCCGCAGGAGGTTCGCGGATGTGGAAGCCGCTGGGCGTCATCGCCGCCATCGGATTGATCGCCGGCTCGGCGGTCCCGCTCCAAGCCTCGCCGTCCCATCGCCATCGACACCATCCCGCGCCCTCGAGGGAAATTCCCTATGCGCCGGCCTCGCCGTCCCAGCCTGAGCCTGCGGTGTTCGCCCCGCCGATGATCCCGATCCCGCCCCCCTCGAGGCCCGGCGGTCAGCAGTTGACGACGGCCCAGCTCAGTCAGACGGTCGCCAGCCCGGCTCCGCTCCCAGCCGAGCAGGCTTGCGCGGCGGGCGGCGATTGTTCGGCGTCGGTCGGCGAGCTGGTCGTCCAACCGCCGCCGATGCGCGGTTTCGAAGCGTTCGCGGGGCGGCAACAGGCGATGATCGAGGCCCGCCAGCAGATGTTGCACGGGGAGCAGGCGGTCCTGGCGATGCAGCAGCTCCGAATCCACACGCCCTGAAGCGCCGCCCGCGCGCTAGGCGGGCCGGAAGGAGCCTATGAGGCGCTCGGCGCCGCCTCGGCGCAGGAAGAGGCTCCAGCGGTCGAAGACCAGGTCGTAGCCGACGGCGCGTTCGCCGTTGGCCAGCGAGATCACCATCAGCGCGCCCTCCGGCGGACTGGCGAAACCCACGCCGAGGTCGCCGCTGCGCAGGCGCAGCAGGGCCCCCGACCGGAACGGACGCCGCAGCGGCGCCGCCAGCTGCGGACCCTGGGCGGCCAGGCCCGGGGCGAAGACCAGTTCGTGCTCGAGGCTGGCCAGGGGCGCCGCAAGCGTCTTCAGCGGGGCCGTCGCGAAATCCAGGACCTCCGGGCGGCTGCTCCCGAAGGTGAGGATCAGGCGTTCCTCGCCCTCGCCTTCGTCGGTGGAGAAGCAGATCAGCGGGCGCACGCCCTCGCCGGCCAGGAACCATCTTCCGGCGCGCAGGGCCCCGCGCTCCACGACGCGGGGAAAACCTTCGAACGTCACGGCCATCGAATCGGACCTCGCCGGCAGCATGCACGCCAGCGGGCCCACCACAAAGTCGCGGGTTGTGAGGCGCTTCGGCGGAGCGCGAAACGGGGCTAGACTGAACCCATGCGGATCGACGGTCGCCCCATGCGCGCCATCTGGGCCCGCGCCGACGGAACGGTGGGGATCATCGACCAGACGCGGCTGCCCTGGGGCGTCGAGACGCCGGCCCTGGCGAGCCTGGAGGATGCGGCTCGCGCGATCGAGGTCATGCAGGTGCGGGGCGCGCCGCTGATCGGGGTGACGGGGGCCTTCGGACTGGCGCTCGGGCTTCGTGAGGACGCCTCCGACGGCGCCCTCGCAGCGGGCCTGGCAAGGCTGCTGGGAACGCGCCCCACCGCGGTCAACCTCGCCTGGGCGCTCGAGCGGGTGCGGGCGGGGGTTGCGCCATTGGCGCCCGGTGAGCGGGCGGCGGCGGCGCTCGGGATCGCGGAGGCGCTTGCCGAGGAGGACGTCACGGCCTGCCGGGCGATCGGCGAGCACGGGGCGCGGCTCATCGCGGCGGTCGCCGCCAGGGCCGGCGGACGCCGGATCAACATCCTCACCCACTGCAACGCCGGTTGGCTGGCGACGGTGGACTGGGGCACGGCGCTGGCGCCGATCTACATGGCGCGCGAGCAGGGCGTCGATCTCCACGTGTGGGTCGACGAGACCCGTCCGCGAAACCAGGGCGCGGCCCTCACCGCCTTCGAGCTCGGCCAGGAGGGCGTTCCTCACACGATCGTCGTCGACAACGCCGGCGGCCATCTCATGCAGCACGGCCAAGTCGACCTCTGCATCGTCGGCGCCGACCGGATCACTCGCCTGGGCGACGTCGCCAACAAGATCGGCACCTATCTGAAGGCGCTGGCCGCCGCCGACAACGGTGTCCCCTTTCACGTCGCCGCCCCGTCCTCGACCATCGACTGGCGGCTGGCCGACGGGGTGGCGCAAATCCCCATCGAGGAGCGCAGCCCGCGTGAAGTCACGCATCTGGCGGGCCAGCGCGTCGCTGCGCCGGGGTCGGCGGCGGCCAATTACGCCTTCGACGTGACGCCTGCCCGCCTCATAAGTGGTTTCATCACCGAGCGCGGCCTTTGCCAGGCGGGGGCGGGTGGATTGGCGTCGCTGTTTCCAGAGGCGGCGGCGGCATGATCGGCGAAGCGCCGCTGCGCGAGAAGGTGGTGGCCGCCGCCCGGGCCTTGGCGCCTGCCGGGCTCGGCGTCGGGCGGTCCGGCAACGTCTCGGCGCGCTGCGGCGAGGGGTTCCTGATCACTCCGACCGGGATCGCCTACGAGGCCATGGCGCCCGAAATGGTGGTCTTTCTCGACCTCGAGGGCCGGCGGCGGCAGCGGGAGCTGCTCCCTTCGAGCGAGTGGCGCATGCACGCCGCGCTCTACGCCGCGCGGCCCGACTGCGGGGCGGTCGTCCATTGCCATTCGCCCGCGGCCACCGCGCTCGCCTGCGCGGGCAAGTCGATTCCCGCCTTCCACTACATGGTGGCGGTGGCCGGCGGTGCGCAGATCGGGCTCGCCGACTATGCCACCTTCGGCTCCGAAGCCCTGGCCCAGAACGCGCTCACGGCGATGCCGGACGGGCGCCGGGCCTGCCTGCTCGCCAACCACGGCCAGTTGGCCTATGCCGAGGACATCGCTGCGGCCCTGGAGCTCGCCCGCGAAGTCGAGGCCCTCTCCGACCAGTACGCCCGCACGCTCGCACTGGGACCGCCGGTTCTGCTCTCCCCGGCCGAGATGGCGGCGGTGCTCGAAAAGTTCGGCTCGTACGGTCAGCAGGAGGACGCTTGAGCCGCCGTGGCCTCCGGCGCCTCGCCAGCGAACACGAACACGCGCCGCGGGGCGAGCCGCGCCTCGACCGCTGGCGCGAGGCCGGTGGGAAGCGCGTCGCGGGGGTAGTCCGCTTCGAAGAGCACGCCGCCCGAGCCACGGCATTCGACGCGGATCATCGAGCCCCTGGTGAGGATGTCGGAGATGGTGACCGCGAGGCCTGCGCCGCCCAAGCCGAGCGACGTCTCGTGCGGCCGGAACCAAGCCGTAGTCGCGCCGGCGCCCGCGTCCCGACCGCGGACGGCGGGGGCGGCGAAGCCGTCGAAGATCGCCAGGTCGCCCTGCAGGCGGCAAGGGAGGCGGTTGGAATCGCCCAGGAAGTCGAACACGAAGGCCGAGGCCGGGGCCGCCTCCAGCGCTTCGGGCGTCCCGATTTGTTCGATCAGCCCGTTCCGGAGGATGGCCACTCGATCGGCCAGGTCGATCGCCTCTTCCTGATCGTGGGTGACGAACAGGGTGGTCACTCCGGTCTCGTCGTGGACCCGCCGAAGCCACTGGCGCAGCTCCTTGCGGACCTTGGCGTCGAGCGCTCCGAAGGGCTCGTCGAGGAGGAGCATCCGGGGCTCGATCGCCAGGGCGCGGGCGAGCGCCACGCGCTGCTGCTGGCCGCCGGAAAGCTGGGCCGGATAACGCCCGCCCAGGCCCTCGAGCTGGACCAGGGCCAACAGCCGCTCGACCGTCTCTTCGATCTGGCGGTGGGGCGGCCGCTGGCGCGCCGGCCGCGCCCTGAGGCCGAAGGCGATGTTGCGGGCGACCGTCATGTGCCGGAAGAGCGCGTAGTGCTGGAAGACCATGCCGATCCGACGCTCGCGGGCCGAGAGGGCGAGGAAATCCTCGCCCTCGAACAGCACCTTTCCCGAGTCCGGGGTCTCGAGCCCCGCGAGCACCCTGAGGAGGGTCGTCTTGCCGGAGCCGGACGGCCCGAGCAGCGCCAGGAACTCGCCGGGCTCGGCGCTGAGCGAGACTCCGTTCAGCGCGGGAAAGCGCGCAAAGCGTTTGGCGACGCCGTCGACGATCAGGCTCATCGGCCTATCGCCGGCCGTGCGCGAGCTCTCCGGCGAAGCGCCACTCGAGCGCCGACTTGGCCGCAAGGGTGACGAGGGCGAGGCCGGCAAGGAGCGTTGCGACGGCGAAGGCGCCCACGAAGTCGTAGTCATTGTAGAGCACCTCCACGTGCAGGGGCATGGTGTTGGTGAGGCCGCGGATATGGCCGGACACCACCGAGACCGCGCCGAACTCGCCCATGGCGCGGGCGTTGCAGAGCAGCACCCCGTAAAGGAGGGCCCAGGCGACGTTGGGCAGCGTCACCTGAAGGAAGGTCCGAAGGCCGCCGGCGCCCAAGGTGATCGCCGCCGATTCCTCATCGGTCCCCTGTTCCTGCATCAGGGGGATCAGCTCGCGGGCCACGAAGGGCAGGGTCACCAGCACGGTGGCCAGCAGGATGCCGGTGAAATTGAAGATGACGCGGATTCCGAGCCCGTCCAGCGTCGCGCCGAACCAGCCATTGGCGCCGAATAGCAGCACCCAGACCAGCCCCGAGATCACCGGCGACATCGAAAACGGGATGTCGATGATGCTGACCAGCAAGGTCTTGCCGCGGAACTCGAATTTGGCCACCGCCCAGGCGGCGGCGAGACCGAAGAGCGCGTTCAGCGGGACGGCGATGGCGGCGACTTCGAGGGTCAGCTTGATCGCCGAAAGCGCGTCGGGATCGGCCAGGGCCGCCACGTAGGCGCCGGCCCCCTTGCGGAACGCCTCGCCGAAGACCGCCGCGAGCGGCAGGCCGATGACCAGGGCGATCCAGACGAGCGCTGCGGCGATCAGCAGCCAGGCCGGCCCGGAGGGGCGAACGGGGGCGCTGGTCCTCATCGCCGCCCCCGCCGCGCCGCCGCCAGTTGGACGAGGTTAATGGTGATCAGCACGGCGAACGAGAGCAGCAGCATGACGAGGCCGATGGAAGCTGCGCCCGCGTAGTTGAATTGCTCGAGCTCGATGACGATCAGGAGCGGGGCGATCTCCGAGCGCATGGGCATGTTGCCGGCGATGAAGATCACCGATCCGTACTCGCCGACGGCCCGCGCGAAGGCCAGGGAGAAGCCGGTGATCAGCGACGGCGTGAGCGCCGGCAGCACCAGCTGCCAGGTGCGGCGCAACGGCCCGGCCCCCAGAGTCAGGGCCGCCTCCTCGACCTCCGCATCGAAGTCCTTGAGGACCGGCTGCACGCCGCGGACGATGAACGGCAGGCCGACGGCGATCAGGGCGATGAGGACCCCGAGCGGCGTGTAGGCGACCTTGATCCCGGCCGGGGCGAGCAGCGCCCCCACCCAGCCGTTCGGCGCGTAGATGGCGGCGAGCGCGATGCCGGCCACCGCCGTCGGCAGGGCGAAGGGCAGGTCGACCGCCGCGTCGGCCAGGCGCTTGCCGGGAAAGTCGTATCGCGCCAGGGCCCAGGCCACCACGAGCCCCATGACCACATTGAGGCCGGCGGCGACGAAGGACAGTCCGAAGCTGAGCCGCAGCGCCGCCAGCACGCGGGGGCTGGCGAGCGTGGTCCAGAGACCCTGCCAGCCATGCTCCCAGGGCCGGGCGGCCAGGGCGGCGAGCGGCAGGAGCACCAGGAGGCTCAGGTAGAGGAGGGTGAAGGCCATCGCCGGAGCAAACCCGGGCAGCAGGCTGGGCTCGCGCCAGCCGCGCCGACGCGAGGGCGCTGCGGAGGCGGCGATCGGGGCGCGCAGGCCGGGCCGCGTCGGAAGCGGCGGGCCGGCCGGCGCAATCGGCTCGGAGGCGGCGCTCATGCCGGCTTGTAGATCTGATCGAAGACCCCGCCGTCGGCGAAGTGGGCTGCCTGCGCCTTGCGCCAGCCGCCGAACGTCTCGTCGATGGTGACCAGCGGTATCTTCGGGAACTGGGCCGCGTACTTGGCGGCCGCCGCCGGGTCGCGAGGCCGGTAGAAGTGCTTGCCGATCAGATCCTGGGCCAGGGGGCTGTAGAGGAAGTTCAGATAGCCCTGGGCCACCACGCGGGTTCCCTTGCGGTCGACCACCTTGTCCACCAGCGCCACCGGTGGCTCGGCCAGGATCGAGATCGGCGGGGTGACGATCTCGAACTTGTCGGCCCCGAACTCCGCCAGCGCCAGGTGCGCCTCGTTCTCCCAGCAGACCAGCACGTCGCCGATGCCGCGCTGGGCGAAGGTGACGGTCGAGCCACGGGCGCCGGAATCCAGGACGGGGACGTGGCGGTAGAAGTCCCGCACATAGGCGCGTGCGGCCGCCTCATTGCCGCCGGGCGCTTTCACGGCCGAGGCCCAGGCGGCCAGGTAGGCCCAGCGGGCGCCGCCGGAGGTCTTCGGGTTGGGGACCACGGTGGCGATGCCCGGGCGCACGAGGTCGCTCCAGGCGCGGATCTTCCACGGGTTCCCCTTTCGGACCAGGAAGACGATGGTCGACAGATACGGGGTGGAATTCTGCGGAAGCCGCGACTGCCAATTGCTCGGCAGCAGATGGGCTCGGTCGGAGATGCTGTCGATGTCGTAGGCGAGGGCCAGGGTGACTACGTCTGCCGGCAAGCCGTCGATGACCGCGCGCGCCTGGGCGCCCGAGCCCCCATGGCTTTGCTCGACGGTGACCACCTGGCCCGTGCGGTTGCGCCAATAGTCGGCGTAGGCGGCGTCGATGTCCTTGTAGAGCTCCCGGGTCGGATCGTAGCTCACGTTCAGCAGGCGGACCGGCTTTCGCGCCTGGGCGCGCACCTGGCTCGACAGCAGGGGCGCGCCGACGGCGCCGCCGACCAGTGCGGCCAGCAGGCCACGACGCGATGTCGGCTTGGGAGACTCGATCATCGAATAACCTCCGGGCGCGGAGCCGCTGACGGCTCGGCTTTGCGGCGGCGACCCTAGGGGTAATATCTATAAAATCGATAGAGATTTGGCGCAATCCCATTCAGATTTCCTGAACGCGATCGGCCGAAGGATGGTCAGAACATCGCCCGCCCGGCGAAGAAGATGTCGTAGCGCTGTTCGTTGTCGCGGAAGTCGGCGTCCCCCTCGAGGGCGAGGTAGGAGAGCTCGGTCCCCGCCTTCAGGGCGAAACCCGCCGTGATCCAGCCGCCCTTGACGTCTCCCGAGCTCAGGGTGAAGGGCAGGCCGCCGTTGAAGATGGCGATGGTGTCTCCGAAGTTGGCCGCCACCACTTCCCGATAGCCGGCATGGATCTCTGGCCGGAACCAGCTGTTCTGGCCGTACTGGCGTCCGAAGGCGACGATCGCCGAGGCGGTCAGGCGGCTGTCGGTCTGGCTGCTGATGCCGACGTTCACAACCTGGGCCCCCGGCCCGAAATTGTGGGCGCCCTGGTTCTGGTAAAGGTAGTCGAGCGCGATTTCGGGGCGCAGGTAGAAGCGTCTGATGCGGAATTCGTAGGACGCGCCCACGTGGGTGTCGGCGAACAGCCCTCCCCAGTGGGAAACGGCGCTCTCCGAGACGCCCGTGGTGAGGAAGAGGTTCTTATCGTTGTACCAGGCGTAGCCCACCGCGCCCCTCAAGGAGAGGCCGAAGCCGCGCCACGCGCGGCGGTAGTAGGCGCCCATCTCGATCAGATCGGCGACCGTGCGCGCGCCGAAGGCCGCTTCCAGACCCTCGTTCTCGACGTTCAGATAGGCCAGCGTCAGTCCGAGGGCGCCGCCGCCGGCGCCCATCCGCTCGTAGCCGCCGACGAGACCGAAGACTTTGTCGTCGGAGCCGAGGGTTTCGGCGGTCTGCCGGCTCACCCGCTGGTTGACCTCCTGGAGCCAAAGACTGCCGCCCTCCACATGGACGCCGGCGTCGGGCGGCTCGGCGGTCAGCGCCGCGATATGCTGGGTCGCCGATTCCAGGGCCTCGAAGGTGCCGATCTGCCGGTCGGGGACGATCTGGTCGTAGAGCGAGATGAGTCCCGCCCGCGTCGACTGCATGGCGAGCGCCGCGCTGACCGGGGCGTCCCTAGCCGCCGCCGCGATGATCGCTTCGAAGGCGGCCGCCTCGCTGGCGTTGAAGCCCATTTCGGCCGGTGTCTTCAGCCTCAAATTCAGATCGAGATCGGCCGCGGCTTGAGAGAGGGCGCCCGTGTAGAGGTAGGGACCGATGACCTGGGACGATCCGAGGGAGCCGATGGACAGATCGCCCGGTCCGCGCGTGTGGACGAAGACGTAGGTGGCCGAAGAGGCGGTCTGGAGCTTATCGAGGCTTACGCCGATCTGGGCGCCAGGGGCGAAGGTGGCGCTGACGCCGGCCGCCGCCGAGCCGGAGGTGTCGAAGACCGCCGCCGGCGCCAACCCACCCACCGCCGAGTCGGGATTGATGTCGGCCACGATCACGCCTCCGGCGCCCACGTTGAGGCGGGTCAGCGGGTGGGCCTCCGGCTTGGTGATGTTCAAGGTCGCGTTGTTGACGGTGATGGAAAGGTCGCTCTGGCCCGGAAGCTCGGTGAGCGCGCCGCTGAAGCGTCCGGCCTCCAGGTCGAGCGAGTTGGTCCCCGCCCCGAAGAGGATGTCCCCGACGATGGAGGGGCTTACCGCCCCGCTGAGCGCGCCGGAGGTCACCGCCTGGGGCTGGTTGACCGTGTAGAGCCCCACGCCCCCCGTTCCCGTCTGTTCAGAGATGATGACGGTGCCGGGGGCCACGCCCGGCCCCGATATCGTCTGGCCCGGGGTCAGCACGCCGGAGGTGACCGAACTGACGGAAAGGGTCGTACCTGAGATCGACGCCACGAATTTAGCGCTCGGCGCCCCAAGGCTCAGGCTCTGCGACGCCACCGTCGCGGAGTTGTTCACGGAATAGGTGCTGCCCGCCCCGCCGTCGCCGCTGAGAAGCTGGGTGATCACGGTGCCGCCCGGAACGCCGGGCCCGGTGATCACGTCGCCCACCTGGACCGAGCCCGAGCCGACGGCGCTCACGGTCAAGGTCGTTCCCGAAATCGATCCGGTGATCGCGGACGCAGCAGCCTGGGCCTGGGTGATGCTGACGCCGGCCGTCGAGGCCCGCACGTCGATCGCGGTGTTCGAGCCGAAGGTCGTGAAGAGGTTGCTGAGCGGCGAGGTGTTCGCCGTGATCGAGCCGGCGTTGATGATCTGGTGGAGCGATCCGGAAAAATCCGCGATGGCCGTGGTGTCGGCGGTCAGTCCGCTCTTGGAGGTTACCGCCGTCGCCGAGATCGCCCGGTTGTTGACGATCAAGGGCAGGTTCGCGCCCGCGAGGATCGCGATGCCGTAGGTGTGCGGCGCCGGGGTCCCCGAGGCGGGAGGGGCGTTGACGGTCAGCCCGGCGCGGATGTTGCCGTCGTTGACGATCGAGGGAACGCTGGTGGGAGAGCCGAGCGCGCCCACGATCTGGATCGCCGTGGAGTTGGCGGTGACCGCGTCGGACGTGACCGCGCCGCCTCCCTGAATGTGGATGCCCTGGCCGCCGATGATGGCCGATCCGGCGCCGTCGGCGGAGCCGACGAGCAGCCCCGTGGCGTTCACCGGCGCGGGCAACTGCGGCGTGGTCGTCTGGTCATAGAGACCCGAACCCGACACTCGGCCGCCGATGACGACCCCGTAGGGCTCCGCCGGATTGCCGCTGGCGCCGATGCTGACCGTCTTGCCCGAGGCGCCGACCTGCATCGCCGGGGCGCCTCCGAAGGTCGCGACGACCCCGGCCGGGAGCGTCGTCGCGACGCCGTTGATCACTGCTGTCGTGGTCTGGCCGACCGTGACCCCGCCGCCCACGTCGCCGCCGATCGCCACCGCCGAGCCGCTCTGCTGCAACTCGTCCGGGGTGAGCCCGAGCACGACGCCGGTCGTCGGCGCGTTCGTACTGCGATAGCCGGTGGTGGTGATCGTGTTCTGGATGGTCACCGCGCCACCGACCGGGGCGCTGGTCACCAGACCCTGAGCTCCGGCGCCGGTGACGGTGACCGTCCCCCCCACGGTCAGGTTGCCCCCGACCGCCCCGGCTATATTGAGGCCGGCCGACCGGTCCCCTGTGACGACCATCGGCCCGCCCTGGGCGATGTCGCCGGTGATGCTGCCGCTTGGGGCGATGAAGATGCCGAACGAATCGTTCCCGTCGATGGTGATCGTGCCGGCGTTGGTGATCGATCCGTTGAACGCGCCGCCGGTCACCTCGATTCCGTAGCGGTTCTCGCCCGTGGCGAACGGGCCGTTCACCAGGCCGTCCTTGTTGGTGTCTATGGGCGTGTATGACATCAACAGCGAGATGGCGCCGCTATTGGTCACCGACCCCGTGTTGCCCCCGTTCACGAGGATGCCGACGCTGTTGTCGACGTCGGTGTTGCTGATGGTCGCGCCGGAATCGACGATGACGGCGTTGCTGCTGTTCAGCGTCACGCCCGGCTGGCCGGCCGCCGAGCCCACGCTGCATCCCGATGGAAGCTCGACATCGGCGCCGTTGGTGGAGGACGGTCCGCCCGGACAGGCGCCGAATGCGCCGCCCGCGACGGCGAGCAGGGGGGCGACGGCGACCGCTGCGAGGCAGGCTCTGCGCATTAAACGAGACTCTCTGACAGTCGCCGACCAAATCGCCCGGGAGCTTCGCCGCCTATTACGACTGCATTGCGACCCGATTCAAGCGGCTGCTGAGCCACCCACGGACCTGTCATCGGCAAGACACATCCTCAAATTCCAATATGATTCGGCGCTGGGCCCCTCCCGGCGACGATGGCGCGGCGCGTCGGGGGGCCCAGGGCCTGGCCGTCCGGTCCGGATTCCGACCGGCGGGGCAACCCGCGGACGGTCTCGCCGGTCGCTTTGGGAGTGAATCGTCGGTCATGGCCGCAGAGCCAGCTCAGACGTCGCCGCCAAGGGCCAGCCCGCCGCCCTGGACCCCGCTCGCCGTGGCCGGGGCGGCGGTGGTCGCCCTGATCGTCGTGGCCGAAGGTCACCGCGCCGCGCCGCAGGCGGCGCTCGTCACCAGCGTGCTGATCCTGGCCTTGGGATTGGCCCTCAGCTTTTGGGGTCGCGCGCCGCCGCAGGGGACCCCCAGCCGCCTGGCCGCGGCCCCCTCCTGGCGCCAGCGCGAGCCGGCCCCTCCGCCTTTCGCCGCGGTCCTGGAGGCGCTCGAAGACCCGATTCTGCTCGTCACCGGCGACGAGCCGGACGATCTGGCCGGCCGTCGGGTGATCTACGCGAACGCCGCCGCCCGAGAGCTCTTCCATGCGACCCGCGAGGCGGCGCCCCTCGTCACGGTGGTGCGCGATCCAGCGGTGCTGGAGGCGGTCGACGAGGCTCTGTTCGGCAAGATCGCCGGCCGCGCCGTCTACGAGGCGGGCGGCGTCCAGGACCGGGTCTGGAGCGCCAGAACCGAACCGCTGGGGGAGCGCGAGGGCAGGGCTCTCGCCCTGCTGGCCCTGCGAGACGAGACGGAGCTGCGCCGCTCGGAGCGGACCCGCGCCGATTTCCTGGCCAACGCCAGCCACGAGCTTCGCACGCCGCTGGCCTCCCTCACCGGGTTCATCGAAACGCTTCGGGGCCACGCGCGGGAAGATGCCGAGGCCCGGGATCGGTTCCTGGGGATCATGCATCACCAAGCCGGCCGGATGGCGCGGCTCATCGAAGATCTGATGTCCCTAAGCCGGATCGAGCTCAACGAACATATCCCCCCGCAGGGGCGCGCGGATCTTCGGATGACGACAAGGGACGTAATCGACGCCCTCGCGCCGCTGGCCTCCGAGAAATGCGTGCGCTTCGAGATCCGCCAGCCCGACCAGCCCGCCGTCATCGAGCCGGCCGACCGCGACCAGGTGCTGCAAGTGATCCAGAACCTGGCCGAAAACGCCCTGAAGTACGCTCCTCAGGGCACGGCGGTGATCTTGGAGCTCGGCGTCGACGTGACCGCCGAGGCGGCGGCCGAGCCCCAGCGCGCCGGAACCGCGCACCTTTCTCTGCTGACCCCCGATCACGCCGCCGGCAAGCGCTACGTGCTCCTCAGGGTGTGCGACCAGGGGGCGGGCGTCGCCCGCGAGCACCTGCCTCGGCTCACCGAGCGCTTCTACCGGGTCGAAGGCCAGCGGGGTCCGGAGCGGGCAGGCACCGGTCTGGGACTGGCCATCGTGAAACACATCGTCAACCGGCACCGGGGCGGTCTGGTGGTGGAAAGCGCGCTGGGGGAAGGGACGATCTTCAGCGTCTACTTCCCGATGGCCCCGGCGCAACCCGAGCCGGACTTCCCGGCCGCTTGACCGCGCCGCGACCGCGCGCCAAGGGCGGCGGGATGAACATCCTTCTCGTGGGCGCCGGCGGGCGCGAACACGCTCTCGCCTGGAAAATCGCCGGCTCGCCTTTGCTGGGGCGGCTCGTCTGCGCTCCCGGGAACCCGGGCATGGCCCGGCTCGCCGAGCTCCGCGCGGTGGCCGCGACCGACGTGCAAGGTCAGGTCGCCCTCGCCCGCGAAATCGGCGCCGACCTCGTGGTCGTCGGTCCGGAGGCCGCCGTCGCCGCCGGCCTCGCCGACGCCTTGCAGGCTGCGGGAATCCCTTGTTTCGGGCCGACGGCCGCCGCCGGGCGGCTCGAATCGTCGAAGGCGTTCACCAAGGCCTTCGCCGATCGCCATGGCATTCCGACCGCTCGTTACGGCGTCTTCGAGACCGCCGAGCCGGCGAAGGCCTTCCTGAGCCGGTTCGCCCCTCCCTTCGTGATCAAGGCCGACGGCCTGGCGGCGGGTAAGGGCGTGGTCATCGCTCCCGACCGGGCGGCGGCCGAGGCGGCCATCGACGACGCCCTCGGCGGCCGGTTCGGGGCCGCGGGCGCCCGGGTCGTGGTGGAGGAGTTCCTCGAGGGCGAGATCGCATCCCTCTTCGCCCTTTGCGACGGCCGCTCCAGCCTGTTGTTCGGGGGCGCCCAAGACCACAAGCGCGCCTTCGACGGGGAGGCCGGCCCGAACACCGGGGGCATGGGCGCCTACGCCCCTGCGCCCGTGCTTTCCGAGGCGGTCGTCGAGACGACGCGGGTTCGACTGATCGAGCCGGCCTTGCGCGGCGTCGCCGCGGAGGGCGCCCCCTTTCGCGGGGTCCTCTTCTGCGAGCTGATGGTCACCGCCGAAGGGCCGAAGCTGGTGGAGTTCAACGTCCGGTTCGGCGACCCGGAATGCCAGGTGCTGATGCTGCGGCTGGAGAGCGACCTCGTCCCCTTCCTGCGTGCGGCCGCGGCCGGTGGGCTGGAGAGGCTGCCGCCGCCGCGCTGGCGCGCCGAGGCGGCGATCTGCGTCGTTCTGGCGGCCAAGGGCTATCCGGAGAGCCCGATTTCGGGGTCGGTCATCGAAGGAGCGGACGCTGACTTCGGGCCGGGCGTGCAGATCTTCCATGCCGGGACGGCCCGTCGCGGAGATGGCGCTCTGGTTGCGGCCGGCGGGCGGGTGCTGAACGTCTGCGCCCTTGGAGCGACGCTGAAGGCGGCGCGTGACCGGGCTTATGAGGCCGTCTCTAAAATCCGCTGGCCGGAGGGCTTCCACCGCACCGACATCGGCTGGCGCGCGCTCGGCTGAACGTCCCGGCCGCCCGCTTGGCAAGCCGGGGCAGGCCCGACTAGTGTCCCAAGTGCGAAGTTCGCCAGCGGATGGGGGCGGGCGATCGGGTGAGGAAGGTTCCATGGCTCAGACCGTTGTCAACGAGGCCGAGCAGCTTCGCGAGCAACTCAACACGGGAACCAAGGAGGTCGCCGAGGCCCACCGGTTCGACGAAGCCAAGCTCGAGCGCTGGCTCCGGGCGAACGTCGAGGGATTTGCGGGCCCCTTGGAAGTGCGCCAGTTCAAGGGCGGCCAGTCCAATCCCACCTACCAACTGGTCACCCCGAAGCGGAAGTACGTCCTGCGCCGCAAGCCCCCCGGCCATCTGCTGCCGTCGGCCCACGCGGTGGACCGCGAGTTCAGGGTGATCAGCGCCCTTCACCCCACCGGCTTTCCGGTAGCCAAGCCCTACGGCCTCTGCACGGACGAGAGCGTCATCGGCACCATGTTCTACGTGATGGCGATGGTCGAGGGGCGCATCCTTTGGGACCAGACCCTGCCGACCTACACGCCCGCCGAGCGCCGCCCGATCTACATGGCTGAGGTCGCCACCTTGGCCGCTCTCCACAACACCGACTATCGGGCGGTCGGGCTCGAAGACTTCGGCCGGACCGGCAACTACGTCGCTCGCCAGATCGACCGCTGGACCAAGCAGTACCGGGCCTCGGAGACGGAGCGGCGCGAGCCCATGGAGCAGCTGATCGCATGGTTGCCCAAGACCTGCCCCGAGGATTCGCGGGTCTCGGTCGTCCACGGCGACTACCGGCTGGACAACATGGTGATGCACCCGACCGAGCCCCGGGTGATCGCTGTCCTCGACTGGGAGCTTTCGACACTGGGCAGCCCGGTGGCGGATTTCACCTACTTCCTGATGCAGTGGGTGAATGGGCCGCTCTCCGAGATCGGGGACCCCACGGCGCACGGCCTGCCGACCGTCGACGAGGTGGTGGCCGAGTATTGCCGCCTGACCGGACGGCCTGGCCTGCCCGATCTCAACTGGTACTTCGCCTACAATCTCTTCCGGCTGGCGGCGATCCTGCAGGGCATCGTCGGGCGCGCCCGGGAAGGCACCGCCAGCAGCCCGCAGGCCGCGACCCAGGAGGCGCGGATCCCGCCGTTGCTGGACGTCGCGCTGACCTACGCCGCCAAGGCCGGCCTCCGCTAGACCTTCGGCTTCGCCGGCTCAGGCGGGTCTCTTGAGACCGAGAGGGTCCGGTCGAGAAGCGCGTCCAGCGCCGCCAGGTCCTCGAACCTCGCCGCCACCGGCCAAGCGGCCACACGGTCGCGCCAGATCCTAGGCAGGCGGACGTAGTCCTTCTCGCTCGTCAAAAGGCTTGCCCCCAGGGCCTCGGCGCGGCGGGCGAGCGCGCGCAGCAGGCCTTCGTCGTAGGCGAGGTGGTCCGGAAGCGGGGCGAAGTCTGCGAGACGGGCGCCCGCAGCCTCCAGGGCGCGCTCCATCTTCCACGGCTTGCCGATGCCGGCGAAGGCCAGCAGGGGCCCGGCGGGCGGCGCGCTCACTGGCGCGAGGCGGGCGATGAGCGTCGGCTTGCCCGCGAAAAGAGCCAGCAACGCAGGCGAGACTGCTGGCGCATCGACCGGGAGCAGCACCACCACCGCGTCCGCCCGCGCCAGCCCCGCCGCCAGCGGCTCGCGCATCGGGCCGGCCGGAAAGACGGCGCCGTCGCCGAACGGCCACTCGCCGTCCCGGGTCTCCCCGTCGACCACCACCAGGCTCAGGGTCTTCTTTACGCAAGGGTTCTGGTGGCCGTCGTCCATTACGATCACCCGCGCTCCATCGGCGACCGCGGCGGCGGCCCCGGCGGCGCGGTCTCGGGCGACGATCACCGGCGCTTCCGTCGCCAGCATCAGGGCCTCGTCGCCGACCAGCCTGGCGTCGTGCCGCTCCGGGTCGACCCGGAGCGGCCCTGGCAGCCGACCGCCGTAGCCTCGGGTGAGGATCCGCACGGCGAGGCCCCGGCCGGCGATGTGGGCGGCGAGCGCGCGCGCCACCGGCGTCTTGCCCGAGCCGCCCATGGTCAGGTTCCCCACGCAGACCACCGGAACCCCGGGATCGAGGGGTCGGCCGCGGGCTATGCGGCGGGCGGTCGCCCCGGCCCAGAGCCAGGAAGCCGGTCGCAGCAGGGTGCGGATGAGGGGGGCCGGCGCGCCCTTGCGGACATACCAGAAGCGGGGCGTGACGAGCTTCACGGCAGCAGTGGGCCGATCAGCGCCAGGGCCGCCTCCAGCTGGCCTGCCTGTCGGCCTGCGAAGGCGATGGCGGCCTCGCCCATCGCCCGTCGCCGCTCGTGGTCGCCCAGCAGCAGGTCCAGCGTCTCGACCAGCGCGGGCGGATCGGCGGCCACCAGGGCGGCGCCGGCGGCGACGAGATCCTCGTAGAGGTCGGCGAAGTTGGACACGTCCGGTCCGCTGACCGCCGGCGCGCCGAGCCGCGCCGGCTCCAGGGGGTTGTGGCCGCCGATCCCCTCGCCGAAGCTGCCGCCCATGACCGCCACGTCGGCGAGCCTGAGCACCAGGCCGATCTCGCCCAGGGTGTCGGCAAGGTAGATTTCGGTCTGCGCGTCCAGCTTGTCGCCGGCCGAGCGGCGGGCGACGCGGGCCGGAGCGAGCTCGCTTGCGATCGTCTCGCCCCGCTGCGGGTGGCGGGGCGCCAGGATCAGCAGCGGCGGAGGCCGGCCAGCCAGGCCACCCATCACCCGCGCAATCATCGCCTCTTCCGGCGCGTGGGTGCTCACGGCCGCGACGATGGGGCGCGGCCCGGCCGCCGCCCGCAGCCTCGCCACTTCCGTCCCGTCCGCCAGCAATGGCGCCGCGGCGCGCTTCAGGTTGAGGCGGCCCGCCGGTCGGGCGCCCAGCGAGACCAGCCGAGCCTCGCTCGCCGCGTCCTGGGGGAGGACCAGCTCGAACGCGCCCAGCACCTTGCGGATGGCCGACGGCCATCGGCTCCAGGCGCGGTAGCTGCGTTCGGTGATCCGCGCCGAGACGAGGGCGAGCTTCGCTCCCCTCGCCCGGGTCTGAAGGATCAGATTGGGCCAAAGCTCGCTCTCGACGAAAAGGCCGAGATCGGGCCGCCAGTGATCCAGAAACCGGCGCACCGCGCCCGGGGTGTCCACCGGAGCGAATTGGTGGATGACCCCGGCCGGGAGACGCGGCCCCAGCACTTCCGCCGAGGCCCGCGTTCCGGTGGTGACGAGCAGCCCGAGATCGGGCCGGTCGGCAGCGAGCCGCTCGACGAGCGGCAGTAGCGAAAGGCTTTCGCCGACGCTTACCGCGTGCAGCCAGACGAGGCCGCCAGGCGGGCGGGCGACCGAAGCCCTCCCGAGGCGCTCGCCGAGCCGGACGGGATCCTCCTTGCCGCGCCGCGCTCGTCGCGACAGCACAGTCGTCGCCAGCGGGGCGAGGGCCGCCGCGGCGGCCCCATAGGCCGCCAGCGAGAGCGGCAGAGCCTCTTTTCGCTCCGGGTTCATCGCCTCGTCAGGGCGGCTTCCGCGCGCTCTTGGGCGGCGGCGAGGCGGGATTGCCAGTCGCGGCGGATCGCCTCCATCGCCGCTTCATCCGCATCGCGGGGGGGCGGGGCCAGAGGTCCGTCGAAAACGACGCAGCCGCGCCCGAAGGGCAGCGGGATCTGAGTGCGGTCCCAGGTCTTCAGCTTGACCGCCGGACGCGCGGCGAGGCCGAAGAAGAACGCCGGCACGCGGGCGATCCGGGCGAGCTGGACGGGTCCCTCGGGAAGCACCTCGGCGGGGCCACGCGGCCCGTCCGGGGTGATGGCGAGGATGCCGCCCTTTCGGGCGAAGCGGACCGCCTCGACGAAGGCCTCGGCGCCGCCCTTGGAGAGCCGAGCGCCCGGCCTGCCGGCGGAACCCCGGATCGGCGGGAAGCCCAGTCGCTCCACCGTCCGGGCGATGAAGTCTCCGTCTCGGGAAAGCGAGACCAGCACCCGGGTGGGCTTGTTCTTGAGGATCCTGCGGCAGACGACCCCGTGGAATATCCGCCCGTGCCAGAAGCAGGCGACCGCCCCGCCTCCGCTCTTGAGGTAGGCGTCCGCGGCCGCACGGTTCTCGAAGCGCCAGCGCATGGTGGCGAGGGTCCCGCCGATCAGGAGTGAGGCGAGGTAGGCCAGGACCGGTTGCGCCGGCCCCGACCGAAGAAGCATCTTCACCTAGACTGGCTCCGGGGCGCGGTCGAGATCCTGGGCCCCCGCAAGCCTGGAGTAGAGGCCGCCGCAGCGGACCAGGTCGGAATGCGATCCGGTCTCCACGATCCGCCCGCGATCGATCACATAGATCCGGTCGGCGCCGCGCACGGTGGAGAGACGGTGGGCGATGAGGATGGTCGTGCGTCCCGACATCAGTCGCTCCAGGGCCGCCTGCACCTGCGCCTCGCTCTCGGTGTCGAGGGCGCTGGTGGCCTCGTCCAGCAGCAGGATCGGGGCGTTCTTCAGGAAGGCCCTGGCGATGGCGATCCTCTGCCGCTGGCCGCCGGAGAGGCGCAGGCCCGCTTCGCCCACCCGGGTCTCGTAGCGATTGGGCAGGTCGAGGATGAACTCGTGGGCGGCCGCCTGCCGGGCGGCGGCCTCGATCTCCGCCTGGCCGGCGCCGGGCTTGGCGTAGGCGATGTTGGCGCCGATCGTATCGTCGAACAGGAACGGCTCCTGGGTGACGAGTGCGATGTGCGAGCGCAGCGAAGCCAGGGTCAGGTCACGGATGTCATGGTCGTCGATCGTCACCTGGCCCCCGTTGACGTCGTAGAAGCGCGGGATCAGGGCCAGGATGGTGGTCTTGCCGCCTCCGGAGGGGCCCACCAGGGCGACGATCTCGCCGCGGCGCGCCTCCAGGCTGAGGTCGTTGAGGACCGGTAGCTCCGCTCCGTAGGAGAAGGTGACGTTTTCCAGCCGCACCGTGCCACCCCCCTGCGGCAGGGCGCGGGCTGTCGGCCCGTCGCAGATCTGCGGGCGCACGTCGAGGGCCGCGAACAGCCCACGCGCCCCTGCGAGCCCCATCGCCATCGTCGTCTGCAGGCTCGCGAACTGACGCAGAGACTGGCCGGCCGCCATCAGGGCGACCAGGAACGCGGTGAAGCCGCCGACGGTCATGCCCTTGATCGACAGGATGCCCAGGTGGGCGGAGGTCATGTGCACGCGCCAGCCGAAATAGGCGATCACCCCAGCGACCATCACCATGGACATGACTTCGGAGATCGGCGCGGCCGCCGCCTGGGCGTCGGCGCCCTTCAACATGACCCGCCGCCGGGTGGCCAGCACGTGGGCCAGCCGGCCTGTCTCGTAGTCCTCACGGCCTTCCATCTTGATCACCCGAACGCCGTCGAGACTCTCGAGAATCGTGGTGGCGAGGGCGGCGTTGACGTCCATCGTCCCCTTGAGGGCCTTCATGACCCCCACGGAAAACACCCGCAGCACCCAGGCGACGATCGGGCCGCCCAGGAGGACGAACAGAGTGAGCAGCCAGTCCTTGCTGAACATCACCGCCAGCAACGCCACGATGGTCAGCCCGGACTGCAAGTAGTTGAGCAAGCCGGTGGTCGCCGCCTCGCGGATCGTCATGGTGTCGTTGAGGAGCTTCGACAGGAAGCTGCCGGAGTGGGCGGCGCGCAGCCGGGCCAGGTCCGAGTGCATCAGCTTGCCCATCAGTTCGATCTGGACCGAGTTGACGAGGTCGATCCCCATCCGGTTGGCGATCATGCCCTGGGCCACCTGGGCGACGCCGCGCCCGACGGCCAGGCCGGCGAGGATGAGCGGTAGGCGTCCAAGGGTGCTGAGATCGGCCTGGCTGGCCAAGAGTCCGTTCACCGCCGGTTGCAACAGCGCCGCCAGGAGGCCGGTGAGGAGAGCGGCGCCGCCCGCGCACGCCGTGCCGATGGCGAGCATCGGCCATCGCGGCAGCATGAACTGGCGCACCAGGCGCAGGACGACTCGGAAGGTGGAGACCTGGGCTTGATCCATGGCGGCGAGGTCGGACGGCTGGCTCGCTGAGTCAAGCTCGGTCCTTTGAGCCCCTTTGCATTGCGGCGCAACGCGCCCTACCTAGGCCCGGCTAACGGGCGTTTTCGGTGACGGAATGGCGGACGAGTTCAATCTTTCCACGACCGCCGGCCGCTTCGCCACCTACATGCACTACTTCTGGCATGACCACGCCTACATCCGGCTCGCCTTCTCGAACGCCCACTGGATCAGCGACGAGCTGGTGAGGGCGAACCAGCCCTGGCCCTTTCAGGTCAAGGCGTGGCGCGACCGCGGCATTAGGACCATCGTCAACCTGCGCGCCGGCATCGACAGCCATTCGGTGCTCGAGGAGGAGGCCTGCCGGCGGTACGGGGTCAACTTCGTCACCTATGCGGTCACCTCGCGCGACGTTCCGACGCAGGAGCACATCCTGGGGGCCCGGCCGCTGTTCGAGAACCTCGAATATCCGGCCATGATCCACTGCAAGTCCGGAGCGGATCGGGCCGGGCTCATGTGCGTCCTCTATATGCACTTCCGCAAGGGCCGACCGGTTTCGGAGGCGGTCGACCAGCTGCACCTGCGTTTCGGGCACTTCAAGGCTGGTCTCACCGGCATCCTCGACTACTATTTCGAATACTACCTCAGGGAGATAGAGCCCCGGGGGCTCTCGCTCGAGGACTGGGTCCGCCAACCCGATTACGATCCGGTCGCGATCCGTAAGGCCTTCAAGGCCCAGTGGTGGGGCACGCTGCTGACCGAGAAGCTTCTTCGGCGCGAGTGATCCTCCGTCGATCCCGGCGTGATGCGCCGGTTGGCGCCGCCGGGCTTCGATTCTAGAAGGTCGCCTTCAAATGCCGCGGGGGGCGGAGACAGCCGATGGAGATGACGGGGTCGCAGCGGATCGAGGCGCCGCGCGAGCAGGTCTGGGCGGCGCTGAACGATCCGGAGATCCTGAGAGCCTGCATCCCTGGCTGCCAGTCGCTGGAGAAGGTCGACGACACCCATCTCAAGGCGGTCGCGGCGGTCAAGGTGGGCCCCGTCTCGGCCCGGTTTAACGGTGCGGTGACGCTTTCCGAGATCGATCCGCCCAACGGCTATAGGATCACCGGTGAAGGGCAGGGCGGCGCGGCCGGCTTCGCCAAGGGCGGGGCGGCGGTCAAGCTCAGCGACGACGGGGGCGCCACCATGCTCCACTACGACGTCTCGGCCCAGGTCGGCGGCAAGCTCGCCCAGGTGGGCGGGCCGCTGATCGACGCCACCGCCAAGCAGATGGCCGGCGCCTTCTTCAAGCGCCTCTCGGAGGCGGTCGCGCCGGCGGCGCCGGCCGCGGCGGCGCCTGCCGCCGCAACGCCCGAGCCGGCCGCCGCGATTGCGCCTGCGGCGTCGCCGCCGATCGCCGCCGCGCCAGCGGCCGCGACCACCCTCAACCCAGCCTGGCTGGCTCTCACCGCGCTGTGCGCCGCCCTCGCCGGATTCCTGATCGGGCGGGCCCCGGCTGCTTGGGGCGGAGCCGGCGCCTGGACGGGACCGGCGATCATTCTCATCGTCATCGCCGCCGCCTGGGGCGCCTTCGGCTACGGCCGCGCCTCGGCCGGCCGCCGGGGACTCTCCCGGTGAAGCCGGCCCCGTTCGACTACCTCGCCCCCGCCACCCTGGACGAGGCGCTCGCGGCGCTGGCGCGAGGTGCGGGCGACGCGGTTGTCCTGGCCGGGGGCCAGACCCTGGTGCCGCTGCTCGCCCTGCGGATGTCGACCCCCTCGGTTCTGATCGATATCAACCGTATCCCCGAGCTGGCCGGGATCAGCCGCGAGGGCGCCGCCACCCGGATCGGGGCCACCACCCGCCAGGCCGCGGTCCTGGCCGACCCCGCCGTGGCCGGGCATACGCCTGGCCTCACGCAGGCGACCCGCTTCGTCGGCCATCACCAGACCCGCAACCGCGGCACCATCGGCGGCTCGATCTGTCTGGCCGATCCCGCCGCCGAGTATCCGGCGACTGCGGTGGCCCTGGGCGCCGAGATCGAGGTCCGCTCGGCCTCCGGCGCGCGGCGGATCGCCGCCGAGGATTTCTTCCTGGGCGCCTACACCACCGCGCTCGAGCCGGACGAGATGGTGACCGCGCTGCGGTTTCCGGACTGGCCGGCTGGGACGG
The DNA here is from genome assembly GCA_019247715.1 of Caulobacteraceae bacterium. Taxonomy (GTDB): domain Bacteria; phylum Pseudomonadota; class Alphaproteobacteria; order Caulobacterales; family Caulobacteraceae; genus Acaudatibacter. Next base: position 84,621 of record JAFBAO010000101.1, read on the forward strand.
TGACCCTGGTGCGCGAGGTGGCGCCGCGTCCGGGCGACTTCGCTCTGGTGGGGCTGGTCGGCGCCTTCGCGCTCGAGGCGGGCAAGGTTCAGCGCGCCTCCATCGCCTGGTTCGGCATGGGCGGCGCCCCGGTAAAGAGTCGCAAGGCCGAGGCGGCCATGGCCGGGCGCAGTCTCGGCGAGCTTGATCTTCAGGAGGCCGCCCAGCTGGCGGTCTCGGAAACCGATCCCTTCGACGACATTCACGCCACCGCCGCCTACCGGCGCACGGTCGGGGCGCGGATCTTCCGCAAAGCGGTGGGCGAGACGCTGGGACTGCAAAGAGCGGCGGCATGAGCGAGCACAAGATCACGGTCACCGTCAACGGGGAGCCGGTGTCGGCGCTGGTCGAGGGACGCCGCACGCTGGGCGATTTCCTCAGGATCGACGCCGGCCGCACCGGAGTGCATCTCGGTTGCGAGCATGGCGTCTGCGGCGCCTGCACGGTGATCGTCGACGGAGCTGCGGTGCGCTCCTGCCTGATGCTGGCGGTCCAGGCCGACGGGGCCGCCGTGACCACCGTCGAGGGTCTCGCCGGGGAAGAGGGCGATCTCCATCCGGTCCAGCAGGCGATGCGCGACGAGCATGGCCTGCAGTGCGGCTTCTGCACGCCGGGCGTGGTCATGACCTTGGCCGCGCTCACCTCGGCCGACCCTCCCGCCAGCGAGGAGGCGCTTCGCGAGGCGCTTTCCGGGCACCTCTGCCGGTGCACCGGCTACCAGGGCATCCTGCGCGCCGCCCGTCGCTTGGCGGCGGTGAAGTGAGGCGCCGCCAGGGCCTTGCCGGCTAGCCCCCTTCGGGCGAGATCTTGTCCTGGGTCCTGGTTTCGAAATCGGAGGCGTCGTGGCGTTCGTGCAGCTGCTTGGCCGGGTCGCCTGACAGGCGGTTGACTATGCGCCCGCGCTTGACGGCGGGGCGCTGGCCGATCTGGTCGGTCCAGCGCTGAAGGTTCTTGTAATCCGCGACCCCGAGGAACTCGCCGGCGTCGTAGGCTTGACCCTTGGCAAGCGCCCCGTACCAGGGCCAGACCGCGATATCGGCGATCGTGTAGTCCGGGCCGGCAAGGTACGGGCTCTCGGCCAGGCGCCGGTCGAGCACGTCGAGCTGACGCTTCACCTCCATGGCGTACCGGTCGATGGCGTATTCGATCTTGGCCGGCGCGTAGGCGTAGAAGTGGCCGAAGCCGCCGCCCAGGAAAGGCGCGCTTCCCATCTGCCAGAAGAGCCAGGAAAGGCACTCGGCCCGGGTCGAATCGGTAGGCAGGAAGGCGCCGAACTTCTCGGCCAGATAGAGCAGGATCGCGCCCGACTCGAAGACCCGGATCGGTTCGGGACCGCTCCGGTCCATCAGGGCCGGGATCTTGGAGTTGGGGTTGACGGCGACGAAGCCGCTGCCGAACTGCTCTCCGTCGATCCGGATCGGCCAAGCGTCGTACTCGGCGCCGGAATGGCCGGCGGCCAGCAGCTCCTCCAGCATCACCGTGACCTTGACTCCATTGGGGGTCGCCAGCGAGTAGAGCTGCAGAGGGTGACGCCCCACCGGCAGAGCCTTCTCGTGGGTCGGACCGGCGACGGGACGGTTGATGGCGGCGAAACGCCCGCCGTTGTTCCGGTTCCAGCTCCAGACCTTCGGGGGCGTGTAGTCGGTCGTCTCGGTCATGCTGGGGCAGCTCCATGCCATCTGGCGAGTCGAACTTGGGGCGCAGGACCGCCCGGCGCCAGCCTTGCCGACCATGGGGCGAGGCGAGATGGAGAGAGGATGACCGAAGAAGCCTTCTTCCGCGCCGAGGGCGAGGCCTACCTCGCCAACCCCATCAGCGCTGGTCCATGGCGGGCGAGCTCGCTCATGGGACGCGCCGTCTGCGGCCTCATCGGTCACGTGATCGAGAAGGACCATCTCGATCCGGGCTTCGTGCCGGCCCGGTTCACGGTGGAGCTCTTCGATTTCGCCGATTTTTCCCCGCTTACGGTCGCCACCCGCCGGATCCGAGACGGCGGGCGCATGCGGCTCGTCGAGGCCGAGCTCATCTGTGGCGGTCGTGTCCGGGCCAATGCCTCCTGCCAGCTCCTGCGCCACACCGAGGCGCCGGAAGGCCGGGTCTGGTCGCCGCCGGATTGGGACGCGCCGCCGCCCGAGCAGCTCATCGACGACCCGACGCGGCCCAAATGGCGCTTCCGGGTGGCCGCCGGGAGCGTCGGCCACATCGGTCTCAAGCGCGCTTGGATGCAGGATTATCGCCAACTGATCGCCGGCGCGCCGCTCACACCGTTCGCGCGGGCGGCGCTGGCGGCGGACTTCGCCAGTCCGTTCAGCCACGCCGGTGACCGCGGCATAGAGTACATCAACACCGACACGACCCTCTATCTTCACCGCCTGCCGGAGGGCGAGTGGATCGGCGTCGAAGCCACCGACCACCAGGCCACGGCGGGCCTGGCGGTGGGGCAGGTGCGATTTTACGACCAGCGCGGGCCCATCGGCTTCGGCGCCGCCGCGGCGCTGGCTCAGCGAAAGCTGGCCCCGCCGCAACGCGAGACGACGATCAACGAAGACGACTAGCGCTCGCCGGAAGCGATGCGGCCCCCAGCACGACGGGGAATATCCTCAGCCGATCGCCCCGCCGATGCTGGTCTCGGCCGCCAGGGCCTCTTCCGACCCCAGCGAATGCTCGTGGATCGGCGTGGCCATCTTCTGAACTTCCGGCAGGACCTCCTTGGCGAAGAGCTCCAGGCTGGCGCGCGCTTCCGGGCCCGGCTTGGAGCCGTGCGCGGGATGGACGATCAGGTACTCGAGACTGATCTTCTCCTGGGTGCGCTTGATCTTGGCGATCAGCTCCTCGGGCGTGCCGATCAGGTGGCCGTCCTCGGCCATCTTCATCCGCTCCTCCACGAAGTCCTTCCCCTGCCGCCACCGCTGGGCGTAGTCCTCGTACCCGGGCACCCCGGCGAAATCGACCGCGTTCCAGACCGCGTAGTGGTTGCGCGCCGCCCAGGCCTGCTCGCCGGCGTAGCGGTAGCCCTTGGCGAGCTCGTCCCGGTCGGTCGAGCAGTGCAGGTACATCATCGTGGTCGGCTGGTTGGGCGGCATGCCCTTCTTGCCGCGGATCGCGTTGAACTTGGCGACCTGGACCGCCATCTCGTCGAGGGTCGTGCCGGTGACGAACATCTGCCCGAGTCCGAGCTCGGCGGCCTGTTCCATGGAGGCGGGGGTGTTGAAGGCGGCCTTCAGGTTGTCGAACAGGTGGCCGCGATGGGGCGCCATCGGCCGCACCGTGGTGTCGGGCACCTTGTAGTACTTGCCTTCGTGCGAAAATCGAAGCTGCTCGGAGGCGCGCAGGATCTCCACCATCTCGGCGAAGCGCTGGCGCGACTCCTCGCGGGGCACGCTGAACCCGTCGTATTCGTGGGCCGAAACGCCCCGCCCGATCCCGAGATGGAGTTTGCGCCCGTCCAGCAGGAGGTCGAGCATGGCGATCTCGTGGATCAGCTTCACCGGCTGCCACCAGGGGAGCACGATCACCGCCGTGCCCATGCCGATCCGCTTCGTCCGGCCCGCCCAGTACGCCAGCCACTGGAGCGGATTGCCCTGCATCGAATAGGCCGAGCCGTAGTGCTCGGCGCACCAGAGCGCGTCGAATCCCAGCGGCTCGACCATTTCCCCGAGCAGGATGGTCTCGCGGTGGATCGCCGCGTCGGGCGTCGCCGGGGGCTGTTGATAGTCGCCGGCGAGCAGGCGGTCCCAGTCGCGGTGATTGTAGTTGGTGACCATCACGCCGACGTCCATCCGCGCTTCCTCCCGGTTGTCGATCTGTCCTCGGCCGCGTCAGCCGTCAGTTTCCCTACTCTAGCGGCAAACTCTCGACGGTAGAAACCCGGGCGCGGCCGACCGCGATCTTTCCACGGCGGCCGCTTGAAAGGTCGTGCCGGCCACCCGAGATTCTCGTGCGACGAGGAATATGAAAGTCGCCGCGGCGCCTGCCGTCGAAATAATGCGAACTTCAAATTCACAACACTAGGTTCCCCGGAGGCGCCGCCGTGCCGTCACCTTTCGTTGGACTCGAGGTGGAGGAGGATCTTCGCCCTGACATCGGCGCTTTCGGCTTCGACCTCGAGACCCGGCTCTCGTCGGTGCTGGCGCTCGAAGCGAAGGCGCCGCCCGATGCGTTCAGCGCCGAGACCCTGGGCGTCGAGCGGGTCGGCAATGCTGCGGTGATCGGGGCCGAAGGACTCTGCCTGACGATCGGCTACCTGATCACCGAGGCCGAGGACGTCATCCTGACGACCGCCGACGGCAGGGGGGTCCCCGGCTATGTCCTAGGCGTCGACTCGGCCACCGGTTTCGGCCTCGTCCACGCCCTCGAGCCGCTCGGTCTGCCGCCCCTCCCGCTCGGCGATTCGCGCAAACTGCGAACCCAGGAGCGGCTGATCGCGGCGGGCGGCGGGGGGCGCAAGCACGCGCTGCTAGGCCAGCTGATGGGCCGCGGACCGTTCGCCGGCTACTGGGAATATTACCTCGAGGACGCGCTCTACGTGGCGCCGGCGCATCCGCACTGGAGCGGCGCGGCGCTGATGAACGCCGCCGGCGAACTCATCGGCGTCGGCTCGCTCAGGGTGGAGCAACGGACGGCGGACGGCGAGGTCAACCCGCTCAACATGTTCGTCCCCGTCGAGGTGCTGACGCCCATCCTGGCCGACCTCGCGCGCGGCAAGTCGGCGACGCCGCCCCGCCCTTGGCTCGGGGTGTTCGCCCAGGAGATCGGCCCGCACGTCGTGATCCTGGATGTCTCGCCCCGGGGGCCGGCGGCCCAGGCGGGCCTGCGCCGCGGCGACATCGTGAGGGCGGTCGGCGGCGCGTCGGTGACCGATCTCGCCGGCTTCTACACGCAGGTATGGGCCCTCGGCCCTCCCGGCGTCGCCGTTCCCGTGACCATCCAGCGGGGGGAGGAGCTGGTGCGCGCCGACCTGCGCTCGGTGGACCGGACCCTGCTGCTGAGGAAGCGCAGGCTCAACTAGTGTGGTGAATTTGACGTTCGCTCGATTGAAGGGCCGCGCGCCGAGGGGGGCGCCGGCGGGTCGGTCGTTCCCTGTGTGTTCCAGGTGTCGATGACCACGAGGCCAGTCAGGGGCGCGAGTCGGCGAAGGCGCCACGCGTTGACTTCAGGGGGGGCGCTGCTTAAGTCTCCCGCGCGTTGAAAAAGCGGTTTTTCGAGCAGGCTAAGGGCTTTGACCGGGGCCGTACGCGTCGCTGGTGAGCTTGAGCGCTCTTATACTTCGGACCCCTAATCCCGCATGCTCGATCTGAAAAAACTGTTCGGCTCCTCCAACGACCGGAAGGTTCGGACCTATCTGGCCCGCGCCCAGAAGATCAATGCGCTCGAGCCCAGGATGGCGGCCCTCAGCGACGAAGCGCTGCGGGCCAAGACGGCCGAGTTCAAGGATCGGATCGCCCGAGGCGACAAGCTCGATTCGGTGCTCAACGAGGCTTTCGCGGTGGTCCGGGAAGGGGCCAAGCGGGCCCTGGGCCAGCGCCACTACGACGTCCAGCTGGTGGGCGGCATGGTGCTGCACGAGGGCGGCATCGCCGAGATGCGCACCGGCGAGGGCAAGACGCTGGTGGCGACCCTGCCGGTCTATCTGAACGCCCTGGAGGGCAAGGGCGTCCACGTGGTGACCGTGAACGACTACCTCGCCAACCGCGACGCCGAGTGGATGGGCCGCATCTATCGGTTCCTCGGCCTCACCGTGGGGGTGATCGTCCACGGCCTCTCCCAGTCCGAGCGCCAGCGCGCCTACCACAGCGACATCACCTACGGCACCAACAACGAGTTCGGCTTCGACTACCTGCGCGACAACCTCGTGTACGACGTGGGCGAGATGGTCCAGCGCGGGCACAACTTCGCCATCGTGGACGAGGTGGACTCGATCCTCATCGACGAGGCGCGCACGCCGCTGATCATCTCCGGACCCACCGAGGACCGCTCGGAGTTCTATCGGACCATCGACGCCCTGGTGCGCGAGCTGATCCAGGACAAGGAGACCTTCGACCATGACGAGAAGCAGCGGCAGGCGCTGCTGACCGAGTACGGATCGGAGAAGGTGGAGGAGATCCTGTCCGAGCGGGGTCACCTGGAGGCCGATTCGGCCGGGCTCTATGACCCGGCCAACGTCTCGGTGGTCCACCACGTGAACCAGGCGCTTCGGGCCAACGTGCTCTATCAGCGCGACCGCGACTACATCGTCCGGGGCGGCGAGGTGATCCTGATCGACGAGTTCACCGGCCGGATGATGCATGGCCGGCGGCTCTCGGAGGGGCTGCACCAGGCGATCGAGGCCAAGGAAGGGGCCGAGATCCAGCCCGAGAACCAGACGCTGGCTTCGATCACCATCCAGAATTACTTCCGCCTCTACAGCAAGCTCTCTGGAATGACCGGTACGGCGGCCACCGAGGCGCAGGAATTCCTCGACATCTATCGGATGGATGTCACCGAGATCCCCACCAACATGCCGGTGGCGAGGGTCGACGAGGACGACGAGGTCTATCGCACCGCCGAGGAGAAGAACAAGGCGATCCTCGAACAGATCGAGGATTGCTACCGCCGCGGCCAGCCGATCCTGGTGGGCACCGTGTCGATCGAGAAGTCCGAACAGCTCTCGGAGCTACTGAAGGCGCACGTGATCGATGCGGACGGCAAGCGGCAGGTGGGAATTCCCCACAACGTGCTGAACGCCCGCTACCACGAGCAGGAGGCCCACATCGTCGCCGAGGCCGGCGCGCCCGGCGCGGTCACCATCGCCACCAACATGGCCGGCCGCGGCACCGACATCCAGCTCGGCGGCAATCTCGACATGCGGCTGACCAGATGGCGCCAGGAGCAGCAGGGCCTCGGCGTGGAGATCACCCGCGAGGCCGAGGAAGAAGAGCGCGAGACCATCGCCGCCGAGCTGGAGAGCAAGAAGGCCAAGGCTCTGGCCGAGGGCGGCCTCTACGTGCTGGCCACCGAGCGGCACGAGGCGCGCCGGATCGACAACCAGCTGCGCGGCCGCACCGGCCGCCAGGGCGACCCGGGGCGCTCGAAATTCTACCTCTCCTGCGAGGACGACCTCCTGCGGATCTTCGCCGGCGACCGGCTGGACACGATCATGCGCACTTTCGGTGTCCAGGAAGGCGAGGCGATCACCCACAAGTGGCTCAACCGGGCCATCGCCACCGCCCAGAAGCGGGTCGAGCAGCGCAACTACGAGATCCGCAAGAACCTTCTGAAGTACGACGACGTCGTCAACGACCAGCGCAAGGCGGTGTTCGAGCAGCGCCAGGAGTTCATGGTCGCCGACGACCTCTCCGAGATCGTCTCCGAGATGCGCGCCGACAGCATCGGGGAGATGGTGAACCGCCGCCTGCCGCCGAAGGCCTACGCCGACCAATGGGACGTGGAGGGGCTGGCGGGCGAGGTGAAGGAGGTTCTCGGCCTCGATCTGCCGATCGCCGGCTGGGCGGCGGAGGAGGGGATCGCCAACGAGGAGATCCACGAGCGGATATCCAAGGCCGCCGAAGCGCGGGCGACCGAGCGTGAGCGGCTGCTCAGCGGCGAGCAGATGCGCCAGCTGGAGAAGAATTTCCTGCTCCAGATGATCGACTTCCAGTGGCGCGAGCACCTCACCCACCTCGATCACCTGAAGAACGGCATCGGGCTTCGCGGCTATGGCCAGCGCGACCCCCTCAACGAATACAAGGTCGAGGCCTTTTCGCTCTTCGAGAAGCTGCGCGGCGAACTCGCCTCCAGCGTCACCCGCTGGCTGATGACAGTGGAGTTCCGCTTCCAGGAGCCGCAGGAGCCCGCCCCTGCGCCCGAGCCCGCCTATACCGAGATCCACCTTGACCCGCTGACCGGCGAGAACGAGCGCGCGCCCCTGACGCTCGCCGGCGACCTCGGCTCGCTGACCCTCGCCGAGCGGCGCGCCGTCCCGCCGTCGGCCCTGCCTGAAGGCTGGGAGCGCACCGGTCGCAACTCGGCCTGCCCGTGCGGCTCCGGAAAGAAGTTCAAGCACTGCCACGGCGCGCTGATCTAGGTCGCCAGATCTCCTCCCCAGCAGGGGGAGGGGGGCCACGAAGTGGTGAAGGGGGCGCGCCAGCTAGCGTGGTGGATCAGAAGTTCGCCCCATTGTGGCGGCGGGCGCTGTGGCGAACTTCTGATCCCTAAACCACACTAGAAACATATACTTGGCTAGTGTCCTTATCGATTCCGATGTTCGAACGGAGGCGCCGCTCACGCTAGCGAACTTCGGAATCGGGACACTAGGCGGCGACCCAGTCGCCGTGGAAGCCGTAGGGGATGCGGCGGGGGAGCTTGGCGACGCCGATAGGGCCGGCGGCCATGTCCCGGGCCTCGAAGATCACGAAGTCGCTGCGGTCCTCGGCGCCGCGATAGACGATGGCCGCGACCCAGCCGTCTCCTTCGGGGCTGTCCGGCGCGCGGGGGATGAAAACCGGCTCTCCAGGCGTGTCGCCCTCGGCGAAGAGGTAGTCGGTCCGCCGCCCGCTCGTCCGGTCGAAGTGGGCGAGGGTGTCGAAGCGGGCGGGGTCGGTCCCGCGCGTGTTGCCGGCGAACCAGCCGTGCCGATAGTCGAGGCCCGCCCGGCGCGGATCGAGCCTGGGGAACTCCCCGGCGAGATCGTCGATCCGCTCGCGCTTCACCTGGTTCGAGGCGGAGGCGAGGTCGAAGGTCCAGCGGGTAAGGTGCGCCGGTCCGCCTTCGGCGGGCTTGCCCTCGAGCGTGGGGAAGAGCGGGGCGACCGGGAACTCCATGACGTCGGCGATGATCCTCTCGCCCTCCTCCCAGGCGTTCATCACATGGAAGACGAAGACCGGATCGGTGGCGAACCAGCGGATCGTGTCGACGCTCGCGTCCCGGGCCATGACGCCGATATGCGAGCCCTTGTCCGGCTCCCAGGCGAGCGGCGGCTGGCCTCTCATGGCCCGCTCGAGGCTGGCGGTGAGCGGCAGGACCGGAAAGAGAGCGTGCCGGCGGGTGACCATGAAGTCGTGGACCATGGCGGCGAACGGCGCCTGGAACGTGTCGCGACGCTTGACCTGGCCGTCGGCGCCGGTGATCCCGAACGCCATCACGTCGTTCAGAGGCAGCTCGCCTGCCGCGTAGGCGAACCAGACCATCTCGCCGGTCTCGGGGTCGATCTTCGGGTGGGCCGTGACCTTCCCGCGGTAGTCCTCGGCGTAGCCGAGGGATTCGAGGCTCCGCGGGTCCATCCGGAACGGCTTGTGGCCCTCCTCGAGGGCGAGCAGGCGCCCGCCGTGCCACAGGATGCTGGTGTTGGCCACGCCCGAGTCCTTGCCGATCACCGAGGGATCGGAGGTCAGCGGATTGCCGAAGATCCCGAACAGCGAATGCCCGGCGGCGTGCTCTGTCATCCACTTGGGGGTGCGGACCCACCGGTTGCGGTAGCGGACCTTGCCGCCCTCGACGAAGAAGGCGTGGACCATGCCGTCGCCGGCGAACCAGTGGTAGGCGTCGCGCGGCGGAAACTGGGGGTCGGGGCCGTTGCGGTAGAAGGCGCCGGCCAGGTCGGCCGGAAATTCGCCGGCCACCTCCAGTGCGTAATCGTCCTCGCTGCGAATGGGAGCGAAGTTGCCGGCAAGGTAGGGGTTGTCGGGGCGGGATCCATCCATCGCCAGGATTTGGGCCGCCGCGGGGGCGCAGGCAAGGGCGCCCCTGGCGCGCAAGATCGGCGCCTTTCAGGATTCGGCTTGACGCAACCGAGCTGGATGCGGCCGACTGCGTCACCGTCGCGAAAAAGGGGCGTGCATGTCGAGCAGGCATCTGATCGATCCGGAGCTCGAGTCGTTGATCGCGCTCACGGCCGACCTCAAAGCCTTCGCCCTTGATGGAGGCGGTGCTGGCCCGGCCGTCGCCCACGTCCGAGAAGGTGGAGACGCGCGAGGTGCGGGCGCCGGCGCCGGCGGGCGCGCCCGACGTGCGGGCCTTGCTCCACACGCCCCGCCATTCGACCGCGCCGCGGCCGGCGGTCCTCCACATTCACGGCGGCGGCTACGTGATGGGCGCGCCGGAAATGGGCGCCGAGCATCACATCCAATACGCAGAGGATTTCGGGACGGTCGTGCTCTCGGTGGATTATCGCCTGGCGCCGGCGACCAAGCACCCCGGTCCGCTGGAGGATTGCTATGCGGCCCTCGCCTGGCTCTACGCGCAGGCGGACGAGCTGGGCGTGGACCGGCGGCGGATCATCGTCAGCGGCGAGAGCGCCGGCGGCGGCCTCGCCGCGGCGCTCGCCCTCCTGGCCCGCGACCGCAAGGAATACGCGCTGGCCTTCCAGCACCTGATCTACCCGATGATCGACGACCGCACCGTGACCCGGCCCGCGCCCTCGCCCTATTCGGGCGAGTTCATCTGGACGCGCGCCGCCAACCTCCACGGCTGGAGCTCGCTGCTGGACTGCGAGCCAGGCGCGGACGGGGTTTCCTGTTACGCCGCCGCGGCCCGGGCCGAGGACCTTTCGGGCTTGCCGCCGACCTACATCGCCTGCGGTGCGCTGGATCTCTTCATCGAAGAGAACCTGGAATATGCCCGCCGGCTGATTCTGGCCGGCGTGCCGACCGAATTGCACGTCTATCCGGGGGCGCCGCACGGCTTCCCCATGGTTGCCGACGCCAAGGTGGCGCGGCAGGCCGAGCGCGACTCCCTCGAGGCGCTCGGCCGGGCCCTGGCGCGCCCGAGCGACTGAGGGCTGTGGCCGCCCGCCAATGGTTACGGAACGGCGTTCTCGGGGTGTAGAACGCCTCCGGTGAGGACTGGAGGGACGGCGCCATGCGCGTGGTGATGATGATCGAAGGCCAGGAGGGCGTGACTTGGCCGCAGTGGGTGGCGTTGGCCGAGGCGGCCGAGGCCGCGAAGCTCGAAGGGCTCTTCCGTTCCGACCACTACGCCATGATCCACGGCTTCCCAGGCGGCTCGCTGGACGCCTGGACGACGCTGGCCGCGCTCGCTCCGCTGACCCGCACGCTGCGGCTCGGAACCATGGTCTCACCGGTGACCTTCCGCCATCCGAGCCTCATCGCGCACATCGTGGCCTCGGTGGACCACATCTCCCAGGGCCGGGCGGAGCTCGGGCTCGGGACCGGATGGTTCGAGCGCGAGCACGTCCAGAACGGCTTCCCCTTCCCGCCCATGGGGGAGCGCACGCGGCTGCTCGCCGAGCAGGTGGAGATCGTCATGCGAAGCTGGCGCGAGGACGCATTCGACCATGAGGGGCGCGCGTACGCGCTGAAGGGGCAGCAGTTCCTGCCGAAGCCGGTGCAAAAGCCCAACCCACCGCTCATTCTGGGCGGCCGTGCGGGCCCTAAGTCGGCGGCGCTGGCGGCAAAATATGCAAGCGAATACAACGCCTTAAACGCCAGTCCGGAAGACGCGGCGCGCTGCCGGGCGGACCTCGACGCCGCCTGCCTCGCGGTGGGCCGCGATCCGAAAAGCCTCGTCCAATCGACGGTGGTCACCCCGGTGCTCGGCGAGAGCGAGCGGGACGCCCAGGCGCGGGCGGACCGGTTGCTCGCGCGCATGGCGCCCGCTGGGCCGAGGCGCGCGGTGATCGAAGGCGGCCGGACCCGGGGGATGGTCGGATCGGTGGCGACCGTCGCCGAGCGGATCCGCGCATTCGAGGTCAAGGGGGTCTCGCGGCTCTTCGTCCAGAATTTCGAGTTCGGCGATCTGAGCTCGGTGGCGCTGATCGGGGCGTTGGCGAAGGCCCTCGCCTGACGGGCGCGCTGCATTCGCAAGGAGCCGCGGCGGAAGGCCGCGGCGTTGGGAGGATGGAATGAACGAGCTTTTCGAGGCGCGGCTGCTGAACGGGCGCGCTGCCATCGTCACCGGGGCCGGCAGCGGCATGGGGCGGGCGACGGCCCGGATCCTGGCGGCGGTGGGGGCCGAGGTCGCGGTGGTCGACATCAACGGCTCCGCCGCCGAGGGGGTGGCCGCGGAGATCCGCGCCGCCGGCGGCCGGGCGCGGGCCTGGATGTTGGACATCTCCGACCCGGCCGCGGTCGGCCGGGTTGTGGAAGAGATCGCCGCGGCGTTCGGAAGGCTCGACGTGCTGGTGAACAACGCCGGCGTCTCGACCCGGGTCGGGATCGATGATCCGTCCTATGCGGAACTCTGGGACCGGGCGGTCTCGGTCATGCTCACCGGGACACAGCTGATGACCCGCGCCGCCTTGCCGCACCTTCGCAGGTCGGACGCGGCGCGGATCGTCAACATCGCCTCCACCGAAGCGCTCGGGGCCACCGCCGGCATCAGCCCCTACTCGGCGGCCAAGGCCGGGATCACCGGCTTCAGCCGCTCGCTGGCGGTCGAACTGGGCCGCGAGGGGATCACCGTCAACTGCATCTGCCCTGGCCCCATCCGCACCGGCATGACCGCCCGCATCCCCGAGGAAGACAAGCAGGTCTACGCCAAGCGCCGCACGTCGCTCGGCCGCTACGGCGAACCGGAGGAGGTGGCGCACATCACGGTCAGCCTCTGCATGCCGGCCGCCTCTTTCATCACCGGCGCGACGATCCCGGTGGACGGGGGGCTGATGGTGCGCAACGCCTAAGGCGGCTAGGCCTCTGCGCTTTCGGCCTGCACACGCGCGGCCAGCAAGGGGATGAGGTCGGGCTTGCGGATCTTGCCGGACCCGGTCACCGGGAATTCCTCCGGCTCGAGCGCGAAGATCCGGCGCGGCACCTTGAAGGAGGAAAGCCGGCTCTTCAACGCCTCGCGGATCTCGGCCTCGTCGAAGCTCTGCGAGCGGCGGACCTGCACGGCCGCCGCCAGCATGAGGCCGTCCGCCGCCGGCAGGCCGACCACCGCGGAGCGCTCGATCTGATCGAGGGTGTTGAGGGTGTTCTCGACCTCGGCAGGTGCGACGTTGGCGCCGTGGATCTTCAGCATCTCGCCAAGCCGGTGGCTGAAGACGAAGAAGCCGTCGTCGTCGAACGAGCCCGCATCGCCGGTGGCGTAGAAGCCGTCGGGAGTGAAGACCTCGGCCGGCTCGCGCTTGTAGAGGCCCTGCATCAGGCTGTAGCCGCGCACCAGCGCCTCGCCCACCTGGTTCGGCCCGAGCGTCTCGCGGGTGACCTCATCGACGATCTTGAGGGTGATCCCCGGAAGCGGCCGCCCACAGGCGCCCGTCTGATGCGGCTCCAGGAACTGGTCCGCCGGCAGCATGGTGTGGGCGCTCACCGTCTCGGTCATGCCGTAGGAGCGGCAGATCAGCGGGTCCGGGATCGGCGTCGGCGCGGGGGTCCGGCGCGCCCGTTCCGGGTTCAGGAACCGCGGCCCGCTGTCGGCGATGGCGGCGATGGCGGCGGTGTCGTTGGTGAGCCGGAAGACCTGGTAGCCCGCCGCCGCCATGGCCGGATCGAGCCTGACCGCCCGAAGCCACCCGGCCTCCCCGCAGAGCGCCGTCGCCCCCTCCGTCTCGATCAGCCGGATCACCGTCTCGGCGCTCTGGTCTTCCGGAAAGATCAGGGTGCAGCCCGACATGAGGTTGTGAAAGAAGGTGGCCGCCAAGCCGGCGACCCAGAAGAGCGGCCGCGGCGAGATCATCCGGTCGGACCCGTCGAGGCCCCAGAAGCGGCCCACCTTCTGCCAGCTGTGCCGGATGACGGCGCCGTGGCTGTGAACCACGCCCTTGGGCTGGGCGGTGCTGCCGGAGGTGTGGATCATGCAGAACAGGTCCGCGGGGACCACGCTCGCCTCGACCGCGGCGAGGAAGGCCGCGTCGATCCGGGGCTTGGCGGCCGCCGCGGCGGCCAGCGCCGCCGGCGCCTCCCGAGCCCAGGGGCGGTCGCACCGGCCGAACACCAGGATGCTGCGAAGGTAGGGCGCTTCGGGAAGGACGAGATCGCCGGTCGCCTGCGCCGAAAGCGAGGGCAGGGCCTGCTCGAGCCGGGCGAGATAGTCGTGCCTCAGGTAGCGATCGGCGGTGATCAGCAGCTGGATGTCGGCGTGGTTGAGCACCCAGGCCAGTTCCGGGGCCTGGTAGAGGGTGCTGAGCGGCGCGACCAGCGCGCCGATCCGGGCCACCGCCATGAAGGCGACGGTGAACTCGAGCCCGTTGGGCATGAGCAAGGCCACCCGCGCGCCCTTGCCGAGGCCCATGGCGAGGAGCCCCCGCGCCATCGCCGCCGAGCGCGCCTCCAGCTCGCGATAGCTCATCGCCTCGCCGTGCGAAATCTGCGCCTGGCGATCGCCGTACCACTCGGCGATCTGATGCAGCATGGCCGGGATCGTCGGCGCGAACGGAGGAGCCTCGGGCTCGGCGCCGCCTGATGCTTCGGCTAACTCCATGACTCCTCCCCGGGGCGCCGCTGCGCCCATCGCGGCCATCAAGTCGGCGGCCGGGCCGGAGTCAAGCGGACGGGCGTGCGTCAGGGCTACACCGTCGCCACCGGCGCAGGCGGGCTGCCCACCGCGCCCGGTAGGCGCAGGGGCGGGGCGGTCAGCAGGAAGCGGAAGCGCCCGTGAGCGCCAAGCCAGTCAGCGAGATCGCTTAGCAGGAACAACTCGCCGAGGTGGATGCCGAGCTTGAACAGGCAATGTTCGTGAAGCCCCAGCCTGGCGCGCGGTGCGTGGTCGTGTCCTGCGGCCGCTCCCGGAGCGGGGGTGTCGACGAACTCCACAGCGTAACAGTCGGAGATCAGCACCGCCAGGCCGCTGTCGGTGACCCAGCGGAGCAGCTTCCGGTCGCTTCCGTCGAGCCCGACGCAGGCGCCGTGCAGCGCCTCCGCGGTGGGGTCCTTGTGCATCCCGAGGACGACCCGATCGAAGCCGGTGCGCAGGCAGACCATGTCGCCCTCCTCCACCTCGACCTGGTCGGCCTCGAGGATGCGCATCAACTCCTCGTAGCCCACCGCCCGGTGGGCGCGCCCGCAGTGCTTTTCGAGGTCGATCATCACACCGCGGCCCTGGACGCAGGCCTCGGCCATGTTCTCGATTCCGAGCGCCCGCGCGCCGGGGGCGTCGCAGTCGACCGGGGTGTTCTTCAGGTAGTCGAAGGGTCCGACGACGTCCTCGCCGCCGCGGTAGCCGTTGTAGTAGCGGACCTCCGCCTCGCCGTCGCCGTCGGCGTCGAAGAGGGAGCCGACGTGGGCCAGGCTGTCCCACTGGGTCGAATACTGGAGGCACAGGGCGACGGCGTCGTCGCAGACCACGTCGGTGTGCAGCGGGTTCTGTAGTCGGGCGGGGCGGTTCATGTTCGGCCCGCCGTCGCGCATCGTGGGCGAGAGCCTGGGCGGCCAGCGCGTCGGCACCAGGACCTGCCCGCCTGGATAGTCGAGCGGCAGGGAGAGGTTGAAGGTCAGGCCCTCGCGGACCTCCTGGGCCGCCCGACGGACCCGCTCCGGGGTCAGGAGATTCAGCCGGCCGCGCTGATCGTCCGGCCCGAAGTCGCCCCAGTTCGAGCCTTCGGGGCGTCGCGTCCACCTAGGCGATCCGCTCATTCTTAGTCCTCCCGTGACCGGGTCATTGTTCGCCACACGCGCCGAGCGTTCAACCACGGCGTCCCAGCCGGCCTCGGCACGGTTTCGACGGTTCGCGCGTTAGGGCTCCGGAGGTCGCCGTGCTCAAGATTCACCCCACCGCCCTGCCGATCATCGCCGTTCTGCTGGGGGCGCCAGCGGCCCAGGCCGCGCCCCCGCCCCAAGCTGCGCCCGCGCCTACCTGGCTGCAGGGGGCGTTCGGGAACACGATCCTTTCCACCTATCCGGATGGCCGCACCGCCGAGCTGTGGCTGCGGCCGGGCGGCGCCTATACGGGCGAGGGCCGGCGCGGAGATCGGTCGAGCGGGACGTGGAGGGTGAAGGGAAACAAGCTTTGCCTGAAGCAGGCGCGCCCGGCGATCCTCTTCTTCAACACCTTCTGCACGCCCGTCCCGCCCTCCGGCCTGAGCGGCCGCTGGACGACCAAGGCGGTCACGGGGGAAACCGTTCGCGTGAACCTGGTGAGGGGCCGCTACGTGGGCCGCACGGGCCCGCCTTCTTCGGACCGGCGGGCGTCTTCCGTCCCGTCAGCCGGCGCCAACCTGGCCCGAACACCAGCCCCCGCGCCGTCAGGTAGTTGATCAGCCAGGCGCAGCTCGCGGCGGCCGAAAGCGCCGGGAACGGAGCGCTGACCACCGGCCAGTGCAGCGAGACCAGGGTGACGAAGATCCAGTAGTTGCAGGCGTTGCCGAACCCGTTGGCGGTCATGTAGGCGAGCCACTGGGCGGGGAGGCGGCCGTGGTCGAGTCCCTTGAAGACGTGGCGCCCGTTCAGCACGAAGGTGACCTGCATCGCCACGAGGAGCGAGCCGACGCGCGCCCAGGCGGGCTCCAGGCCCGCCGCCAGCCCAAGCCAGAGGAGCATCGCGTCCACGGCGAAGCCAGCCAGGCTGACGGCGATGTGTTTCAGCGCCAGCCGCGCCTCTCCGAAGACCGACATGCCGCCCTTGCGAAGCTTCCGTAACTGAACGCGCCCCGGAGCGCTCGGGTTGCCGCCCTGGGCCGTCCTGCAACCGCGTCGGAACGGCGGCGTTAGTCGGCGGTGGAAGCGCGTCCCGACCTCGGCCGATCCCCGCCCCGGCGATCCGAGACAGTCGCCATCCGTCGGGTGGAAGCGGTGGTCAATCCCGCCTCCGGATCGGTGGATCCCGACGCGCCGGAGGCGCTGAAGGCGATCCTCGACGCGTTCGGTGTCAGCGCGCGGGTGAACGCCCCGGACGCCAGGGATGTCCGGGCGGCGGTGGAGGCGGCGGTGGCGGCGCGGCCGGACCTGGTCGTCACCCTGGCCGGCGACGGCACGGCCAACTTGGCCGCCAGCCTCTGCGGCCCGGCCGGCCCGCTGGTGGCGCCCCTGCCGGGCGGCACCCTGAACTTCCTTCCGCGAGCGCTATATGGGAGCTTGGCCTGGCCGGAGGCGCTGAGGGCGGCGCTGAGCCGGCCCGTCGTCCGGCCGGTCTCGGGAGGCGAGGTCGGCGGCCGCAGGTTCTATTGCGCGGCCATCCTCGGATCGCCGGCGCTGTGGGCTCTCCCGCGGGAGGCGGCCCGCAGCGGCAAGCTGGCGAGGGCGTGGAAGCGCGCCGTGCTCGCCTTCCGACGCGCCTTCATGAACCACGTGCGGTTCCAACCGGCAGGGGGGCCTCCCCGGCGCGCGGTCGCCGTCAGCCTGATCTGTCCGCTCGTCTCGGCGGCGCTTCAGGAGGAGACGGCCCTGGAGGCCGCGCTGCTCGACTTTCACGATGCGCTGGAGGCGTTGAGGCTGGCGATGAGCAACATGATCGGCGACTGGCGACGCGACCCGGCGGTCACCGTCCTTTGCTGCACGGAGGGGGTGATCTCGGCCCGGCGACCGATCCCGGCCCTGTTCGACGGGGAGATGCACATCGTCGAGCCCCCTGCGCGGATTCGATTCGTTCCCGGGGCGTTCCGCGCCCTGGCGTTCGACCCCCCGCGGGCCGAACCGGCCGCTCCCTGAGAGACGTTTTGAGCCTGCGCATCGCCCACCTCAGCGACACGCACTTCGGGTGCGAGAACGCCGCGGCCGCAGAAGGCGCCGTCGAGGCCGTCTGGCGGTTCCGGCCCAGTCTCGTGGTGGTCACCGGCGACATCACCCTCGACGGGCGACGTCGGGAGTTCGCAGCGGCCAGGGACTGGCTGGCGAGGCTCCCCCAGCCGCTGCTGGCGACCCCCGGGAACCACGACACGCCGACCTGGAACCTCGGCCTTCGCGCCGCGGCCCCATTCTGGCGCTTCCGGCGCTATATAGGGCCCGCCGAGCCGCCGTGTGTTCGGATCCCCGGGCTTGTCGCTTGCGCGCTCAACACCGCGCGGGGCGCTCAGGCGAGACTGGACTGGTCGCTGGGCGCCGCCGACCCCGCGGCGGCGGCGCGGGTGGTCGCCGTGATGGCCGAGGCAGGCGACCTCCTGAAGGTGGTCGCCTGCCACCATCCGCTGGTGGAGGTCGAGGGCGCGAAGGTCGCGAGCGGCGTGCGGGGCGGCGTCGCCGTGGCGCGGAAGCTGGCTGAGGCGGGGGTGGATCTCATTCTGAGCGGCCATTTGCACACCCCCTTCGCCCGAGCCTTCGGCGCCGAGGGGGCGAGCGCCCACCTCTGCGGGGCAGGGACGCTGTCGCGCCGCACCCGCGGAGCCCCGGCGGGCTACTCGGCGATCGAGGCCGACGGCCGCCAGATCAGCGTCACCGCCCTCGGCTGGACCGGCTCGCGATTCGAGCCTTTCCGGACCTGGATTTTCGACAGAGGCGCGCTCACGCGCGCGGCCGCGCCCACGGCGTAAGCTTTCGCAGCAGTCGGGCGCGCTCGTCATCAGCGGCGCGCTCGCTGCGCCACAGGTCTTCCGCCACGCTCGCCCGCTGCTCGGCGCCCAGGCGCCGCCATTGGGTGTCCGCCGAGAGCCGGTAACCATAGCGCCAGTTGCTCGGGAACATCAGGTAGCGGCCGATCGAGAGCGCGCCCTCGGCGTAGTCCAGCAGGTGTTGCAACTCATGCTGAAGGATCGCCATGTCAGGGCTCCCGGCGAAGCTCGGCCGCGCCCCCGGCCACCAGATTGTGCGGCCGATCGCCATGATCGGCGCCGACCCCATCCACGAGGCCGCCAGCCACGCCGCCGGGTGGGGCCGAGGCGCGATTCGCGGGGCTGCGCCTGCGCTCTTCAGAGCCTCGCCGAGGCCTTCGCTGAGCTCGGCCCACTCGCCGTCGGTCAGCGCCCGTGCGTCCGCCGCTTCTCCCGTTAGTTGCAAAAACCTCCGCAGGCGCCTCATCATGAGACAGAGTCGCTCCCGCCGTAGGCGAAGCAGTGTCTGGAAAGCAACACCGGCATTTCTTTCGACTCCGACGCATGAACGGTAACGGCGGAACGCTTATTCTAGCTTTGGAGTTCGGCGGGCGTCCGAATGAGTCTGGCGTCTGTCCGCCCGGAGCATGACAAGCCATGGCTGCGCCTCACCTGACCGCCGTCCCGGATCCTGCCAAGGATCAGGCCGACGCCAGCGGCGAAATCGTCGATTTGAACCGTGAGGTGGAAACGCCTACCCAGCGCATTCGCCGCCTCCAGCTGGAAGCGCAGCGCCTGGCCCAGGAGCAGATCCAGACTTTCGTTCGTGAGCTGAGCGCCATGGCCCAACGGGCGTCCGAGATCGCCGCCGGCGGCGAAGCCTATCCGGTCGGCGCGCGCGAACTGGCGGCGCGCATCTCCGAGGATTTGCCGCAAAAGGCCCAGTTGCTCACCGCGCTCCTCAAGCGGTCCGTTTGACCTAGGACGGCGGGGCGGGCGCCCTCAGCCGCCGGAGCGGCGCCCGCGAAGCTCGCCGGTGTAGTCCTGGACGAGGAGTTCGACATCCTCGTGCGCTTCCTCCGCCTCGAAGGCCATTTCCTCGGCCAGCGCGATGGCCTTGGAGCGTGAAATCCCGCTGGCCACCGCCTCGCCATCCCGAAAGACGGTCCACTCGCCCTTCCTCAGGGTCACTGCGAACTGCACCATCCCCGGAACCCTTTCGCTGGCGCTATTGCGCCGCTTAAAGCCCCGAAGGCATCAGAAGTTCCTTGGCGTTAGTGTGGGTGGATTTGAAGTTCGCTCTATTGATGGGGCGGGCGCCGAAGCGAACTTAAAATTCGTGAACCACACTCGATTCAAAGCTTTGCTAGTGTCCCTGGCGGGCCCGAAGTTCGCTCGGCGCCCCATCCCATCCACTGGCGACCTTCTGAACCGGGACACTAGGCCCGAGGGGGCGCGGAGCGCGGTGGAGCAAGGGCGCTGAACACCGCAGCAAGCTCTTCGGTGCGGAAGGGTTTTTCGATCACCGGTTCGGGCCCCTCGCACTGATCCGGCGTTGCGGTGATGAAGATCACCGGAAGCGGTCCGAACTCGGCCTGGATGGTGCGCACCGCCTCCAGGCCCGACCCGTCCGAGATCATCACGTCGGCGGTGATGAGCGCCGGCGGAAGCTCGCGTGCGGCCTGAACCGCTTCGCGGATGCTGGCGGCGAAGGCGAAGGAGGTGGCGCCCGCTTCGGCCAACGTGGTCTGGATATCGAGCGCCGCGATGGCGTCGTCCTCGATGATCAGTACGTGACACATGCGCCTCAGGCTCCGGAAAGCGAATTCCGAAGAAGTCCGTTGGCCGCGCCTACCCGGTCAGTCGGATCTCATTAGCGGTTCGGGATGGGCCGCCAGCCGCGGCCCGTATCCGATCGAAGCGGGAGTCGGTGTCGGCCCATCTCCCGGTGATGAATTGGGCAAGCCCCTCGTCCGGTGCTGGCACGCCGCATCTCCATTAACAATTGTTGTTTTGGATAGAACGTGTAGGTCTGTGACCTAGTTCCTCGAAGTCGGTGGCATGGTGAATTTGGAGTCTTCTCTTTCTTCGGGACGGCCTGCCGAAGTGATCTTGCATCGGCTCAGAAGCTTGTCCAACCCCTCATCGAGGCGAAACTTGGTCTGTGCCGATCATCTACTAGCCGATTCCCGCCCGGACACTAGTCGGCGAGCTCGGCCAGCAGCTGGCGGGTTCGTTGCGTGGCGCCCTCCTCGACATTCATCACCGAGGCCATGAGGTGAGTGACGCCTAAGCCGGCCAGCCGGTCCGCGGCGGCCCTGAGGGCCCTTTCATCGCCGACGACAGCGATGTCGGCGGGCCCGAGACCGGGGCCTTCGCGGTCCAGCATGGCCCGGTAAGAGGGAAGCGTCCCGTAGATCTGCAAGGTCTTGGCGATCTTCTCGCGCGCCGCGGCCGGGTCGGCCGCCAGGGCGATCGGAAGGCCCGCCACCACCATCGGCGCGGGCCGGCCGGCCTGCGCGGCGGCGGCGGCCAACTCGGGCAGGACATGCTGCTCCATGGTCCGCGGCCCGACCATCCAGGTGATGGTTCCGTCGGCCATCCGGCCAGCGAGCCGAAGCATCACCGGGCCCAGCGCCGCGACCACGACCTTCGGAGGCTCGACGCCGGGAAGGCTGACCTGGAAGTTGCGCGCCGTGAGGGTCTCGCCCTCGAAGGTCACCGCCTCTCCGCGCAGGGCCGGCATCAGGATGGACAGGTATTCGCGCATGTGCCGGGCCGGCTTGTCGAATGACAGGCCAAGCATCCCCTCGATGACCACCTTGTGGGAGAGGCCGATCCCGAGCACGAAGCGGCCGCCGCAGATGGAGGCGGCGGTGAGCGCCTGGGTGGCCAGCGCGGTGGGGTGGCGGGGGTAGGTGGGCGTCACCGCCGTGCCCAGCACCAGCTTCGAGGTGAGGTGGCCGGCGAGGCTGAGGGTGTCGATGGTGTCGAAGGCGAAGCCCTGCGGGATCCAGGCGCTGTGGAAGCCCTGGGCCTCGATCTCTTGCAGCCGCTGCGCCAGAGCCACGGGGGTGGCTGCTCCGCGGTCCATGCCGGTCATGATGCCGATCTTCATGTTAGCCTCGCGCTTTGCTTCTGCTTTCTACCGGAGACGCGGCGGGGTTGCGAGGACGCGCGAGCGGACGTGAAGATGGCGCCGGTTCAGCCGGCCGCGGCTGGGCTGAGGGCGATGGCCTTCCCTTGCGGCGTCGCCCCCGCCCAGGCCATCGCCTCCTCCAGGCGGTCCAGGTCGACCTCGTAGGGCACGTGGTAGGGGGGAAATCCGCCATCGCGCGGCGGCGAGGGAAGATAGGCCAGGGGGATCTCCAGCCGGCCCGCCAATATGCCGAAATACTCCGGGTAGACCGATCGGTCCTGGCCGAAGAGGATCGTCGGCGCGCCCTTGCGGCAGAAGATGAGGTTGGAGACGGCGGCGCCCGAGGGGCAGATCACGAGGCTGGCGCTGGCGAAGGCCTCGATCTGCTCCTCGAGGCTCATCTCCTGCGGATGGATGACGCGGCACCCGTACCGGGCGCTGAGGTAGCCCTCGAGTTCCGCGCCGTTGACGGCCCGCCGCTCGCCGGTGGGCCCGGCGACCCGGCTGCGCGAGACGAGGAGCGGGGCCGACCGCTCGCTCCAATAGGGCGCGCAGATCGGCGCGAGCCGGGCGCGCAGGGCGTCCACGGAGTCGGGATCGTAGACCGCATTGTAGGGGTCCCCGTCATTGGGGGAGTAGGTGGCCGGGTGCGCAATCACGAGCCGCCCCACCCTCACCAGCTCATGGGCGGCGACCGGCTCTATCTTCCGCTTCGGCCACAGCAGCTCGACGATCTCGAGGTGCTGCCTCGGCATCTCGCCGACGATGAGCGGATAGCCTGCATATCCGGCCGCGTCGGCCAGGAGTATCCGCGGCAGGCCCTCGGCGATCATCCAGTGGAAATAGTTGAAGCCGTACCGGGTCGCCGCCAGCACGCCCTGGCTGACCGAGCGTGTGGGCGAGAACGAACGCCGCGGCGTAAAGTAGACGTGCTCGGGCCCGAATTCGAACTCAGGCAGATGGTGGTTCTTGAAGTATAGATCCGCCTCGGCGCCTTGGCGGAAGTAGATGGCGCTTTCCTTCGAGGCCACCTTGAACGGCAAGAAAGTGCGGCCCCAAACCAGCCCGTCATCGATCCTGGCCACGTAGCGCATCGGCGCAGGGCGCTCGTATTGCGGCGCGAGCTCATGTGGGCCGAACATTGTCAGCGGCGGAATGGAGATTGCGCTCGGCGTGCGGAGTTTGCGCACTTTCAGGACCCGGCGGGGAATCTTGTCGTCCGGCGTCACCTGGCTGACCCGCAGCGGAGCCTGACCGCCCGGCGAAGGTCGTGGGGGCTTCGCCTCGGCTCGGCGCGTCAGGAAAGCTCTCAGCGACGCCCACATAGGGACCTCCGGCGGCCGATCCGACGGCCTCGCGCCCCTTGAAAGCAGCGTCTGCGGGCGCGGAGGCGGCCTCGCGCAAATCAGCTTGCCACCAAGTTGAGCCTGATTCTCTCTGGGTTGTCTTCCGCGGCCGATCGCTTTAGCCCGTTCGCGGCCGGCTGGATGAAGGGGAAGGGTGCGATGGCGCGGATCCTGCTCGTTGACGACGAGGCCATGCTCCGCCGGACGCTGCGCGCCATGCTGGAGCGGGCGGGCCATGCGGTCATCGAAGCCGAGGACGGCGCTCAGGCCCTGAGGATCTTCGCTCGGGAATCGCCGGACCTGGTGATCACCGACATCGTCATGCCGAACGTCGAGGGCGTGGAGACCATTCAGGAGCTGCGGCGGCGCGATCCCGATCTGCCGATCATCGCCATGTCAGGCGGCGGCAGCAAGGGCGGGGCGCTGTTCCTCACCATCGCCAAGGAAATCGGCGCGACGCGAACGCTCGCCAAGCCCATCCGCCAGGCGGAGCTCATGGAAGCGCTCGCCGCCAGTCTCCGGAAGGCTTAGCGCCTTCGCGGAGTCAGCAAACCCGTCGAGTCGCCGATCCCCGCGGCAACGTCGATCTCGGGACTCGAGGCGATCGGCGGGGGTCAGCCCCCGCCGAAGGTGTAGCGCATCGAGAAGCCGAACATCCGCGGCGGGGCCCAGATGTTGGCGGAGGTGCCCACCGAGGCGTTGTGGCTCAAGGAGTTGTCGCCGACGAGATAAAGCTGGTTGGTGACGTTGGTCATGAAGAAGCCCAAGGTCACCGGGCTCCCCATGACGTGTTCCCAGCTCGCGTCGAGGTTCAGCAGGGTATAGGCCTTCTGGACCGCGTCGGGATTGAGCATGTTGGTGTCGTTCAGCGCCATCGACGACTGGTGATAGAGATTGCCGCCGATGGTGACCGGCCCGATGCTCGGGTCGAGGGGCAGCGTGTAGTGGGCGTCGAAGCTGAGCGTGTTCAGCGGCGTGCCGTTGAACCGGTTCAGGTAGCAGAAGCCCAGCTCCACGAAAGCGTTGCGGTTGCAGGCGCCTTCGGCGGCGGGAGGCGTGATACCCGCCAAAATAAAAGGCGCCGCGTCGCCGAACAGCACCGAGTTGGGCGCGCCGGCGGTGTTCTTGAACTTGGCGTCGATGTAGGCCCACTGCATCGAAAGCGTCAGCCCGTTCACCGGGATGAGGGTGCCCTCGAATTCCACGCCCTGGACGTGCGCCTTCGGGAAGTTGACCGTGATCGACGCCGGCGCGCCGCCGCCGGTCACCACCGTGTTGAGCTTCTGGATGTTCGCGTAGACGTCGCTGAAGAGGGCGATGTTGGTGCGGGCCTTGACGTCGCCGAACGACCAGTCCGATTTCCAGCCCAGCTCCAGGGAGTAGTCGAATTCAGGGTGGTAGGTGGCCAGGGCGGCGCTGGGCGGGCTCTGGTTGATCCCGCCCGGCCGATAGCCGCGACTATACTTGATGTAGCCGAACTGGGTCGGCGTGAGCTGCTCGCTGGCGCCGAACGAATAGGTGTTGACGTCGGTTTCCTGACGCGCGTTCGTGCAGGTCTCCGGCCCGAGCGCGGCCCTGTAGCTGGTGCAGACGCCGTGCGGAATCGGCGGCGGCTGAAGGAATCCGGGGAGAGTCGGGAACGGCACCTGCGCTAGGTAGGTGACATAGTGCGACACGAAGGTGTCGTGGGTCCGCCGATAGCCGCCGTTGATCTTGAACCCGTGCAGGACGTCACTGAAATCGTATTCGGCCTGCACGTAGCCGGCCGTGCTGCGGGTCGCCTGGTTGGCGACGTTGTCGCGCTGCAGGATCTCAAGGTTGACCGTGTAGTTTTCATTCAGCTCGCCCGGGTGCTGGTAGTCGAAATAGGCCCCGGCCGTGTAGCTCAACCGCGAATTCAGCGCCTTGCCGTGGACCTGGAATTCCTCGCTCAGCTGTTCCTGGGAGAAGAACGGAAGGAAAGGATGGTAGGTGTCAATGTATGCGAGGGTCGAGCCGTCGAAATCTGACCCCTCTCGATCCGTCGCCCGCTGGTAGCCCAAGATGTTGTGGATCGAGATGTTGTCGTTGAGGTTGTAGTTGGTCTTGTCGACCACGTAAAGGTTGTGCCGCTGATCGCGCACGGGACCATTGAGATAGGTCTGACGCGGCCCGAGCGCCGTCTGGCGCGCCAGCTCGGTCTGCAGTGCGGCCACGAGGTTCGCCGGCGTCAAAGGCACGCCCGGCCCAAGCAGGCCCGTGTAGAGCGGCCCAAACCCGGTGAACAGCGGCGTGACGGTAGCGGTCACCGCGGCTGGATTGACCAGGGACAGCTTCGTCGAGGTGCCATGGTCGTTCGAAAGGCTGTCCTGGATGACGAGATAGTTCTCCAGCTTCTCCGTGGGCCGCAACAGGACGCCGATCCGCCAGGTGTAGTAGTTGACGTCGTCGAGCTTCTGGCCGTTGAAGACGTTGGTGGTGAAGCCGTCCCGCTTCTGCATCTGGCCGGCGACGCGGATCATCACCTTGTCGGGAACGATGGGCAGGTTGAGGGCGCCGGTGACGCCATACATGCCGTAATTGCCCACTTGCCCTTCGACGAAGCCGCCGAGGGTGTTGGTCGGATGCTTCGGCTCCACGAGGACGTTGCCGCCGTCGGTCACCCGGCCGAACTGCACGCCCTGCGGACCGCGCAGCACCTGCACGTTGTCCAGGTCGAACAGGTTGCCGTTCGAGAACAGCGCGATGACCGGCGTCTCGGCGAAGTAGGGGATCACCGCCGGGAAGGTGGTGCCGTAGGTGTAGCCTTGGCCGCGGATGTTGAAGGTGACGTTGTTGCGGTCGCTGACCGTGGCCGTGACGTGCAGGCCGGGGGCGACCTGGTTGAACCGCGTGGTCTCGAAAACGCCGGCGCGCTGGAAGACTTCCTGTTTGATTGAGGTCACGGCGACCGGGGTCTTCTGCAGGTTTTCCGCCGTCCGGCGCGCCGTCACCACCACTTCTTCGAGGGTGCTCGAGGGCGCCTGCGCGGTGGCGGTTTCGGTCGCGGTGTCGGCCCAAGCGACCCCCGACCCGACGGCCGCGAACGCACAACCTAGAAGTAAAGCAGAGCGCATTGCGCTTCCCCTCCCTAAATTTATTGCTTGTCGCTTTTATCTCCGGATGGTGGCGGCGTCGACGTGCGTTGCGCGGATTCGACGCCATAGTGTCGGACTTGCAACAGTCGGATTCGTGGGCGGCGGCTGGCGCGGGTTCGGGGGGCGGCCTTGATCTGGGAATCCTGGCGCTTAAGGTGCCCGGCGTCGGTTTCGATATCGGCGGCGGCTGAGCCAGGCCGTCTCGGACGCCCCCCTGGAGAAGCTTAGCCCGGTGCTGCGTTACCTCCTTCGGCGTCTCGCCGTGGCGATCCCCACCCTCTTCATCGTGGTCACCGCCGCCTTCTTCATGATGCGGGCCGCCCCGGGGAGTCCCTTCGACCTGGACCGCAAGCTGCCGCCCGAGATCAAGAAGAACGTCGAGGCCAAGTTCGGCTTTAACAAGCCGCTGCTCGTCCAGTACGGCGATTATATCGTTGGCGTGCTGCACGGTGATTTCGGCCCCTCGCTCAAGTATCGCGACAAGACCGTCGTGCAGATCATCCAGGAGAACTACCGTCCAAGCATGGTCATCGGCCTCTCCGCCTTCGTGCTGTCCATCGTCGTCGGCATCAATCTCGGCGTGATCGCGGCGATGCGGCAGAACGGCGCCTATGACTACGCGACCATGGCGGTCGCGATCGTGGGGGTCTGCATCCCGAGCTTCGTCACTGCGCCGCTCATGCAGCTGGCGTTCGGCGCCAAGCTCGGCTGGCTGCCCATCGCCGGCTGGGACGGCGGCGCGCCCCCCAACCTGGTGCTGCCGGTCCTGGTCCTCGCCCTGCCGCAGATCGCCATCATCTCGCGGCTGACCCGCGCCGGCATGATCGAGGCGCTGCGTTCGAACTACGTGCGGACCGCCCGGGCCAAGGGGCTTCCCGAACCGGTGATCGTGCTCAAGCACGCGCTGCGCGCGGCCGTGCTGCCGCTGGTGAGCTACCTCGGCCCCGCCTGCGCGGGCCTGCTCACCGGCTCGCTGATCGTCGAACGGATCTTCAACCTTCCCGGACTCGGCAAGTTCTTCGTCACCAGCGCGCTCCAGCGCGACTACACCGTGGTGATGGGCATGGTGATCTTCTACGCGGCGCTGATCCTCGCCCTGAATTTCCTCGCCGATCTGCTCTACGCGGCGCTCGATCCGCGGGTGCGCCTGGCGTGAGGGCCAAGTCGTGAGCCAGATCACTCTCACCCCCGGCTCGCGGACCACCGAGCTGATGGGCCGGGCGGTCAAGGGTCGCAGCCTCTGGGACGACGCGCGCCGGCGGCTGCTCAGGAACCGGGCCGCCGTGATTGGAATGGCGGTGCTGGCGCTGCTGGTCCTGGCCGCCGCGATCGGACCCTTCCTGGTTCCGTTCGCCTACGACGAGATCAACAAGAACGACGTCTGGGCCCCGCCGCTCGCCGCCGGCCACCTGCTGGGGGCCGACGCCCTCGGGCGCGACCTCCTGGCGCGGCTGCTCTGGGGCCTGCGGGTCTCCTTAGGGATCGGGGCGGTGGCGACGGCGGTGTCCCTGATCATCGGCGTCGCCTGGGGCGCCGCGGCCGGCTACCTCGGGGGTGTGGTCGACGAGGCGATGATGCGGATCGTCGACGTCCTCTACTCGCTCCCCTACATCTTCTTCGTGATCCTCCTGATGGTCACCTTCGGCTCGAACATCGTGCTGATCTTCCTCGCCATCGGAGCGGTCGAGTGGCTGACCATGGCCCGGATCGTCCGCGGCCAGACCCTGTCGCTGAAGCAGAAGGAGTTCATCGAGGCCGCCCGCGCCGCCGGCCTCACCCGCGTGGCGATCATCGCCAGGCACATCGTGCCGAACCTGCTGGGACCGGTGGTGGTCTATGTGACCCTGACCATCCCCGGGATCATCCTCGCCGAGAGCTTCCTCTCCTTTCTCGGCCTCGGGGTGCAGCCGCCCATGGCCTCGCTGGGCACCCTGATCGCCGACGGCGCCCAGGACATGGAGCTCGCCCCCTGGCTGTTGATCTTCCCCTCGATCGCCATGGCGGTGACGCTGATGTGCTTCAACTTCATCGGCGACGGCCTTCGCGACGCCATCGACCCCAAGGATCGCTGACTGGAGGCTGACCGGGGCTAGTCGACCAGCCGCGGGGCCAGCACCATGGCCCCTGAAGCCCGCAGGCGCGCATCGTGCAGGATCTCGAGCAGGCGCCGGGCGTCCGGGTCGCCGGCGACGTCGTCGGCCGCGGTCAGCAGCCGGGCGCTGTCGGCGTCGGCGCCTCCGAGGAGCCGGGCGAGGACGGCCAGGGGGTGGGCGCCCACCGGGATCGGCTTCAGCCGCGCTTCGCCGGAGATCCGCGCCAGGGCCTTGGCTCGCTCCACGGCCTGCGGCAAGCCCCCGAGGTTGTCCACGAGGCCGAGACCGCGCGCCTGCGCCCCCGTCCACACGCGTCCCTTGGCGATCTCGCCCACCCGGGCCACGGGGATGCGCCGGCCTTGCGCGACCCTGGAGACGAAGCCGTTGTAGATCCGGTCGATCCAGGCTTTGAAGGCCCCCTGCTGGGCCTGGTTCATGGGCGCGCCGGGGTTGAAGGCGTCGGCGTAAGCGCCGCCCACGCTCAGGTCCCGAACGTCGACCCCGAAGCGGGAAAGAGCGTCGCCCACAGCGAACTTGCCGCCGAAGACCCCGATCGAGCCGGTGAGGGTCGAGGGTTGGGCGACGATCTCGGAGGCCTCGGAGGAGACCCAATAGCCCCCCGACGCGCCGTAGGTTCCCATGCTGACCACCACCGGCTTGCCGGCCGCCTTGGCCGCGCGAATCGCCGCCAGGATCTGCTCGGAGGCGGTGTCGGAGCCGCCCGGAGAGGAGAGGCGAAAGACGATCGCCTTGACGTCCTTGTCGGCGGCGGCCGTCTCGAAGGCCTTGGCCACGTCGTCCGAGAAGATGGAGCCGCCCCCGCTGAAGGGGCTGGAGGACCCGCTCGTGCCGGTGATGATGGCGCCCTCGGCCTGGATGAGGGCGATGGCGGGAGCGCCGGCGGAGCCGAGGCTGGCCCGGCCCCTCGCCGCGTAGGTCGAGAAGGGGGCGAGCTTCGCCCCCTGGCCGGCCTCGCGCAGGATGGCGTTCTCCGCCTCCTTCACCTCGCCCACATGATCGATGAGGCCCTTGGCCTTCGCATCCTCCGCCGAGTACGGCCCGGCCTCGACCAGGGCCTTCACCGTGGCCGGCGCAAGCTTGCGGTCGGCGGCGACCGACGCGATGGCCGTGTCGTAGACCCCGCCCATCCAGGAAAGTTCCGACTCGCGGTGCGCCGGAGTGAAGTCGCTGTAGAGGTACGGGTTGACCGCGGTCTTGTACTCGTAGCGCTGCTGGTAGTCGGCCTGCACGCCGTACTTATCGAAGAAGCGCTTCAGGAAAACGCTCTCCAGGGCGACACCGGTGGCCTGGAAGGACGCGCCGGGCTGCATCCAGAGATCGCCGCTGGCCGCGCCCAGCTCATAGGTCGAGGTGACGACGCCGCTCGGATAGAGGCCCTGGCTCACCGCCACGATCGGCTTGCCGGCGGCCCGGAACCGCAGGAAGGCGGCGCGCAGCTCGTCGGCGGCGGCCGGGCTGATCCCGCCGTCGGGCAGCCGCACGAAAAGCCCCCCGACCTGGGAGTCGCCGGCGGCGCGCGCGAGCGCGGTCTCGATGCCGATCACCGACTGGCCGGCCGGGGCGAACAACGCCCGGCCTCCCTGCGGCTCCTGGTCGGTCAGCGGATTGCGCAGGTCCAGCGCCAGCACGGTCCTGGCCGGCAGCGCCGCCGGGCGGGAAGCGGCCACGGCGAGCCCCACCAGCGCCGCCGGAACCAGGATCGCGAACAGCAGCAGACCGACGAAGACGCCGGCCACGGTGATGAGGAACTGTTTCATGCCGAGGTCCCAGAGGCGAGGGCCGCAGGCTTATCGCGAGCCAGCCGGCGGTGGGAAATGGTTTTGCGCCCTGAGGCCCGATCGGCGGCGACGCCGCCGCCGCGGCTGGTCGGAGTGGCAGGATTCGAACCTGCGGCCCCCGCGTCCCGAACGTAGTTCCTTTAGCGCAAACATCTGATTTTCTTCGTCTTGTCGTGAGCAACTTCCCTGTTTTGTTCACGCCGATTCGGAACGTAGCCGGGATGTATTAGGGATGTGGCGTCGCGGCGACGCTGAGACCGCCGCCTGGTAGTCCGGCCTGTGGTGCGCGTAGTGCTCCTCCAAGACCTCCATGCTCATCCCGAGATAGCCCTTCGCCTCGAATGGGGGGACGCCCGCCTCCATGAGCCAGGTCGCGGCGGTGTGCCGGAGCCAATGGGGCGTGATCTCCGGAGGCAGTCCCGCATCGGCGACGATGGCGGCGAAGCTGCCCTTGACTGAATCGACGGGTTCCCGGGCGTAGTGGACCACGCTCGCGATGGGAGGGGGAGCATCGTCGCCCGCGGCCTTAGCCGCTTCGACGGCCTTTTGGTTGGCCTTCGCGTCCATTCGCTCCCAGCGCGCGAGATGGGCGACGAGCCGCGCCGGCAGCTTGGCGGGAGGTCGGCGCTTGTTCGTCTCACGCTCGGCCTTCCCGCGCCTGATGATGGTGCGTTTGGAAAGATCGACGGACGGGTTAACCGGGCTCTTCCGGCCACACGAACCGGCGTCAACCGCCCTTTGCGGATTTCTGTGCGTAAGCTCGCGATTGTCAGTGGACCATCTGGCCAGAAGACGGCCACGGCCTCGGCCAGCGTCATGTGGTCATCCTGCGCCCAATGCTCAGGCGTGGGGTGACGATAGACGCGGGCGAGGGGGTCGCGGGCCATTCACCTATCCCGCTTTTCGTCGGATGCTGGGGAGGTGGGATAAGCCTCCCTTTCCTTCACCACCTCAAGTTCCCGCAGCTTTTCGAAAAGTGCTTGCTGCCGCGTGGCGGCTCGACACCGCTCACGAGCGCGGCGCGCTTTTCTTCGGCGGCCGGCGAAGGCTGCTCACCGTCACCGGCTCGGTCACCGGCACGATCTATCCCGGGACCACTATCAGCGGGACGGGCGTCGCCACCGGCACCCAGATCGTCAGCCAGGTCAGCGGCACGGCCGGCGCGGCGGGGACCTATCTCGTCTCCATCCCCGAGCAGACCGTCTCGGCCACTACCATCAGCGGAACCTACGGCACCCTGACGGTCGGCGGCACGGTCACCTTCACCAACAGCTTCAACGTCAACGTCGAAGACCTGCTGAAGAAGAACTTCCCCAACCTGACCGTGAAGGTCGCCCCGCAGTACGGCGCCCAGACGGCCTCCAACCCGCAAGGGATTGTGGCCGGCAATCTCGTGCAGCTGATCGCCAAGGAAGTCCAGGGCCAGCGCACCGGGTTCTGCGCCTACAACGAGAAACTGCGCTCGCACCGGCTCATCCCCGACACTTCCAGCTTCAAGCAGAAGATGACCTCCGGGGTCTGGGGAGCGGTCATCCGCTATGCCGCGGGCGTCGCGCAGATGGTGGGGGTCTAGATGGCGCAAGCTCTCGCCCACACCGCCGCCGAGCGCAACAACCGCCCCGAGTCCGCTGGGGCCAAGGTCACCGTCGCCTCCAAGCTGCCGATGCCCTACCGAATGCGGGTCTTCAAGATGACCTCGTTCCACGAGCCGGTCATGGGCGGCGGCACCCGAGAGTCCCGTATCGCGCAGTTCGATCGGGAAGTGTTCATCAACGGCGTCTCCAAGCGCATCGAGGACCAGTACGGCTGCGAGGTGGTCGGCGGCTACGCCCTCACCTACGGGGTCGACAAGGACCTCTTCGATCGCTGGCTGGCGGCCAACAAGGATGAACCGATCGTCACCAAAAACCTGATCTACGCTCACGAGAGCGCCGAGCGGGTGGCTGTTCGGCGCCTTCTTCGCGCTCGCCGGGCCGGCCGCCATCTTCTACGCCGGGTCGTGGTGGGTCCCCTCACCGTCATTGATGACGGCGACACGGGCGATAGGTTCCTGCTTTACACGGCAAAAGACGGCGTCAGGGCCGAGTTGCAGATCATTGGGGACACCTTTTGGGCCACGCGGTCCCAGATGGCAGACATGTTCGACATTGATGC